>NZ_JAIAZY010000067.1 GCF_019459225.1 Bacillus sp. IITD106
GTTTTAGCGAAAAACCACCAACTAAGGACTAATAATATAACTGTCGGAATAACAATTTCTATTCTTGTAAACCCTTCTGAAAAGCCTAGACCAAGTGCCCAACCTACTTCAAGAATTCCACCAATAATTAAGTACACCCATGCCATGATAACCACTCCTTTTAAAAAAGTTAATCTAACTAATGAACGTTAGATTTTTCATATAAAAAAATATTTCATTTACTTGTTATATAAAAATACTTCGATCTTTAAACAACTCCTTTCAATAAAATCTAACTAACATACGTTAGATTTTATAATAGTTAAACTGATTTTGCAAGAGTAAAATTTAATTTTCGTTTGCTGTTATTTTTAAGGTTTATTTAAGGTTAACATTAATATGGTGTAAGGTTCAGGACGTATAATCATCTTTGTAGTCACAGGGAGGATTAATCAATGAAAACAATATTACAAGCAAAAAATGTTCAAAAAGTATTTGGCACAAAGGGAAATGTTTATAAAGCATTAGAAGATATTGATTTGGAGATTAAAGAAGGAGAATTTATCGGAATCATGGGACCCTCGGGCGCTGGGAAATCGACATTATTAAATGTTTTATCTACTATAGATACCCCATCGGCGGGGGATATTATTATCAATGGTCAACAGATTATCGGCATGAGAGAAAAACAACTAGCCGACTTCCGCCGAAATCAGCTAGGCTTTATTTTTCAAGATTATAACCTTCTTGATACGTTAACGGTTAAAGAAAATATTTTACTTCCACTTGCATTATCAAAAGTCTCGACTAGTGAGATTGAAAAACGTGTTGAGAGAATCGCGGGGACATTTGGAATAAGTGAAATACTTGATAAATATCCATATCACATATCAGGTGGTCAAAAACAGCGAACAGCAGCTTCACGCGCGATTATTACGAACCCAAGCTTAATATTGGCGGACGAACCAACAGGTGCATTAGACTCCAAATCCGCAACCAGTTTACTTGAAAGCTTATCGATGTTAAACGAACAGAATCACTCTACTATCATGATGGTTACACATGATGCTTTTGCTGCAAGCTTTTGTAAACGAATATTATTTATTAAAGACGGTATGATTGATGCCGAAATTCAAAAATTGCAACAAACTCGTCAAGAATTCTATCAAAAAATATTAGATATCCTCGCCTCACTTGGAGGTGGGAATTAAATGACACTGTTCCGGATTGCTGGAAAAAATATAAGGAAAAACTTTACCAATTACTTTTTATATTTTTCTTCCATGATTTTTAGTATTGTGATTTACTTTACATTCGTTTCTTTAAAATATGATGAAACGATTTCTGCTACAACGGAATCATCGCAAAAAATCAGCTCTGTCTTCAATGCTGCATCGGTCGTCTTGATCATCTTTGTCGCCATTTTTATTTGGTATTCAAATTCTTTTTTTACAAGGAAACGAAAAAAGGAGATCGGACTTTATTCATTACTGGGTGTACGTAAGAAACAAATCGGTCGATTGCTATTTTATGAAAACTTTTTAATGGGGATTATCGCCTTATTTATAGGTATTTTACTTGGATTTGTTTTATCCAAATTTTTTGCGAGCGTTTTGATGAAGGTGATGGGTTATGATGTGATGGCAAATTTTGCTGTTTCATCTGCTGCGATTATCAACACCATTATTGTATTCACACTTATTACAGTTGTTACCTCGTTTCATGGATATAGATTAATTTATCGATTTAAACTGATTGATTTATTCCAAGCAGACAAAGAGGGAGAAGAAAGGCCAAGAGCTTCTTTTTTCATTGCAGTATTAGCCATTATCTTTATAGGAATTGGTTATTGGCTTGCGCTGCAAAATATTTTGGAGTCAGAAGCTTGGAGAAAAATCGGGATTATGTTAACTCCACTTGTTATCATCTTATCCGTTATTCTGGGTACTTATTTATTATTTAATACTTTCATTGTCTATCTTTTGAAGCTTTCAATAAAGAATAAAAGGAAGTTTTGGAGAGGGATTAACCTAATCAGTACATCGCAGCTTCTGTATCGTATGAAAGGAAATGCACGGACATTAACGATCATTGCCATTCTTAGTGCGACCACATTGACGGCTGTTGGTGCATCTTATAGTTTGTATTATAACAATAAAAGCAATGCTGAGTTGGCAAATCCAAACAGCATCATGTTTATGAATGATGACGAACATCTTGCTAATAAGGTGAATGAGAAGATTTTACAAGATGGAAACCATGAAATCATTTATCATAAAACGATTCGGACAGTGCAAATAAAGGTAGATACCTCTAGTTTAAATAGCATTATGGGCGAAATCATACAGGAATATACAATTATCTCAACTAAAACATTCAATGAAATGGCAGGACTGCAAGGGAGAAAAGATCATCTTTCACTGGAAGGCAATCATGCAGCTGTGCTGGATGCAGGCTACTATGAAGGATTATCACCGAAATATGTCGGTTCCAGCATTCCGTTGCACATAGAAAATCTAGCGGAAGACATTACGTTTAAAAAATTGCTGGAATATAACGTTCTTAATTCCAAGACAGCAAATATTACTGTAGTGATCAGTGATGAGTTATTTTCTAAGTTAGAAAAAGAAGCAGACCATGTAAACATGGAAGCTTACAAATTTACGAACGAAAATCAGGCCAAAGGAATAAATAAGGAAATTGAATCTATTTTACCCAACGAAGCAAGCTTTTCTAGCTTTTACAATGATTACGCACTTGGAATGGAGACGGCAGGGTTAATGATCTTTATCGGTGCCTTCTTAGGATTGGTATTCCTTGCTGCAACAGGGAGTATTATCTACTTTAAACAGTTGACAGAAGCAAATTCTGATAAAGAGCGTTATGTCATTTTACACAAAATCGGTGTGAACAAACAGGAAGTAAGAAAATCGGTTGCGAAACAGGTATTCTTTATATTTGCCTTACCGCTAGTCGCAGGGATAGCACATTCCGCAGTCGCTTTAACTGCCTTATCTAGGCTATTGCAAACAAACCTAGTTATTCCTGTATTCATATGTATAGGCATATATATTTTAATCTATGTGATCTATTACTTTTTAACAGTGCGTTCCTACTACAAAATTGTAACAAAATAAAATAGGGTGAGGAGAGTATATAAATGAAAAAATCAATGATAACGATTGGAATAGTATTAGTGATTTTAGTCGGTGGTGTTATTTTTCTACAAAATGTAAATCTCAATCGGATTGGTGCAGATGAATATTACACAAAAATCAATGGAGAAGGAACGAAAATGGAGGACAAAGAAAGTGGTGGAGCGATTCATATACGTTATGAATATGAATTACTAGCTTATGATAAAGATGGCAGCCAAAAAACACTCACATTTTCTGCCGATAAACAGCTTCGCGAAAATGCATATTTACTTCTGTTTGTAAAAAATGGAAAAGGCGTTACATCTTATCAGGAAGTAAAGGCTGAAGAATTACCTGAAAAAGTAGCTGAAATGTTAAAATAGAAAATAATTAAGGAAGAACCCTTTAAAATAAAGGGTTCTTTTTTAATTATAGCCTAAGGATAATTATGGATCCCTGATAATTTCCTTTATAATATAGAAAACATTTATGACGGTATGGAGGTATTTATGAATGTCACTTAGTAACAAAACCGTTTTAATTATCGATGATGAGGAAGATATTTTAAGACTTATTAAAACGGTTCTAGTAAAAGAAGGAATTAACTATGTAGTGACGTCTACCACTGCGAAAGAAGGTTTTGCTGAATTCCAACGAACACAACCAGATCTTGTTTTATTAGACATTATGTTGCCAGATGGCGAAGGATATGATGTATGTAAACAAATAAGAAATATCTCGAATGTGCCGATTTTATTTTTATCAGCGAAAACAGACGAAATTGATAAAATTTTGGGCTTCGCCATAGGGGGGGATGATTATATCACAAAGCCATTCAGTCCTAAAGAGGTTGCTTATCGGGTAAAAGCACAGTTGCGAAGAGCAGATTATATACAGGCGGATGTAATAACAGATTCCATTATAAAAGCTGGTCCCTTTGAATTAAACGAGCAAAAAGCGCAAATTTTAAAAAATGGGGAAATCATTGAATTAAAGCCAAAGGAACTCGGATTAATGAAGTACTTCCTCCAAAATATTAATAAGGTGATTAGTAAAGAAAGGCTTTATGATACAGTTTGGGGAGAGGACTATTTTGGCTCTGATAATACAGTAATGGTTCATATACGGCGGCTGCGAGAAAAAATTGAAGAAGATCCCTCTCGTCCCAATTTTTTAATTACGGTAAAAGGCTTGGGCTATAAATTCACTGTAGAGGATGAATAGGTTTTGAAGTGGAAGCTTACTGGAAGATATATACTTTCCATCGTTTTAGTCGTTATTCTCGTTGTATTCATAAACATTTTTATTATGTTTGCTTTATTAATAGCCCAGTCCTTATTTAACATACCGATATTTCAAGGGAACGAAACATCTCCTGAAGATTTTACAAGACAATTCGAAGAGAGTATAAACATAGTAAAGAATGATGTGACGATTACCGAGTCAGGAAAAAAAGCGTTAATTGAAAAAAATGCCTGGATCCAGATATTAGATGAAAATGGTAAGGTCATATATAGCTATAGAACGCCTAAGGGAATTATGGAAAAATACACGCCAGCGGATATCGTTCAAATGTATAAATATCAGGAAATAGCGAACACAACGGTTTTTGTTGGTGGGAAAACGGAAAAATCCATTGATTACAGTTATTTTATTGGGATAGAGGATCCGAGTTTAAATCGTTATTTTATTTCGTATGATAATCGAAACATATATCAAGTGGTTAAGGTTGGTGGAATTGTTTTTATTATAGACATTTTCATCGCCTTGCTAATTGGTTACTTATTTAGTAAACGTCTAACACAGCCTTTACAAACACTCATTAATGGAATCAAAAGATTGGCAAATAAAGATTACGCTGTCCATTATGAACCTAAAGGAGTTTATAAAGATGTCTTTCACAATGTCAACTTTTTATCCAATCAGCTAACAGCCAATGAAAAGGAAAGAAAGAAATTGGAGATGATGAGAGAAGATTGGATTGGAAATATCTCTCATGATATAAAAACACCACTAGCATCCATACAAGGATATGCTGAATTGATTAAAGATCAAGATTATCAATTTCCTATAGAAGAAATAAGGGAGTACGCTGGAATTATTGAACAAAAATCATTATATATAAAAGAGGTGATAGAAGATTTAAATTTAACCACAAGGTTGAAAAATAAAGCACTATCGCTAAACAAAAAAACAGTTAATATTGTTGCTCTATTAAGAAATATTGTGATTGATATATTAAATGATCCTAAATACTCTAATCGTAATATCGTATTTCATGTAAAGGAAGAGCAGATTCCTGCAGCAATTGATGAAATTCTATTTCGAAGAGCAATCAATAATTTAATTTATAATGCAATTGTTCATAATGATGAAAATGTACAAATAGAGGTGATTATAGAGAAAAAAGAACGTACACATCTAATAATAAAAGATAATGGCAAAGGCATAGAGAAAAAAGAACTCGACAAAATTTTTGACCGTTATTATCGAGGAACAAACACTGGTGATGCACACAGAGGTTCTGGACTAGGAATGGCCATAGCTAAAGATATCATTCAGGAACATAAGGGAGAGCTTACCATTAGCAGTGAGATTGGTCATGGGACAACCATTGATATAAAATTATGAAGCCCCCTCGTAAAACGAAAGCATTGCATAGCTATTGAGTTTTAAAAATGACTTTAATAAACTATTTTGAAAAAACAAAATTAGATGTACAATTTGCAGAAAAAAACTTGCAATACCTCATTTATAAAGGTTTTGCAAGTTTTTTAGGTATGGAGAATAGCGGGCTCGAACCGCTGACCTCTTCGCTGCCAGCGAAGCGCTCTCCCAGCTGAGCTAATCCCCCGACTTATTTAAGCTACATTTTCTATTATAGTAACTTTTGTAGAAAGTTCAAGGGTATTTTTTCTCCTTTAAAATTTTAGCTTATAATTTCAATGCTTTGTACGTCTTCAATTTTAGAAATGGCAAAGTAAATATTTGTAATAGGGCGATCTGCATTGACTCTCGTTTTTAGTTCGAGAAGATGGTTTGCACTTTCTTTAAGATCTTTGATTCGAGTGTGGGAGATGGTGATTTTATCTTCTTTTATTTTGTCTATCACCTTCTCTAAACTTTCTTGTTTGCTAACCGTAATTTTTATAATGATGTCTCTTTTTAACAATCTCTTAGGCCCGATTTTTATTAATGTATAAGGTATGAATTCGACACTTATGATTAATAAAATCACTCCGGCAACAGCTTCGATATAAAAACCAGCACCTACCGTGATCCCGATACCGGCTGCCCCCCAAATCATTGCTGCAGTTGTCAGCCCTGAAATATGATCATTGCCTCTACGTAATATGACTCCAGCTCCAAGAAAACCAATTCCTGAGACGATTTGTGCCGCTAAACGGAGAGGGTCCATCTGGATTCGTACTTGATCATTTCCGGGAAAAATATATGCAGATTCTATTGATACAATAGTTAATAGACAGCTAATAATAGAGATGACTAAACTTGTTTTTAGCCCCAACGGTTTTCTTTTTAATTCTCTTTCTAAACCAATAATCAATCCTAATAGGGCAGAAATACCAAGTTTTAGTAGTAATTCCAAATCTAAATAATCCATAATCCCAAAATCCTCCCCTCTAAAGATGTTTTATGTATGGATTATAACTTATCTCAAAGGTAAAATGTTTAAAGAAAAACAAATCGAACGTTATAGTAAGGAGAAACATATGGATCAACCTAAAATTAACCCTTATTTTGCATTGATTATAGGGGTTTTGTCAGTATCTACTTCCGCCATTTTCGTAAAATTATCTTCTGCTGATGCAGCAGTAATTGCTTTTTATCGCTTATTTTTCAGCGTTTTAATCATGATACCTATATTCTTCCCTAAATATGTAAAAGAACTTTTTCACATGAATTCGAAAGAATGGATTTTTTCCATCGTCGCGGGTATCTTTCTAGCATTCCATTTTATTTTGTGGTTTGAATCATTAAATTACACAACGGTTGCGAGTTCGACAGTATTGGTTACACTCCAGCCATTATTCGCTTTTATAGGAACGTTTTTATTTTTTAACGAAAAGTTTTCCGCAAAAGCGATTCTTTGTGCCATTGTTGCCATTATTGGAAGTGTCATTATTAGTTGGGGTGATTTTAAAATTAGCGGCTCTGCATTATATGGTGATTTTTTAGCATTGGCTGCATGTGCGTTCATTACTGCTTATTTACTATTTGGCCAAGAAGTTAGGAAGCGTATATCACTTGTTGCCTATACTTTTACCGTATATTTAATAAGCTCCATTGTCTTATTCATATATGTGTTGATATCCGGATCTAGCTTTTATCCTTATCCACCGGCTGATTGGACTTATTTTTTAATGCTGGCAATCCTCCCTACGTTATTAGGACATACCCTTTTTAACTGGTCTTTAAAATGGTTAAGTACCTCTACCATATCGATGGCGATATTATTTGAGCCGGTTGGTGCAGCGATTTTAGCTATTATGATTTTGAATGAAATGATTCTTTGGAGTCAAATAATAGGTGGATCGATCATTATAGTCAGTGTCACGTTATTCCTTGCACACGAGAAAAAGTCCAAGGCAGTTCAAAGCTTAGAGCCACACTAGAAAATAAGACAACCGTCTAAATATGGTTGAAGAGTATCTTGTTAAGCGGAATTCAAATAAACAAATATGTAAGTCCCGAAAAAACAAAGGCCATAATAGAAGAAAAAATAAAAGTTCCACCATAAACTTTCTCTTCCGAATTAGAAATCCTTAAAGCCTCTATGTAAGAATAGGAAAACAAATAAACAGTCATTATGATAGCAATATATAAGGCTATTTTCGTTAGCATCTTGAATTTCACCTTCTTAATAAAAATAGAACTGATATAATGTATGAGGATGATTATTAAAATATGAATCTATTCTCTTAGACACTTTATTCATAGCAACAAAAGAAGTATCATAAAAACAAAAGTAGTTGGTTAGACATATACCTTTTAGACAATGACAACTAGTGGGTTATTAATAATAATGAGAAAATACTAGACCTTTTAAAGAATGCCCATTCTTTAAAAGGTCTAGTATTATTTTTTAATCATGGCGCAAGATTTACGGATATTTAATTTTGGTGCCATTTTACGAATGCTTGGAGGAAGATTTTTATTTTCAATCAGTTCGATAATAGAACGAACAATTTCAGCTGCTAATTGATCGACTGGAACTCCGATACTTGTTATTGGGACTTCCATATTTGCCATTTGGGGGATGTTATCATAGCTGATGATTGAAATATCATTTGGAATCTGCAGCTTTTTTTCCTTGATTCCGCGAATGACGCCACCACTAATATCATAACTGCCTCCAACAATTGCGGTCGGATGGCTGGAATTTTCGAGCAGCTTGCTTACGGCGTTATAGCCGTCATACCAATCAAGACCTTTCGTATCTATTAAGAAATGATTGTCGATCGATAAACCAAAATGCTTCATCGCTTTTTTAAAACCTTTTAATTTTTCCATTTGCATTCGATCAGTTTGGGAAAAATCACCGATGTACGCTATCTTTGTATGTCTTAAATCAGAATGTAAATATTTTACCGCTTCTAACATTGCCTGCTCATGGTTAGGGTCTACAATTGGATGATCATTATTTTCTTTCCCCGCAACACCGTATACAAGTAAAGGTATAGTCGTCGGTTCGATAGAGATATCGATATTTTCATCAAAAAGAATGACACCATCTACTTGAAAACGCTTGAAAGTGTCAAGTGAGGCAGGGATTGGCTCTACGGAGAGAATCATAGAGTACGGTGTTTTTCTAATTTCATTGCTAATATTCATCACTAAAGTGGAAAGAACGACCCTTTCAATCGTTGGCCATATTAAACCGATTATTTTTGTTTGCTTGGAAACAAGTCTTTGGGCTGCAAAATTTGGTTCATAACCCATTTCTCTTGCAACTTTAAGTATACGGTTTTTTGTACTAGGTTTGACTAAAGGGCTATCATTTAACGCTTTTGAAACTGTGGAATAACTAACTCCACTTATTTTTGCAATATCTTTAATCGTTACACTCATACTTCTCACCTTGTATCATTTTTACAATATTTGATTCACTTTATTTAATGTAACATAGAATAACAACGTTTTCATTGTATTATTTGCAGCCTTTTTTTAAATAGAATTATTATCAGGTATTGATGTATCAATATATTCATTGTGTCATCAAATATTTTATAAGGTGCAATTGACCCATTCTTTTCTAGTTGATATTTATTTTGTTTATAAAAAAATCTTACGTTGCGCAAACAAGTTATATGGTCTATCATAAAAATAACAACGTTGTTATTTTTATGAAGTTAATTATTATAACGCTTTATTTTTAATAATCGCTTCGAAAAATACAACAATCCAAAAGGGTGACAAATATGGAAAAATTACTGTCAGTAATCGAACAGTTAGAACATGGAAAAATAGCGTCGAATACTGAAAATGTAAAGGTTTATGTGAATTCATTTAAAGACCACGAACATATCCGTTTATTAATGGTAAAAACAAATGGCAACAGATATATTGTTGCTGTCGGAGAAGGGGCTCTTTTTGATGATTTGCAAGGTGAAAATATTGGGAATGGGAAGGTGTGTCCATTAAGCCATGAAAATCGTCTCGTCCTAAACCGCTATTTCGATTTTACAGTCCCACGAGCGTTCGGAACAAAAATTGCAACGCTTGGGTTGGGAGATCGCCTAGGTATTGCATCACCAGGCCATATTGAAACAATTAAAAGCCATAATGTGAAACCAATTCTAGCACAACAAAGCATCCGCGAATTAACTTTAACGAATCGTACAATGAACGATATGCTTGATGCAGCAGCGTTTGCTGTTTTTCAAGAAGGATATGAAGGTGGATATGGAGCGGATGGCGATCACATTAAGCAAGAAAGTGACATCAAAATGGCACTTGAACTTGGAATCTCGATGTTGACATTAGATTGCTCAGATTATATCCCAACAGGAATTGATGCGAAGTCTTTAGAGAAAGTGCGGCCTGAGTTTGAAAAACTCCCACGAGTTGTTCAAGATTATTACAATGAAAGATATTTAAATCAAACTTTTAATGTAAAAGGATTATCGCTTTCTTTTCATGAAGAGACATTGATTAAATATGTATTAGAGTATAAAGAAGCGCTAAACTATATGGTTCATGTTTATAATGAATATATCAGTAAACTGGATCGCGACTTTGATTTTGAAATTTCCATTGATGAAACAGAAACAGTTACTTCACCAATGGCACATTTCTTCGTTGCGAATGAATTGACATCTAAAGGAGTAAAGGTGACAAGTCTTGCTCCACGATTCTGCGGGGAATTCCAAAAAGGAATCGATTATAAAGGAGACGTTGAACAATTCGAACGTGAATTAAGTGAGCATGCACTCATTGCTGAATATTTTGGTTATAAACTAAGCATCCATTCTGGCAGTGATAAATTCAAAGTGTTCCCGATCATCGCAAAATATACTAAAGGTGTGGTCCACGTAAAAACAGCCGGTACAAACTGGCTTGAAGCAGTAAGAGTTGTCGCAAAAATGAATCCGGATTTATATAGGAGGATGCATGCGTTTGCATTGGAAAATTTAGACGAGGCATTGAAATACTATCATATTACTCCTGACATGGATACGATTGCTCCGCTTGATTCCGTTTCAGATGACAATCTAGCAAACTATATGAATAATGATGCTGCACGTCAAGTTCTTCATGTTACGTATGGATTGATATTAACAGCAAAAGATGAAAATGGTGCACCATTGTTTAAAGATGAATTCTTTAAAACGCTTGATGAGCATGAGGATGAATATACAAGATCATTAGTGCTTCATATTGGTAAACATTTAGAGACATTGGGACTTTAAAAGGTGTTGTAATATCTATTTGGCAGGGATTTCGTAATGGTGAATAATTGAAAGGGGCAACTGCTAGGTGGAGTTACTTTCAGATTGAAAGATATCATATTAATTGAAAAAATGAGGGAGAAGAGGAATATGAATGATTTACTTGTAAAAAAGAATCGTAAATTAGGAAATATTTTAAAAGACATGGGACGAGTGTTAGTCGCTTTTTCTGGTGGTGTAGATAGTGCCCTTCTTCTAAAGCGTGCCCAGCAAGAACTCGGCGATCAAGTTCTAGCGGTTGTTGTCTATTCTGAATTATTCCGAAAAGAAGAATTTGATGGCGCAGTAAAACTTGCGGAAAAAATGGGTGTAAAAGTTTTTCAAACAGAAATAAGAGAATTAAATAATCCACTCATCATCGCAAATAATCCGGATAGCTGGTATCACAGTAAGAAAATGCTCTATTCTCATTTAAAAGAATTGGCAGAAGAGCTTAACTATCCATATGTGTTGGATGGGATGATTATGGACGATATGGATGATTTCCGTCCAGGATTGAAAGCAAGAACGGAAGAAGGAGTTCGAAGTGTTCTTCAAGAGGCAGGGCTTTTCAAGCATGAAGTTAGAGAACTCGCTCAACTATTTTCAGTTCCCGTTTGGAATAAACCAGCTTCTTGCAGTTTAGCATCAAGAATACCTTATGGGGTTAAGTTGGATCAACAAAAAATCGACCAAGTAAATAAAGCGGAGCTATTTATATTGTCACTTGGAATTTCTACCGTCCGGGTACGCCATCATGGTGAAGTCGCTCGTATTGAAGTGAGACCGGATGAAATAGCGCACATACTTGAAAATAATGAATTAATCCATTTGGAACTTACTTTACTAGGATTCACCTATGTATCGATAGATTTACTTGGATATCGTACAGGAAGCATGAACGAAGTTTTACCTGATGATTCTAAAGCTGAGTATTCAAATGTTGTTTCATTTTAGATATTTTGATGCATTTACCTATAAAAATTGAATTCAAAACACATTCCTCTAAACGAAAGGATGTCTAAATATTCATGAAAACTTTTATAACAGATGATTTTCTTCTATATAATGAAACAGCAAAAGAGCTCTTCCATAACACGGCAAAAAATTTGCCAATCATTGACTACCATAATCATTTGAAACAAGATGAGATTTTAGAAGATAAAAATTTTAATAATATTGCAGATATATGGCTCGGTGGAGATCATTATAAATGGCGTGCCATGCGCGCGAATGGAATTCATGAGGATTATATTACAGGAAATAAAAGCGGTTACGAAAAGTTTTTGAAATGGGCTGAAACCGTTCCGAACACACTGGGTAACCCTTTATACCATTGGACCCATTTGGAATTATTAAGATATTTTGATATCGATGAAATATTAAATGAAAAATCAGCTCCCACTATTTGGGAAGAAGCGAATAGAAAACTAGCTGCTCCTGAGCTGTCCGTCCGTTCCATTTTGAAAAAAGATAAAGTTGAGTTTGTAGGAACGACGGATGATCCAACAGACAATTTGGAAAGTCATCGGGCATTGAAGGAAGAAGGCTTTGAAGTGACAGTCTCCCCGTCATTCCGTCCAGATAAAGGTTTATTTATTGATAGGGAAACCTTTTTACCTTGGATTGAAAAATTAGGGGAAGTAACCAATTCTTCTATTGAAAATTATGATGCGTTTTTGAACGCTTTTTCGATACGGGTCGATTATTTCGCTGAGCATGGTTGTAAAAGTTCCGATCATGGCATCGATGTGATGTTTTTCAAAGAAGCTTCCAAACAAGAAGTGGATGAAATCTTTAAGAAACGCTTGAATGGTGAGGATATATCAGAAGAAGCAGCTGAAAAATTTAAGACATATACTTTACTCGTACTTGGAGAATTGTATGCTGAAAAAGGCTGGGCGATGCAGCTTCATTTAGGTGCACTTCGCAATAATAATCAGCGTATGTTTGCTAAACTTGGTCCGGATACTGGCTTTGATTCAATTGGTGATTTATTGATTGCCAATAAATTGGCTCGTTTTCTTGATTCATTAGAGCAAAAAGATAAACTGCCAAAGACGATTCTATATAGTTTAAATGCGAAAGATTGGGATGTCCTTGCATCAATGGCGGGGAACTATCAAAGTTCTGATGTGCCAGGAAAAGTACAATTTGGTACTGCATGGTGGTATAACGATACAATCGATGGTATGGAAGACCAAATGAAGACACTCGCAAACATTGGTTTAATAAGCAATTTTATAGGAATGCTTACCGATTCACGAAGCTTTTTATCATTTCCAAGACACGAATATTTCAGAAGAATTTTATGTAACTTACTTGGAAGTTGGGTAGAAGAAGGAAAAGCGCCAAAAGATATGACTCTACTAGAAAAATATGTTCGCAATATTTGCTATGAAAATGCAAAACGGTATTTTGGATTAGAAAAATAACTGTTATGGCTACTTCTTCCTGTGAAGGTAGTCCATATCAACATTTAAATTTAGAAATCCAAAAGATGGGAGTGAAAAGATTGGGTATATTAGAGGATTTGTTAAAAGATATTCCACTTCCAAAGATGGTGAAAGTTAGACAGAATTTTGACGCAACCAAGATTGAAGATTTTGAAGCAGCATTAAATGCTGAATTGAATCATGAAAAAATCCGGTCTACAGTAAAACCAGGCATGGAAATTGCTATTGCGGTTGGGAGTCGGGGTGTGGATCGCATTGTAGATATGACCGCAATAACGGTCAAATTTTTAAAAGAATTAGGCGCAAAGCCATTTATCGTTCCGAGCATGGGAAGTCATGGAGGGGCGACTGCAGAGGGGCAAAAAGCAGTTCTTGAACATTTAGGTGTTACAGAAGAAGCGGTCAATGCAAAAATTCGTTCTTCAATGGAAGTTATCAAAGTTGGGGAATTGCCGAACGGTCTTCCGGTTTATGTCGATAAGATCGCTTCAAAAGCCGATGGTATTGTTGTATTGAACCGTGTTAAACCACATACAGCTTTTCGTGGACCTGTCGAAAGCGGAGTTATGAAGATGATTAGTATCGGACTTGGGAAACAAAAAGGTGCCGAAGCATGTCATCAGTTAGGCTTTAAATATATGGCTGAGCACGTTCCGGCCATGGCGAAAATGATCATGGAAAAAATGCCGATATTGTTCGCAGTGGCTTCTGTCGAAAATGCTTTTGATAAAGTAGCAAAAGTATCTGTATTGACTCCAGATGAGATTGAAGAAAAAGAAATAGAACTGCAAAAATTAGCAAAACAACTGTTGCCAAAGCTCTTTTTTGACCAAATTGATGTACTCGTCATCGATGAAATCGGTAAAAACATTAGTGGAGACGGGATGGATCCGAATATAACCGGGCGTTATCCAACTCCATATGCACATGGTGGACCAGAAGTAACAAAGATGGCTGTATTAGATTTAACAAAAGAGACTGAAGGTAACGCAAATGGTGTAGGGACGGCAGATTTTACAACACAAAGGCTTGTTGACAAGATGGATCGAGAAGCAACCTATGCGAATGGGTTAACTTCAACCGTCGTTGCACCTACGAAAATTGCAACTACATTGGCAAATGATCGACTCTGTATAAAAGCCGCCATTAAAACATGCAATATTTTTGATTTTACTAAAGTAAAACTCGTTCGGATAAAAAACACATTGGAAATAAGTGAGATTGAAGTGTCGGAAAATCTTCTCGACTATGTTAACGAGCATCCGAATTTAGAGGCGATAACTGAACTATATGAAATGGATTTCGATGAAGAAGGAAATTTCAAAAGGCAATGATGAACTGGGGGAGTAATGGTGAGTAACTTATTTGATTTGACAGGGAAAGTAGCAGTAGCTGTCGGTGGAAATAGCGTACTTGGCAGCTCGATGGCTAAAGGCTTGGCAGAACACGGCGCAAAACTTGCCATCGTCGGGAGAAATTTAGAAAAAGCAGATGCTGTTACAAAGGAAATTATGGAAAACGGTGGGGAAGCTAAATCTTTTTATGGGGATGTTAGTTCTCGAGAATCAATAGAAAAGCTTGCGAAAGAAATCGAAGCATGGTCAGGTGGATGGGATATTTTATTAAATGCCCCTGGAAAAAACAGTTCTACTCCTTTCTTTGAAATAGAAATGGAAGAGTGGGACGATATAATGGATGTGAATTTAAAAGGGCTTGTTTTCACAACGCAAATTTTCGCGAAGCGTATGGTGGAGCAAAAGAGGAAAGGAAGTATCATAAATATTTCTTCAGTATCTTCGACGACGCCATTATCAAAAGTTTTCACTTATTCAGCATCGAAAGCCGGGGTTAATAGTGTAACTCAGTTTTTAGCAAGAGAATTTGCTCCATATGGGATTCGCGTAAATGCAATTATCCCTGGATTTTTTCCAGCCGAACAAAATCGAAAAATTTTAAGTGAAGAACGAATCGCATCAATTATGGGCCACACCCCGATGAATCGATTCGGCAATCCAGAAGAGCTTCAAGGGGCCGCTATATATTTAGCTTCCGATAAAGCATCTGGTTTTGTTACAGGCACCTTCATTCGTGTAGATGGCGGATTCGGCTGTATGACAATATAAGATTATGCTTTTATACATGGAAGGGCTGTGGATCAGTCCATAGCCTTTTAACATGATTAGTACGTTTTGGAAAAACAGAAAATCTTTTTTCGAAAAAGTATTGTGCAAAATATATACCTGTGTTATATTAGAAAACGTCCGAAAAAGACGGACTTAAATGAAAAGCTTCAGAAGTAAAATTACACATAAAAAAGTGATTGACTTCTAAGGGAATAAATGTTACTATTTGAAAGTCGCTATTTTAATTAATAGTAGATTTC
>NZ_JAIAZY010000068.1 GCF_019459225.1 Bacillus sp. IITD106
AATCAGAAAATGAGTGAAATAATATGAAAAATTTAGTATCATGTATATAACTAAAGACAAAACAAGCACATATACATGGTCTAACAGGGGTGATGTGTATGTGTAAGGATGAGGAGGAGAAGGATTTGTTAGAGACGTTGAACAAACCTAATGAAAAACAATCTACTCCGATGAACATACGAATAACTAACGAGTCAATTGAAAAACTCATTAAGGGCAAAACTCCGATTATTTGCAAAGACGGTGTCGCGAAAATAGACTCCAACCATCCAGATTACAGATTTTGGATGGAGGATTAAAGAATTAAATGAATGCAGGGGACATTTATGAATTAGTATTTCCATTTGAAGAAGGACAAGGTGGAAAATATCGCCCTGTCCTTGTTTTTGTGCTTACATCAACACCTATGAGTTTATAGGATTAAAAATAACAAAGGAAGAACGGGAACAAAATCGAGTGGAAATTAGCCACTGGAAGGATGCTGGATTAGATTGTGAGTCATATGTTCAATGTGACTATTACTCGGTGCTTCAGAACAACGGAGTTCTTACATACAAAGGCACTTTAAAGCAAGAAGATTACGATAGAGTCGTAAGGAAGTTTAATGAATTTTATCCAATTTTGGAATGGATGAAACAACAATAAAAAATAGAGTTATACATAATTTGTAAAAAAATAATTCATCCTTTTAGGAATCCAAGCCTAAAATAAATAACATAGTAATCAACTAATCTGATCTGGGAAGTTAATCCAGCATGCGACATTATCTGAAAATCATGATGCAACACTTAAAGCGGTTATGGGAGGAAAATGGAGAGACTTTGTTTTATATGATGTTGATCACTGCATTCCCATAAAAAGAAGAGAAATAAAAGAAGTTGAAATGACTGATGAAAATATAGCTGAAGCATTGTATGTCATTAACAAGTCCGCTAAAAAGAGCCGGGACACTAAAAATTTAAGCTATTTTATGGGTGATCATTCGACAGTTAAAAGATCAAAATCACGTCAATTAACATTATATAGCTTGAAAGATGATGTTATTAATTTATTAATTAAGGAAGGGAAAGCGAAAGTAATAGGGTTCCATAAGCAACCTTCATATAATGAAACAGTGAACTATTTAATCCTTGTAAAAATTCAAGGACTCACATTTCATCTACCTGTTGACGAAGATGAAATAATAGATTTGAAATTACTAGGAGAGATTGGAACGATTACCGCAGAATCAAGAAAGACAAAACTGAAATTCTATGAATCTGTGAATTTGTTAGAAAGGTATTTAAAATTAAAGTAATATACACCACCAAATAGTACATACACCACGAACAAACCCCTGAAACGGACTAACCCTTGCAGCCGCGAAAAAACATTTTTAAAAATCTTGATATAAACATGTAAGGACAGAAAATAAAAAAGGTGAATCATTTTTTGGAAAAACCTGTTTACAAACACATCGTTCTTGGATATACTTACCAAGGTAAGTAAAAAATTCTTAAAGGAGGTCGAATGAAAAATGAAAACAATTAATTTCTTAAATCAAGTGCAATTGAATATGTTTACAAATTCGACCTACGGGGAATGGATTGCTTAATTTCTAAACATCCATAAAATATCCAAGCCGCAGGGAGAATGTATTTTCCTGCGGCTTTTCTATGCCATTTAAAGCCGCGGAAGGAGTGTCTTCTTGCGGCTTTTTTCATTATGCCCTAGCCGCAGAAGCCATGTCTTCCTGCGGTTTTTTTGTGCCATTTTTGGATATGAATGATTTTTAAAGGAGGTGAATAAAAATGACACTGAATATTATATTTTTTACAATCACAATTAAAAGACGCCATATCTCACTTCAAGAAGCGCTTCATCATCAAAAAATGGAGAAATTGTATGATGAAATTAAAGATCGGCAAATTTCCATGTATCGTCCGTACTAATTTTTTTAAAAAAATAATGGAAGGTGGTTTTTTACATGATTATATTAATTCAAGGTCGTCAATCAATTTATGAGGTTTATACAGACAGTACCTAGTAAATCCTCCTCACTTAGAGGGGGATTTTTCCCTTTAGACTGTTATAATATAAAAAAACAATGCAAAGGAATGTGAATAGATGGAAGTTATTTTTTACACTCGCAACCGTTGTCCATTATGTGTAGACGCAAAATTAATCCTTCAGCATCTTCAGAAAGAATATGCATTTCAAATTATCGAAAGAGATATTGAGAGGAGTGACGAATGGACTGAAAAATATGGGTTAATGATACCTGTCGTTGAAATTGATGGGGAAGTCGTCCAATTTGGGATGATTGACCACTTCACAATTGAGGAAAAATTAAATCATTTATGATTTGAAATATATATAATCGAGTGCTAAAATAAGAAGTAGCTATTAGACCATTTTTTTTACTGGTGATGGGACGCAATATGTCTTACTGGGACATAATTTGACCCTGTGATTTAAAAGGAGCTAATCTTATGCACTCATTATTAAAAATTCAGTCTCAAATCGTGCCTGATATGCTTTCTGTTATGCAGAAACGCTATCAAGTTCTTCGCTCAATCCGTTTAACGGAGCCGGTCGGACGAAGGACACTAGCAGATATGCTCGGTATGACTGAACGAGTTCTTCGCAGTGAAGCTGAATTCCTGAAAGCCCGCAAGCTCATCAGCATTAAAACGGCGGGGATGATGGTTACACCAAAAGGGATGAAACTACTGTTAGAACTGGATGAAATGATGAGAGAAATCACCGGTATTAGAGAAATGGAGAATAGCCTAAAAAGAATTCTTGGCGTCAGTAAAGTCGTAATCGTCCCTGGTGATAGCGATGAAACACCACTCGTTAAAGAAGAAATTGGGAAAGCGACTGCGGATATATTAAGCAGCTGTCTCGATAAGGATAATATTATCGCTGTAACAGGTGGAACGACAATGGCGTGCACGGCCGAAATGCTTTCAAGTGATATTGGAGAAGGTAGAAAACTCCTTTTCGTTCCGGCTCGCGGAGGAATTGGGGAGGATGTAAAAAACCAAGCCAATGTCATCTGCGCTACGATGGCGGAAAAATCAGGCGGCTTACATCGTGTTTTATATGTACCTGATGAGGTTGGTCTTGAAGTGTATCATTCTCTGCTAAAAGAACCAGCTATTACAGAAGTTTTAGACATGATTAAGTCGGCAAATATCGTTCTTCATGGGATAGGCGATGCCTTGACGATGGCTGGAAGGAGAAGGACGAGTAAAACAGCCATGAAAAAAATAATAGAAGAAAATGCAGTTGGTGAAGCGTTTGGCTATTATTTTAATGAAAATGGGGAAATAGTACATAAAGTACCCACAATTGGCATGCAGATTTCCGACTTGGAGGAAAAGCCTTGTGTCATTGCAGCAGCTGGAGGAAAATCAAAAGCAAAAGCGATAAAGGCTTATATGAAAGGTGCGCCGAAAACGACCATACTTATTACAGATGAAGGCGCCGCATCAGAGTTTTTAAAGGGGCATCCGTAGAGGGAAGTCGATAATCATTTCCCATGGCTTTCTTGATGGATCCTTTTTAATATAAAAATAATGTTTTAAATTAAAGGAGGATATTAACATGGCAGTAAAAGTTGGAATTAACGGCTTTGGTAGAATTGGAAGAAATGTTTTCCGTGCAGCACTCAATAATCCGGAAGTGGAAATTGTAGCAGTAAACGATTTGACAGATGCGAATATGCTTGCTCACTTATTGCAATATGACACAGTTCACGGAAAATTAGCAGAAAAAGTATCTGTTGATGGTGATACAATCGTTGTAGGCGATCATCGCATTAAAGTTCTTGCTGAACGCGACCCTGCTCAACTTGGCTGGGGTGACCTAGGTGTTGATATCGTTGTTGAGTCCACTGGACGTTTTACTGATCGCGATAATGCTGCAAAACATCTTGAAGCTGGAGCGAAAAAAGTTATTATTTCTGCACCAGCAAGCGGTGAGGACATTACAATCGTTATGGGTGTAAACGAAGATAAATATGATGCAGCAAATCATCATGTACTTTCTAACGCATCATGTACAACGAACTGTCTTGCTCCATTTGCAAAAGTTTTAAATGACAAATTTGGCATTAAACGCGGTATGATGACAACAGTTCACTCTTATACGAATGATCAACAAATTCTTGATTTGCCACATAAAGATTATCGTCGTGCTCGTGCAGCAGCTGAAAATATTATTCCTACATCAACTGGTGCGGCTAAAGCAGTTGCGCTCGTATTACCTGAATTAAAAGGTAAACTAAACGGTATGGCTATGCGTGTTCCTACACCAAACGTTTCTGTTGTGGACCTTGTTGCGGAACTAGAAAAATCAGTAACAGCTGATGAAGTAAACGCAGCTCTTAAAGAAGCAGCTGAAGGTGAATTAAAAGGTATCATGGCATACACTGAAGAGCCACTTGTATCAACAGACTACAATGGTGATGCTCATTCTTCTACAATCGATGCATTGTCTACAATGGTAATGGAAGGAAATATGGTAAAAGTTCTTTCTTGGTATGACAATGAAACTGGATATTCCAACCGTGTTGTAGACCTTGCTGCATATATTGCAAAACAAGGTTTGTAAGAGGAGGTTCAAAAAGTCCGGTAAAAATGACACTGCGAATTTCTTCGTTGGCTTGTTTCTCTGCTGCTCATGTATTTAAAAGCATACATTCCGCTGCTCGAAACTGCGCCGCCTAGAAATTCCGACGCACAGGATGTGCTAGTGTCGGCGTTGCTGACAGGACGTCAGTGCTTTTAGCCGACTTGGTCCTTTTTATCCTCCTTTTTGAACATGCATTGTAAGAAACACACGAATAATTGGAAATTTACGGTGTGAGATTTATAATGGACAATGGGGAGCGGGATACAATCCCCTCTCTTTTTTCATTTCGATAAAAGGAGGCTTGCACGATGGATAAAAAATCAATTAAAGATATGGACGTAAAAGGAAAACGTGTATTTTGCCGAGTAGACTTCAACGTTCCGATGAGTGAAGGAAAAGTAACGGATGATACACGGATTAAAGCGGCTTTGCCAACTATCCAATATTTATCAGAGCAGGGCGCTATCGTCATATTGGCGAGTCACCTCGGAAGACCTAAAGGTGAAGTAAAAGATGAACTAAGACTGACGCCTGTTGCTGAACGTCTTAGCGAATTATTGAATAAAAAAGTTGAAAAAGCTGATGAAGCTTACGGCGAAAACGTAAAAAATCAAATCTCCAGCCTACAAGAAGGGGACGTCATTTTACTGGAAAATGTTCGGTTCTATCCAGGCGAAGAAAAGAATGATCCAGAACTGGCAAAAGCGTTTGCTGAGTTGGCTGATGTATACGTCAATGATGCTTTTGGTGCTGCACATCGCGCTCATGCATCCACAGAAGGAATTGCAAAGTTTCTTCCATCAGCTGCAGGATTTTTAATGGATAAGGAATTAGAAGTGCTTGGCAAAGCTCTATCCAATCCAGAACGTCCATTTACAGCAATTATCGGCGGAGCTAAAGTAAAGGATAAAATTGGCGTTATCGACAATTTGCTCGATAAAGTTGATAACCTTATTATTGGCGGTGGACTTGCGTATACGTTCCTTAAAGCGCAAGGTCACGAAGTAGGTAAGTCTTTATTAGAAGAAGATAAGCTTGATTTAGCCAATTCTTTTATCGCAAAAGCGAAAGAAAAAGGCGTTAACTTCTACATGCCAGAAGATGTTGTCGTTGCCGATGACTTTTCTGTAAATGCCAATACTCAAATCGTATCGATTGAAGAAATTCCATCGGACTGGGAAGCTTTGGATATCGGTCCGAAAACTCGGGAACTTTATAAAAAAGTGATTCAAGAATCCAAGCTTGTCATTTGGAATGGACCAATGGGTGTGTTTGAGCTAGAGCCATTTGCAAATGGAACGAAAGCCGTTGCTGAAGCACTTGCAGAGGCGAAAGATACATACTCTGTCATTGGGGGCGGTGACTCAGCAGCGGCGGTGGAGCAATTTGGTCTCGCTGATCAAATGAGTCATATTTCTACAGGTGGCGGTGCTTCCCTTGAATTCATGGAAGGAAAAGTATTGCCTGGTGTCGCTGCATTGGATGACAAATAGAAAAACGGTTTTGAAAGGATGAAAAAAATGCGAAAACCAATCATTGCCGGTAACTGGAAAATGAATAAAACGTTGCAGGAAGCACTTGATTTTGCAAATGAAGTAAAAGATAAAGTACCTGCAAAAAATCAAGTAGATTCTGTCATTTGTTCACCTGCCTTGTTCCTTGGCCAACTGGTAGATGCGGTTAAAGGTACAGATGTTGAAGTAGGCGCACAAAATATGCATTTTGAAAAAAATGGTGCTTTTACAGGGGAAATAAGTCCAGTCGCGTTAAACGATCTCGGTGTTTCTTATGTAATTTTAGGCCACTCAGAAAGAAGAGAAATGTTTGCCGAAACAGACGAAACGGTTAATCAAAAAACACATGCCGCATTTAATCATAACTTGATCCCAATCGTCTGTGTTGGAGAAACATTAGAACAAAGAGAAAACAATGAAACAAAAGAGCTTGTTGAAAAACAAGTAGAGAAAGCATTACAAGGTTTGTCAGAAGAACAAGTAAAAGAAACAGTGATAGCCTATGAACCGATTTGGGCTATTGGAACTGGAAAATCATCTACAGCGGAAGATGCAAATGAAGTGTGTGCACACATTCGCAAAGTTGTGGAAAAGAATTTTTCAAAATCTGCTGCTGATGCAATTAGAATCCAATACGGCGGAAGCGTAAAGCCTGAAAATATTAAAGAATATATGAATCAACCAGATATTGATGGTGCGCTCGTAGGCGGTGCAAGCTTAGAGGCGGGCTCATTCCTACAGCTATTGGAGGCGTCGATCTAATGAGTAAAAAAGCACCTGTGGCACTCATCATCCTAGACGGATTCGGCTGTCGTAAAGAAACAATGGGAAATGCTGTTGCTCAAGCGAAAAAGCCTAATTTTGACCGCTTCTGGAATACGTTTCCGCATAACCAGCTTACAGCTTGTGGTGAAGCAGTTGGACTCCCTGAAGGTCAAATGGGGAATTCTGAAGTAGGACATTTAAATATTGGTGCAGGACGAATTGTGTATCAAAGCTTAACCCGCGTCAATATCGCTATTCGTAATGGCGAGTTTGAAAAAAATGATACTTTTCTTCAAGCAATCGAACATGTAAAGAAAACGGGAAAGAAGCTGCATCTTTTCGGATTGCTTTCTGATGGAGGAGTCCACAGCCATATTAGTCATTTATGGGCTCTATTAAAGCTAGCTGCTGACGAAGGTGTAAAAGATGTATATATTCATGCATTCCTTGACGGACGTGACGTTGGTCCACAAACGGCGGAAAAATACATTAAAGAAACACAAGAAAAAATAAAGGAATACGGTGTCGGCCAATTTGCCACTATTTCTGGACGTTTCTATTCAATGGATAGAGATAAACGCTGGGATCGTGTAGAAAAAGCTTACCGTGCCATGGCTTACGGAGAAGGTCCGGTTTATTCGGATCCACTGGAATTGCTAGAAGACTCATACACTCACGGAATCTTTGACGAATTCGTTATCCCGTCCGTAATGGTTGATGAGAACGGAAATCCACTTGCAACCGTGGAAGATGAAGATGCAGTTATTTTTTACAATTTCCGTCCGGATCGTGCCATTCAAATATCTAACGTTTTTACAAATGAAGAGTTTACAGCTTTTAATCGCGGTGAACATCGTCCTAAGCATCTTTATTTTGTTTGTATGACTCATTTTTCTGAAACAGTTGACGGATATGTTGCTTTCAAAACGGTTAATTTAGATCAAACAGTTGGCCAAGTGATTTCTGATAATGGGTTAGCACAGCTTAGAATAGCAGAAACGGAAAAATATCCACATGTTACTTTTTTTATGAATGGCGGAAGAGAAGAGCCGTTCCCAGGTGAGCAAAGAATTTTAATCAATTCACCGAAAGTCGCTACTTATGACTTAAAGCCGGAAATGAGCGCGTATGAAGTGACGGATGCTCTATGTGAACAAATCGAAGACGATCGCTTCGATGCCATCATCTTAAATTTTGCTAATCCGGATATGGTTGGTCACTCTGGGATGCTTGAACCGACAATAAAAGCCATTGAAGCCGTTGATGAATGCCTCGGTAAAATAGTAGATTTGATCCTTTCTAAAGGTGGAGCTGCGATTATTACAGCGGATCACGGAAATTCAGATGAAGTTGTCACGCTTGAAGGCAAGCCAATGACAGCTCACACAACAAATCCAGTTCCTGTGATTATTACTAAAAATGGTATTAAAGTAAGAGATGGTGGGATTCTTGCTGATCTTGCACCAACTATGCTAGATTTATTGAATTTAAATCAGCCAAAAGAAATGACAGGATCCACACTTATTGAAAGATAAATTTTTCAAAAAAATAACGATTAAGGAGAGATTTTCATGCCATTCATTACACAAGTTTATGCTCGCGAAGTACTAGACTCCCGCGGTAATCCAACAGTTGAAGTTGAAGTTTACACAGAATCTGGAGCGTTCGGACGTGCACTAGTTCCAAGTGGTGCTTCAACAGGTGAATACGAAGCAGTTGAACTTCGTGACGGAGACAAAGGTCGTTACCTTGGTAAAGGTGTAGAAAAAGCAGTTAATAATGTGAATGATATTATTGCTGAAGAAATTATCGGTTTTGATGTTACAGATCAAGTTGGCATTGATAAAACGATGATCGAACTTGATGGAACAGCTAATAAAGGAAAACTTGGTGCCAATGCTATTCTAGGTGTATCTATGGCGGTAGCTCGTGCAGCAGCAGACTTCTTGGGTCTTGAATTATATCAATACCTCGGAGGATTCAATGCGAAACAACTTCCTGTACCAATGATGAATATTGTAAACGGCGGAGAGCATGCAGACAATAACGTGGATATTCAAGAATTTATGATTATGCCTGTAGGAGCTCCTACTTTTAAAGAGGCATTACGTATGGGTGCGGAAATTTTCCATAGCCTTAAATCTGTATTAAAGGATAAAGGTCTTAATACAGCTGTTGGTGATGAAGGTGGATTTGCACCAAACTTGAAATCCAACGAAGAAGCTCTTGAAACCATTATGGAAGCCATCGTAAAAGCTGGATACAAACCAGGGGAAGAAGTGAAATTAGCGATGGACGTTGCATCTTCTGAGCTTTACAGCAAAGAAGACGGAAAATACCACTTAAGTGGAGAAGGCATTGTGAGAACTTCTGAAGAAATGGTTGACTGGTATGAGGAGCTTGTAGGCAAGTACCCAATCGTCTCCATTGAAGATGGCTTAGATGAAAATGACTGGGCAGGCCATAAGTTGTTGACCGAGCGCATCGGTAAAAAAGTTCAACTCGTTGGAGATGATCTTTTTGTAACGAATACAGAAAAACTTTCTCGCGGAATTGAAGAAGGAGTAGGAAACTCTATTCTGATTAAGGTTAACCAAATCGGTACATTGACAGAAACGTTTGATGCAATCGAAATGGCGAAGCGTGCGGGCTATACAGCTGTTATCTCCCACCGTTCTGGTGAAACAGAAGACAGCACAATCGCAGACATTGCAGTCGCAACTAACGCAGGCCAAATTAAAACAGGTGCTCCTTCACGTACAGATCGCGTAGCAAAATACAACCAGTTACTTCGCATCGAAGACCAATTGGCAGATACTGCACAATACTTGGGAGCCAAAACATTCTATAACATTAAGTAAGATGAGAAGGGTCAGTTTTCGAACTGGCTCTTTCTTTTTTAGTTCTTGTACAATTGTATATATTTGTGATACATTTAATGTATCTTCTTATGTTCGTTTCAGGGGGTGTACGATAAAATGTTGCATACATTAGCAATCACTTTATTAATTATTGTTTCTATTGGACTTATTGGAGTTGTCTTATTACAATCAGGAAAAAGCGCTGGACTTTCTGGAGCGATTTCCGGCGGTGCCGAGCAGTTATTCGGAAAGCAAAAAGCGCGCGGAATGGACCTTATCCTCCATCGTATAACGGTCGTATTGTCCGTTTTGTTTTTCCTATTAACGATTGCCGTTTCATTTTTATCAGTATAAGAATGTAACCCGGTCCCAAGTGGCCGGGTTTTTCTTTTTGTTGAACAACTTAGGAATTTGGTGTTCATTTTAGCTCTACTCGAACAGCAATTGTATTCAATAAAAGAGTTCTAATTTCAGTCGCTAATCGAACAATAATGGTGAAAAATGCCGGAGTTATTGTACGATTCATGACAAATCGCACAACAATTGTTCTAAATGCTGAGGTTGTTGTACGATTCGTGCCCAATCGCACAACAATTGTTCTAAATGCTGAGGTTATTGTGCGAATCATGCCCAATCGCACAACAATTGTGCTAAATGCTGAGGTTGTTGTACGATTCATGATTAATCGCACAACAATTGTTCTAAACGCTGAGGTTATTGTGCGAATCATGCCCAATCGCACAACAATTGTTCTAAATGCTGAGGTTGTTGTACGATTCATGATTAATCGCACAACAATTGTTCTAACCGCTGAGGTTATTGTACGATTCATGCCCAATCGCACAACAATTGTGCTAAAGGCTGAGGTTGTTGTACGATTCATGATTAATCGCACAATAATTGTGCCAAACGCCAAGGTTATTGTACGATTCATGCCCAATCGCACAACAATTATGCTAAATGCGAAGGTTGTTGTACGATTCATGACAAATCGATCAATAAGTGTGACAGCCCACTGATTTTTTTGCTCAATTCGGTAGAAAAAAAGAATCGATTAACAATACAATTTAAATCATTTTTCTGGATTGTTCCTACGCTCTTTGATAAAAATAAACTATATTGATTAACAGAATAGCAGGTGTTTCATAATGAAAATAAAACCACCCCAGCCGTTTACATTTGAAGCGGGGAAGAGAGCAGTTCTTTTATTACACGGTTTTACAGGGAATAGTGCTGATGTTCGGCAGCTTGGTCGTTTTCTTGAAAAAAACGGATATACAAGTCATGCCCCTCAATATAAAGGCCATGGTGTTCCACCAGAGCAATTAGTCCATACCGGTCCTGATGATTGGTGGAAAGATGTTATGGATGGGTATCAATTTTTAAAAGGAAAAGGTTTTGATGAAATCGCAGTTGCGGGTCTGTCCTTAGGTGGGGTATTTTCTTTAAAACTAGGTTACACTGTACCAGTAAAGGGAATAATTCCAATGTGTGCTCCGATGTATATTAAAAGTGAAGAAGTGATGTACGCAGGGATCTTAGATTATGCTAAAGAATATAAACAGTTTGAGGGAAAATCAGAGGAACAAATCTCGCAAGAAATGGAAGAGTTCCAAAAGACGCCAATGAAAACATTAAAAGCACTTCAAGATTTAATTGCCGATGTTCGGGATAACGTTGATATGACATACGCTCCTCTTTTCGTTGTTCAAGCGCGTAATGATAAAATGATCAACGAAAACAGTGCTAATATAATTTACGAAGAAGCTGAATCCGTACATAAAAACATTAAATGGTACGAGCACTCTGGGCACGTCATCACACTTGGCCCTGAAAAAGAAATGCTGCATGAAGATATATTACATTTTCTAGATGGGCTTGATTGGTCTGTTTAGACCTACAAGGAGGTTGGAAGGATGGAAAAACTAGATTTCGAAAAAATCTTATCATATATGAAAGAAGAAGCTTATAAACCTTTAACTGTGCAGGAATTGGAAGAAGCATTTGAAATTAAGGATGCTGCCGAATTTAAAAATCTTGTCAAAGCACTTGTACAAATGGAGGAAAGAGGACTCGTCGTAAGGACGAGAAGTAATCGGTATGGCCTCCCTGAAAAAATGAATCTTGTACGGGGAACGCTATCAGGACATGCTAAAGGGTTTGCGTTTCTAATACCAGATGAATCAGGACTAGATGACATTTTCATTCCGCCGCATGAAAAAAATGGCGCGATGCATGGAGATAGCGTTTTAGTGAGAGTAACCGGAGAGACATCTGGATCGCGCCGTGAAGGGACAGTTATTCGAATCCTCAAACGTGGTTCCGAAGAAGTGGTGGGCACATATGTTGAAAGTCGTCATTTCGGTTTTGTCATTCCGGATGATAAAAAAATTGCCGATGATATTTTTATCCCGAAAAATGCAAGTATGGGTGCAATTGAAGGCCATAAAGTAGTTGTTAAAATTACTGCTTTCCCTGAGGATCGCAAGAATGCAGAAGGGGAAATCATTCAAATCTTAGGCCATAAAAATGATCCGGGTGTCGATATTTTATCGATTATTCATCAGCACGGTCTACCACTTGCATTTCCAGAAGAAGTGTTGGAACAAGCTAATAGCATTCCCGATGTAGTCGACGAAAATGATATTCCCAAAAGGCGTGATTTACGGAATGAAGTTATCGTGACCATTGATGGAGCAGATGCAAAAGATTTGGATGATGCAGTAACACTGACGAAACTTGAGAATGGAAATTACAAGCTAGGTGTTCATATTGCGGATGTCAGCCATTATGTAAAAGAAGGCTCGCCGATTGATCGAGAAGCGTTCGAACGGGGAACGAGCGTTTATTTAGTCGATCGGGTCATTCCGATGATTCCTCATCGCCTATCGAATGGAATTTGTTCACTAAATCCGAAAGTCGATCGTTTTACCCTCTCTTGTGAAATGGAAATCAACAAACATGGAGAAGTCGTCCAACACGAGATTTTTCAAAGTGTCATCAAAACAACGGAGCGGATGACATACTCTGACGTGAATCATATTTTAAACGAAAAAGATGAAGAGCTTAGATCAAAATATGAGCCTCTCGTACCGATGTTTGAACTAATGGAGGAGCTCCAAGGAATTTTACAAAATAAAAGAATGAAACGCGGTGCGATTGATTTTGATTTCAAAGAAGCAAAAGTGATTGTGGATGAAGAAGGAAAGCCAACGGATGTTGTTATAAGAGAGCGATCAATTGGAGAAAGGATCATCGAAGAATTCATGCTGGTCGCGAATGAAACGATTGCCGAGCATTTTCATTGGCTGGATGTTCCATTTATTTACCGAATTCATGAAGATCCGAAGGAAGAGAAATTACAGCGCTTCTTTGAATTTATCACGAACTTTGGCTTAGTCGTCAGAGGGACTGCAAATTCAGTACACCCAAGAGCATTGCAAGAAATCCTAGAAGCGGTAGAAGGCAAACCGGAAGAAATGGTTATCTCGACTGTTATGCTGCGTTCGATGCAGCAAGCAAAGTACGATCCTGAAAGTATTGGCCACTTCGGGTTATCGACAAAATTTTATACTCATTTTACGTCACCAATTCGGAGGTATCCGGATTTAATTGTCCATCGATTAATTCGAACATATTTAATTGAAGGAAAATTGGATGAGGCTACGCGTGCAAAATGGCAAGCACAGCTTTCTGAAATTGCAGAGCATTCTTCCAAACGAGAGCGTCGTGCTGTAGATGCGGAACGTGATACAGATGAAATGAAAAAAGCCGAATTTATGGAAGATAAAATTGGTGAAGAATTCGATGGAATCATTAGCTCTGTTACGAATTTCGGTATGTTCGTCGAACTTCCTAACACGATTGAAGGTCTTGTCCATGTCAGTTATATGACCGATGACTACTATCATTATGATGAACGCCATTTAGCAATGATTGGCGAGCGGACAGGTAATGTTTACAGGATTGGCGATGAGATAACAGTTCGAGTCATTAAGGTAAATAAAGAGGAACATGATATAGATTTTGAAATTGTTGGAATGAAAAGTAACCGCAAGCGCAACGATGAGACTAGACAGACGAAAGTCGTAAAACTCAAACCTGGGAAAAAAGCGAAAGGTCCTCAAGGGTCGACAGAAGACGAAGAATGGTCTACAAGGCCGCCAAGAAAGAAAAAGAAAAAAACATACGAAAATTCACCTGCTAAAAATCACAAAAAACGAAGCAGAGGAAAACGCTGATTCTTGTGCGAAAAGGTTAGAGGTCTTGCTTCTAACCTTTTTAAATTTCATGTATAATATGAAGACGAGTTCAGTTTGCCGAGGGGGGAAGAAGAATGCCAAAAGGAGAAGGCAAATTAATTGCCCAAAATAAAAAAGCTAGCCATGACTATTTTATTGAAGATACGTACGAAGCAGGAATTGTCCTTCAAGGTACTGAAATCAAATCTATTCGAGCAGGCAGAGTAAATTTAAGAGACTCCTTTGCGAGAGTCCAAAATGGAGAACTATTTCTGCACAACGCTCATATTAGTCCCTATGAACAAGGAAATCGATATAATCATGACCCGCTTCGAACAAGAAAATTACTATTACATCGTAAAGAAATTAATAAGCTTATAGGTGAATCAAAAGAGCAGGGATATTCAATTATTCCATTAAAAATATATTTAAAAAATGGTTTTGCGAAAATATTAATCGGACTCGGAAAAGGGAAGAAGAAATACGACAAACGAGAAGATCTAAAACAAAAAGAAGCAAAACGTGATATAGAAAGAGCATTCCGGGAACGGCAAAAAATGTAGAAAAATGGAGGGCTTTTACACATTATTGTGAAATTCGAGCCCTTTTTTTGTTTTTAATGTTTGCAAATTTTAAAAACCATATTGACTATTTGTTACACCATGTTTAAAATGATTACAACAACTACTAGTATTTTACTTGATTATTGTAAAAAACTGGGATATATTAACTGCTAATTAGGTAATAAGTCTTTCATAATGGATGAATGAAAATAAAACTCTGAATCTATTTAAACAAATGAATATTCATTTGTTAGAATGGAAGCGCTATTATATTACCGAATTTTGTCGAAGGGAGTACAGAAAGAATTTTCTTTTATTTTTTTATGAAAATAAGTAAGCGTTTTAAAGATTGAATCTTTCAAAGAGTAACAAGATATAAAAACATCAAAGAAATAATCGGGGGAGACGATATGGAAAAGGTAGTTGCAAATAGAGATGTGGTGATAGTGCCAAAGAAGAAATCAGTATTCTTGAGACTACTGAATCAATGGGAACTGCAATTAATGGTTATTCCAGCAATCATTTTCATCTTTATCTTTAGTTACATTCCGATGTACGGAATTATCATGGCATTCAAGGATTACAACATATTCAAAGGGATTGCAGAAAGTCCTTGGGCTGGTATGAAACATTTCAACATGTTTTTTTCAGCTCCTGAATTTACCCAAA
>NZ_JAIAZY010000069.1 GCF_019459225.1 Bacillus sp. IITD106
TTTTAGAAAAAATATCGGCAATTGCATGTCTTAGCTTACTCTCAATCTCGTCTTTATCTGCACCATCTTGAACAGGAAGCTGTACTGAAAATTCTAAAGCTGATTGTCCAAAAGCAATTAAGCGGATAGTAGGAGAAGAAGGAATATTTACGTATTTTACTGCATCGTAAAGCAGCTTTTCAACATTATGAGAATCGGTGCCAAACGGGACGCTTACATGAACTTCTGCTGTTAACTGTTCACCTGAACGGCTATTGATGATTTGCTCGATAAAATATTGATTCGGAACAACCAATCTTCCCCCTTTATGAGTAATGATTGTAGATCGTAAGTTGATTTTTGAAATTTGACCTACTTTCTCTTCTATTTCAACGGTTTCGCCTACCTCCATTGGCCGTTCGAATAAAATAATGATCCCTGAAACAAAATTGGCGGCAACATTTCGCAACCCAAATCCAATCCCGATTCCAAGCGTGCTTAAGACGACCGCAAAAGCTCTCATGTCTAATCCGACTGTTTGAAAACTGATGAGCAAGGCGATAATCATCACAACATAATAAATAAGTCGATTAATTGTAAAGCTTAATCCAATATCCACATCGAATTTTTCGTAAATGAAAGGCATGATGTGGGCATTAAATGCTTTTACAAGCCTATTCGTAAATGTAATAATCATAATAGCGACAATGATGAGGACTAAGGATACTTCAACCCCATCCTTTTCATAAATAGCTGAAAACAGCCATGATTCATTCGAAAAATAAAAAAGGAACAAAAGGACTGTCCCATAAAAAGTTGCCCAATTCAAGATTGCTTTGATTGTTGGAAGAACACGGTTTCTCGCTAAATCAGATTTCATCCATTTTCTTAAAACAAAAAGCAGAACCCATTTTACGAAGAAAATAAGAATTACATAAACGAAGAATAAAAGAATTTCTTTTAGCGATAACGTTTTTAAAATAGAGATGCCTTTAAAAAACTCCATAACAAAAATCCCCCTCGTACCCGAAATGTACCCTTTAAAATACGGAAACAAACAAAATGGAGGATTCCGAAATAGTGAATGAAAAATATTATGATGCCTTATTGAATATAAAAACGGATGGAGAACAGATGGGTTTTAACCATTCTTTTCATTACCATCGATATGAGCCGACGCCATATAGTGGATTAGAGATTTTATTCAATGAATATGAGTTGAAGCCCAATGATCGAGTCGTTGATTTTGGATGTGGAAAAGGGCGTTTGCTATTTTATATCCACCATTTATTCAAGTCGTTCGTAACAGGGATTGAAATGAATGAAGACTTGTATGGAAATGCCGTTGAAAACAAAAGAAGGTTCTTGAAAAAGCATCGATCGGCAAATGACAAAATTCAACTTCACTGTTGCCTAGCGGAAGAATATGAAATTCAACCTCATGATAATCGTTTTTACTTTTTCAACCCGTTTACAATCCAAATTTTTATGAAAGTCGTTAATAATATTCTTGGCTCTGTTGAACAGTCGAAAAGAGATGTAGAACTAATCTTATATTATAGCTCTGAAGAATATATTTTTTATTTGGAGAATCACACTTCGTTTGAATTAAAAAATGAAATCATTATACCGGATCTTTATCGAAACAATTCAAATGAGAAGTTTTTAATCTACATAAATCACTCCTAGATGGTAGAACATAACCAATGGGAGGTGTTAAATATGCAGGAAAAAGATTTTGAACAAATATATAATGAATACCGTGAACAAAGTGGACAGCAGGTGAGTGACGGAGCTTACGCAGAAGAAGAAGGAAAAGAACAAATTGTAGCCGTCAGGAAAAATGATGATGGGGATATCATTGCCTTTAAAACAAAATCAGGTCGAGAATTGGATTATATTACGGCATTGGATGAAGCGAAGGCCGGGAAAATTGCTCATATAGACGTATTTCATAAATATGGGAGAGACATTATTCGCAGCGAGCCTGATGGGATTAAAGAAAATAATTTAGACAATTTACCGACTTTTTAAATGAAAAAATAAGGATTCCTTATGAGGTTTCCTTATTTAGTCTTTTTACCACCTGAATGCCAATTTTAACCCCTTTCAACATACACCCTATATCATATGTGGCAAAAAAGTGGGGGTTCACTACTAAAAATGTACTACCTCTTGTTTTTAATAAATCTAAATGGTAATATAAATGTAATAGTTAAAATATGTCATCACATGTTACTGATACGATCAGGCATGGTGGTAAATGAGAGAATTTCACATTCTTTTATATACCCCATGCCTTTTTTATTTGTATTCATCTAGAACCTTATAAGGAGTAATTGGACATGATAATGAATATATTTAAAAAAACAAATACAAAAATATACGCTCCGGTAAATGGGGATATTATCCCGCTAGAACAAGTCCCAGATCCGGTTTTTAAGGAAAAAATGATGGGAGAGGGGATTGCAGTCATTCCGTCTGATGGTTATATTCATTCTCCTGTGAAAGGCATGGTAACATTAATTGCGGAAACGAAGCATGCCATTGGTATTAAGACAAATGATGGAATCGAACTGTTGATTCATGTTGGATTGGAAACAGTGTCACTAAAGGGCAAAGGTTTTAACGTAATAGTCAAAGTTGGGGATAGAGTTTCAGTAGGCCAATTATTGATGGAAATGGATTTAGAATATGTGAAAAACCATGCGAAAAGCACAGTTACCCCAATCGTTATTACGAATAGTTTTGATGGTAACAAAAAATATAGCTTAACAAAAGAAAAACATAGTCAAATGGGTAAAACGGTCATTATAACTGCTTCAGACAATTGATTTACTGGAGCGATAAGGACGTGGGTTCAAATGAAAATTTCTAAAATCCTTAATAATAATGCTGTCGTCGTGACGGATGGGAACCAAGAAAAAATTGCAGTTGGTTCCGGAATCGCTTTTCAGAAAAGGAAAAACGATATTGTCAATGTTCATAAAATCGAAAAGCTATTTGTCATGCGCGAAAATGAAAAGTTAGAACAGCTGTTAAGTCGGATTCCAGAAGAGCATTTTACCATTTCTGAAGAAATCATTAGTTATGCAGAAAAATATCTTGGGATGAAATTAAATGAGCATATTCATATCGTTCTCACGGATCACCTTTCCTTCGCAATAGAAAGAGAAAGGGAAGGCATTCATTTGAAAAATAAGCTTTTACAAGAAATAAAAATTTTATATAAGGAAGAATTTGAAATAGGTCTTTGGGCACTAACGCATATAAGAGAAAAGTTAGGCATCGAAATTCCTATTGATGAAGCTGCTTATATCGCGCTTCATATTCATACAATGAAGCCTCAAGGGGGTGATTTACGGCAAACGGTTAGACAGACGACTATATTACGGGACATGGTGCATTCGATTAAGAGGTTTTTAAAGATTAAGATTGAAGAAGATGATATTTCTTACCATCGGCTTATTACTCACTTGCGTTTTACATTGGAAAGAGCTAAAGGTTATGAAGTTCACTCAATGGATCGCGAAATGCTTGAGATGATCAAAAAGAAATTTCGTAATTCATACAAATGTGCAAGCGAAATGGCTAAAGAATTATCATCTGTCCATGGAATTGATTTACCTGAACAGGAACTTGGGTATATCACACTTCACATTGAGAGGCTTAGGAAGGTATAAGTATTTTAATAGGTTAATAATCTATTAAAAAGCAAAATCAGATTAGGAGGTCTTTTCAAATGATGAAATATTTGCAAAGATTAGGCCGTTCTTTAATGCTGCCGGTAGCCGTTCTTCCAGCTGCTGCGATCCTGATGGGGATTGGTTACTGGATCGATCCAGATGGATGGGGAGAAGCAAATGTTGTTGCGGCCTTTTTAATTAAAGCAGGTGGCTCCATCCTCGACAATATCCCTATTCTTTTTGCAGTTGGGGTAGCACTTGGAATGTCTAAGGAAAGAGATGGCTCTGCCGCCATGAGTGGTTTAGTGTCATATCTAGTAGTAACTACTTTATTATCAACGGATACTGTGGCAATGTTTCAAGGAGTTGACCCTGAACAAGTAAATGCAGCATTCGGAAAAATTGGAAACGCATTCATCGGGATAATCTCAGGTATTATTGCCTCTAATATGTATAATCGTTTTAGTCACGTTCAATTGCCGGATGCATTTGCCTTTTTCAGCGGGAAACGACTAGTGCCCATTATGTCAGCCCTTGCGATGTTAGTAGCATCCGTTGCACTATTTTTTATATGGCCGGTCTTATATAGTGGACTCGTTTCTTTTGGAACAGGAATTAGTAAACTTGGGGCAATAGGTGCAGGATTATATGGATTTTTTAATCGTCTATTAATTCCAACTGGTTTGCATCATGCATTAAATGCGGTATTTTGGTTCGATACAATTGGAATTGATGATATCGGAAAATTCCGAGATGGAACGGGTATTAAAGGAATAACTGGTATGTATCAAGCCGGATTCTTCCCGATCATGATGTTCGGATTGCCGGCTGCGGCGCTTGCCATGTATCATACAGCGAAAACGAAGAGAAGAAAACAAGCCGCTTCCTTAATGCTAGCAGCAGGGTTTGCCTCATTTTTTACAGGGGTAACCGAGCCGATTGAATTCTCATTTATGTTCTTGGCTCCAGCCCTTTACTTAGTGCATGCGGTTTTAACAGGACTTTCACTTACGATTGCAGCCCTTTTCCATTGGACATCAGGCTTTGCCTTTAGTGCCGGATTTATCGATTACGTTTTAAGTCTTAAAATCCCGCTCGCCAATCAGCCATACATGTTATTATTGCAAGGTTTAGTTTTCGGAGTGATTTATTACTTCCTATTCCGCTTCCTCATTGTAAAATTTGACTTGAAAACTCCAGGTCGTGAAGATGAAGATATTGATGGTGAGGAAGATTCCAGAATTGTAACTGGAAAAGAACGTTTTGCCATTATGGCTGCTAGAATTTACGAAGGACTCGGTGGGGATGCTAATGTTACTTCCGTTGATAATTGCATTACCCGCTTAAGAGTTGAAGTCAAGGATATGAATGCCGTTGATCAAGAAAAAATTAAGGCAACCGGCGTTCCAGGAATCAACATCGTTGGCTCTAATAGCATTCAAGTCATCGTAGGTACTCAAGTGCAATTCGTAGCGGATGAAATTGAGAAGATTAGGAGATAAGGATTTGAAATGCAGCGACCATCTTAATAATAGATGGTCGTTTTTTGATGAACATTTAATAGTGTCTAATTTTGTTATTAAAGAGAAGAAGCCTTCTATTCAATATAAATAATTTATAATATTTATAATTTTCATAGAGTCAATGCTATTGTATAATTGTTTTTATAAATCTAGAGGGGAAATGGGAGAAAAAATCATGAATGTTTTCAAGGACTTTAAAGATTTTTTAAGAATTAAAGGGGCTTGGTATTTACTTGTAGGGTTGTTTTTGTATGGGATAGGGACTGGAATTTTAGCCCCGATGAATGCGGTTTATATGCGTGAAGGAATTGGTTTGACAAAAGTCCAAATCGCTTCCATTTTCTCGGTGTCTGTTTTAATGAATATGGGGATTACCATCATGGTTGGTCTTATTAGTGATAAGATGAAACGCAAAAAGCCGTTGCCGCTATTCGCTTTAGTGCTATGTATGTTTGGACTTATCCTTTATATGAGAGCGGATACATATATAGAAGCTCTGATTGGCATGATTATTGCAGTCGCTCCTTCAGGCTTGATCATGGGGCAGTTTTTTGCAATGGCTCGCAATCATTTCATGAAGCTTGCACCGAATATTTTTGAGATTGCTCAAATTTGGCTGCGTGCCATGATGAGTGTTGGTTTTTTCGTTGGTCTACTTTTAGGTGCAAATTTATTTTTAATCGCTAGTTTCAAAGGTATTCTCCTAGGAAACTTAGCCGGATATTTTTTACTTTTCGTTCTCCTTTTACTTTACAAGGAGTATGATCCAGTCGACGTCGAATCAAACGTCTCAAAAGGTGAAGCATTTTCATTCATCATGCTTTTTGCACTGTTATTGCTTGGATGCGCGGATTCATTAAGAGGCCTATATTTACAGCTCGTTGTCGTTGATTTATTTGAAAAACCGCAAATCATGTCCTACCTATGGAGTGTTCAGGCGGTTTTTGAATTACTCTTCATGACATTCGCAGGTTATTGGGCGATGAAATTCGGCAGTAAAAGAGTCATTTTATTAAGTAGTTTTTGTGCGCTTGTTACGTTTACGATTTATAGCACAAGTCCGCCACTTTTCGTCTTTTTCCTTGTCCAGCCACTTTATTCGTTTTACGTATCAGTGTTGTATGGCGTTGTCATGGGGTACGTTCAAAGAATGTTTCATACGAAAATTGGTTTCGGCTCAAGTCTCTATGTATTTTTATTCCAAATGGCATCCCTCGCAGGCTATGCATTGCCGTTTTTAGTAGAAGGATACAGTCCACGAATTTTCATTATTCCAAGCGTCCTTGTAGGTGTAGGAATATTATTGATGGGTGGTTTGGCATTAAAAAATCGCCAAAAACCAATGACATTATCAGCTTAAAAATGGCCGGATTTCTTTCTTGAAATCCGGCCATCCTTTTATCGAATAGGAGTAATGGTTATGCTCCGAATTCCATTAGTAGTTGGAGGGATTTCCAGAAAAACAGCATGAGAATTTCCTATTGATTTTACGTCATAAATACTACCTTTTGGACTTAAGGAAATATTCATTTTACGAATATCCGGGAGATATATGATGCTCGGTTTTTCAAGATTGACCGTCTCATCCCACTTCATTTGAAATGTTTTTACGCCATGTTCATAACGATATTGCAATAATCGTCCTGCTACAGCCAAAGGATATCCGCGCTTAACACCTAAAAAAGATAGGCTGTTTTCCATGTTCGGTGTATAGTCCCAGTACGTATCGCTGCAAAGATATTTTTCTAACAATCTCTGATTTTGAAGAGAAACATGTGCGGTATTGTCTGTTTCATAAAAGGCGCCCCATTCTCCGATTAGCATTGGCATTTTAAGTCTTTTCCTTGTGCTTTCATGCCTTTCGAAAATAAACTCCAATCTGCGGTCGTTTGCTGTATGGGCTAAGTCTGTATCTACCACTAAATCATAAGCGTGAGGGGCGTATGCTTGTGATTCATCATTTTCTACAGGAAGAATCATACTTGATGCCCCTAAATTTGAAAAATAATTAGTTTCCAAAAACAATATCCCATCTTTATCAATAGAACGTATCGCATGGGCAATTTTTTGATAAAGTTGTGAGAGTTGATTTTTCTCAAATGATTGTAAAACATGAGCTGATGAGTCAATAACTCTTTTAAAGGCTTGCGTATCTTCAAGTAAACTCATATATTCTTCTTTGTTATTTGGGTCACTCCATGCTAAAAATAATTGTTCGATATCAACTTCACCATATCGTTCACTGTAAATTTCGGCGTATGTAGAAAACATAAGCTCATTAACTTTTTGAACAGGGCTTCCAATAAATGGTTCATTCATTAAATCATACCCAATGATATTTGGTTCTTGATGAAGTCTTTGGACGAGGTATCGCCAAGCATTTATAAAATGGTCCTGAATTCCAATGCCAACAGGGCCAGGGGTGTTATTCCAAAAATGATCAAATGCCTTTTGGACTGCCGGATTAAATAAATATGCATCGCTCCATACTTGACCGGGTTCGTATTTTTCACCGTCCGTTAACGTTGCCCAGGCAGGAGCACCATCACCAAATTCCGAGCTGAATAAATCTTGGTGCATGTCTAAAAACACAAGAAAATCATATTGATTAGCAAGCTGAATCAACTGTCGTAATCCTTCAATATAGTCGTCATCGTAAATACCGGGTTCAGGTTCAATCCCGTCCCATATGACCCCGAATCTAATGACATTCATGCCCCAAGATTTTATTTTTTGAAAATCTTTTGCTGTCCAAGGACCGATATAATTGCACTCCTTTTCCTTGCAGACCATATTGACACCATGGAGCAACACGTGCCGCCCATATCCATCTACGAAATGATTTCCCTCGACTTTTATACGCCTAGCCATATTCCCATCTCCCTAAATAGATTTTTATGCTATAATTTTAACATTTAAAGGCTTAAATATTTTAAAAAATGAAATATTTTAATAGGAGAAAAGAAAAAGTGAGGGTTATCATGGTGGAAAAAGTTGTCTCTATGAAGAACGTTTCATTTAGAAGAAATAAGCAGGAAATTTTAAGTGGGATAGATTGGGAAATAAAAAAGGATGAACATTGGGCAATATTAGGCTTGAATGGTTCCGGGAAAACTTCCTTGCTCAATATTGTGACAGGATATCATTTCCCAACTACTGGAGATGTTAAAGTACTTAATTATCATTTTGGAAAATCTTATATTCCCGATTTACGAAAAGAGATTGGTTTTGTCAGTAGTGCGCTGGAACGATTTTCCGAGGTCCTAGATTATGAAACGGTAGAAGAAATTGTCGTGAGTGGAAAATTTGCATCCATAGGATTGTATGAAGAAGTGAATGAGTCCGATTGGGAAAAAGCGGATACCTTATTAAAAAGCTTTCGCTTAGATTATTTAAAAGGAAAACGATATCATCTATTATCCCAAGGAGAAAAGAGAAGAGTACTCATCGCGAGGTCTTTAATGAGCGACCCAAAAATTCTTATTTTGGATGAACCGTGTTCGGGGCTCGATATTCTTTCAAGGGAAGATGTTTTACTTTTAACGAAGGAAATTGCCACATACAATTGCCATTTAATTTATGTAACTCATCATATAGAGGAACTTGTTGAAGAAATCAGCCATGTGATGCTCTTACGTGATGGAAAAATAGTTGCCGCAGGGCCAAAGCATGAAGTAGTTACGGATGAATTGTTGACAGAAACATTCGGTATTTCTGTAGGAGTTCATTGGGAAGAAAACCGGCCATGGCTTTCAGTGAAAAAGGATGTAGGTTGGACGAAATTTGGTCCTGAAGAAACTAATTGAATTGAATGAGATGGGCTTTGGAAAATTACAGTTTAGTGAGATGAGTTGCAACTGGAATGGTCACATTGAATCCGTCCAGATGCCATTCTTTGAAAAAGCTCCTAGACTAGGGTTACTCGTAGCGTTTCATCGTGCCCTCCATCACGAAAAAGCGGCAAACAAGGTTACGATGGCCCTTTCATCGTGCCCTCCATGGCGAAGAAGTAGCTAACAAGGTCACGATGAACATTCCATCGTGCCCTCCATGACGAAGAAGCGGCAAACAAGGTCACGATGGCCCTTTCATCGTGTCCTCTATGGCGAAGAAGGAGCTAACAAGGTCACGCTGAACGTCCCATCGTGCCCTCCATGACGAAGAAGCGTCAAACAAGGTCACGATGAACATTCCATCGTTCCCTCCAACAAGAAAAACCAGCCATCAAGGTCACTATGCCCTATACCAATAAGTCATACTACCGAAAAATTCTATTAGCACGAAGCAATATTAACTAAATGCAAGACGATAAATAGGAACGAGTGTCTCGAACGTCTCTTTTACAAAATCAATAAAGCGATCCCCGTCTTGAAGGATAGAATCATTTGCATCTATATGTTTGCCTATTAAAAACTCTGCTTTTTTCACATCCCGAAAGCGAATGAGGGCTTCTTTTAAATTGATATCTGCCATAGAAGTGGATTCTTTTTTCATATGATCTAAAGAAACAACGAAATCAGAAGGAATCGAGTTTTTAATTGATTTTATGTTTTTAAGTAAGTTTTTTGCGATCGTCGTTTTATTCGGTAATTCATAAATAAAAGCCAGCCATATAAAGACATGGTCATCGAAAAGACCGACTTGAAAATGCGGATGTTGTTTATATCCCCGTTTGTTCCCTGCAATCGCAAGCCAAGTATCCATTGGTGGATTGACAGTACGTCTGGCGTGTTTCGCAATATGTAAAAACATCTCAGATCCAACCATTGCTGATAAATCATCAGTTAGGATATTACCCAATGTCTTAAATTTAGGTTGTATCCTTTGTTGGATTGCTTCCATTCTATCCTCAAGTCCTTCTATATGAAACGTGTCAAAATCGTGTTTGGTAAATCCAGTGAATTTCATAATCATAGTTCCTTTCCATTCAGTATTCATCATTCATATTAATAAAAAAAGAAGATAATCTAAAGAGATTTATCTTCATCAATCATTTTTCACTCGGATCATATTCATCATAAATCAGTCTAGTAACGGTCGTATAATCTCCTTTATCAATATCGGATTGCGTTGCCTCTTCTCCATATGAATCTTCAGTATCAATTCCTGGTGCAACCTTTGGATGGTTCGTTACTTGCTCTCTGTCCTTTTTCAAAAATATCCCTCCAATCAAACTTATTTTTAACCAAATTAATAAAAATATGAATGGAAAGGAATGTTGTCAGTATTGTCAGTCAATATGGTAAAATGAAGATATAATTGTCTTCAGTATGGGAGGAAAATATATTGAAACCTAAGATTTTTGCAACTTTACCAATTCCTATAGACGTGGAAAAATATCTTTCTGAATACTGTGAAGTGCGAAAGTGGACTAGAGAAGAACGCATTTCACGAGAAATTCTGTTACAAGAAATAAAAGATGTAAATGGACTTTTAACGTCGGGAATTAGAATCGACGCTGATCTTTTAGAAAATGCACCAAATTTAAAGGTCGTTAGCAATGTATCGGTAGGATTTAATAATTTTAATATAGAAGCGATGAAAAAATATAATGTGATAGGTACAAACACACCTTTTGTTCTTGATGAGACAGTGGCCGATTTGACGTTCGCTCTTATTTTAGCTTCTGCACGAAGAATTGCTGAATTAGATCGATTCGTAAAAGATGGAAACTGGAATCCAACCAAAGATGATCAACTTTTGTTTGGAATGGATGTACATAGCTCAACAATTGGAATCATTGGAATGGGCAGAATTGGAGAAGCAGTCGCGAGAAGGGCGAAATTCGGATTCAACATGGATGTCCTTTATTATAATCGAAACAGAAAGCCTGAAGCTGAAGAAAAGTATGAAGCAGAGTATTGTGATTTAGATTCTTTATTAGAAAGATCTGATTTTATTGTATTGCTAACCCCGCTTACTCCTGAGACTGAAAAACTTATCGGTGAAAGAGAATTTGCACTCATGAAAAAATCTGCCTTTTTCATTAACGTTTCCCGTGGAAAAACGGTTGATGAAGCTGCAATGATTCGTGCTTTGGAAAATAAAGAAATATACGGTGCTGGACTTGACGTTTTTCAGAAAGAGCCTGTAGAAAAGGATAACCCATTATTAAAAATGCCAAATGTCGTAACCGTTCCTCATATAGGTTCGGCAACAAAGAAAACGAGAGACGCCATGATGATGCGTGCAGCACAAAATATCGTTTCTGTTTTAACTGGGAAAGGTGCGATTGATTTGGTTTATTAAATAATGTTATGAAAGGGCACTTATATGGAAAATAAAATATTTAAAAACGCCAATATTTATCTCCCTGAAAAAATAATTGAAGATGGTTGGATGTTAGTAGATGAACATGGAAAAATTAAAGAACTTGGAGAAGGAGAAAGAGAGTTCAGTAATAAGGAAAAAATCGTTGATATAAAGGGCATGTCAATTATTCCTGGGCTTATCGATGTTCACATTCATGGAGGAAATGGTTATAGCTTCATGGATGGCAGTTACGAATCTTTAGCGGAAATTAGTTCTTTTCATGCCAAACATGGTACTACCTCTTTTTTAGCGACAACTTCTACTGCATCAAAAGAGAAAATAATAAAGGCTCTAAATAGTGCTGTCGAGTCTTTTGATAAGGGGATGCCTGGTGCTGATTTAGTGGGCGTACATTTGGAAGGACCTTTTATCAATGAAAAAAGGAGCGGGGCTCAAGAAAAGTCAGATATTCGTTTGTCTTCCATCAATGAAATGGAGGAATATCTTAAAGCATCCAATCATCTAATAAAGTTAGTTACGCTGGCTCCTGAAGTTGAAAATGGTCTTGAAGCAGTAAAGTATTTCAGCGATAAAGGTGTAACCGTCTCGATTGGACACTCTGATGCGAATTTTCAAGAGGTTCTAGATGCGATTAAGCATGGTGCAACACATACAACGCATCATTTTAATGGAATGAGTCCTTTACATCATCGAGAACCAGGAGTAGCTGGTGCAGGGCTAGCTTTAAATGAACTTACAACTGAAATTATCGCAGATGGCATCCATGTTCACCCTGAAATGATCAAGTTATTATTCAAGATAAAAGGGGTCTGGAATACGTGCGCTATTACGGATGCTGTATTTTGTGCCGGTCTACCAGACGGAGAATATGATCGAGTATTTTTGACTAATGGCCAGGTGTACTTATCTGATGGTTCTACTCTAGCAGGAAGTACGTTGACAATGATTCAGTCATTGAAAAACGTTATTTCCTTTACAGGATATTCCTTATTAGATGTTCTACCTTCCTATACAATGGTACCGGCCAGGCAAGCCAAAATTGATCACTATAAAGGATCTATAGATATTGGCAAGGATGCGGATTTTTTAATAGTTAATGACGATTTAACAATTTTATCAACTTTCGTAAAAGGAAATGAAGTATATAAGAAACAATAGAAAGATAATAGATTTCTAGTTAGCTAAATACGAAAATTACTGGAGTAGGAATATTTTGTTTCCTACTCGTTTATTGCTAGCATAAATGCAAATCACATAAAAAAGTAGGTTGGGACTATGATCGTTACAGTTACTTTAAACCCAGCAATCGATATTTCCTATTGTGTCTTCTATCATTAGGTGAAAATGGTGCAATGCTAGTTAGAAAAGATGGTATTTTGAAAGCGAATATTCCTTCTATTCCAGTAGTTAATCCAGTAGGATCAGGGGATAGCATGATAGCAGGAATGACATATTCAATTTATAATGATTTTGGTCTTGAAGAAGGCTTAAGGATGGCATGTGCTTGCGGAATGGCAAATGCAATGGAAGAAAAGACTGGATTTGTTCAGTCACAAATAATAAAGCAATTATTGAATGAAATACATATAACTTCAATTGACTGAATTTTTAATAAAGGATGGATAAAATGAAAATCGATGCACATCAACATTATTGGCAGCTTGAAAATCAACATTCTGATTGGCCAAGTTCTGATTTATCCAAGATTTATCGTAATTTCCTTCCCGAGAACTTAGCGGTGCATTTAAAGCAACATCATATCGAAAAAACAATACTCGTCCAAGCATCTCCTGATTTAAGGGAAAACGAATTTTTATTGGAATTGGCAGAACAACATGATTCTATAGGAGGGGTTGTTGGCTGGATTGACTTTGTTTCTGAACAATTTCATGAGGACTTTAATCGGCTGAAAAAACATCCTAAATTTGTTGGGATTAGACCGATGCTTCAAAGTATAGAAGACGATCGGTGGATAGTAAGACCTGACGTAAAAAAAAATATTAACATATTAATAGAAAACGACTTCCCAATCGATCTATTAATCTATCCAAAACATCTTCCAGTTATTTTAGAACTTTTAGATGAATTTCCAACGTTAAGAGCTGTTATTGATCATTGTGCAAAGCCTAATATAAAGGATCGCGAATGGGATTCATGGGCAGCAGAGATAGAAAAGGTTTCTAAATTTAAATCAGTGATGTGCAAGATTTCCGGGCTTGTCACGGAAGCAAATCATGATTCTTGGGAGATAAATGATTTTAAACCTTATATTCAACATGTCCTTCATTGTTTCGGCACTAACCGAATCATGTTTGGAAGTGATTTGCCCGTTTGTCTTCTTGCCGCTTCTTATGAGGAGGTTATACAAGTAGTAAATGAAAATCTGGTAAAAGAAATGTCAGTTAAAGATAGAGATTTATTTTTAGGAGAAAATGCAAAGAGGTTTTACAAAATATAAAAATGCTAAAGTATTTAGGTGTTTTTATAAAAATAGTCAAATTGACAGCTATTTTGGAAGGTGCTAACTTTAAAGTAATCGCTTTCAAGTTGTGAGAAATAAGTAGAAAGAGGTAACTAATGGATGAATAGAAAAGAGCGCACAAAATGGTTTCTAGATGATCGTTTTGGAATGTTTATACACTGGGGTTTGTACGCCATTCCGGCAAGAGGTGAGTGGGTTAGGAGTGTTGAAAGGATTAGCAATGAGGATTACGAGAAATATTTTGAGGAGTTCAACCCATCACACTATAATCCAAAAGAATGGGCAAGGGCAGCAAAGTCAGCTGGGCAAAAATATGCAGTACTTACAACAAAACACCATGATGGATTTTGTTTATTTTAATTTAGCGAGAAGACTCCTTCCTCAAAACCTATAAGGTTTAGGTGGGAGATGAATCGCCTGTTTTTGTTGAAAAGGTTGATTGGTAGGTATTGTCAAACCATGGTATCCTTGCTATAATGTTACTAGAACATATGTTTGCGTGGTGAGTGTAATGAAGAAAACGTACTTTTCAAATAGAGTATATAAACAAACACTATCAAACGTTGAGGTAGAGTCTATTTCTCATGCACTTCTTTTGTTCAATCGCTCCAAACACTTCGCCTTTCAAACCCAGATTCTTGAAAAACGTTCGGGTACATCGAGACGTTCGGAATCCCTCCACCAAACCGTAAAGAACCGATTTGGACTCAACGATTATTATGCAAATTCAGCTGTACAAGAAGCCAATGCCCATATAAAGTCATTGAATGAACTGAATAAAATGTACATTGCGAATAAAGAGGAACAGATGCAATCTGTAAAAAGGAAAATCAAAACAACCAAGAGGCAATGGACAACACTTCGTAAAATAAAAAAATCGTTTGTTAAAGGCAAGCCCAACTTCAATAAAACATCT
>NZ_JAIAZY010000007.1 GCF_019459225.1 Bacillus sp. IITD106
AAATCAAAGTTAATACTTGATAGCATACTTTTTTTATGCTATATTGATTGATGGTGTTAATACACACGTTCCGTGATTTTGTTGCATGGTGCTGTTTTATTTGACAGAATGCACAAAAAATGATCGGGGCGGAGGCAAAAAACCAAGGAGGAAAAAACAATATGTCAGTCATTTCAATGAAGCAATTGCTTGAAGCAGGTGTACATTTTGGTCACCAAACTCGCCGTTGGAATCCAAAAATGAAAAAATACATTTTTACGGAGCGTAACGGTATCTATATCATCGACCTTCAAAAGACTGTAAAAAAGGTTGAAGAAGCTTATAATTTTATGAGAGAGCTTGCCGACAACAATGGAAAAGTACTTTTCGTTGGAACGAAAAAACAAGCTCAAGAATCTGTTAAAGACGAAGCAGAGCGTGCAGGACATTTCTATGTTAACCATCGCTGGCTTGGTGGAACTTTAACTAACTTTGAAACTATTCAAAAAAGAATTGATCGCCTAAAAGCAATCGAAAAAATGGAAGAGGATGGAACTTTCGAAGTGTTGCCTAAGAAAGAAGTAGGGATGCTTAAGAAAGAATATGACCGTCTTGTTAAATTCTTGGGCGGCATTAAAGACATGAAAACTCTTCCGGATGCAATGTTCATTATTGATCCTCGCAAAGAAAGAATTGCAGTTGCAGAAGCACGCAAATTGAATATTCCTATCGTCGGAATCGTTGATACAAACTGTGATCCTGATGAAATCGACTATGTCATTCCTGCTAATGATGATGCAATTCGTGCGGTTAAACTATTGACTGCTAAAATGGCTGATGCATTAATCAAATCAAAACAGGATGAAGAAGCAGAAGAAGCAGCTGAAACTGCAAACGTCTAACATATTAAGAGAGTACGGCTCTGGAATTTGACAGAGCTGTATCATTGCGATAAAAGGTGATAAGAGTGTTAGACACTTATCACCTTTTTTCAAACTATCATTTAGGAGGACAAGACAAATGGCAATTACTGCACAAATGGTTAAAGAATTGCGTGAAAAAACAGGCGCAGGTATGATGGATTGTAAAAAAGCATTGACAGAAACAAATGGAAATATGGAACAAGCTATTGATTTCTTGCGTGAAAAAGGAATTGCTTCTGCAGCGAAAAAAGCAGATCGTATTGCTGCGGAAGGAACTACTTATATTATGAGCAAAGGCAACGACGCTGTTATCCTTGAGGTAAATGCGGAAACTGACTTCGTTGCAAAAAACGAAAACTTCCAAAACTTAGTAAAAGAATTGGCTGAACACCTACTTGCAAATAAGCCTTCATCTGTTGAAGAAGCTTTAGAGCAAAATATGGGCAACGGACAAACGGTTGGAGAATATGTGAATGCGGCTATCGCAAAAATTGGTGAAAAAATCACTTTACGCCGTTTTGAAGTAAAAACAAAAGCGGACAATGGTGCATTCGGTGAATACTTGCATATGGGTGGACGTATTGCAGTTCTAACGGTATTAGAAGGAACAACTGATGATGCTGTTGCCAAAGATGTAGCAATGCATATTGCAGCTATCAATCCAAAATATATTTCAAGAGATGAAGTATCAGAAGAAGAAACTGAGCGTGAGCGTCAAGTACTAACGCAACAAGCATTAAATGAAGGAAAACCAGAAAATATTGTTGCGAAAATGGTAGAAGGCCGTCTACGTAAATTCTTCGAAGATATTTGTTTGCTTGATCAAACATTCGTAAAAAATCCGGACCAAAAAGTTCGTCAATTTGTAGAAGCCAACGGTGCTAAAGTTGTAGATTTTGTACGTTTTGAAGTTGGGGAAGGACTTGAAAAGCGCCAAGAGAATTTTGCAGAAGAAGTTATGAGTCAAATTAAGAAGTAATAATGGAGGGAACATTTTGTGTTCCCTTTTTTCACAGATATTTTGTCAAGCATTGAGAAGAAAACTTCAAAAAAGATAGATACATAACTACAATGGAGGTTCTTATGAGCAATCCTAAATATAAACGAGTTGTACTTAAACTTAGTGGTGAAGCGTTGGCTGGTAACGAAGGCTTCGGTATTAATCCTACAGTCATCAAATCAATAGCTGAACAAGTTAAAGAAGTAGCTGAATTAGGTGTCGAAGTAGCTGTAGTCGTTGGTGGAGGAAATATTTGGCGCGGAAAAGTAGGCAGTGAAATGGGAATGGACAGGGCCACAGCGGACTATATGGGTATGCTTGCAACTGTCATGAACTCATTAGCATTACAAGATAGCTTGGAACAGCTTGGAATTGAAACCCGCGTTCAAACATCCATTGATATGCGCCAAGTTGCAGAACCATATATTCGTAGGAGAGCGATTCGCCATTTAGAAAAAAATCGCGTCGTCATATTTGCTGCAGGTACAGGTAATCCGTATTTCTCAACAGATACTACAGCAGCATTAAGAGCAGCTGAAATAGAAGCTGAGGTTATACTTATGGCGAAAAACAATGTAGATGGCGTCTATAATGATGATCCAAAAATCAATAAAGATGCGGTAAAATATGATCAGCTTTCATATTTGGATGTTTTAAAAGAAGGGTTAGGGGTAATGGATTCAACTGCTTCTTCATTATGTATGGACAATGATATACCACTAATCGTCTTTTCATTCACAGAAAAAGGAAACGTTAAACGGGCAGTGATGGGTGAACAAATTGGAACATTAGTGAGGGGGAAGGAATAATGGCAAAGCAAGTAATTTCTGAAACGAAAAACAAAATGGAGAAAGCAATTCAAGTGTATTCTCGCGAACTAGCAAGCATACGAGCTGGTAGAGCTAGTGCATCCTTGCTTGACAAATTGACAATCGATTATTATGGAGCACCGACACCTGTTAATCAAATGGCTTCCATTTCCGTACCAGAGGCTAGATTGCTTGTAATCCAACCTTATGACAAATCCGTTCTCGGAGATATCGAAAAAGCGATATTAAAATCCGATCTTGGCCTTACACCTTCAAATGATGGCTCATTAATCAGACTAACCATTCCTCAACTTACAGAAGAGCGTAGAAAAGAATTAGTAAAAGTCGTTAAAAAGGAAGGCGAAGATGCAAAAATTGCGATTCGCAATATTAGACGTGATGGCAACGAAGAATTAAAGAAATTAGAAAAAAATGGTGAGATCACTGAAGATGACTTACGTGGATATTCTGACGATATTCAAAAATTGACAGATGACCATATTAAGAAAATTGATGAAATTACAAAAGAAAAAGAGCAAGAAATATTAGCAGTATAATATTAGATTTCATTGAAGAGAACTCTCTCCCTTTATAATGAAGGGAGTTTTTTCTTTTTTTATCTTCGAGAGGCTTATAAAATCCTTATCACTAGATACTTATCATAAAATCTTTTTGTAAATAAATGTATAATATTTATACTTTCTGTATCATTCTCTATCCAAAAAGTAATATTTTCTTTATAATAGGAATTATGGTCTTTCGAATATAAGGAAGCGACTCTGATGGAGGATCTTTTCATGTTAAATAAAATTAATTTCTGGAAAAGTTCGCGAAAAAACCTTTCTATAGATGAAAGAATAGAACAGGTGTTAAAGCTGCCGATTCCAAAACATATTGCGATCATAATGGATGGCAATGGCAGGTGGGCAAAAAAGCGAGCTCTTCCCCGTATAGCAGGACATCATGAAGGTATGAGAATCGTACGGAAAATTACTATGTTGGCCAATCGGCTTAATATTGATACTTTGACGCTTTATGCATTTTCTACTGAAAATTGGAAACGTCCGAAACAGGAAGTAGATTATTTAATGGGGTTGCCTGAAGAATTTCTTGGGAACTTTCTGCCTGAATTGATTGAAGAAAATGTTAAGGTTTGTATGATTGGAAATAATAGTAGAATTCCTGCACATACACGGCGGGCAGTTGAAAAAGCGATAGTAGAAACTTCTGCTAATACAGGACTTAAATTAAATTTCGCATTGAATTATGGAGGCAGAGCAGAAATTCTGGAAGCAGTCAAAGAAATTTCCAATGATGTGAAAAATGGCAAATTGGATATAAGTGATATTAATGATGAAGCTTTTTCAAACTATTTAATGACGCACTTTCTGTCTGATCCAGACTTACTAATCCGAACTAGCGGTGAGCTTCGTATTAGCAACTTTATGCTCTGGCAAATCGCCTATTCGGAATTGTGGTTTACAGACGTTCTCTGGCCCGATTTTACAGAAGCTCATTTACTCGAGGCGGTGGAAGCATACCAGCGTCGCTCAAGACGATTTGGAGGAATACATAGCGAGGAGTCCAAAAAATGAAACAACGAATCATTACAGCAACGATTTTAATTGCTATATTTCTGCCGATTGCTATTCTAGGTGGAATTCCTTTCTTATTTCTAGCATATATAATGGCATCTATCGGATTATATGAACTTTTTCAAATGCGAAAGCATTCGATTTTTTCGTTTCACGGTTTAATAGCTGTTCTTTTGCTTTGGGTTTTTTTATTGCCTAATCAATATTTTGAAGCGATTAATATAACAGGACTGTCAAAAATCGAACTGGCATTTGCGGCTGTCTTACTATTTTTATCGTATACCGTAATGGTTAAAAATCATTTTACGTTTGATGATGTAGGATTTATTCTTTTATCTGTTTTATATATAGGAATCGGGTTCTTTTATTTTGTTCAAATTCGAGAAGAAGGTCTCGTTTATCTTTTTTATGCGCTATTTGTTGTATGGGTAACAGATTCAGGAGCTTATTTTGTGGGAAGGCGATTTGGCAAGCGTAAATTATGGCCGGAGATCAGTCCTAATAAAACGGTTGAAGGATTTTTCGGAGGGATAATATCTGGACTAGTTGTCGCCATATTATTCATTCTCTTTTCCAGTATTCAAATTCCATTTTTCCAATTAATAATCGTTACGATTATCATTTCCATTTTTGGACAAATGGGTGATCTGGCTGAATCTGCATTAAAACGGCATTATGGGGTGAAGGACTCCGGAAATTTATTTCCAGGTCATGGAGGCATTCTTGACCGCTGTGATAGTTGGTTATTTGTATTGCCCTTACTCCATTTCATGATATTTTAATACAGACAATATTTCTCGGGGAGCGAAACAATGAAATACATAAGTTTGCTTGGAGCAACAGGGTCGATTGGTATACAAACTCTTGATGTTATACGAAATAATCCAGATAAGTTTAAGCTAGTAGCTATTTCTGCAGGGGGAAATATCGAACTTGTAAGGAAAATAATTGCTGAGTTTAAACCGGAATTTGTTTCCATACAATATAAGGATGACTTTGATAAATTAAAAACGGAGTATCCAGAAGAGATTACTTTTGGGTATGGTTCATCTGGATTAATGGATGCAGCTGTTTATCATAAGTCAGATGTACTTTTAAATGCAGTAATCGGAAGTGTGGGACTCAATCCAACGCTGCAAGCGATCAAAGAAAAAAAGACAATCGCTCTTGCTAATAAAGAAACGTTAGTGACAGCAGGACATCTAGTTATGAGTCTTGCTAAGGAAAATCAGGTTCCCATTATACCTGTTGATAGCGAACATTCTGCTATTTATCAATGTTTGCAAGGGGAAAGGTGGTCGAGTGTTAAACGCCTTATTATAACCGCGTCGGGCGGAAGTTTTCGAGACTATAAACGCGAGGAACTAAAAAATGTTACATTAGAACAAGCGCTAAATCATCCAAATTGGTCGATGGGCTCCAAAATAACGATAGACTCTGCTACAATGATGAACAAAGGGTTAGAAGTTATAGAAGCTCACTGGCTTTTTGACAAGCCGTATGAAAATATTGATGTTCTTTTACATCGTGAAAGCATTATCCATTCTATGGTTGAATATGATGACAGCAGTATCATTGCACAATTAGGAACACCCGATATGAGAGTTCCTATTCAATATGCCCTCACCTTTCCAGAAAGATGCCATTTTCAGACAGACACACGTCTTGATTTGGCTAAAATTGGACAGCTTCATTTTGAAGAAATGGACTTTGAGAGGTTTAGGTGTTTAGAATTTGCATATGAAGCTGGAAAAGCAGGGGGGACATTGCCTACCGTCTTAAATGCGGCAAATGAAGTAGCTGTACACGCATTTCTTTCAGGAAAAATATCGTTTCTAGCTATTGAAGACTTGATTGAAAACGCAATTGCACGCCATACTATTATTAATAACCCCGACCTTGACACAATTGAAGAGGTTGATTCAGAAACACGGGGTTATGTTAACTCACTTGTTTAACGAAGAGCATTTTTCTTAAAGAGGATGTTCAAAAAGTCACCAAATGATAAGCTGAAAATTTCTTCGTTGGCTTGTTTCTATTTTGCCAACTTTTTGAACACGTACTTAAAGGAGGTTGTATTATTGAATACCGTTATTTCCTTTATCATTATTTTTGGAGCTCTCGTATTTTTTCATGAGCTAGGACATTTTATTTTTGCTAAGCGTGCAGGAATACTTGTAAGAGAGTTTGCGATTGGGTTTGGTCCGAAAATCTTTTCATACAAAAAAGGTGAAACGGTTTATACAATCCGTCTTTTGCCTATAGGCGGGTTTGTTAGAATGGCAGGGGAAGATCCGGATATTCCGGAAATAAAACCTGGACATCGGATTGCTATCCAATTTGATCATAATGAGAAGGTCCATAAAATTATATTAACTGGTAAAAATCGTTATCCCAATGTCAAAATGGTTGAAGTTGAAAAGGCCGATTTAGAACATCGTCTTTTCATTAGAGGATATGAAGAAGGGGATGAAGATAACCTTCAAACATTTGCCGTTTCTCGAGAAGCGGTTGTTGTTGAAGATCAAGTTGAAACACAGATTGCTCCATGGGATCGTCAATTTGCTTCAAAAAAATTGAGTGCCAGAGCTATGACCATTTTTGCTGGACCTTTGTTCAATTTTATATTGGCAATTGTCGCTTTTACGATGATTGGTATTATCCAAGGAGTCCCTTTGGAAAAGGCTAAGCTTGGTGATGTTCGTTCAGATGGAGCAGCACAAGAAGCAGGATTAAAACAAGGTGACGTTGTATTAAGTATCGACGGAGCTGAAGTGAATACTTTTACAGATATGACAACAATTGTCCGAGCGCATCCAGATGAGGAGCTTGTTTTTACAGTAGACCGTAATGGAAAAACGATGGACATCCCTGTAACTCCGAAACGATTTGTTGAAGATGAAAGGGAAATAGGCTTAATCGGAGTCCAATCATACTTGGATAAATCTTTTTCTAAAGTTGCCGTTAGCGGCTTTATAGAGACTTATCATTGGACAATAAAAATTTTCGAATTGCTAGGACAGTTAGTCATCGGCAAGTTTTCCATTGATATGCTTTCAGGACCAGTAGGGATATACAAGTCCACAGAAGAAGTTACGAAATTAGGTATTCTTTATTTAATGAAATGGACTGGACTATTAAGCATAAATTTAGGAATAATGAATTTATTGCCGATTCCTGCGTTAGACGGCGGGCGACTTTTATTTTTTGGTGTAGAAGCTGTAAGAGGGAAGCCTATTGACCGTCATAAAGAAGGGATGGTTCATTTTATTGGATTTGCACTATTGATGGTATTAATGATAGTCGTTACATGGAATGATATTCAACGATTTTTTATTAATTAAACATTGTGTTATAAGATGAGGTGCTGAGTTTGAGACAAAGTAAGACATTAATCCCTACTCTTCGCGAGGTACCTGCTGATGCAGATATAAAAAGTCATCAACTCCTTCTTAGAGCGGGTTTCATTAGGCAAACGGCAAGTGGAGTATACACCTATATGCCACTTGCGAAAAGAACGTTGGATAAGATTGAAGGAATTATACGCGAAGAAATGGACAATGCAGGTGCGGCTGAATTGCTAATGCCTGCATTGCAACCTGCTGAACTTTGGCAGGAATCCGGACGTTGGTATACTTATGGCGAAGAATTAATGCGTATGCATGATCGACATGGAAGAGATTTTGCATTAGGGGCAACTCATGAAGAAGTTATTACAAGTCTTGTAAATGATGATGTTCAATCATACAAGCGACTTCCACTGACCCTATACCAAATTCAAACGAAGTTTAGAGATGAGAAAAGACCGAGATTCGGCTTATTGCGCGGTCGTGAGTTTGTTATGAAGGACGCATATTCATTCCATACGTCTGCCGAAAGCTTAGACGAAGTGTACAATAAAATGTATAAAGCTTACATGAATATTTTTACACGATGTGGTCTAGATTTTAGAGCAGTACTAGCAGACTCGGGAGCAATTGGCGGAAAAGACACGCAAGAATTTATGGTTCTTTCGGAAATTGGCGAAGATACAATTGCTTATTCAGATTCATCCGACTATGCAGCTAATATTGAAATGGCCGAGTGTGTCATTGAGTATGTGAAATCAACAGATGCAGAAAAAGAGTTAGAAAAGATCGCTACTCCTAATCAAAAAACGATTGCTGAATTGTCGTCATTTTTAAATGTTGACCCACAAAATTGCATAAAGTCATTAGTTTTTAAAATAGACGATGAACCTGTAATGATACTTGTTCGTGGTGATCACGACGTCAATGACATTAAGGTGAAAAATGTATTAAATGCTAAAACAGTTGAACTTTGTGATCAAAAGGAAACGGAAGAAATAGTAGGATGTCCAACTGGTTCCCTAGGTCCTATCGGCTTAGAAGGTAAAATAAAGGTGTATGCGGATTACGCAGTAAAGGCATTAGTCAATGCTGTTTGCGGCGCTAATGAAGACGGCTTCCATTTCGTAAATGTAAATCCAGGCAGAGATTTTGAGGTTGAAAATTATGCCGACTTTAGATTTATCATGGAAGGTGATCCTTCACCAGACGGAAAGGGAACGATCCAGTTTGCTCGTGGAATTGAGGTCGGTCATATTTTCAAACTAGGGATCCGATATAGCGAAGTGATGGATGCAAATTATTTAGATGAGAACGGACGAGCCCAACCCTATATTATGGGCTGTTATGGAATAGGTGTTTCACGAACATTGTCTGCGATTGCGGAACAATATAATGATGAAAATGGACTTGTCTGGCCAACAAACATTGCACCTTACCATGTCCATGTAATCCCTGTAAATATGAAAGACCAAGACCAGGTATCTCTTGCTGAAGAACTCTATGAATTATGTAAAACAAATCGATATGATGTTTTACTAGATGATCGTTCCGAAAGACCTGGTGTGAAGTTCAAAGATTCAGATTTAATAGGTCTACCAATCCGTGTTACGATTGGAAAACGCGCCAGCGAAGGTATCGTTGAAGTAAAAGTAAGAAAAACAGGTGAATCCTTTGAAGTGGCGAAAGCTGAATTGCTGGAACTAATCAATAATTTATTAAAATAACTCGCATTGTAAAAATAGCTATTGAAAAGCTGTTCAGTTGATTGAACGGAAATCAACTTACTAGTTTAGCAAAGCAAAATAATAAAAATATAGGTACCTATATAGGTACCTTCCTTCATGGGAGGTGCAGATGTGGCAATGAATCCCGCCGAAAAAAAAGAGAGATTTCAGTTGCTTCTGCAGCAACTTGGTTTAACCGATGATGCATTTGTTCAATATTTTCATAATGCAGAAATAACAAAGCTTACAATTGATCGTTCTAAAAAGCAATGGCATTTTTCCTTCATGTTTGAAAAAATCATTCCACACAAAGTGTTTTCTACATTTTCTAATCATCTTCAAAAATCTTTTCAACATATTGCTTCTGTTAGTTTTATTGTTGAAACAAAGGATAGCATTCTTACAGAAGAACTTATACTAGATTATTGGAATGGATGCGTTCAGGAAATAGACGGCATATCTCCTATGCTATTAACCTTATTAAACGAACAAACTCCTATCATAAATGGGAACAAACTGATTATCCGCACTCGGAATCATACAGAAGCAGAGACGTTAAAGTCAAAATATGGTGGAATCATTCTTAATATATACAAAAGTTTCGGCTTTCCTCCAATTCAATTTGATACAGAAGTAAGTGAGGAACAACAATCCGAGGAAGTCCAAAGAATCATTGAGGCGAACAGAAAAGAAGATGAGGAAAGGGCTAGAAAAGCTGTTGTTGATATGCAGCGGACGGATGCAGAAAAAGAGAAAAATAATGGTGAATCTTCAGGGCCACTGATCATTGGTCTTACTATTAAAAACGATGATGACATCAAAAAGATTGAAGATATTGTTGATGAAGAAAGAAGAATTGCGATAGAAGGATATATTTTTGACGCTGAAATAAGAGAACTCAGGAGTGGACGGTCACTATTAACGTTTAAGATGACTGATTATACGGATTCTATATTAGTCAAAATGTTTTCAAGAGATAAAGAAGATGCAGAGATGCTTAATATGGTTAAAAAGGGAATGTGGGTGAAAGCACGAGGGAGCATACAAAACGATACATTTGTTCGCGACTTAGTCATGATTGCTAATGATATTAACGAAGTGAAACCAAAAACACGTAAAGATTTAGCTTCAGATGGCGAAAAGCGTGTAGAATTGCATCTTCATTCCCCTATGAGTCAAATGGATGCTGTTACTTCAATATCGACTTATGTTGCACAGGCAAAGAAATGGGGGCATAAAGCGATTGCGATTACGGATCATGCTGTCGTGCAATCTTTTCCCGAAGCTTATAGTGCAGGCAAAAAAAATGATATAAAAATCCTTTATGGATTAGAGGCGAATCTAATCGATGATGGTGTGCCGATTGCCTATAATAGCGATCACCGTCTTCTCGAATCAGCTGAATATATCGTGTTTGACGTAGAAACTACTGGTCTATCCGCTATTTACGATACAATTATTGAACTTGCAGCAGTCAAAATCAGAGATGGTGAAGTGGTAGATAAGTTCGAAAGCTTTGCTAATCCGCATCATCCATTATCTGCTACAACGATTGAATTGACAGGTATTACCGACGATATGGTTAAAGATGCCCCGGAGGTAGGAGATATGCTTCGGGACTTTTACGAATGGTCGGAAGATGCGATCTATGTAGCTCATAATGCAACATTCGATATGGGCTTTTTAAACACTGGGTTCCAAAAAATAGGAATTGGAAAATCAAAAAATCCTGTGATTGACACGTTAGAGCTTGCTAGATTTCTATATCCTGAATTTAAGAATCACCGTTTAAATACGTTGGCGAAAAAATTCGATATTGAATTGACACAGCATCACCGCGCTATATATGATGCCGAGGCTACTGGATTTTTATTTTTAAAAATGCTAAAAGATGCTAAGGAAAAGGGCATAGAATATCACGATCAATTCAATGATTTTATGGGTAAAGGTGATGCGTACAAGCGGGCAAGACCAAGCCATTGTACATTGCTTGCAAAAAATGAAATAGGTTTGAAAAACATATTTAAGCTCGTTTCTATTTCTCATTTAAACTACTTTTATCGGGTTCCTAGAATTCCAAGATCGGTACTTGAAAAACATCGTGAGGGTATCCTAATCGGTTCTGGCTGCGATAAAGGAGAAGTATTCGAAGCCATGATGCAAAAAGGACAAGCTGAAGCAGAGAAAGCAGCTGCCTTTTATGATTATCTTGAAGTTCATCCTAAATCTGTATATGCCCCATTGATTGAAATGGAGCTTGTAAGAAATGAAAACGACCTAGAGGATATTATTAAAAATATCGTTAGTATGGGAGATAAACTAAATATTCCAGTCGTCGCTACAGGAAATGTCCATTATTTGAATGAAGAAGATAAAATCTACAGGAAGATTTTAATTTCATCTCAGGGTGGAGCAAATCCTCTAAATAGGCATGAATTACCGGATGTCCATTTTAGAACAACCAACGAGATGCTTTCTGAATTTTCCTTTTTAGGAAAAGCGGACGCAAAGAAAATAGTTGTCGAAAACTCGAATTTGATTGCGGATATGATTGATAACATTAAACCAATTAAAGACGATCTCTATACCCCGAAAATTGAAGGTGCTGAAGAGGAAATTCGGACGATGAGCTATGAGATGGCCAAACGTATCTACGGTGATCCACTTCCAGAAATTATTGAAGCAAGATTAGTAAAAGAATTAAACAGCATCATTGGTCATGGGTTTGCCGTTATTTATCTTATATCTCATAAACTTGTAAAAAAATCACTCGATGATGGCTACTTAGTCGGATCCCGGGGATCAGTTGGATCCTCATTTGTTGCTACAATGACAGAAATTACCGAAGTAAATCCATTGCCGCCGCATTATGTTTGTCCGAATTGTAAGCACTCAGAGTTTTTTGATGATGGATCGGTTGGTTCGGGATTTGATTTGCCTGATAAAGATTGTCCACAATGTGGAACTTCATACAAAAAAGATGGCCATGATATTCCGTTTGAAACTTTTCTTGGTTTTAAGGGAGATAAGGTTCCGGATATTGATCTGAATTTTTCAGGTGAATACCAGCCTCATGCCCATAACTATACAAAAGTTCTTTTCGGAGAAGATTATGTATATCGTGCCGGTACAATTGGAACCGTTGCGGAAAAAACGGCATTTGGCTATGTAAAAGGATATGCGCAAGATAATAATCTTCACTTGCGAGGTGCTGAAATCGATCGTTTAGTCCAAGGCTGTACGGGTGTAAAAAGAACGACAGGGCAGCACCCAGGCGGAATTATTGTTGTTCCAGACTATATGGAAATTTTCGATTTTTCCCCGATTCAGTATCCTGCAGATGATAGTGGTTCTGAATGGAAAACGACCCATTTCGACTTTCATTCCATTCATGATAATTTATTAAAACTTGATATTCTTGGTCACGATGATCCTACTGTTATAAGAATGCTGCAAGATTTAAGCGGGATTGATCCAAAAACGATCCCAACAGATGATCCCGAAGTAATGAAAATATTTAGCGGGACGGAATCTTTAGGTGTTACAGAGGAACAAATTATGTGTAAAACGGGTACGCTTGGTATACCTGAATTTGGTACAAGATTTGTTCGCCAAATGTTAGAAGATACAAAACCGACAACATTTTCGGAGCTTGTGCAAATCTCTGGCTTGTCACATGGTACAGACGTTTGGCTAGGCAACGCACAAGAACTCATTCATAACAAAACTTGTACATTATCAGAGGTTATAGGTTGTCGTGATGATATTATGGTTTATTTAATATACCAAGGACTTGAGCCTTCACTTGCATTTAAAATTATGGAATCAGTCCGTAAAGGGAAAGGTCTCACACCAGAATGGGAAGACGAAATGAGGAAAAACAATGTTCCTGAATGGTATATCGATTCATGCAAAAAAATAAAATATATGTTTCCTAAGGCTCACGCAGCCGCATACGTCTTAATGGCTGTAAGGATTGCCTATTTTAAAGTGCATCACCCATTGTATTATTACGCCGCTTATTTCACGGTGAGAGCGGAAGATTTTGATTTGGAAGCGATGGTAAGAGGTTCGCAAACTATCCGGGCTAAAATTGAGGAAATTAATATGAAGGGTTTGGACGCCTCGCCAAAAGAAAAGAGCTTGCTAACTGTGTTGGAACTTGCACTGGAAATGTGTGAAAGGAATTTTAAATTTAAACGCGTCGATCTTTATCGCTCAAGCGCTACTCAATTTATTATTGATGGAGACTCATTAATTCCTCCATTTAATTCAATACCAGGACTAGGAACGAACGCTGCGTTAAACATCGTAAAAGCAAGAGAAAATGGCGAATTCCTTTCGAAAGAAGATTTGCAGCAAAGAGGGAAGGTTTCAAAGACAATCATTGAATACTTAGAAAAGCATGGTTGCCTTGAATCATTGCCTGAACAAAATCAACTTTCACTATTTTAGTTTATTTGTATAATTTGCATAACCATGATGGATATGGTATATTTTTAATGGAAATACTATGAATAACTCTCTGACAAAAAGAGTGGGCATCCCCCACTCTTTCGTATTGTTCTAAGAAAAGCGGAAGGCGCCTGATTAGCCCCGACAAGCAAATGTTCTGAGTCAAAAAAAGTCCGTATTTTGACTTTTATTGACTCAGGTTATTTGACCTCGAGGGGCTGGCGCCTGCAGCTAGACAAGAATTGCGGAAGGCGTTGCAGCTATAGAGTAAGACTCTAACAGCAAGCCAAGTATCGGTTTTTGATTTCAACCCAAAAATGAAAACTATTGAAACTCTCATCATGGAGGTCATTATGAGTAAAGTAACAGAAATCGTTGAAGAGCTCGTAACTCCCATCATAGCAGATATGAACCTTGACCTTGTCGATATTGAATATGTAAAAGAGGGGAAAAATTGGTTCCTCCGCTTATTTATTGATAAGGAAAATGGCGTAGACATCGAAGAATGCGGTATTGTAAGTGAAAGACTAAGTGTCATTCTAGATGAAATCGATCCAATACCTCATAATTATTTCTTAGAAGTATCTTCTCCAGGTGCAGAACGCCCATTGAAAAAAGAATCTGATTTTACATCTTCAATTGGTAAGAACATTCATCTTAAAACATATGAACCGATTGAAGGTGAAAAGACGTTCGAAGGTAAGCTGATTGATTTTAATGAAGGAGTCATTACACTAGAAATAAAAATCAAAACACGGGTTAAAACGATTGAAATTCCATTTGATAAAGTCGCTAAAGCTAGATTAGCCGTAGTTTTTTAAAAAAATGGATTTGTTAAACCACCATTTTATTTTTACTACTACGTTGGTTGAAATGGAAATCAACTTACAAAGTTTAACAAAGCCCAAAAATTCAAGTTTGAATCATACAAAGGTAAATAGTGAATTAAAGGGGATGACCACTAAATGAGCTCGGAACTATTGGATGCTCTCATTATTCTGGAAAGAGAAAAAGGAATTAGTCGTGATGTATTGATTGAAGCAATCGAAGCGGCTCTCGTTTCAGCTTACAAAAGGAATTTTAATCAAGCGCAAAATGTCCGTGTTGACTTAAATTTGGAAACCGGAACAATGCGAGTATTTGCACGTAAGGAAATCGTTGATGAAGTATTCGATTCAAGACTTGAAATATCAATTGATCAAGCTAAAAAGATTAACCCTGCATATGAAACAGGGGACATCCTGGAATTAGAGGTAACGCCGAAAGACTTCGGGAGAATTGCAGCTCAGACTGCGAAACAAGTTGTAACACAACGAGTCCGTGAAGCGGAGAGAGGTATCATTTACTCGGAATTCATCGACCGAGAAGATGATATAATGACAGGGATTGTACAAAGGCAAGATCCTCGATTTATTTATGTCAGTCTTGGCAAAATAGAAGCTTTATTACCACAAAGTGAACAAATGCCAAATGAAACATATAAACCTCATGATCGAATTAAAGTCTATATTACGAAGGTTGAAAAGACGACAAAAGGTCCACAAATATATGTGTCTCGAACACATCCGGGATTATTGAAAAGATTATTTGAAATAGAAGTTCCTGAAATTTATGATGGTACAGTTGAAATTAAATCGGTGGCTCGTGAAGCTGGAGACCGCTCTAAAATATCAGTCAGCACAGATAACTCTGAGGTTGATCCAGTAGGTTCTTGCGTCGGTCCTAAAGGGGCAAGGGTCCAAGCGATTGTTAATGAATTAAAAGGTGAAAAAATCGATATTGTGGAATGGTCTTCCGATCCAGTTGTTTTTGTAGCAAATGCACTAAGCCCTTCAAAAGTACTGGATGTAGAGATTAACGAAGAAGATAAAGCAACAACTGTGGTTGTACCAGATTATCAATTATCTTTGGCTATTGGAAAACGTGGACAAAATGCTAGACTTGCAGCAAAACTGACAGGTTGGAAAATTGATATAAAAAGTGAAACGGATGCTCGTGCAGCTGGCATCTATCCACGTGATGAAGCTCTTCTCTTTTTTGATGAAGATGAATCAAGCGACACATTCGATTTAAATGATGAAGAAATCGAATAGGGGTGAGTGAGAATGGCGGTTCGAAAAAAAATTCCCATGAGAAAATGTTTGGCTACCGGAGAAATGAAACCGAAAAAAGAAATGATACGCATTGTTCGCTCGAAAGAAGGAGAAGTGTCCGTAGATTTAACCGGTAAAAAATCAGGAAGGGGAGCTTATGTTTCCCTAGACCGTGATGCTATACTTACGGCTCAAAAGAAAAACGTCTTCGCAAGCCAGTTAAATGCGGAAGTTGATGATTCCGTTTATGAAGAACTTCTTTCCTTAGTAGATAAAGGAAGCAAGCCTAAACAATGAAGCAAGAAAAATGGATGTCACTGCTTGGATTGGCTAATCGAGCGAGAAAAATTATTTCCGGAGAAGAATTGGTCGTTAAGGAAATCAAAAATAGAAGAGCAAAGCTTGTATTAATTTCCAAAGATGCCTCTTCAAATACTTCAAAAAAAATACAGGATAAGTGCACTTATTATGACATTCCTTTTCATTATGTAGAATCAAGAGAAAAACTTGGAAATGCGATTGGCAAGGACGAAAGAGTAGTTGTCGCCATCCTGGAAGAAGGCTTTGCAAAAAAGCTGTCTTCATTGCTCGATGAATAAAACGGGGGTGAACCTATGAGTAAAGTACGTGTATATGAATACGCAAAAAAGCAAAATACATCAAGTAAAGATGTAATTTCAAAGCTAAAAAGTTTGAATATAGAGGTTTCTAACCATATGTCTATGATTGATGCCGAAACTGCTGGAAAACTAGATTCAATTTATAATGGAAAGAATACACAAAGCGATTCAAAAAAACAAAGTCAACCGCGTAAAGTCCAACCGAATAGCCAGCAAACGGGTCAGAAACCTCATAGTAATCAAACGAGACAGTCTAAAGAGTTTAAACCAAAGCAGGCAAAAAATACGAATGAGCGAGAGCGCCGCTCTGAAAACACTCATACAAAATCAGCGCCTAAACAAAGACCGGCTGGGAAACAACGCAATAACGAGATGGGGCAAAATAATAATAATATGAAAAATGGTACCGGAAATAATCAGAATAAAAACCAACAGCAAAAAAACCAACAGCAAAAAAACAATAATAGAAACACAAATAAGAATCGAAGAGATAATGTAAATAATAAAAACAACAAGCAGAGGCAGAGGCCGCAGCAACATCAGCCAGCGCCGCAAAAACAAAAAGAGCTTCCGGAAAAAATAACGTTCAGCGGTTCTCTTTCAGTAGGAGAGCTTGCAAAGAAGCTTCATCGTGAGCCGACTGAAATTATTAAAAAATTATTCCTTCTGGGTGTTATAGCAACGATTAATCAAGAACTCGATAAAGATGCGATTGAATTAATTTGTACAGATTATGGGGTTGAGGTAGAAGAAGAAATTCAAATCGATGCTACAGACCTAGAAGTGTATTTTACTGAAGATAATGAGGAAAACTTAGTTGAGCGCCCATCTGTTGTTACGATTATGGGTCACGTTGACCATGGTAAAACCACGTTGCTCGATTCACTTCGAAATACCAAAGTAACGGCAGGAGAAGCTGGAGGTATTACTCAGCATATTGGTGCTTATCAAATTGTTGCTAATGGGAAGAAAATTACATTCCTTGATACTCCTGGACACGCAGCATTTACGACGATGCGTGCTCGCGGTGCTAAAGTAACGGATATCACCATTCTGGTAGTCGCTGCAGATGATGGTGTAATGCCGCAAACGGTTGAGGCAATTAATCATGCAAAAGCAGCAGAGGTTCCTATCATCGTCGCAGTAAATAAAATGGATAAACCAACAGCCAATCCGGACCGAGTAATGCAGGAATTGACTGAGCATGGTCTTATACCTGAAGATTGGGGCGGAGATACAATTTTTGTTCCAATATCTGCATTAAAGGGTGAAGGAATCGATAATTTACTTGAGATGATTCTACTCGTAGGCGAAGTAGAGGAATTTAAAGCAAATCCAAACCGAAATGCAATCGGAACGGTTATTGAAGCCCAGCTTGATAAAGGGCGTGGATCCGTCGCTACTTTACTAGTACAAAACGGTACCTTAAAGGTCGGAGATCCAATCGTTGTTGGAAGCACATTCGGTCGCGTTCGCGCTATGGTAAATGATGTCGGTAGAAGAGTAAAAGAAGCACCGCCATCCACACCGGTAGAAATAACAGGATTAAATGATGTGCCACAGGCAGGAGACCGCTTTGTAGTATTTGACGATGAAAAAACAGCCCGTCAAATTGGAGAAATTCGTGCTCAGGAAGCATTGCTTGCTTCAAGAAACGAAAGCTCCCGCGTCAGCCTTGACACGTTATTCGAACAAATGAAGCAAGGTGAAATGAAAGATTTGAACGTCATCATTAAAGCGGATGTACAAGGTTCTGTAGAAGCCCTGGCTGCAGCGCTTAAACAAATCGATGTCGAAGGTGTTAATATAAAAATCATTCACACTGCTGTAGGTGCGATTAACGAATCTGATATTACACTTGCTGCTGCGTCAAACGCGATTGTAATTGGCTTCAATGTCAGACCAGATGTGAATGCGAAACGAGCTGCTGACTCTGAAAAAGTAGAAGTCCGCCTCCATCGAGTGATCTATAAAGCCATTGAAGAAATTGAAGCGGCGATGAAAGGAATGCTTGATCCAGAATTTGAGGAAAAAATAATCGGACAAGCGGAAGTTCGACAAACTTTCAAGGTGTCAAAAATTGGTACAATCGCTGGTTCTTACGTTACGGACGGTAAGATTACACGTGATAGTGGAGTTCGACTAATCAGGAACGGCATCGTCATTTATGAAGGTGTAATTGACGCTCTTAAACGCTTCAAAGATGATGTAAAAGAAGTTAGCCAAGGATACGAGTGCGGTATCACAATTAAGAACTTCAATGATGTAAAAGAAGAAGACATTATCGAAGCATTCTTGATGGAAGAAATTGAGCGCACTTGATCGGTTTCGTTGAGTGTGAATACAGGATATTTCATGTTCACTCTTTAAAAGACAAGAGGGCCGTTTTAAAGCGTACCTTGACTAGACTTAGACAGAAATTTAATGTGGCGGCAGCCGAGGTTGATCATCAAGATGTATGGCAGTTAACAAAGATTGCCATTACAACTGTTTCATCTTCTAGGCAGGCTTCAGAGCGTGAACTAAATCATGCCCTTAGTTTTCTTGATTCTTTTCCAGAATGGGAAAGGGTTAGCACAACATTTGAGTGGCTGTAATGAGAGGTGTTTGTTATGAGTTTGCGTGCCAATCGTGTTGGAGAACAGATGAAAAAGGAATTAGGAGAAATAATCAGTAGAAAAATTAAAGATCCTCGTGTTGGCTTTGTTACAGTAACGGACGTACACGTCACCGGAGATCTTCAGCAAGCAACTGTTTATATATCCGTTCTTGGGGATGAAGAGCAAAAGGAAAATACGTTAAAAGGCCTTGATAAAGCGAAAGGATTTATTAGAACAGAAATCGGTCAACGAATCCGACTTCGCAAAACCCCAGAAATCTCCTTTGAATTTGATGAATCTATTGGATATGGAAATCGAATTGAATCATTACTAAAACAAATTAAAGAAGATTAAAGCGAGCTAAATGAATCAGCCGTCCCATATACGCTTTGTACGAATCACCTATTTATTAGATTTGGTGATTGGTCTTAGCTCAAACTGGTGACGGCTTTTTTATCTTAAAGATCAGTATTGATTTAGTGAGGAAAAAAACAGTTAACGGAGGGAGGCCAAGATATGAACGGAATATTACCATTATGGAAGCCGAAAGGTATGACATCTCATGATTGCGTCTTTAAAGTACGAAAACTGCTGCGAATGAAAAAAGTAGGACATACCGGTACATTAGATCCAGACGTAGATGGTGTCCTTCCTATTTGTTTAGGTAGAGCAACTAAAATTGCCGAGTACATAACCGATGCCGGTAAAGTTTATGAAGGAGCAGTTACAGTAGGGTTTTCAACGACAACAGAAGACGCATCCGGAGAAATAGTAGAAGAAAAAAAAATAGATCGTATTATTTCAAAAGTGGAAATCGAAGAAATACTCCAAACATTTGTCGGAACCATAAAGCAAACGCCTCCGATGTTTTCAGCTGTTAAAGTAAAAGGAAAACGATTGTATGAATATGCACGTCAAGGTATAACCGTTGAACGACCTTCTAGAACGGTGCATATTTATACACTGGAATTACTCGACGATTCGATTGAAAATAAAAACGGCACCATTTCTTTTCGTTTTCGAGTTCATTGCAGCAAAGGAACGTATATCCGAACATTAGCTGTCATGATCGGAGAAAAATTAGGCTACCCTGCCCATATGTCTTCCTTGACAAGAACGGCTTCAGCCGCAATAAAAGCAAGTGATTGTCTTACTTTTGAGCAGTTGGAAGAAGCGATACAAGAAAATACAATCTATCGTTTTATATATCCATTGGAAAAAGGTATTTCTCACTTGTCCTTTTTTCCATTAGATAGTAATTTAGTGGTAAAGATTAAAAATGGAGCAGTTCTTCCACGGCCAAACAACTGGCCAGCACATGGGCAGGCTGTAATGATGTATGAAGAGAAAGCTTATGCCATTTATCAGGTGCATCCTGACAACGAAACTCTTATAAAACCAGTGAAAGTCATACGAAATGAATAGCAGGTGAAAAAATGAAAGTTATTATGATCAATCATCCACATCAATATAGTAAAGACGATTTTCCTCCAATGGCAATAGCACTAGGATTTTTTGATGGTGTTCATAAAGGACATCAAGCAGTTATATCTACTGCACGTAAAATCGCGATTGAAAATGGATGGAAAAGTGCCGTCATGACATTTGATCCACACCCTTCCGTCGTACTAGGAAAAGAAAGAAAGAAAGTTCAATATATTACACCCCTTAGCGATAAAATAGATTTAATCTCAACCCTTGAAATAGACTTTTTATTTGTAGTAAGATTTACTTCTGCTTTTTCAAGTTTGGAGCCCGAAACTTTTGTTAAAGAATATTTAATTAATCTTAATGCAAAGCATGTTGTAGGCGGATTTGATTATACATACGGAAGGTTTGGGAAGGGAACGATGGAAACCTTGCCAATTCATGGCAAAGGATTTTTCGATGTGACAACAGTAGATAAATTGGAAGATCATCATGAAAAAGTGAGTTCCACGAAAATTCGACAGCTTTTACATGATGGGGAAATGATCCAAGCGAAAGATTTATTAGGGAGATATTTTGTTACGAAAGGGACTGTTGTGCACGGGGAAAAGCGTGGCAGAACATTAGGGTTCCCAACCGCAAATATTCAATTAGAAAATGATTATATTATTCCGAAAATAGGAATTTATGCTGTTCGCTTCAATGTTGCAGGGAAGTGGTATAACGGTGTATGTAGTGTAGGTTATAATCCTACATTCAAAGTACCTGGTGAAACTAGGCTTTCTATTGAAGTGCATATTTTAGATTTTGACGAATCTATTTATGGAGAAGAAGTGCAGGTGGAGTGGCACATTTACATGAGGAATGAAGAAAAATTTAATGGTATCGAAGAATTAAAATTACAAATTTCCAAAGATGTACAAACAGCGATTGAATACTTTAGTGAGTTGGACAAATAAACTTGATTTTTATCTAGGAAAGATGTATTCTAATACAGTATCAAGAACCTTTGCTTGGCAAGGCGACTCACCAACGTTTGCTAGGTAACAGGGGATAGAAAAACAGGAGGTGAACAGGATGGCGATTTCTCAAGAGCGTAAAAATGAAATCATCAACCAATATAAGATTCATGAAAGTGATACCGGATCTCCGGAAGTTCAAATTGCGGTTTTAACTGAAGAAATCAACAAATTGAACGATCATCTTCGCGTGCACAAAAAAGATCATCATTCTCGTCGTGGTTTATTGAAAATGGTAGGTCGTCGTCGTAATCTTTTAACGTATCTACGTAATAAAGACGTGCAACGCTATCGTGAATTAATTAACAGTCTTGGCTTACGTAGATAATATTCGTAAGTCATCTAAAAAGCGGGAATTTTCCCGCTTTTTTGTTAGTCATTTTAGTAAGAGGTTTCATTGTTGCTGCCCGAGGCAATACTGCTTAGGACTGTCAAGCTATGCATGGCAGAACTGAACATTGGACATGTGTATGAATTATTTGTTTCATTTGGCTTCGCGCCTATTCGTTCCCATGTCTAATGTTCAGTAATCGGCCGGCTGCATTGATTCCAACAAATGACAAGAGCAATTTATTTGTACAAGTCCACAATATATAAGATGGATCGATTCGTATGAAAGTGAGGAAAGTATGCATGGAACAATTAAAACAAACATTTAGTATGGACTGGGCGGGGAGACCTCTAACAGTAGAGATTGGCCAATTAGCCAAACAAGCAAGTGGAGCAGCCCTAATTCGATATGGAGATACTGCAGTCTTAAGTACCGCGACAGCGTCTAAAGAGGCAAAAGCAGTTGACTTTTTCCCTTTAACCGTTAACTACGAAGAGAGATTATATGCAGTAGGTAAAATTCCAGGTGGATTCATCAAACGGGAAGGACGTCCAAGTGAAAAAGCTATTTTAGCAAGTCGTCTAATAGATCGTCCTATCCGTCCGCTTTTTGCAGATGGTTTCCGAAATGAAGTTCAAGTTGTTAGTATTGTCATGAGTGTTGATCAAAACTGTTCTTCCGAAATGGCGGCGATGTTTGGATCTTCTCTTGCCTTAAGCGTATCCGATATTCCGTTTGAAGGGCCAATTGCAGGCGTAGTAGTAGGTAGAATAGATGGAGAATTTATTATTAACCCTACTGTTGAGCAAATGGAAAATAGTGATATTAATTTAACAGTTGCAGGGACTAAGGATGCCATCAATATGGTTGAAGCAGGTGCCGATGAGGTTCCAGAAGAAATTATGTTAGAGGCAATCATGTATGGACATGAGGAAATTAAAAAGCTTATTCAATTTCAAGAAGAGATTGTAAGTAAAATTGGAAAAGAAAAACGAGAAGTTGTTCTTTATGAAGTTGATGCAAGTCTTGAAGCGGAAGTACGCAAGATGTGTGAAAAAGAACTTATTGAAGCCATTCAAGTAGAAGAAAAACATGCTCGTGAGGATGCAATTCAAGCTGTAAAAGATAAAGTAATGGAAGACTTCTCTAATCGTGAAAATATTGAAGATGATACAATCAAACAAGTAAAGCAAATTTTAGGAAACCTTGTTAAAGAGGAAGTTCGTCGTTTAATTACGGTTGAAAAAATTCGTCCAGATGGAAGAAAACCTGATGAAATTCGACCTCTTTCTTCTGAAGTTAGATTATTACCTAGAACTCACGGTTCCGGTTTATTTACCCGTGGACAAACTCAAGCGCTAAGTATATGCACATTAGGTGCTCTAGGAGATGTGCAAATACTTGATGGACTTGGAATTGAGGAATCAAAACGTTTTATGCATCATTATAATTTCCCACACTTTAGTGTTGGTGAAACAGGCCCTATCCGTGCGCCGGGACGTCGTGAAATTGGACATGGTGCCCTAGGCGAACGTGCATTAGAGCCTATCATACCTAGTGAAGCAGATTTCCCATATACAATTCGTCTCGTTTCGGAAGTATTGGAATCGAATGGTTCTACTTCACAAGCGAGCATCTGTGCTAGTACGCTTGCAATGATGGATGCAGGAGTTCCAATTAAAGCTCCAGTTGCGGGAATTGCGATGGGTCTCGTTAAATCAGGAGAACATTACACTGTTTTAACAGACATTCAAGGAATGGAAGATCATCTCGGTGATATGGATTTTAAAGTTGCTGGTACTGAAAAAGGTGTAACAGCTTTGCAAATGGATATTAAAATCGAAGGTTTATCTCGAGAAATTCTTGAAGAAGCATTAATGCAAGCAAAGCAAGGACGTATGCATATTTTAGAATCCATGCTAGCAACAATTAAAGAACCGAGAAAACAACTATCTCAATATGCGCCTAAAATTCTTACATTACAAATTAATCCAGATAAAATTAGAGATGTTATCGGTCCAAGTGGGAAGCAAATCAATAAAATTATTGAAGAAACCGGCGTAAAAATCGATATTGAACAAGACGGAAAAGTATTTATCGCGTCCGCGGATGAAGAGATGAATGTAAAGGCGAAGAAGATCATTGAAGATCTTGTTCGTGAAGTCGAAGTAGGTCAAATTTATCTAGGAAAAGTAAAAAGAATCGAAAAATTTGGCGCCTTCGTTGAATTATTCCCAGGAAAAGACGGATTGGTTCATATTTCCCAGCTTGCGGAAGAACGCGTTAATAAAGTTGAAGATGTATTAGCCATTGGAGATGAAATTCTCGTTAAAGTTATTGAAATAGATAACCAAGGCAGAGTAAACATTTCAAGAAAAGCAGTTTTGAAAGAACAAAAAGAACAACAAAATAAGGAATAACTTACTGAAGCCAAGGCAACTTGGCTTTATTTTAATTAATAAATTATCATAATTTGGTTGATATATGAGCGAATGGTCTATCTTGTCCACCTCTTTCATAGTTTAAAATGAGGGAGGTAGGGACATGGTTAGTACAAAAAACTTGATAGCCTTTGCGCTGATTGCTATTCTATCATTATCTGCCATATTTAATCCTTATACTAATATATATATAGGGCAGTTAAAGAATGACAGTATTTTCGTAAGTAAGCAAGAAGGAGAATTATATGATTTAATCTTAAAGGCTGCTGAATATTATCAAATTGAACCACAAAATGCTAAAATAGATCGAGTCTGGAAAGCGATGCCCGGATATAATGGAGTAAAGGTAGATATCGAAGCATCATATCAAAACATGAAAAAAGATAAAAAATATGATGAAAAGAAACTAGTTTTCGTTCAGATTCCACCAAAAGTCCATCTTTCGGATTTATCCCCCTCTCCAATATATAGAGGACATCCTGACAAACCAATGGTCAGTTTTTTAATAAATGTTGCTTGGGGAAATGAATATATCCCATCTATGCTTGCCACTTTGAAAAAAAATAAAGTGCATGCCACTTTCTTCTTGGAAGGACGTTGGGCAAAGGAAAACCCTGACTTAACAAAAATGATTGCTGATGGAGGGCATGAAATAGGAAACCATTCATATAGCCATCCAAATATGCAATTGATTAATGAATCACAAACAAGGGAAGAACTTTTAAAGACAAATGAAATAATAGAGGCAACAACGGGTAATAAGGTAACGTGGTTCGGTCCTCCGGCGGGGGCTTTTCGAAAAGAAACGATTGATATAGCGCACTCACTCAAGTTAAAGACTGTGATGTGGACCGTTGATACGATTGATTGGCAGAAACCGCCAAAAGATGTTTTGATTCAAAGAGTAACGTCAAAGGTGCACCCGGGTGCAATGATATTAATGCATCCAACAAAACCAACGGATCAGGCGTTACAAAGTTTAATTACAGAAATTAAATCGCGAAATCTTAGGATTGGTACAGTTTCTAAACTAATGGACGAAGAAAGAATTATTAAATTGAATGGGCCACAAAACATGGAACGAGAGAGACGGAATCAATAAGTCTGTTATATAACTATAGGCGTTTGGCATGTTTTTGCACCATGTTAGGAGGAATTTGCTATGATGAAAAATTATATATGCCAAAATGGAGTAAGAGTTGTCCTTGAAACAATTCCCACGGTAAGATCAGTAGCGATAGGAATTTGGATTGGAACAGGATCGCGAGATGAAAACCATCATAATAATGGAATCTCGCATTTTTTAGAACATATGTATTTTAAAGGAACGGAAACAAAAACTGCTAGGGAAATCGCTGAATCATTTGATTCTATCGGCGGGCAGGTAAATGCTTTTACATCTAAAGAATATACTTGCTATTACGCGAAAGTACTTGATAACCATGCTCCATATGCATTAGATACTTTAGCTGACATGTTTTTTCATTCTACGTTTGATAGTGAAGAGTTAAGCAAAGAAAAGAATGTAGTTTTAGAAGAAATTAAAATGTATGAAGATACTCCAGATGATATCGTTCATGATTTATTAAGCAAAGCGGCATTTGAAACTCATCCTCTTGGCTTTCCAATTCTCGGAACGGAGGAAACGCTTGAAACTTTTAATAGCGATTTATTGAGGGAGTATATTCATGATATGTATACACCTGAAAATGTCGTGATTTCTATAGCGGGAAATGTAACAGAAGACTTCATTCATATTGTTGAACGATATTTCGGATCTTTTGAAAGAGGAAAGAAGCAAGCTGTTGAATCTAAACCTTCATTTTATGCGAATAAATATACAAGGCAAAAGGATACTGAACAAGCCCATTTATGTATTGGGTTTAAAGGTTTGCCGATTGGACATCAAGATATATACGATTTAATTGTTATGAATAACATATTCGGCGGTAGTATGTCTTCGAGGTTATTTCAAGAAGTTCGTGAAGAACGAGGCTTGGCCTATTCCGTATTTTCTTATCATTCTTCATTCAAAGATAGTGGTTTAGTTACTATATATGGAGGAACTGCCGCCAATCAAATGGATGAACTTTATAGCACAATTCATTCAACTCTTGATTTATTAAAGCAAGATGGCATTACTTCAAAAGAATTGCAAAACAGCAAGGAACAATTGAAAGGGAATTTAATGCTTAGTCTTGAAAGTACAAATAGCAGGATGAGCAGAAACGGTAAAAATGAATTGTTATTAGGAAAACATCGAACGCTTGATGAAATGATTGAAGAAATCGATCAAGTTACGGTTGATAGTGTAAACAAAATAGCAAATCAAATTTTTACAGATGATTATACAATAGCGTTAATTAGTCCAGATAATCGAATACCAAAACGAATTCATTAAACCCTTGTCATAAGAGATAAGGGTTTTTCTAGTTCTAAAAATGAAATAGACAACTTATATATGATTAAAACGGCTAGTTTGAGGAGGGGGATAAATGCGTCTAAGTGAATTAGGGGGAAAAGAAATTGTCGACTACAAAAAAGCAAAGCGATTAGGTGTGCTCGGACAAACGGACCTTGAGATCAATTCAAAGACAGGAGAGATCAACCATTTGATTATACCTTCGGGCAAATGGGGCATGAGAAAAGGAGCGAATGAAATTAAAGTGCCTTGGCATTATATAAGGACCATTGGGACGGATATGATTATTCTAGAAGTTCCAGAAAATAAATGAATCTTTTTGTAGGCGATGATATCGTCTATTTTTTTTTGTTCAATAATTTCATTCTGCTTCTATGTTCATGCACATGGGAAAATATCCTACATACACTAATGGTGCGGTGTTATTCTGCCATGGATAAAAAAGAAGGTGAAGAAATGTGATGTTGACAGATATGCACATTGCCGTTTTAGGTGGAGATGCAAGACAATTAGAAATCATTCGCAAGTTAACTGAACTAGATGCAAAATTATATTTGATTGGCTTCGAACAATTGGCTCAATCATTTACAGGGGCAGTAAAAGAAAAATTAGAGGATGTTGATTTTTCAATTATGGATGCTGTTATTCTTCCTGTACCTGGAACGAGCCTTGAAGGAGAAATTGAAACAATCTTTTCAAGTGAAAAAGTTATTTTGACAGAACAAATTCTTAATAAAACGCCTTCTTACTGTAAGATATACTCCGGTATTAGCAATAGCTATCTCGACCATATAACGAATTTATCAAAAAGAACATTAGTACAGCTATTTGAACGTGATGACGTAGCCATTTACAACTCCATACCAACAGTAGAGGGAACGATTATGATGGCTATTCAAAACACAGATATTACCATTCATAATTCATCCATAGCGGTTTTAGGACTTGGCCGTGTTGGTATGAGTGTTGCTAGAACCTTTGCTCTTCTAGGCGCAAAAGTAAAAGTAGGCGCTAGAAAAAGTGCGCACTTAGCAAGAATTACGGAAATGGGCCTAATACCATTCCACTTTAATGATTTGAAAAACGAAGTAAGGGATCTTGATATATGTATCAATACAGTACCTAACATGATTCTGAATGCAGGAATTATCGCTAATATGCCAACAAATACATTAATCATTGATTTAGCATCCAAGCCTGGAGGAACTGATTTTAGATATGCTGAAAAACGTGGAATAAAAGCTTTGCTTGCTCCTGGGTTGCCCGGAATTGTTGCGCCGAAAACGGCAGGGCAAATACTTGCCAATGTACTTTCGCAGCTGCTTGCGGATGATCTTGAAAAACGGAAGGAGATATCAAAATGAGTTTAGCTGGAAAAAGAATCGGTTTTGGAATGACTGGCTCCCATTGCACATATGATGCCGTTATCCCTGAATTGGAAAGATTAATGGAACAAGGAGCAGAGGTTATCCCCGTTGTTACATTTACACTAAAAAATACAAATACTAAATTTGGAGACGGAGAAGATTGGGTAGCAAAAATTGAAGAAATCACTGGACGAAAAGTTATCGATTCGATGGTCGATGCTGAGCCTCTTGGTCCGAAAATGCCTCTTGATTGTATGGTAATTGCACCATTAACAGGAAATTCTATGAGTAAATTTGCCAATGCTTTGACAGATTCTCCAGTATTGATGGCCGCCAAGGCAACTTTAAGAAACCGTAATCCAGTTGTGCTAGGAATATCAACAAACGATGCACTAGGTTTGAATGGTATTAATTTAATGAGACTCATGTCTGCTAAGAATATTTATTTCATCCCATTTGGACAGGATGACCCAATAAATAAACCAACATCAATGGTGGCAAAAATGGAATACCTGTCCGAAGCAGTTGAAGCTGCATTAGATGGATACCAATTACAGCCCGTCATTAGGGAGTATAATAAATAATAAAAGACTGAATCAGGTAAGAAACCTTACCTGATAGTTATTTTCATAGCCTTTTTTATTAAAATTCTACCGGTAGCAAGGCTTTATGTGATAATATGATAATATTAATAAGTGATAATAATAAAACATCAAAGATTGACTTTCTTTGGCTGGAAGGAGTTATTTAAATGTCAAATAAAGACGGTTTTCATGTAGCTGTAATGGGCGCTACCGGTGCAGTTGGCCAACAAATCATAAAACAATTGGAGAAAAGAAATTTTCCTATTCGAAAATTAACTTTACTTTCTTCTGCTCGTTCTGCAGGAAAAGAAGTTTTATTTAACAACGAAGTCATTACGGTAAAAGAGGCAGTGCCTGAATCATTTGAAGGTGTAGATATTGCCCTTTTTAGTGCAGGTGGAAGCATATCAGAAAGATTTGCACCTGAAGCAGTGAAACGTGGTGCAATCGTTATCGATAATACGAGTGCCTTTAGAATGAACCCAGAAGTACCACTAGTTGTTCCCGAGGTTAATGAGGATGCTCTTCATGGGCATAATGGCATTATTGCCAATCCTAACTGTTCCACTATTCAAATGGTGGCGGCGCTTCAGCCTATCAGGGAAGCATATGGTTTAAATAAAGTGGTTGTTTCAACGTATCAAGCTGTGTCTGGTGCGGGTGCTGAAGCCATTAATGAACTTAACAAACAAACGAATGCAATTATTAATAAAGAAGAAATGGAACCAGCTATTTTACCAGTAAGCAGTTTGGATAAGCATTACCAAATTGCCTTTAATGTCATTCCTCAAATCGACAAATTTACTGAGAATGGCTTCACATTTGAAGAAATGAAAATGATCAATGAAACAAAAAAAATTATGGAAATGCCTGAATTAAAAGTAGCAGCGACATGTGTTAGACTTCCTGTTGAAACAGGACATTCCGAATCTGTCTATATCGAAATTGAAACAAATAATGTCAATGTTGCGGATATTAAACATGTGTTATCAAAAGCTCCGGGGGTTACACTCCAGGATGAGCCGGAGTCACAAGTCTATCCAATGCCTGCTATGGCAGTAGGAAAAGACGATGTATTTGTAGGGAGAATTCGAAAAGATTTAGATGAGGAAACAGGATTCCATATGTGGATCGTATCAGATAACTTATTAAAAGGGGCTGCCCTTAATACGATTCAAATTGCTGAAAGTTTGATAAAATTAGGTTTAGTTACTAGCAAGGTGGAAGCATGAAAATCATCGTCCAAAAATTTGGAGGAACTTCTGTTCAAAGTTTAGAAACGCGACTTCAGGCACAAGCACATATTAAACAGGCAATTGATGAAGGATATAAAGTCGTTGTCGTTGTATCGGCAATGGGTAGAAAAGGTTCACCATATGCGACCGATACATTGTTGTCGCTTATTGGTGGGGAAAAAACATTATTATCGGAAAGAGAGCAGGATGTTTTGCTCTCTTGCGGTGAAACCATTTCAAGTGTAGTCTTCACTCAAGAGTTAAAAGAAAATGGTATAAGTGCTATTGCCATGACAGGGGCACAAGCCGGCTTTGTCACAAACAATCAGCATACAAATGCTAAAATCTTGGAAATGAAGTGCAAAAGATTACTAGATGAATTAATGACACATGATGTGATTGTAGTGGCAGGCTTTCAAGGTGCAGCGAAAAATGGAGATATCACAACCATCGGAAGAGGTGGCAGCGATACATCAGCCGCGGCACTTGGAGCAGCTCTTAAAGCAGAATGGATTGATATTTTTACCGATGTTGATGGGATGATGACGGCTGATCCGAGAATTGTCAAAAAAGCTCGCCCTTTATCTATTGTTACTTATAATGAAGTATGTAATATGGCTTATCAAGGAGCAAAAATCATCCATCCTCGTGCGGTAGAAATCGCCATGCAAGCAAAAATTCCCATAAGAATAAAGTCTACTTATACAAATTCACCTGGAACTCTTGTCACTACGTTGACTAGAGAAAATATAACGGCTGACATACGTGAAAGACTCGTAACGGGAATTGCTTATGTACCTAATGTTTCACAAATTAAAGTGACAGCTGGCAAAGATCAATACAATCTGCAATCAGATGTTTTTAAAGCAATGGCTACTGAAAATATTAGTGTAGATTTTATTAATATTTCTCCAAGTGGAGTCGTTTATACTGTTCCTGACGCCACCATCGATAAAGCGATTGCCATATTAGAAAGACAAGGTTATCAACCATCTGTAATCAGAAATTGTGCAAAGGTATCGGTTGTAGGCGCAGGTATTGCGGGTGTTCCTGGCGTAACATCAAAAATTGTTTCAGCATTATCTGAAAAAGACATAAGAATTTTACAATCTGCTGATAGCCATACGACAATTTGGGTTCTTGTGCATGGGGATGACTTAGAAATGGCTGTTAATGCATTACATGATACCTTTGAACTACATTATGATATGTTGGAATATGAACGATAAGATTGAGGTGTAAAAAATGGTCCATTTTGGCCGAGTTTCAACTGCAATGGTTACGCCATTTGACAGTAAAGGAAATATTGATTTCCAAAAAACAACAAAGCTAGTCAACCATTTAATTAATAATGGATCGGACTCCCTTGTGGTTGCAGGTACGACTGGTGAATCTCCAACTTTGTCTACGGAGGAAAAACTGGCATTGTTTAGGCATATTTTACATGCCGCAGACGGAAGGGTGCCTGTCATTGCTGGAACAGGCAGTAATAATACGTATGCATCTATTGAGCTTACTAAAAAAGCCGAAGAAATAGGTGTTGATGCGATCATGCTAGTAGCTCCATACTATAATAGGCCTAATCAAAACGGGTTGTATCAACACTTCGTCTCTATAGCCAGATCTACTACTTTACCGGTTATGATTTATAATATTCCAAGCAGATCTTCCGTAAATATCGCCCCTGAAACGATGATTGAGCTTTCTAGAGTCGATAATATTATTGCTGCTAAAGAAGCAAGTGGAGATCTTAATGCGATGGCTGAAATTATTTCTAATACGAATGATGATTTCCTTCTTTACAGTGGTGATGACAGTTTGGCCTTACCAATAATGGCTATTGGTGGAAGTGGGGTTGTATCAGTCGCTAGTCACGTAATTGGACCCGAGTTGCAGGAAATGATACGGCTGTTCGAAGAAGGGAATCATAAAGATGCTGCTTCCTTGCATAGACGTTTACTTCCTTTAATGAGAGGATTATTCGCTGCACCTAGTCCAGCCCCAGTTAAAACAGCTCTTCAAATGACTGGGTTTGATGTCGGCTCTGTGAGATTGCCATTAGTGCCACTTACTGAACAGGAAAGAGCAGTTTTAGCAAATTTGGTCGAAGAAATTAAATAATTCAGGATATTTTTCGAAACAAGAAGCTGGTTCCCATTTCGGAATCAGCTTCTTTATTGCTTTATTTATAGTAAAAGTTGAACAAGGATTTCATATTCAAGTATAATGAGACTGACTGATGTAGATCGGGAAAAAACAATAGGAGGACATCGATTTGACAAAAACAAAAAATGAGATCATTAAGATCATCCCACTCGGAGGTGTGGGTGAAATTGGCAAAAACATGTATGTCATCGAAGTAGACTCGGAGATTTTTATTATCGATGCCGGACTCATGTTTCCAGAAAATGAAATGTTAGGAATTGATGTAGTAATTCCAGATATTTCATGGTTAGAAGAACAAAAAGATCGAATCAAAGCAATATTTTTAACTCATGGACATGAAGATGCCATTGGAGCATTGCCTTATGTGCTGCGGAAAATACACGCTCCAATTTACGGATCAAAATTAACGGTGGCATTAGCAAAAGAAAAAATGAAAGAACATCAGATGACATCAGAGGTAGATTTTCATACTGTAAGGTCGAACTCAAGAATTAATTTTGACTTTGCATCCGTAACCTTTTTTCATACAACCCACACCATCCCTGATTCTTTAGGGATTTGTATTCATACGTCGGAAGGCAAAATTGTTCATACGGGTGATTTTAAATTTGATCAAGCAGCAACTGGATCATATCGTGCCGATATTGGCAAAATGGCTAGCATTGGTGATTCAGGAGTTTTATGTCTATTATCGGATAGTACAGAAGCAGAACATCCTGGCTTTACCACCTCTGAATCCGTAACGGCGCGGGAAATATCAAATGCATTTCACACCGCTCCAGGACGAATGATTGTGGCATGTTTTGCTTCAAATTTTATTAGAATCCAACAAGCCCTCGATGCTGCATACGAAAATGGAAGAAAAGTGGCTGTAGTTGGAAAAAGTATTGAGAAAAGCTTTGCAATAGCTCTAAAGCTAGGTTATATTTCTCTTGCAGATCCGGATTTAATCATCCCTATTCAAGAAATCGGAAAGTACGAAGATAATGAAATTGCTATTATTTCTACTGGACTCATAGGAGAGCCGATTGAAGCCCTGCAAAAAATGGCTAAAGGAAATCATAAACAGATTAATATTAAAAAAGGTGATACTGTTTTAATTACTGCGACGCCATCCGCCGGACTAGAAACAAGTATTTACAAAACGATGGACATGCTTTATCGTGCTGGAGCTGTTGTAAGTTCAGCTAATCGTAAAGTTCATGTATCTGGCCACGGAAGCCAAGAAGATTTGAAATTAATGTTGAATTTAATGAAGCCTAAATATTTTATCCCCATTCAAGGCGAATATAGAATGTTGTTTTCTCACGCAAAGGTAGCTCAAGAAGTCGGTTTAAGTAAGGAGCAAATATTTATTCCAGGAAATGGTGAAGTCATTGAATATAAGGACGGTAAAATGACTACTGGAAATCGAGTTCCATCGGGAAATATTTTAATTGATGGCAGCGGTGTTGGAGATGTCGGCAATATCGTGCTTCGTGACCGAAAGCTTTTATCTCAAGATGGGATTTTCACGGTTGTCGTGACGATTAATAAAAAGCAGAAAAAAATTGCATCAGGTCCAGAAATTATTTCTCGTGGGTTTGTGTATGTACGCGAATCAGAACAATTACTAGAAGAGGCTAGCGAAATCGTTCGTTCCATCGCCGAAGAGGCAATAGCAGGCAATTCATTCGATTGGTCAAGTTTCAAACAAGATATACGCGATCGACTGAACTATTTCTTATATGAGAAAACAAAAAGAAGACCAATGATTCTGCCGATTATTATGGAAATCTAATTTCAAAATAAGAAGCTTTTGAGTCTAATCAAATATTTTTGATAAGTAATAAAATGGAAAAAGCAGTCTCAGAAAATCTGGGGCTGTTTTTTTGGATTGAATTCCAATAGGCTGTTCATACTATGGATAATTCATTCATTCAGAGGATGTTCAAAAAGTCCGGTAAAAATGACACTTCGAATTTCTTTGTTGGCTTGTTTCTCCGCTCCTTGGAAAAGAAAACCACTTTTCCTACGTGCGATGCGGGTTCAGGGAAGCATTACTTATGCTCATGTATATAAAAGCATACATTCCGCTGCTCAAAACTGCGCCGCCTCGAAATTCTTGGTCCTTTTTATCCTCCTTTTTGAACATGCATTTCAAAGTAGGAGGCTGCTATGCTTAATCAAAATATGTCTAAAACCGAAAATGAAGATGATACAAACGAAACACAGGAAGGAAAACCAGAAGGTATTTTAGATAAAATCCAACAGTTGGGGCAAACGAATGTACCACAATTGTCCCAAGATGCTAATATACATTGTTTAACGATTATTGGCCAAATTGAAGGGCATATGCAATTGCCGCCACAAAATAAAACAACAAAATATGAGCACATTATTCCACAGCTTGTAGCTATTGAGCAAAACTCCAAAATAGAAGGATTACTAGTTGTTTTAAATACAGTCGGAGGAGATGTGGAGGCAGGACTTGCCATTTCCGAAATGATTTCAACTTTGTCCAAGCCAACAGTTTCCATCGTTTTAGGAGGAGGGCATTCAATAGGTGTTCCTATAGCTGTTTCCTGCTCATATTCTTTTATAGCAGAAACAGCTACAATGACCATACACCCGATTAGATTAACCGGGCTAGTTATCGGTGTCCCACAATCTTTTGAATATATGGATAAAATGCAGGAAAGAGTCGTTAAATTTGTGACGAAACACTCTAATATTTCAGAAGAAGTATTCAAAGATTTGATGTTTGCGAAAGGGAATTTAACGAGAGATATCGGGACAAATGTCATTGGTTCAGATGCTGTAAAGTACGGTTTGATAAATGAAGTGGGAGGCATCGGACAGGCATTGGGAAAACTAAATGAATTGATTACCCAAAAAGGGAAAGAAGGGTTGATACAATGATCTTACACACAATCGTTCCTCCAGAACTTATATTTCAAGAAAATGATGAAGTTTATTCAGGACAAATTCCCATTTCTAGAAATGGAATTCCGATGATTGTGGAACAAAGTGGGCATATGTATAGGGTGATTAGAATTATGAGCAGCGATCCTGCAGATTATTTAAAAGCAGAATTATCACCAGGTGCATTCATTCCATTAAACGAATAAACGACTGGTTTAAGAGAACACTTTTCGGCTGCACCGAAAAGTGTTTTTTACTTTTATTCGGATTTATAAGCACGTAACTGTATAGACAATTTCTAGAATTGTATTAGGACTGCGGGCTCCAATTAGGTACTAGAAATTTAAAGAGGAATGTTAAGAAAATTATTATGAAGAAAAATTATTTTCCATCTATTCATTTTGGTTGTTATGTGATTAAATTATATAATCTGAGAAGAAATAGACATAAAGAAATAGGAGTACTTCATATGAAAAGCTGGAAAAGAATATTATTGCTTGCCATTCCGTCAATTGCCTCATTTGCATCGATGACAGTTACTGGAATGATAAATTTAATAATGGTTGGGAATCTTGGTGCCCTTGCAATTGCAATTGTCGGTGTTTCAAATGTCATTATGTATAATGCTTGGGCAATGTTTTCTGGAATCGGTCATACGGTGAATTATTTAGTTGCACAAAATTATGGTTCAAATACGATGAAAAAAGGTTTGGATCGAACCTTTCTGGCATTAATATTGGGTTCTATTGCAGGAATTTTTACGATTATTGTTGGATTTTTTGGAGCAGAGGGAATCTTGCGTTTAATGGGAAGTCCTGAAAATATGGTGAAAGAAGGAAGCCCTTATTTACAAATTCGTTTTTATGCGATGTTATTTTCAATTTTAACTTTTACTTTATTTAGCTTTTTCCGAGGAATTGGTGATACTAAAACACCTATGTATGCATCCATATTAGGAAATGCGGTTATGATTTTTTTTACGTATACATTAACTTATGGAAATTTAGGATTTCCTGAACTTGGACTAAAAGGTGCGGGTATTGCCTTATTCTTAGGTGAACTTTCAGCTTTCTCACTTATTACCTATGCCTTTTTTAAAAATCTTAAAGAAAGATTCTTTATCCGATTTAAGCCAGTCTTTGACTTATTTGAATCAAAGCTTATATTTTTTGAAAGCTTTAAATTAGGGACACAAGAATTTTCTAAAAGTATGGCGATGCTTGTGTTCACAGCGTTCGTCACAAGGCTTGGAACGAATGCACTCGCTGCCAACGAAATATCGTTAAGTGTCATGAGCTTAGGTTTTATGCCAGCAGCTGCATTCGGTTCAACAGCAACTATTTTAGTTGGACAGGAAATTGGAAGAAACCAGCCACTTATGGCAAAAAAACTTGGAATTGAAACAGCGAAAATTGGCGCAATGTTCATTCTCCTTCTAGGAACGGTTGAATTCTTTTTCGCTGAATCAATCTCAAAAATATATACTGATGAACCAGAGGTGTTCAAGCTTTCGGCCAGTTTAATAATGATTTCCGCGTTTCTTCAGTTATTTGATGCAGTAGCCAACTTTTTTGCAGGAGGTTTACGCGGGATTGGAGATACGACCTTTTTGCTAAGAGCATCCTTAATTCATGCCTGGGGATTGTTCGTCCCATTATCTTACATTATGGTATTTGTTTTTGATTTTGGAAGCTACGGCGCATGGATTGCATTATATAGTTATTTGACCGTTTTCGGAATAACAATGATGACTCGTTATTTTATGAGAGATTTTTCTAAAGTCGGACTAAAAAGCGCTCTTAAAAAAACGGCTTAATCTTCTTAAAAGGCTGAGGAGTTTTCCTCAGTCTTTTTACCATTATAGATATGGTATAATATACTAATAATAAGCGCAGACAAGGTGATTAAATGGTAAAGAAAAAACGGAGAAGGCGCACTTCTAAAAAAATGAATCGAATTCTTAAATATGAAATAACTGGAATTGCACTCGTTGCACTATGTTTAATTATAATCGTAAATGGTGATAAGCTATCACTTATTAATTCTCCATTTTATTTTTTATTTGGTGAGTGGCATATCGTAGGTCCAATAGCCATTTTAGTAATGGCTGTGTATATGATCGTTAAGAGAGAGCTCCCGTCCATTTTTGGGCAAAGAATAGTCGGAATTTACTTGTTTATCGCCTGTTTCTTACTGCTATCCCATATTAAGTTTTTTGATTTGAAAATAGAAAATGAAAAAGTAAAAGGGTTTAGTATCATCGCCAATACGTATAATGATTTTTTCCAAATTATGAAAGGCAATACGTCGACTAAGGAATTGGGCGGTGGAATGGTCGGCGCACTATTGACAACCGTTACGTATTTCATCTTTGGGTCTTTAGGAACAAAAATCTTTAGCTTTTTCCTCATGCTTATATCATTCATTCTAATAACCGGCAAATCAATTGGTGAAGTGATGGGAAGTATTGGGAAATGGATCGGACATTTCTTTAAGTCTCAATGGACTATATTTATGACTGATTTAAAGGAATGGAAAGAGGAAAGAAAGGAAAAGAAATCTAAAAAAGCGTTTAAAGCTAGTGAAAAACAACAAGAATCAATTCCTCCACAAATTCATGCTCCATATGATGATCAGGAAAACATAGCTGAACCGATTATTTCTAGTTTTACGGAAAGAGCATATCCTGACGAGGAAACTCATGCAAGTGAAGATATCGCTATGGAGGAAATTATAGAGGAAGAAGTGGGGTTGGCAGCACCGATTGTTTTTACAGAACATGAAAACAAGGACTATAAATTACCGCCCTTATCATTGTTATCAAGGCCAGGGATTACAGATCAAAGCAGTGAGTATAAAATGATTCATGAAAATACATCCAAGTTAAATAAAACATTCCAAAGCTTTGGTGTGAAAGCGAGAGTGACTCAAGTTCATCTCGGTCCTGCTGTTACAAAATATGAAATTCACCCGGAAGCGGGAGTAAAGGTTAGTAGAATTGTGAGCTTAAGTGATGATATCGCACTGGCTCTTGCCGCAAAAGGAATTCGCATAGAAGCACCGATTCCTGGTAAATCAGCGATTGGAATAGAAGTACCTAATTCAGAGGTAGCAGTAGTCTCCCTTAGAGAAGTTCTAGAATCAAAGGAACATGATAAACCAGAAGCAAAACTTCAGATTGGGCTTGGCAGGGATATTACTGGACAAGCAGTTGTTGCCGAATTAAATAAAATGCCGCATTTGCTCGTAGCCGGTGCGACTGGCAGCGGGAAAAGTGTTTGTGTTAATGGAATCATAACGAGTATTTTAATGAGGGCTAAGCCTCATGAAGTAAAAATGATGATGATTGATCCAAAAATGGTGGAATTGAATGTATATAACGGTATTCCCCATTTATTGGCACCTGTTGTAACAGATCCAAAAAAAGCATCCCAAGCCCTCAAAAAAGTTGTAAATGAGATGGAAAGAAGATATGAGCTCTTCTCTCATACTGGGACGAGAAATATTGAAGGCTATAACGAGCATATGAGAAGGTATAATCTAGAGTCAGAAGAAATTAGACCATTACTTCCTTATATTGTCGTAATTGTGGATGAATTAGCGGATCTAATGATGGTTGCATCAAATGATGTAGAGGATTCGATTACAAGACTTGCTCAAATGGCAAGGGCTGCGGGGATTCATTTAATCATTGCAACACAAAGACCTTCTGTTGATGTTATTACAGGTGTCATTAAAGCAAATATCCCGTCAAGAATTGCATTTGCCGTTTCATCTTCAACAGATTCAAGAACAATCTTGGATTCGGGCGGTGCTGAAAAATTACTTGGGCGAGGAGATATGTTATTTTTACCGGTGGGTGCTACTAAGCCTGTCAGAGTGCAAGGAGCATTTTTATCCGATGAGGAAGTTGAAAATGTTGTAGACTTTGTCATTGCTCAGCAAAAGGCTAATTATCAGGAAGAAATGATTCCGGAAGATGTTCCAGAAGTATCATCCGAAGTGGAAGACGAACTATATGAAGAAGCCGTTCAATTAATTGCAGAAATGCAAACAGCTTCCGTTTCCATGCTTCAACGCAGATTTAGAATTGGTTATACGAGAGCGGCAAGACTAATAGATGAAATGGAAGCTAGAGGCGTAGTAGGACCTTATGAAGGCAGTAAGCCTCGTGCTGTACTCGTGCCAAAACCGGCAGAAGAACATACTTCATAACCAAGTATTTTTAATAATAGAATTTTTTAAGATAACACAGCTTCTTATTTACTTTAATCTATAAAAAATGTTATATTATGAGCGATTGGCAGGCATTATTAAGATACATAGTTGATCGCTTTGCTAATATCAAACTAATAGGAGGTTCTCTACGTGAAGAAGAGAAATATAGGATTATTGCTGTCACTTATTTTAGCGGTTGGTATGTTTCTAGGAGCTTGTGGAACCAGCAATAACAATAATAACAACAAGAAAAACGAAGGGGCCAATGGTGCGCAGGAAGATAATAATTTTACAGCGGCAATGGTTACGGATGAAGGTGGAGTAGATGATAAATCATTTAACCAATCTGCCTGGGAAGGACTTGTCGAATACGGCAAAGAAAATAATTTAGAAAAAGGGAAAAATGGCTACAACTATTATCAATCTAAAAATGAAGCTGATTTTTCAACAAATCTAAATGCTGCAGTAAGAGATAAATTTGATATCATTTATGGTGTAGGATTTAAATTAACAGATGCAATTGCTAAAATTGCTGATCAGCGAAAAGATAATCATTTCGTCATCGTGGATGCAGTAGTTCCTGATAAGGATAACGTTGCTAGTATTACGTTTAAAGAGCATGAAGGATCTTACCTCGTCGGTGTTGTTGCTGGGTTGATGACAAAATCAAATAAAATTGGTTTTGTTGGTGGAATCGAAAGTGATCTAATTAATAAATTCGCGGCTGGATTTGAAGCTGGGGTGAAAGAAGTGAATCCGAATGCCACAGTGGATATTCAATTTGCGGGAACATTTACTGATTCATCTAAGGCGCAAGCAATTGCAGCTGCACAATATAGCTCAGGAGTAGACATCATTTATCATGCTGCCGGCGGTGCGGGTCTTGGTGTCTTCACTGAAGCGAAAAACTTAAAACAAAAGGATCCAAATAAGGATATATGGGTTATTGGTGTAGACCGCGATCAACATCCTGAAGGAGACGTCAAAATCGGAGACAAAACAGAGAACATCACTCTAACTTCAATGGTTAAACGTGTAGATGTGGCTGTTAAAGATGTAACTACAAAAGCAAAAGACGGAAATTTCCCTGGTGGACAAATTCTTGAATATGGAATGGAAGAAAACGGAATCAAAATCTCTGACTCACAAGAGCACTTAACAGATGACGTTTTGGCAAAAGTAGCAGAATATGAAGGAAAAATTAAAAACGGCGACGTAAAAGTTCCCGAAAAATTAAAATAATGAGCAATCATATACGGGCATGGCTTTTATGGCCAGCCCGTATTTTTGTGAATTGAAAATGATTGATTTGTAGGGAATAGTGGTATTCTATCCGAAAGAGAAGGAGGATCAGGATGGATTATGTGATTGAGATGTTAAATATTCGCAAGGAATTTCCGGGAATCGTAGCGAACGATAATATCACGTTGCAAGTAAAGAAGGGTGAGATCCATGCTTTACTTGGAGAAAATGGTGCGGGAAAATCAACATTAATGAACGTATTATTTGGCTTATACCAACCTGAGCGGGGAGAAATTAAGGTAAATGGTAAAAAAGTAGAGATAACGAGCCCTATAATAGCGAATGATTTAGGCATTGGCATGGTTCATCAACATTTTATGCTCGTTGAACCATTCACTGTTACTGAAAATATTATACTCGGCAAAGAACCAAGAAAAGGTATTTCGATTGATATTAAAAGTGCAGAAAAGCAAGTGCAAGAAATCTCTGAAAAATATGGATTAGCTGTTAATCCGAGAGCTAAAATAGCAGATATTTCCGTCGGTATGCAGCAAAGAGTAGAGATTTTGAAAACGTTATATAGAGGTGCAGATATATTAATTTTCGACGAACCTACTGCAGTGCTTACTCCGCAGGAAATTAAGGAATTAAGCCAAATTATGAAAACATTAATTAAAGAAGGTAAGTCGATTATTTTAATCACCCATAAGTTAAAAGAAATAATGGAAATTTGTGATAGAGTAACCGTGATTCGAAAAGGAAAAGGAATTGGCACGCTTAATGTAAAAGATACGAATACAAATGAATTGGCTAATTTAATGGTTGGCCGTGAGGTTTTATTTACAACCGAAAAAACGAAAGCAAATCCAAAGGAAACAGTTCTTGAAATAAAAGATTTATTTGTAAACGATAACCGGGGTGTTTCTGCGGTTAATGGACTTAATTTGACATTAAGATCAGGAGAAATAATTGGGATTGCCGGAGTGGATGGAAATGGTCAAGCCGAGCTTATTGAATCGATAACAGGACTACGTAAGGGTGAGAGCGGATCGATAAAATTAAACGGCAAAGAAATGATGAATCTCAAACCTAGAAAAATCACTGAATCTGGTTTAGCACATATACCTCAGGACCGCCATAAACACGGTCTAGTTCTTGATTATTCCATAGGTGAAAACATGGTATTACAAACGTATTATCAAAAACCTTTTTCAAAATATGGAGTTTTGGACTTCAAAGAAATATATAAGAAAGCAAATACGCTTATATCGGAGTATGATGTTCGAACTCCAAGTGCCTTTACTCATGCTCGTGCTCTTTCAGGTGGAAATCAACAAAAAGCCATTATTGGACGAGAAGTAGATCGTGATCCCGATCTTTTGATTGCAGCACAACCGACAAGAGGTCTTGATGTGGGTGCGATTGAGTTTATTCATAAGCGCCTTATTGAACAGCGCGATAACGGAAAAGCTGTATTACTCGTTTCATTTGAATTGGATGAAATACTAAACGTCAGTGATCGAATTGCAGTTATTTTCGAAGGGAAAATCATTAAAATAGTTAATGCTAACGAAACGAATGAACAAGAACTTGGGTTATTAATGGCCGGTATGAAAAGAGAAGCAGCCGGGGGTGATACGAATGTCTAATCGTTTAACAAATATATTAGTTCCTGTTATTGCTGTAATTTTTGGACTTATTACAGGAGCTATCATTATGCTTGTAAGTGGCTATAATCCTATTGCCGGATACGCCGCTTTATGGACTGGAATATTTGGAGAATCATATTTAATTGGTGAAACATTAAGGCAGATGACTCCATACATTTTTGCAGGACTTGCCGTTGCTTTTGCATTTAGGACAGGCCTATTTAATATTGGAGTTGAAGGTCAATTATTAGTTGGCTGGATAGCATCTATTTGGGTTGGCTTATCTTTTGACCTGCCTAAATTTATCCATTTGCCATTAGCGATCATTGTTGCTGCATTAGCAGGTGCTGCATGGGGATTTATTCCAGGCATATTAAAAGCAAGACTCAGGGTCCATGAAGTTATTGTAACGATCATGATGAACTATATCGCTTTATATGTGACTAATTATATGATTCGTTATGTGTTATCAGATCGTAAGGACTCAACAGCCATTATTCCTGATTCTGCTTCACTTCATTCGCCATTTTTTGAACGGATAACAGATTATTCTACTTTGCATAATGGTATTTATCTTGCAATTATTGCCGCATTTATTATGTGGTTTCTTTTAGAAAAAACGAAAGCGGGATTCGAACTTCGTGCGGTTGGATATAATCATCATGCAGCGGAGTATGCTGGAATGAGCGTCAATCGAAATATTATTGTATCGATGGTTATTTCAGGCGCATTTGCAGGTCTTGCAGGCGCAATGGAAGGATTGGGTACATTTGGGAATGCTTTTATCCACACAGGCTTTTCCGGGGTAGGATTTGACGGAATTGCTGTTGCCTTATTAGGTGGAAATTCTGGAATTGGCGTAGTACTAGCCGCATTTTTATTTGGTGGTTTAAAAGTTGGAGCACTGCAAATGCCAAATGCAAATGTTCCAGAAGAACTAGTGGAAATTGTCATTGCCTTTATTATTTTCTTTGTAGCATCAAGTTATATGATCAAATGGCTGATAGCGCGTTTCCGAAGGGGTGTGAAATAAGTGGAAATCACAACATTATTATCTCTTATCATCTCCTCATCTATATTGGCAGCCGCACCACTCATACTCACCGCACTTGGTGGAGTTTTTTCGGAACGTTCAGGTGTTGTTAATATCGGATTGGAAGGTTTAATGGTAATAGGTGCATTTAGTGGTATTCTTTTTAACTACTATACGGTTGATATTTTCGGTGCAGCAACTCCATGGATCTCTATATTAGTGGCCATGCTTGTTGGAGGGATTTTCTCACTTTTGCATGCAGTCGCATCGATTACATTTAGAGCGGACCAAGTTGTAAGTGGTGTAGCCATCAACTTTTTAGCACTTGGACTAACGATTTTTCTCGTCAAAAAAATATTTGGCAAAGGCCAGACTGAAATGATTGTTGAGAACATTCGCAAGGTTGATATACCACTTTTAAGTGATATTCCATTCATCGGAAAGATCTTTTTTACGAATGTTTCTTACGTCGCATACGTTACTATTCTTCTTTCATTCGTAGCGTGGTATGTCATTTATAAAACACCATTTGGCTTAAGAATCCGTACAGTAGGGGAACATCCAATGGCTGCGGATACGATGGGAATCAGCGTGGCGAGGCTTAGATATATTGGAGTATTTCTTTCAGGAGTGTTAGGCGGAGCGGGCGGTGCCGTATACGCACAGTCGTTTACAGGAAATTTTAGTCATACAACCATTACGGGTCAGGGCTTTATGGCATTAGCAGCGATGATTTTTGGAAAATGGCATCCGCTTGGAGCGATGGGCGGAGCGTTATTTTTTGGATTTGCTCAAAGTCTAAGTATAGTAGGTTCGAGAATTCCGATTCTGCAAAATGTGCCTTCTGTATTTTTATTTATCGCACCATATGTGTTAACGATTTTGGCATTAGCAGGCTTTATCGGAAGGGCAGATGCACCTAAAGCGTCGGGAACTCCATATATTAAAGGGAAGAGATAGATAGCTCCTATTGAATAAAGAGTCTTATGAAGTCATAAACTATAAGGAAGCTATGAAAAGGACCATAAAAATATTATGTAAAGTGGGACTGTTCACAAAAGAATTTGTCCCACTTTCATAAATGGGTATGAAATTTGCGAGTAATGGAGGATTTTATATGGAACTTGTTAAGGAACACGTAGTCGAAAAGTCTGGATACACACTTCATATTATTCCAACTGACAAGTACAAAACAAATACCATTGTATGGAAAATGAAAGCTCCTCTTGAGAAAGATACGGCTACATTTCGGGCATTACTGCCAAACGTCCTTCAAAGTAATTCGAAAAAATATAGTACTACGAGCGCATTACGCTCCTATTTGGATGATCTTTACGGTGCTTCATTTTATACCGATGTAGCTAAAAAAGGTGAATACCATATCATCTCTTTCACATTAGAGGTTGCCAATGAAAAATTTTTACAAGATAAAACTCCACTGCTGCAAAAAGCGATCGAATTTTTAAACGAAGTTATTCAAAACCCAAATGTTACAAATCGTGTCTTTGATGAAGCCACAATGCAGAAAGAAAAAAGGAGTCTAAAAAGACGGATACAATCTGTTTATGATGACAAAATGCGATATGCGAGTGTCCGGCTAGTTGAAGAAATGTGTAAAGATGAACCATATTCGATACAGGCTACTGGTAATGAAGATCAAGTAGATGACATTACAGGTGCATCTTTATACGAATATTATGAACGAGCATTTGCTGAAGATAAGATTGATTTATACATTATTGGTGATATCAATCTTAATGAAGTTGAAAATTTTTGTTCGATATTTCAATATGAGGAAAGAACGATTCAACCACATGTTAGGGTACAAGACAAAGAAGTATCGAATGTGAAAGAAGTAAAAGAAACACAAGATCTCAACCAAGGTAAACTAAATATCGGCTGTCGCACAAATATCACATATGGGGATTCTGATTATTTTGCACTGCAAATGTTTAATGGTATTTTCGGAGGTTTTCCGCATTCTAAGCTTTTTATCAATGTTCGTGAAAAAGAAAGCCTTGCCTATTATGCGGCAAGCAGAGTGGAAAGCCATAAAGGCTTATTAATGATCATGTCAGGAATTGACTCCAATAATTATGAAAAAGCAGTTACCATTATTAAAGAACAGTTGAAATTGATGAAGGATGGCAGTTTTACTGAAGAGGAAATATCACAAACGAAGGCAGTCATTCAAAATCAATTTCTAGAAACAATTGACTCGGCTAGAGGTGTCATTGAAGTCTTTTATCATAACATCGTTGCCGGAACAGACGTTAAAATGAATGATTGGATTGAAAAAACGAATTCTACATCACGTGATGAAATTATCGCTGTAGCCAATAAAGTTGAACTTGATACCATTTATTTTCTTTCCGGAATGGAAGGTGAACAGGCATGAAAACGATTGAATTCGATCAAATTCAAGAAACGCTTTTTTATGAAAAACTCGATAATGGATTGCAAGTATACATTCTTCCAAAAATGGGATTTAATAAAACATTCGCTACTTTTACGACAAATTATGGATCCATTGATCATCAATTTAAACCGTTGAATAAAGAAGACTATATTCGCGTCCCAGATGGTATAGCTCATTTTTTAGAACATAAAATGTTTGAAAAAGAACAGGGCGATGTATTTCAGCAATTTAGCAAACAAGGAGCCTCGGCAAATGCTTTCACTTCTTTCACTAGAACTGCCTACTTATTTTCCAGTACGAATGAAGTGGAAAAGAATCTAATAACACTATTAAATATGGTGCAAGAGCCTTATTTTACGGAAAAGTCAGTAGAAAAAGAAAAAGGAATCATTGGTCAAGAAATTAGAATGTATGATGATAATCCCGACTGGAGGCTTTTTTTCGGAACGATTGAAAACATGTTTCATCATCATCCTGTAAAGATTGACATCGCTGGTACAGTTGAATCCATTTCTCATATTACGGCTGACCTTCTTTATGAATGCTATAATACATTTTATCATCCAAGTAATATGTTGCTTTTCTTGGTAGGACCAGTGGATCCGGATAAAATGATAAATCTAATCCACGAGAATCAATCTAGTAAGAAATACAGCGACGCACCAGAAATTCAGAGGTATTTCGAAGAAGAACCAGAATCTGTTCATAATAAAAAGCAAGTGCTAAAAATGAATGTCCAAACACCGAAATGCTACGTTGGTGTAAAAGGAAAGAAAGTTGATTTAGATGGCAGGGAAATGTTAAAACATGAACTTGCGATCAATATTATTTTTGAATTATTATTTGGAAAAAGCTCTGAAAACTATGAGGAGCTTATTACAAGTGGATTAATTGACGATACATTTCAATACGACTACACGTTAGAACGGGGATTTGGTTTTGCGTATGTCGGAAGCGACACGAAAGATCCAGACGCATTAACTGAACGTTTGCAATCGATTTTACTTGAAGCTAAAAACGGTCAATATTTAACAGATGAAGCATTACAACGTGCAAAGAAAAAACGCATAGGCGGATTTTTACGCTCCATGAATTCTCCAGAATTTATTGCCAATCAATTTACGAGATATGCGTTTAATGGTATGGATCTTTTTGAAACTGTTCAAGTATTGGAAGAGTTACATTTTGATTATATCAAGGAATCAGCCAATCAATTTATCGATGAAAATCGAATAACCGTTTGCCAGGTAGTACCGAAAAAATAAGAAAGAGCGCCCGGTATCGACCGGGCTGTTTTTTTAGGAGAAATAAAAGATGAAAAAATTTGCTTTAATTACAGGTGCGAGTGGGGGAATAGGGTCAGCAACGGCTATAAAGCTTGCCCGAAGAGGTTGGAATCTATATTTGCATTATCATAAGAACGAGCAGAAAATGAAGGATTTACTAATAGAACTTGAAACATACAATACAGAGCTTATTCCAATTTGCGCCGATCTTTCGACTGAAGTAGGTGTTCAGACTGTTTGCAGCTCGATTTACCATCTTAATGCCATTGTTTGTTCAAGCGGCACAGCACCATATGGATTATTTACCGAGTTAAGTGAACAGACAATGGATGAAATGCTGCAGCTTCATGTAAAAAGCCCGTTAATCATTATACAAAAGCTCCTGCCACAATTAATGAAGACTCCTGAAAGCAGTATCGTTCTCATTAGCTCTATTTGGGGACAGACAGGAGCAGCATGTGAAGTAATGTATTCAACCGTAAAAGGTGCTCAAATTGCCTTCACGAAAGCACTTAGCAAGGAAATCGCGAGGTCGGGGACAAGAATAAATTGTGTGGCACCAGGTGCTGTCAATACAAATATGTTAAAAGAGTTTTCTGAGGAAGAAATGGAAGTGCTTATATCTGAAATACCGGTTGGAAGATTAGCCGAACCAGAAGAAATTTCTGATGTTATTTCCTTTTTATTGTCGAAAGAATCCTCTTATATTACTGGACAAGTTATTGGTGTAAATGGTGGTTGGTATACATAATAATTGAAAAAATAGTCCTGAATAATGTTCGTTTTCCGAGTGCATAATAACTTTGAACGTTAATTCCAAAGGAGGAAATGACATGTCAGTACTTGAAAATTGGGAGCAATGGAAGAACTTCCTTGGCGATCGCTTAGATAATGCTCAAGAACAAGGGATGTCAGACAAAGTAATCAATCAAATGGCACACCAAGTAGGCGATTATCTTGCAAAACAAGTAGATCCTAAAAATGAACAAGAAAGAGTACTTGCTGACCTATGGTCTGTTGCTTCTGAAGATGAACAAAGAGCAATTGCAAGTGTAATGGTGAAACTTGTCGAAAATAATAGCACACATTAGATATAAGTTTCAGACTGTCTTAGCGGCTTGAATCCTATTTGGGACTAAAGGATTTGCCCTTATTAATAAGGCAGTCTTTTTTTATGTCAGAATATGACGATTTTTTTTATGTTTTTTCTTTCATGTTTATTTAATTTGGGCTATGATATAATCGAGACAACTATGATGAAGAAACACAAAGTCCGCCAAATTCAAGGGGATGTTTGAATGGACAGGAAAGAATGGTATTTGGAATATGAAATTATGATTGATCGTCCAGGTTTACTTGGGGATATTTCATCATTATTAGGTATGCTCTCGATTAATATCGTTAGCATCAATGGGATTGATAGTGGAAGGCGTGGACTATTAATACGTGCAAGTAGTAAAAATCAAATTTTAAGACTTGAATCTATTTTAAAGACAGTTGAAACCATTAAAGTAACAAAAATTCGTGAACCTAAACTTAGAGATCGGCTCGCAGTAAGACACGGCAGGTATATTCAACGCGATATGGATGATAAAAAAACATTTCGTTTTGTCCGCGATGAACTAGGCCTTTTGGTTGATTTTATGGCCGAATTATTTAAACAAGAAGGTCATAAATTAATTGGTATAAGAGGTATGCCGCGTGTAGGGAAAACGGAATCTATCGTTGCATCAAGTGTATGTGCAAATAAAAAATGGCTTTTTGTATCATCAACATTATTAAAGCAAACAATACGTAAAGAATTAATAAAAGATGAGTACAATGCTGATAATATATTCATTCTAGATGGGATTGTTTCGAGAAGAAGGGCTGACGAGCGACATTGGCGGTTAGTTCGAGAAATTATGAAACTTCCAGCTGTCAAAGTAATCGAACATCCTGATATATTTGTTCAGCATTCCGAATTTTCCATTGAAGATTTCGATTACATTATAGAACTAAGAAATAATCATGAGGAAGAAATTACATATGAAATTGTGCAAGACCATAACTTATTTTCCGAACCAAACTTCGGTTTTGATTTTTAGGATTGGCAGGTGTTTACATTGACGGAACTAGGAAGCCGGCTTCGCTTGGCTCGTGAAGAAAAAAGCATTACTTTAGATCAATTGCAAAATGTAACAAGGATTCAAAAGAGATACTTAGTTGCAATTGAAGAAGGAAATTATGATATTTTGCCGGGGAAATTTTATGCGAGGGCATTTATTAAACAATACGCGGAAGCTGTGGGACTAGAGCCCGACTTGCTTTTTGAAGAATATAAGAGTGAAATACCTATAGCATACGATGACAATTTACCAGAGCAGCTATCTCGTACTCAATCTAGACGGTCAGTATCTCCGAGCAGCTCCAAGGTAATGGAAATGTTCCCGAAAATTATCACAGCTATATTTGTTTTGGCTATTTTAGTATTAATCTGGTTTTTGGTTATTAAATATTTGGACACAAGTGAGAAATCGTCCGTAAATAATAATAACAGTAATGGAGCCGTCGGTATAAAAGAATCGGGAGATGTTGCACCTCCAGAAGATGATAAGAAGGACGATACAACTTCGCCTGAACAGGAAGAGGAGTCAAATACGGAGGAACCAGTAAAGCAAGAAATTAGTGTGGACAGTGCATCTGGGGATACTACTACTTATACTTTATCAAATGCCGATAAATTTGAAGTTGAAGTAAAAGCGACGAATCCTGGTAGAAGTTGGGTGAAAATAGCCAATGGAAATAATGAAATTCTTTTCCAAGGTGAATTGAAAGATGGCGCAGGTCAAAAATTCGATCTTACGGCTGATTCTAAAGTGTATATACGAGCCGGTGACTCGACAAAAACAGAGATTTATGTTAACGATGAATTATTAGAATATGAACTATCGAATACAGTACAAAATATTTACATTCAATTTCAGAAAAAAGAATAAAAGATAAGCTTGTTTGTTTTTTACCGCCTTATTGGCGGTTATTTTTTCACTAATATATGAATTTCAGTGTATGTTGCTTGAGGAGGTACAAACATGAATTTGCCAAATAAAATTACAGTGGCAAGGGTTATTTTAATTCCGATTTTTTTAATTTTAATGCTAGTCCCGTTTAACTGGGGAATTATTAGCTTGCCTGGAACAGAACTTGAGCTGTCCCATTTTATAGGAGCACTGATTTTTATATTAGCATCAGTGACTGATTGGGTTGACGGCTATTATGCACGTAAACATAACCTAGTTACGAATTTAGGAAAATTTTTAGACCCTTTAGCTGATAAACTTCTTGTTTCTGCTGCTTTAATTGTCCTAGTCGAAATGCATCTTGCTCCATCTTGGATTGTCATTATCATTATTAGTCGAGAGTTTGCAGTGACTGGGCTTAGGATGATTTTATCTGGGACGGGTGAAGTTGTCGCAGCTGCAATGCTAGGGAAAATAAAGACTTGGACACAAATTATAGCAATCTCCCTTTTATTGCTGCACAATGTTTTTTTCGAGGCCATTGGAATTCCGCTTGATGATATTGCCCTTTGGGTAGCTTTAATATTTACAGTTTGGTCTGGTTACGAATACTTCTATAAAAATCGAACTATATTTATAAATTCAAAATAGTTAGAAAGGATTTGTTATATGAACGCAGAAATCATAGCGGTTGGAACAGAGCTTTTATTAGGGCAAATCGTAAATACAAATGCAAAATTTCTTTCAGAGCAATTAGCTGAAATTGGTGTAAACGTTTATTATCATACTGTTGTTGGGGATAATCCATCCCGGCTTGTAAAAGCTATATTACATGCTGAAGAAAGAGCGGACTTAATTATATTTACCGGTGGATTAGGTCCTACAAAAGATGATCTAACAAAAGAAACGATTGCGAAACATATCGGGAAAAGTCTTGTGCTAGACGAGGATGCAATGAAAACAATCCTTTCATATTTTGCAAAAACCGGTCGCACGATGACAGAAAATAATAAAAAGCAAGCACTCGTCCTCGAGGGAGCGAGGGTACTCCCAAATGAACATGGAATGGCACCGGGCATGTTTTTACATAATCAATCTTACTCATATATGCTCCTTCCTGGCCCGCCTCATGAAATGCAGCCAATGTTCCGCAAATACGGACGTTTAGCCATATTGGATCAATTAGAAACAAGGGAGAGAATTGAATCTAGGGTATTGCGCTATTTTGGAATCGGAGAATCGCAGCTGGAAGTAGAAATAGAAGATATACTAGATTCACAAAAAAACCCAACCGTGGCACCACTAGCCGGAGATAACGAAGTAACATTACGGATTACCGCAAGACATCAATCGGAAAATGAAGCTCTTAAAATGATTGATGAGATGGAAAAGATGGTTAATGCTAGAGTAGGAAAGTATTTTTATGGATATGACCAAACTTCGATTATGAAGGAACTTCTTAAAGTTTTGGAAGAGAAGAAATTGACAGTTGCATGTGCCGAGAGTTTGACAGGGGGGCTCTTTCAAGCTGAAATGACATCAGTAGTGGGAGTCAGCACAATGTTAATAGGTGGAATTGTCTGCTATTCCAATGATGCAAAAATGAAGCTTTGTAATGTAAAAAAAGAGACGATTGATCATTTTGGTGTTGTTAGTAAAGAATGTGCAATAGAATTAGCGGAAAATGTCAGAAGCATTCTTGGAACGAATATCGGTATTAGCTTTACAGGGGTGGCAGGACCTGATTCATTAGAGGGTCACCCAGCGGGAACAGTATGGATAGGAATATCCGTCGATCATAAACCTACAAAAGCTTTTCTGCTTAATTTAGCAGGTTCAAGAAATGGCAATCAGAAAAGATCCGTTATGTATGGCTGCCATTATTTATTGCAAGAATTAAAAGAATAGAAAATAATTGAGAGTGCATTCTGTGCTCTCTCATTTTTTTAGTGAAAAAAATGTTTTTATAGTAGCAACCTCTTTTAAAATAGGTTTTTCCTGTAATCATTTATTTAATTTGAGCTATTTATTTGTTTAAAATTAATCGAATAAATGTTCGCTTTTTGCTTGGCAAAGCGAATGAAAAGCTGTATACTTAAGTTAGCTTTTGATATGAAACACACTTCATTTGATAGAATATAAGTGTATAAGGAGGAAATTTAGTGAGTGATCGTCAGAAAGCATTAGATATGGCATTAAAACAAATTGAAAAGCAATTTGGAAAAGGATCTATTATGAAACTCGGTGAGCAGACTGACCGTAAAATTTCCACTGTACCTAGTGGATCTCTAGCTCTTGATGTCGCTTTAGGAGTTGGAGGCTATCCACGTGGACGTGTTATTGAAATATATGGACCAGAAAGCTCTGGTAAAACAACTGTGGCCCTTCACGCAATTGCAGAAGTGCAAGCTAATGGAGGCCAAGCCGCATTTATTGATGCAGAACATGCACTCGATCCAGTGTATGCACAAAAGCTGGGTGTTAATATTGATGAGTTGCTGCTTTCTCAGCCAGATACTGGTGAGCAGGCCCTCGAAATTGCTGAAGCGCTTGTCCGAAGCGGTGCAATCGAAATTATCGTTATTGACTCGGTTGCCGCATTAGTGCCGAAAGCCGAAATAGAAGGAGAAATGGGGGATTCACACGTAGGATTACAAGCACGCTTAATGTCCCAAGCTCTCCGCAAACTTTCAGGTGCGATAAATAAATCGAATACAATCGCAATATTTATTAACCAGATTCGTGAAAAGGTTGGAGTTATGTTTGGAAATCCCGAGACAACCCCTGGGGGACGTGCATTGAAGTTCTACTCTTCCATTCGCCTTGAAGTTCGTCGTGCGGAGCAACTTAAGCTAGGGCAGGACATCGTTGGGAATAAAACGAAAGTAAAAGTAGTTAAAAATAAAGTTGCTCCTCCATTCCGTGTGGCAGAAGTAGATATTATGTATGGGGAAGGAATTTCTCGTGAGGGCGAAATCATCGATATGGGTTCTGAACTTGATATTGTTCAAAAGAGTGGTTCATGGTATTCCTATAACGAAGAACGACTTGGACAAGGCCGTGAGAATGCTAAACAGTTTTTAAAAGAAAATCCTGAAATAAGAAATGAAATTATGTTCAAAATTCGTGAACATTACGGATTGGACGAAGAAAAAATTGCACCACCAGAAGAGGATGACTCTCAAGAAGAATTTAGTTTATTAAATGATTAATTGTTTGTAAAAGCGAAGCCCGTTTTTATAGTCGGCTTTGCTTTTCTTTTTAATTTTCTTATATGAAAATAAACTCTCAATAAAACGGTCATCCCTTGACAATGAAACGCCACAACTATAAAATTAACTTGTATATTTTACATTTTTTTCGCATGAAAATTTTGAGCTTGGCTCTGTATATTGAAACCTATGTAACAATGTACCAGCCGACATGTTAGAAACATGATACAAGTTAATAGCAAGAGGGGGTGAATTTATGGAAACACTCATACTCATCATCTCCATTTTGCTTAGCCTTATCGTCGGTGTAGTTGTTGGCTATTTCATCTTTAAAACATTTGCTCAAGCAAAAATAACAGGTGCAAGGGGTTCTGCAGAACTCATATTAGAAGATGCAAAGCGCGAAGCAGAATCTATGAAAAAAGAAGCCCTGTTGGAAGCGAAGGATGAAAATCATAAACTTCGAACTGAAACTGAACGTGAACTTCGGGATAGAAGAACCGAATTGCAAAAACAAGAAAACCGCTTATTGCAAAAGGAGGAGAACCTCGACAGGAAAGACGAAACTCTTGACAAGCGAGAAAATATGCTTGAAAAGAAAGAGGAATCTCTTAATGAAAGACAACAACATATTGAAGAGATGGAAAGCAAAGTGGATGAGATGATCCGCAAGCAGAAAAGTGAGCTAGAACGCATTTCAGGCTTGACTCGTGATGAGGCAAAGTCGATTATTTTATCAGGTGTCGAAAAGGAATTAGCACATGAATCGGCCATCATGATAAAAGAAAGTGAAATGCGTGCAAAAGAAGAAGCGGATAAGAAAGCTAAGAATATTCTTTCCCTAGCTATTCAACGATGTGCAGCAGAGCATGTTGCGGAAACAACTGTATCCGTCGTGAATCTGCCTAACGATGAAATGAAAGGTCGGATCATCGGTCGTGAAGGCCGAAACATTCGGACGCTTGAAACATTGACAGGGATAGATCTCATCATAGATGATACACCAGAAGCTGTCATTCTTTCCGGTTTTGACCCAATTAGGCGTGAAACTGCTCGGATAGCTTTGGAGAAACTTGTTCAAGATGGCCGGATCCATCCAGCTCGCATTGAAGAAATGGTGGATAAAGCAAGACGGGAAGTGGATGAACACATTCGTGAAATCGGTGAACAAACAACTTTTGAAGTGGGAGTTCATGGATTGCATCCTGATTTAATTAAAATTCTCGGACGCTTGAAATACCGGACAAGCTATGGGCAAAATGTTCTAAAGCACTCCATGGAAGTGGCCTTCCTATCTGGACTTCTTGCAGCGGAATTGGGAGAAGACGAAACCCTTGCCCGCCGTGCTGGCCTTCTCCATGATATAGGTAAAGCGATTGACCATGAAGTGGAGGGTAGCCACGTCGAAATCGGTATTGAGCTTGCCACCAAGTATAAAGAGCATGAAGTCGTGATTAATAGTATTGCTTCTCACCATGGTGACACTGAGCCTACATCCATTATTGCAGTTCTTGTTGCTGCAGCAGATGCTTTATCAGCTGCTAGACCAGGTGCGAGAAGTGAAACGCTAGAAAACTATATAAGACGTCTTGAAAAGCTAGAGGAAATTTCCGAGTCTTATGATGGTGTAGAAAAGTCTTTTGCCATTCAAGCAGGTAGAGAAGTTCGCATTATCGTGAAGCCTGAACAAATCAATGACTTGGAAGCACATAGACTTGCTCGTGATATCCGTAAAAAAATTGAGGATGACCTCGATTATCCAGGGCATATCAAAGTTACCGTCATTCGCGAAACAAGAGCCGTTGAATATGCAAAGTAAGCAGTGTGAACTCACACTGCTTTTTTGTGCTAGAATATACATGGCGGTAAACTTAAAGTTAGAAAGGAATTAATATGGATATATTATTTGTTGGCGATGTTGTTGGATCGCCGGGTAGAGAAATGATAAAAGAATATCTCCCGCTATTAAAAAGAAAATATCGACCACATGTAACGATAGTGAACGGGGAAAATGCAGCTGGTGGTAGAGGGATTACAGAGCAAATTTACAAGCAGTTTTTAGAAGCTGGTGCAAATGTTGTAACTCTTGGAAATCATGCATGGGATAACAAAGGCATTTTTGAATTTATTGATACAGCTAAGTATTTAGTACGTCCCGCTAATTTTCCTGAAAACACCCCTGGGAAAGGTTTAATTTTTATAAGATTGAATTCTATAGAGGTAGCGGTTATTAACTTGCAAGGAAGAACTTTTATGCCACCGTTAGATTGTCCATTTAAAAAAGCAGAGGAACTCATTGCACTTGCCAAAAAACGGACGAATATTATTTTCGTTGACTTTCATGCCGAAGCAACGAGTGAAAAGCAAGCAATGGGATGGTATTTAGATGGGAAAGTGTCTGCTGTAATCGGTACTCATACTCATATCCAAACGGCAGACAATCGTATTCTGCCAAACGGGACTGCTTATTTGACAGATGTAGGGATGACAGGACCTTACGACGGAATTCTTGGGATGGAAAAAGAAGCGGTTATAAAAAAATTTATTACAGCATTGCCTGCTCGTTTTGAAGTGCCAAAGAGCGGTCGGAAGCAATTAAGCGCATGTATGATTAATATTGATGATCAATCTGGGAAGGCATTAAACATAAAAACAATCTTAATCAATGACGATCAGCCAATGTATAATGGATAAAAAACAATAATCTTGTTTCTCCTTTAACGTGTTTTGGACAAACCGGAATAGTTCATAAATTACCTGAATATAGTAACAATGGAAAGGTTAACTGCGATTGAGATTGACAGGCAATCGCTATGGGGAAATGACAAGGAGGAACAAGAAATGGAAATATTAAAAGTTTCAGCAAAATCCAATCCAAATTCTGTGGCGGGCGCGCTGGCAGGTGTTCTCCGTGAAAGAGGCGGTGCAGAAATTCAAGCAATCGGGGCTGGGGCATTGAATCAAGCAGTGAAGGCGGTAGCGATTGCAAGGGGATTTGTCGCCCCAGGTGGTGTTGACTTAATTTGTATCCCTGCTTTTACAGATATCATTATTGATGGAGAAGAAAGAACAGCCATCAAGCTCATTGTCGAACCTAGATAAAAACAATTAGAAACATATTTAAATCGGACTTGATTGCCTTTTTTTGCAATCAAGTCTTTTCGAATTTTATGCAACAAATATTGCCTTCTGTTGTATTAAAAAATAAAAGGCTATATACTAATAGAATGGATACATTTAATTATAAACATTTTCGTTCATCGATTTTGTATAATAAGAAAGGGGATTTTCATGAACGAGAAACAACGTTTAGAAAGTCAACAAGTAAATCAATCGAAAAATCCTGCTCAGAAACAAGAAAAGGATTATAGTCAATATTTTCAAACAGTATACACTCCACCGTCACTGAAGGACGCGAGACGTCGTGGAAGAGAGGAAATCAAGTATCATAATGATTTTGAAATAGATGAAAAATTTCAAGGTATGGGTACAGGCCGAAAGTTTTATATTCGCACTTATGGCTGCCAGATGAATGAACATGACACAGAAGTAATGGCAGGAATCTTCATGGGTCTAGGGTATGAGTCTACTGAAACGGTTGAAGATGCGGACGTCATTCTTCTAAATACTTGTGCGATTAGGGAAAATGCCGAGAATAAAGTTTTTGGTGAATTGGGCCATTTGAAATCTTTGAAATTGGAAAAGCCAGACTTATTATTAGGCGTTTGTGGATGTATGTCCCAACAGGAGTCTGTCGTAAATAGAATATTAGAGAAGCATCAATTCGTCGATATGATCTTCGGAACCCACAATATCCATCGCCTTCCAGACATTTTACATGAAGCGTATATGTCTAAGGAAATGGTAGTTGAAGTATGGTCAAAAGAAGGAGACGTCATTGAAAATTTACCAAAAGTCCGCAGAGGTAATATTAAGGCTTGGGTAAATATAATGTATGGCTGTGACAAATTTTGCACATATTGCATCGTACCGTTTACGAGAGGGAAAGAACGAAGCAGACTGCCTGAAGATATTATCCAAGAGGTTCGCCAATTAGCTGCCCATGGTTATAAAGAAATTACACTTCTTGGCCAAAATGTAAATGCATATGGAAAAGACTTTGAAGATCGGGACTATCGATTTGGAGATCTAATGGATGATCTAAGGAAAATCAATATTCCTAGAATACGCTTTACAACAAGTCACCCGAGAGATTTTGACGATCATTTAATTGAAGTTCTTGCGAAAAAAGGAAATATGGTAGAACATATTCATTTACCTGTTCAATCCGGCTCAAGCGATATTTTAAAAATCATGGGACGCAAGTATACGAGAGAGCAATATCTTGAACTTGTAAGAAAAATTAAAGCTGCAATTCCTGATGTATCACTTTCTACAGATATAATCGTCGGTTTTCCTAATGAAACAGACGAACAATTTGAAGAAACGATGTCTCTCTACCGTGAAGTAGGATTTGAAATTGCTTATACATTTATCTACTCTCCTAGAGAAGGAACTCCTGCCGCGAAAATGAAGGATAATGTCTCTATGGAAGTGAAAAAAGCACGTCTTCAGCGTTTAAATGACCTTGTAAATGAGTTGTCTCGTGAGGCGATGAAAAAATATGAAGGTCAAATCGTAGAAGTGCTCGTTGAAGGTGAGAGTAAGAACAATCCCGAAATTCTTTCAGGTTATACAAGAAAAAATAAACTAGTAAACTTTAAAGGACCAAAATCAGCAATCGGTCAATTAGTAAAGGTTAAAATAAATGAATCTAAAACATGGACGTTAGACGGAGAAATGGTTGAAGAACTCGAATCAGCAGAGGTGATATAACATGGGGAAATACACGAAAGATGATATATTGAAACAAGCCCATGAATTGGCAAAAATGATTGCAGAAACTGAAGAGGTAGATTTTTTTAAAAGAGCAGAGGCGCAAATTAACGAAAATCAATCCGTTCGTGAAATGATAGCCAGCATTAAAAGTCTTCAAAAACAAGCGATTAATTTTCAACATTACGGTAAAGAAAGAGCATTGCAATTAACAGAGGAAAAACTTGAAAAGCTAGAAGCAGAGCTAGATGAAATACCAATTGTTCAGGAGTTTAAACAATCACAAATAGAAGTAAATGACTTACTGCAATTGGTTGCAGCAGCCATCTCCAATAAAGTGACAGATGAAATCTTAATCTCCACTGGCGGCAACTTGCTTACGGGAGAAACCGGTTCAAAAATCAAACATAGTGAAACCAGCTGTTCATAAGAAAAGAAGCCATTATCCAACGAAGGGTAATGGCTTTTTCTTTGTTGCCTAAGGAAATTATAAATTTGAAAAGTTGTGGATAACTTTTTAAGATAGTTTCCGTCTAGCTCCAGGCACCCAGCGACTAGCAAACTTTCAGCTTCTTCCTCCGATAAGGAGGCCAGGCTCGTTCCTCGCCGTGTTTCCTTTATCTGTCAGAAGCTTAAAAAGTTTGTACGTCGCTAAACGGGCGCCTTGCGCTTTTGTTCCTTCTGAATTATAAAGCGGAACTTAATGGATAACGTTTAAAAATGGTTTTCATTGTTCAATGTTATCTCTTCAGAACCTTATACGTTTGTACGTCGCTGACCAGCTGCTACTGCTTTTGTTCTTGCGCCCAAAACTAGGTAAGATTTAAACAAAATCTATTTCTTAACATACAATATCGTAGGTCGACCTAGTGAATTAGCCTTCACGTAATTAGCACATTCGTCTAGAGAAATGCATACGATGAAGGGAAAATAATTGAGGAGGGTTCGCTCGAATGGCAGAATATAGAGAAATAATTACAAAAGCGGTCGTGGCGAAGGGAAAGAAATATACAAATTCCAACAATGCGATTACGCCGCAGCATCATCCTTCGAGCATTTTAGGCTGTTGGATTATCAATCATAAATATGAAGCGCGCAAAGTCGGCAAAAAAGTCGAGGTTAGCGGTTCTTTTGATATGAATGTTTGGTATTCCCACCACGATAACACGAAAACATCAGTAGCAACGGAGAGAGTAGATTATAAAGATGTTATAGACCTTCACTACCAAGACCCTGATTTCTTAGATGATAAAATAGTGTCGGCACGAGTTCTCCAACAGCCTAATTGTTTAGAAGCGGTGATTTCTAAAAAAGGAAATAAGATTATCGTAAGTACTGAAAGAGAATTTTTGGTGGAAGTCATTGGGGAAACAAAAATTTGTGTAGCTGTCCATCCAGGTGAATGTCCTTGTGACGACGAAGATGATGATGAAGATGATTGGACTGAAGAATTGACTGATAGTGAATTGGCTGAAGAGATTAATCCTGATTTCCTTGTTGCAAATGAAAATGAGTAAATTTCGGGAAGATTACCTTCCCGTTTTTTTTTTTTTTGACAATTTCCGTACTCTCATTTTTTAAATAGCGTTAGTTATTTAAATTGATGCAACTTTCTTGATTCGGAAAGTTGCACTCGTTTCTTGATCTAGATTGATACACGTAATACGGATTAGAGAATATGTCATTCTCCTAAAAACAGGTAGTTGTGCTAGGACATGTAACCATGCCTTTTTTTACATAAAGCATACAATATTTTAGCACAAATAAAGGAGGATTTTTCAATGGCAAGTAGACGTTTAAGAAGAAGAGAAAATGTTAATACAGATGTAAATGTAGATGTGGATACAGATATTGACAATAGATTAAGAAATCAATCCGAATCTGATGCAGAGGCAGAAGTACGTAACGTTGACAAAAATACCAATGAAGCTCGCGCAACAATAACAAACTCTGGAAATTCACGAGCAGATGTTGATTTAAACAGCAGAAGTAATGCACGGGTTCGGTCTGATCAGGAACAAGATAACGACCAGGACCAAGATATAAACATTGATGTTGACGTTGAAGAAGAGAGACGTGGACCTAGACGTATACGTAGACGTCAACGTAGACTTAGAGGATTTGATGAAAGTCTATAACTTAATGGCCGTGTACGAAAGAGCTATCTTATCTATAGAGACTCTTTTCTATAATGAATGTAATGATTGTGAAAAAATATTATTAAATTAATTGGCATTTTAGTGAAGTGACATGTTGCCATGACTAGACTTTGGTTATTTAGTATGCACTAGAAAAATCAATAGTTAATTAAAAGACCTCTGTAATAAAGGTAATAAAACAGAGGTCTTTAATTTTAGATATCATTCTCTTTTGTTTTATAATCGGAAATCCCGGAAGGACATTAAAATAAGCCAACTTCTCTGGCTGCTTCAACACTGTTTATTGCAAATTCAAACGGGTTTCCGACATTTTCCCAGTGCATATACATCAACCGTGGTTGATCAAAAAGCCAATGGTTATGGACAGCTGTGACGATAAGTCCACGTCTTCTTAATGCGGACATAAAAGGGTTAATTTCTCTCTGTAGAATAACTGTTTCTCCTAAATTAAGCGTTAATGTTGTTTTCAAAGGATAAAGCAAATGGTAAAGATAGAGCAGACTGAGTACGGCGACCTAAAATAGTAGCGTTAATATTTCTATTGCGCTGAACTACACAAGCAGGAGTAGATGTGACCACCACGCCACCTAAAATATTTGCAAGGCGTTGGCAGGTTGATACATTTATTTCTCCAGCCATATTCCTTTGATTATTCAGATTTCTCCTATCAAAGGCACTATCGAATAATTCGGAGTTTGATTCAAAATCAAAATCGAACTCATTATCAAAATCAAAATTTGTATGATTGGTACTAAAGAAACTTTGATTTCCGAAGTTATCAAATACTTTTTTATGCAATTAAAACACCTCCTTGTACAATGTTATTTTCAATTTATTCAATTTCAAAAATGTTGAATAGACAATCTTCCATATTCGAAAAAAATTGGTTAATAACCTTGTAAAAAAAGCTATAATATATTGGTCAAGTGCTTAGCTATTGTATATCCAATAAGGTAAGCGGATGCAGAGGTGTTTCCATCAACAGTAAATGGAATAATGGACGCATCAGCAACAATTAAATTATTTACTCCGTGTACATTCCCAAAGGAGTCTACCACTCCACCTCTAGTAAAAGGTGCCATTCGTAGTGAACTTTGCTGGTGATGATTATGATCAAAGTTTTCCTTGATAAAATCTTCAAGCCTTTCATCATTATCAATTGTTTCAAAGGTTGGAGTTATTAATTGATAATTATTGTCAATATTCGAAAGTTTTTTTGCAATGTCTTTAATGTAGGTTTTATAAATTGATTTAACTACTTCCAGATCATAATTATTTTCCAGAAAACCTTCATCTGCTAAAACTATTTTTAGTGGATCATTATTTTGAATTGTAATTGATCCCCGACTTAGAGGCTGTAAAAATAAAATCGCAATATTCAAGGTACCTTCTGAAAATATCCCTACTAGTTGAACACCACGACGTCGATCATTTGTACTGTTAATTGGATTCGGCAAAAAAGCTCCACCGACATATAGAGCAAATGGATCGTTTTGCAACTCAGGTACATCTTTTGGATTTGTTGTGAATGAAGCAGTATTTAATGTGTGATTAGTCAAAAATTTCCCTACATTCGGGTTGTTAAAAATGACTGGAATGCCAGCCTGAAGAAGCTCATTTGAAGGTCCAATTCCAGATAGCATTAAAAGTTGAGCGCTGTTTATTCCAGCTGATATTATTACTTTTTTACGAGCAAATACTTGCGCCTTCTTTCCTTCTTTTAGAAATTCGATCCCAATTGCTGTTTTCCCGTTAAATAAAATCCTAAGTACTGTTGATTTATACAAAACTCTTAATTTCCGCCCATTTACACCAAAACCATTTGGATTCATAACATCTGATGACAAAAATGCCGTGGATGAGCTTTCACGCCGCCCATTGTTTCTTTGAAATAGTTGCCAACGAGTAAAAGGGCCAATAGGGGTTTTAGGGTCATTATAATCAAGGATTTGATTAAAACCAGTTGCTTGCTCCATAGCTAAAACTAGTTTTTTTGTCATTCTTGGTGGATTTGCTGGTGTTTGTCTAATATTTAAACGCCCATTAAAACCATGAAATTCTGGGCTATTTGTTTCCCCATGAAAATTTTCCAACTGTTTGAAGCTTCTTATTGCTTGTCCAGGTGACCACATTCGACCCAAAAGTCTTTTCCATTCATTTAAAACAGCAGGAGTAGGTCTAACATACTGTTCACCATTAATGGATGAACCACCACCTGAAAGTCGACCTGTAGTCCATTCAAAAGATCGATCATCCACACCTGTTTGAGGCACACCTTCTCCTTGCCAAAAATACTCTGGGAAGAATTGTTCTTCTAATTGAAGGGCAAATCTGGAATCACTTATAGGTCGGTCACGGTCATTATTATCTCCCGCTTCCAAGAGAAGAACTGAAGTTTTTTTATCATCTGTAAGTATCTTAGAAATCACAGCGCCAGCGGGACCTGTACCGACAACAATAAAATCAAAGACATATTTTGAATTATTCATTTTGAATTCCCCTTTTATCAATAATAGTTTTATGAATTATGGGGCATAATCAGGAGGAAATAAAATTTCTAAAAAAGTATTAGAAATCCATGGTTCTCTTCTATATAGTGGTTGAGAGTTTAAAAAAGAGTGGAACAATTTAATCCACTCTTCTTCCATTATTGTTGTACAATTTTACATTGGACACGTTATTTGGGATTAATAAAGAAGAATCCGAATCCCTTCCCTGGGTAAGATTTTCAAGACGCCTTACCGCTATTTCAAACTCCTCATTAGTCATTTGTTTTGTTGCTAGTAAAGAAGTTAGGATAGCAAATGCTATTGCAGTTGTATCAACAAATACATCGATTTTTACATCAACATCAGAATTCCCGCTTTGACCTATAGTATTTATATTTTCACTTTTTATCTTTACAATGTCTTCTTCAATAGCATTAGATTTAGAAACACTTCTATCATGCCTTGAATTTACCCTCCTAGAAGAGATGTACTTCTTGCCCCTACTTCTTTCCATTTATTTCACCTATCCCATTAAAGGGTGGAATAGAATTATCCCACCCTTAATAAGTTATAAATCTACATCTACATTAGAATTTTGGTCTTGATCACTCTCTTGGTCTTGTTCAGATCTTACACGTGCATTACTTCTGCTATTGAGTGTAACATCTACACGGGAATTTCCAGAGTTATTGATTAACGATCTTGCTACATTTGTATTTCGGTCAGTATTGCGTACTTCAGCTTCAGACTCAGACTCAGTACGATTTCGAATTTCATTTTCAAAATCAGTATTTAAATCAACATCAACATTTGTGTTTGTATTATTCCGACGGTTGCTACCTGTATTAGCAATATTTCTCTTTCTTCTTTTTCTTCTGCTAGCCACTCTTTAATCCTCCTAACATTTACAAATTGAGATTAAAAAACATATTAATATGATTCTCCTTTAAAAATCTACATCTATATCAGTATTTTGGTCTTGATCACTTTCCTGATCTTGTTCAGATCTTACACGTGCATTGCTACGGCTATTTAATCTAACATCCACACGAGTATTACCTGAGTTTGTTAGGGTTGCTCTTGAAACATTTGTGTTATTGTCAATATTTCTTACATCAGCTTCTGCCTCTGATGCTGAATCACTTCTCAAGTCATTATCAACATCAAATTGATTTTCTACATCAATTTCTGTGTTATTGGAACTTCTAAACTCAGATTGATTACCAAAATCATCAAATTCCCTGTCTGTCAATTGACTCAACTCCTTTCATTTTCTATTAAGCATTTTATTCTTAAAAAGTTTTATGGATTAGACTATTCACCGAGGGTAAAGACCTTTTTCCCGTTACAATAGTTTAAAAATGAATGTAAACATGTCTTTATGGGATATGAAATATATCCTACAAATGAAAGTGAGGATTCGAAAAAGTCACAAGTGATATTTCACTTTACTTAGGACCTTGTTTTAAAGACGTGTTAGTGCTTTTGTTCTCGCAAAACTAATGCTTCGAATTATTTGGATTAGTAGTTTTAAATAATTTCATTCATATGGTTTACCTATTTCGAGCTTTTTTCAAAACAATTAACTCATAAGGACCAACCGTTATATATTCTCCTTCAACCTCGAGATCATATCTATTAAAATCATTTGTTGCTTTTATATTCCATAATCCTGGTGAAGGCAATTGAAGTTGGTATTTTTCCATAGTCGGATTGATATAAATAGATAAATCTTCATCATTTCCAGTTAAGATAAAAGCGAATACTGGTTTTGGTGCATTTAAAATATGAAATCTTTTTCTAATTTCTTCCATTTCCCATAAGCGGAAAACATCATATTTTTTTCTTATCCCTATTAGCTTTTTAATAAAATTGATGTTTTCTTCTTCTTTTTCTCTTCTAATCCAATCTAATTGATTGGTTTCATCTCCAGATATATAACTATTTTCAATGCCTTGCTTAGTTCTAAACCATTCTTGCCCAGCATGAATAAATGGAATTCCTTGGCTTAATAAAACGATGCCAGTAGCAAGTTGGTGCATTTTTTTTCTATTTTTTTCATCTTCATCGCTATTTGTTAATAATAATCTATCCCGAAGAGTATGGTTATCATGACATTCTACATAATTGATTGTTTGTTGAACATTTGATACAAAAGGTTCTCCCAATTCTTCTAAAGTAGATCCTGTTATAAGATGTGGTAGACGTTCCAAATATTTACCTGCTCCATTTACAAAACCAGTATCAGTTGCGTTAAACACACTTCCTTTTAATGTATCTCGAAAATAATCATTAAAAAAACGAACTCCACGAAGCTGATGAGAATTCCTCGAAGTCGCTTTTTTATCTAAAGGCAGCGCTGTTGCAAGCTCCCATCCTTCTCCCAAAAGCATTATGGGGCTGGATTCTTTATTACAACGAGACACGATTGCATTCATCGTATCGATATCAATGGCACCCATTAAATCAAATCTAAAGCCGGATACTTGATATTCTGAAAGAAAAAGATCAATCGTATCGAGAATTAGTTTTCGTACCATTAATCTCTCCGTCGCTAGATCATTTCCAACCCCAGTCCCATTACTTACGCTCCCATCCTCGTGATAGCGGAAATAGTAGCCGGGAACAAGCTTCTCAAGAGGAGATTCCTCCATTATAAAGACATGATTAAACACGACATCAAGTATGACCGAAAGTCCAGTTTGATGAAAACGATTCATCATCTTTTTACACTCATTGATTCTTGAAATAGGGTTGTTAGGTGAGGTTGAATAACTTCCTTCTAATGACTGAAAATAAAGTGGGTCATAGCCCCAATTATAATCATTCATTGGATCAAGTTCGTTTACACGAGCAAAATCGTTAATGGGCATCAGTTGAATATGGGTACAACCTAATTCCTTAATATACGAAAGTCCTGTAGAAAAACCATTTTGAGTTGTTGTTTCTGACTCGCTTAAACCGAGAAATCTCCCTTTATTTACAACCCCGCTCTCGGTCTGAATAGTAGCGTCCCGTACGTGTAATTCATAAATAATGGCATCCTGTAAATGTGGAATATGAGGTCTATTTGCTGTAATTTGATCGGTTTTAGAGAAATCTATGACAACCCCTTTCTCACTATTGGCAAGCATCGATTTTGCGTAAGGGTCGTTCACACGCACTGTCTTTCCGTGCACGGTTATTTCATATTCATAAGCAAAACCGTGCCAATTTCCATCTATTTGGCACGTCCATATCCCTTTATGATGTCGATTTAACTTTTTTGACATATTATTCAAATATAATGTTACAGACGTAGCTAAAGGTGTCCATAATGAAAAATAGGTAACATTATTTTGGCAATTAGCCCCTAATAATTCATTAACGGCTGCGTAATTTTCATCAAACCATTGAGTTCGGACAATGTCTCTTGGATAAACGGGAAACGCTTCGTCACCCCATAAAAGCTCCATTTCCTCACCCATAGGCAGTATTTCCGAATAATGAAAAGTCACAGTGGATGTGTCAGATACAGTCCCTATTTTGATCGGGATATATTTATCTTCTTTTTCCCAATAAATTACAGGGTCATTGTAATCCTTAAAGAAATTAATGTTATTCACTTCTAACGTAATAAGGTGCAGATCGTCAATCCAAGCTATATTCGTTCCCAATTTTGACACTCCTTTAAAGCTATGTATTAGCAGTATATGTTTCAAGCCTCATTCACGTAAGCAACGTTCAAAATACCCCAAAAAAAACAAAACTTTCCAAAAAATTACATCATTATATTTATATAATTTAATCGACAAACACATACATAATCACTTATATCCCTCAAAGAACTGTCGAAGGAATCATAGTTAAAACCACAGTTTTCTCTCCTATAATGGAGTTGTTAGAGCTTTGAAAGGAGACAGCATTTTGTATTTCAACATTTCCGAGGATGACATTTTTTTATTTCACCAGGGAACTCACTATCATAGTCAACACATTTTAGGTTGCCACAAAATTTTGTGGAAAGGAAAAGAAGGTTTTAGATTTGCGGTATGGGCACCTAATGCGAAAAACATCTATGTTGTCGGAGATTTTATTCAATGGATCGGAAATCAATACTCACTAACGCGTATTACGAACGAAGGCTTATGGGCTGGGTTTTTTACTAATATTCCAATTGGAGTCCCTTATAAATACAAGATTATTACAGCAAAAGATGAAGTTTTACTAAAATCGGATCCCTATGCTCTTCAATCGGAGCTTCGCCCAGCAAATGCTTCAGTTATACCTGCATTTTCGACTTATGAATGGAATGATCAAGATTGGCAAGAGGCAAAGATAGATTTTCAACCTTTTTCATCACCCATTTCTGTGTATGAAGTTCATTTAGGATCTTGGAAAAAGAAAAAAGATGGGAAATTTTATACATATTGTGAGCTTGCAGAAGAGTTGGTTCCTTATGTAAAGTCCCTAGGTTTTACTCATATTGAGCTGCTTCCACTTGCAGAACATCCTTTTGACCTTTCATGGGGATACCAAATTACCGGGTATTTTTCTGTTACATCAAGATACGGGACTCGTGAAGATTTTAAATATTTTATTGATGTGTGTCATCAAAATGGGATTGGTGTGATTATTGATTGGGTGCCTGGTCATTTTTGCAAAGATGATTTCGGTCTAAGAGAATTTGATGGTACGCCTATTTATGAATATATAGATGCAAGAAAAGCTGAAAAGCGATCATGGGGAACATTAACTTTTGACTTTGGCAGGCCGGAGGTTCAAAGTTTTTTAATTTCCAATGCCTTATTTTGGCTTGAAGAATACCATTTGGACGGCATTCGTGTAGATGCAGTAGCAAGTATGCTCTATCTCAATTTTGAACGCGAAGCTGGGGACGAAAAAATTTATAACTCGTACGGTGGAGAAGAAAATCTTGAAGCATACGCGTTTATTCGCAAATTGAATGAAGTTGTATTTTCTTATCATCCAAATGTATTGATGATGGCCGAGGATAGTTCAGATATCCCGCTTGTAACAGCACCAACTTATTTAGGCGGTCTAGGATTTAATTATAAATGGAATATGGGCTGGATGAACGATATGCTCACATTTATGAAGAAAGACCCCATCCATCGAAAATGGCACCATCATTTACTGACATTTTCATTTATGTATACACATTCAGAAAATTTCTTGCTCCCGCTATCGCATGACGAAGTTGTCCACGGAAAAAAATCATTGCTCGATAAAATGCCGGGGGATCAGTGGCAGCAATTTGCAAATTTAAGATTACTTTATGGCTATATGATGGCTCATCCAGGTAAAAAGTTGTTGTTTATGGGTGCGGAGCTTGCCCAATATGCGGAATGGAAGGATCAAGAGCAGCTAGATTGGCATTTGCTTGATTATCCTTTGCATCAGGGAATGTTTGAGTATGTAAAAGCATTGAATCATTTTTATTTGGAAAATCCGGCGCTCTTCGAATTAGATCATGAAACAGAAGGATTTGAGTGGATCGATCCACATAATATTGATCAAAGCATTATAGCGTTTAGAAGACAAGGCAAAAAACCACATGATGAATTAATTATTATTTGTAATTTTACGCCAAATGTTTCATATGACTATAAGGTTGGCGTTCCCATTAGTGGCAAGTATAAAGAAATATTCAACTCGGATAAATGCGAGTTTGGGGGTTCAGGTCAGTTGAATGCAGGAGAGCATTTTAGTTTTCCAAAAAAGTGGCACGGATTGCCACAACATATAAAAATCAAAGTACCACCATTAGCCATTACTGTTTTTAGACGTGAAAGGACTACGATTGAGGAGGACGTAAATTGAAGGAATGTGTAGGGATGCTGTTAGCTGGTGGAGAAGGTAAACGTTTAGGGTTGTTAACAAAGGAGGTTGCAAAGCCAGCAGTACATTTTGGTGGAAAATATCGCATCATTGACTTTACATTGAGTAATTGTACGAATTCGGGCATCGATACTTTAGGAGTTATGACTCAATATTCACCACTTGAATTAAATAAACATATTGGCAATGGAAAGCCGTGGGACCTCCATCGTATGGATGGCGGGGTGACGATTCTATCACCATACACTGCACAAAGTGGCGGGAATTGGTATTCTGGAACCGCGGATGCCATTTATCAAAATATCCATTTTATTGATCTGCATGATCCCAAATACGTTCTTGTTATTTCAGGCGATCATATTTATCAAATGAACTATAATGCATTGCTTGAGGAACATAAAAGCAACAACGCTGATGCAACCATATCCGTTATAACGGTTCCTTGGGAAGAAGCCCCACGGTTTGGGATATTAAATACGACTGATGACTTAAGAATATACGAATTTGATGAAAAACCAAAGGAGCCAAAAAGCAACTTAGCTTCCATGGGAATTTATATGTTTACGTGGAAAACATTAAAAACATATTTACTGGAAGACGCTAAAAATAAATATTCAAGCCATGATTTTGGCAAGGATATTATTCCAGCGATGTTAATGGATGGGCGACGGCTTTATGCTTATCGTTTTAATGGCTATTGGAAAGATGTTGGAACGGTACAAAGCTATTGGGAAGCAAATATGGACTTATTAGATGAAGATTGGAGCTTATCGTTATCGAATAAAAACCAGAGGCTCTACTCCAATGATTCTGATTTTCCCCCACAATACATTGGAGACACAGGATTAGTAAAACATTCACTGGTCAATTCTGGATGCTGGATATATGGGACTGTCGAACATTCCGTCTTATTTCAACATGTGGTCATTGAAGAAGGAAGCTATGTTCATCAATCAATTTTGCATCCCGGGGTTACGGTAGGGAAAAATTCGATATTAGAGCGTGTCATCGTCATGGAAAACACAGAAATCCCTGAAGGAACGTATATACGATCGGACCATAACGAAGAACCCCTTGTCATAGATGCAGATAATTTATTTGAAGTGATTGAACAAATAAAGGAGGCATAGAGAATGAAAACAATGATGGGATTAATAAATTTGGAACATGAGCATCATTTCTTTCATGAACTGACTTATTTTCGCACCGGTGCCTCTGTTCCTTTCGCTGGTCGCTATCGTTTAATAGACTTCGCCTTATCCAACATGGTGAATTCCAATATTGAAGAAGTAGCGATTTTTACCCGAAGTAAATATAGATCATTAATGGATCATCTAGGAACGGGAGAAAATTGGGAGTTAGATCGCAGAAATGGGGGGTTATTTATCCTTCCGCCTGATTGGAATGATCCTACCGATATTTCAAAAGGTGATTTGCAATTTTTTCATAATAACCGAGATTATTTTAATCGAGGAAAGTCTTCCTATGTGTTGATAAGTGGAAGCTTATTTTTAGCTAACATGGATTATAAAGAAGCTTTTGCCTACCACTTGGAGCGTGGGGCTGATGTGACCCTTATTACAACAAGAATTGATCATGAACAACCTGAACACGAACGTTGTTTCCGGATTGTTAAGGACGATATGGGATGGGTCAAAAATATGACAAATGACCGATCGAATCCTCTGTTGTTTACAGGTATATATATTATCAATAAAGATTTGCTGCTGAAAATAGTCGATGGATGCATTGCTCATCATCGCGATAATTTTTTTATCCATGGAATCAAGGATAATCTTTCACAGCTAAAAGTTCAAACATATGAGTATAAAGGATATAGTGCATTTATCAATTCAATTGAAAGTTATTATCGCCATAATATGAATCTTTTAAATGAAGAAAACTATAAAGCTTTGTTTTATAAAAAACCATTTGTACGAACGAAGGTAGCAAGTTCACCACCTGCTACGTATCATTCATCCGCCAATGTAAAAAGATCACTCCTTGCGAACGGGTGTGTCATTGATGGAGAAGTGGAGGGCAGCATCCTTTTCAGGGGTGTGGTTATAAATGAAGGAGCAACGATAAAGGATTCTATCATTATGCAGCGTTGTTTGATTGAACCGGGAGTGTATTTGGAAAATGTCATTCTCGATAAAGATGTTCACGTAAAAGCAAATCAAAGATTAATTGGATCAAAAGATAAACCATATGTCGTAGCGAAAAGAATAGAAATGTAAGTTGCTGCAACCGGCGGAAGGAGTCAACGTATGAAAAATGTATTATTTGTCGCTTCAGAATGTTCTCCATTTATAAAAACAGGTGGATTAGCTGATGTGATTGGTTCGCTGCCCCAAGCATTAAAGGAAACGAAACGAATCGATGTTCAGGTAATGCTTCCTTTATATGATGAAATACTAGATAAGTGGAAAACGAAAATGGATTTTTATACTTCCATCCAAGTTCCGCTAGGTTGGCGTAATCAAGAAGCGAAAGTTTTCACGCTAACATATAACCAAATTACGTATTATTTTATTTCAAATGATTACTATTTTACTCGTAAAGGTATTTACGGCTATTACGATGATGGTGAAAGATTTGTCTTCTTCAGTAGAGCTGTTATCGAAGCTTTAAACTATCTTGAACAAAAACCGCATATACTTCATGCTCATGATTGGCAAGCTGGAATGGCTGTTGCACTTGCAAAAATTATACAGCCGATAAAAGATTTGAAATCCATATTTACGATTCACAATATAAAATATCAAGGTATTATGCCAATTGAAACCTTTCATGATTTTTTTCAATTGCCTCCAGAGCATATTGGAGGAATGGAATGGCATGGAATGTTAAATTGCTTAAAAAGTGCTCTGTTTCATGCAGATAAGATTACAACAGTAAGTCCATCATATGCAGAAGAAATAAAAGATCCTTATTATGGAGAAGGACTCGATCCTATTTTAATAGAAAGGTCAGCCGATTTGGTAGGAATTTTAAATGGAATTGATAATAAAGAATATAATCCATTGACAGACCCAGCCCTGCCAGTAAAATATCGTACTTCTCGTGCTAGAAAAACAGAAAATAAAATGATTCTTCAAGAGAAACTTGGTCTTCCAGTTAATAGTGAGAGTCCTTTATATATAATGATTACACGACTCGATGAACAAAAAGGGCTCCACCTTGTCATGCATATTTTAGAAGAATTTCTTCAAGAGGATGTTCAATTTATCATATTAGGAACGGGCGATGAAGCATTTGAAACCTATTTTGCCGATATGGCTCATCGTTATCCGGAAAAAGTAGTGTCGCTTTTGACTTTTAATGAAGATTTAGCGAGGCAGTTATATGCCAGTGCAGATTTTTTTATTATGCCATCTAAGTTTGAGCCGTGTGGATTAGCTCAGCTCATAGCCTTGCAATATAAAACTGTTCCTATTGTCCGTGAAACTGGGGGATTGAAAGATACCGTGCAGCCATTTAATGAAATATCAGGTGAGGGAAATGGTTTTAGTTTTTCCAATTACAATGCCCATGACCTTTTAGCAGTCTTACGTTATTCATTAACAATTTATCGTAAGCCAGATTTATGGGCTACTCTTATTAGTAATGTAAATAAAAGTCAATTCAGCTGGAAAAACTCAGCGCAAGAATACATGAAATTGTATGATGGTTTAGGCGTGCAGGATGCATGAGGAGGTGAGGAGGCCTTGCCTCCATTTACTGTTGATGAAATGGCAGAAAAAATCCAACATCAAGTTCGGATTGAAAAAGGGATTGAAATAGTAGATGCATCAAATGAAGAAGTTTATGAAGCATTAACTTCTATACTTAACGAGGAAATCAATCCCCATTGGCATAGAACGAATGAAAAATATAAAGAGAAACAGTGTAAGCAAGTTTATTATTTGTCGATGGAGTTTTTAATCGGTAGATTGCTTGAAAGCAATCTACTTAATTTTGGAATTTTAGACATTACAAATAAAGCTTTGAAAAAATTAGGATTCAATCCTGAACACATTTATGGTACAGAGCGGGATCCTGGTTTAGGCAACGGAGGATTAGGCAGGTTGGCAGCCTGCTTTCTTGATTCCTTAGCATCTCTTCATTATCCAGGGCATGGCTACGGAATAAGATATCGATATGGCCTTTTTGAACAACGGTTTATTCACGGAAACCAGATAGAACTTCCCGATTATTGGTTAAATGATGGATATGCTTGGGAAACGAGAAAAGAAGAAGAGGCAATTAGCACTCATTTTAACGGAATTGTTCATATGTTTAAAAAAAGTGATGGGAATTTAGAATTTAAATATGAAAATACTGATAAAGTGATGGCAGTTCCTTACGATATTCCAATAGTAGGCTTTCGAAATAATGTTATTAATACATTGCGCCTTTGGAGTGCAGAACCGGGAGAATCGAATCATGATCTAGATCACGAGCATTCGATTGATCAAATATCTGGATATTTGTATCCAGATGATTCAACTTATGATGGGAAGATATTGCGTTTAAAACAACAATACTTTCTTGTTTCTTCAAGCATTCAAAATATAGTACAACAATATAAAAAGACCCATTCATTATCGTTAAATCATATGCCTGAAAAGGTTGCAATCCAAATTAATGATACGCACCCTAGCTTAGCCATTCCAGAGCTTATGAGGATTCTTATGGATGATGAAGGGTTAGGCTGGGAGAACGCGTGGAATATTACAACAAAAGTAATCGCTTATACGAATCATACAACGATGAGCGAAGCACTGGAAACGTGGCCGAAGGAAATGCTCAAGCAGCTCCTTCCCCGTATTTATATGATTATTGATGAGATTAACGAACGATTTTGTAGAGATATTTGGCATAATCACCATAACCTCCGAGAATTAATTCCGGATATGGCTATTATCGCCGATGAACAAATCCACATGGCTAGATTATCAATTGTAGGAAGTTTTAGTGTAAATGGAGTTGCAAGAATCCATACTGAAATTTTGAAAAATAAAGAAATGAAGCATTTTTACACTGTATTTCCGGAGCGGTTTAATAATAAGACGAACGGAATTACCCACCGCAGATGGTTGTTAAAGGCGAATCCGGGGTTAGTGAATCTAATAACAGAAATGATAGGTCCTGAATGGATTCATCGTCCGAAACAGATGATGAGCCTTTTAAAATATTCGAAGGACCAGTCTATTTTAGAAAAATTTTATGATGTAAAACAGAAAAATAAACAGCAATTGGCAAATTTGATTTACGAGCGTACAGGATTATTAGTAGATGACCAATCAATATTTGATGTTCAAATAAAAAGACTTCACGAATATAAACGACAGCTCCTCAATGTTTTTCGAATCATTTCCATGTATCATGATATAAAAAGCAATCCCGATTTTGATATAGTGCCACGAACCTTTATTTTCGGTGCTAAAGCTGCAAGAAGCTATCATCTTGCTAAAGAGGTCATAAAACTAATTAATAAAGTTGCGACGATGGTCAATTATGATCCAGATATTCGCGGGAAACTAAAGGTAATTTTTCTAGAAAATTATAATGTAAGTCTCGCAGAAAAAATCATCCCGGCTGCGGATATTAGTGAACAAATCTCTACGGCTAGCAAGGAAGCATCAGGTACGGGAAACATGAAATTGATGATGAATGGAGCACTGACAGTGGGCACATTAGACGGTGCCAATATCGAAATAAAAGATTTAGTTGGAAACGAAAATATCTTTATTTTCGGTTTGACGGCAGAAGAAGTTATTCATTTTTATCAGAATGGCGGTTATAACGCAAATGATATTTATCGTACAGATGATAGAGTGAGACGAATTTTAGATCAGCTACACGATGGTGAATTTGGAACTCATGATATTGAATTTAAGGATATATATTATAATCTCCTTTCCCAGAACGACCCTTATTTCGTGTTAAAAGATTTCGAATCATTTATAGAAATCCATAAGCTTGTCGAACAAACTTATCGTAATCAATCGTTGTGGCAGGAAATGAGTATAACGAATATCGCCTATTCCGGAAATTTTTCAAGTGATCGAACAATTCAGGAATACGCTTCGGAAATATGGAAAATAAAACCTGTGTAAAAAGCTATCCAATAATGGGTAGCTTTTTTTGATAACAATAAATGAAGTGTCATCTATGAATATGTTATACTAATTGAGATTAGGTTTGAACGGAAAGGAATTATGTAAAAATGAGTCAATATACGCCAATGATTCAACAATATTTGCGAGTAAAGGCAAATTACCAAGATGCCTTTTTATTTTTTCGACTAGGTGATTTTTATGAAATGTTTTTCGAGGATGCGATAAAGGCGTCTCAGGAATTAGAAATTACGTTAACTAGTAGAGAAGGAGGAACGGAAGAGCGCATTCCTATGTGCGGGGTTCCATATCATGCAGCTGCGGGCTATATCGAAGTTTTAATTCAAAAAGGTTATAAAGTGGCCATTTGTGAGCAAACAGAAGATCCGAAGCAAGCAAAAGGTGTTGTCAGGCGTGAAGTTGTACAACTCATTACACCTGGTACTGTTATGGAAGGAAAAGGGTTGCTTGAGAAGGAAAATAATTATATTTCCTCGATTACGATGTTTGATGAAGCAACTTTCGGTATTGCCTACAATGATTTATCTACTGGTGAAAGTAAAACAACCATTTTAACAGGGTCCGAAGAAATTTTATTAAATGAATTAGCTACAATTGGGACGAAAGAAGTTGTAGTAGATTCAAATTTTGATAGCAATCTTAGGAAAAAAATAGAGGAACGGATAGAGGCAATTATTTCGATAGAAGAAAATATTGACTATGACCACGAATTTAACAATGTTTTAGCCAAACTATCAAATGAGAAGCTTCAAACAACTGCAATCCGACTTCTACATTATTTAAAGAAAACCCAAAAGCGCAGTTTGGACCACTTGCAGCCTTTTTCTGAATACGAAGTAAATCAATATATGAAACTTGATTATTATTCTAAAAGAAATTTGGAATTAACAGAATCAATCAGAGGAAAAGGCAGTAAAGGAACATTGCTTTGGTTATTGGATGAGACAGTAACGGCAATGGGTGGAAGAATGCTGAAACAATGGGTTGACCGTCCATTAATAAATGAAGCTGATATTGTCAGGAGACTAAATTTAGTTGAAACAACATTAAATCACTATTTTGAACGTCAGGAGCTTCGCGAGCTTTTAAAAGCTGTATACGATCTTGAAAGGCTCTCTGGTCGTGTAGCATTTGGGAATGCGAATGCCCGTGACTTTATTCAACTAAAAAAATCATTAATGCAAATTCCTGCGATTGTTTCGCTAGTTAAACAGCTGGAACATAGCGAAGCAGAAAAACTAGCCGATCAATTAGACCCATGCGAAGATTTGACTGACCTTCTGGAACAATCTATTATTGACCAGCCTCCTCTCTCCATTAAGGAAGGTGGAATCATTAAAGATGGTTTTCATGAAGAGTTGGATACATACAAAGACGCAAGTCGAAACGGAAAACAATGGATCGCCGAGCTTGAAAAAGAGGAAAGGCAAAAAACGGGAATCAAATCGTTAAAGGTCGGATACAATCGAATTTTTGGCTATTATATCGAAGTGACTCGGGCAAATGTACACTTGCTTGAAGAAGGTCGCTATGAACGTAAACAGACTTTAGCGAATGCCGAACGCTTTATTACTCCTGAGCTAAAAGAAAAAGAAGCTCTTATTCTCCAAGCAGAGGAAAAATGCATTGATCTTGAATATGCTTTATTTATGGAAATTCGTGAAACAGTCAAAACATATATACCAAGAATTCAAAAGGCAGCTAAAATCATTAGTGAATTAGATGTGTATCAGAGCTTTGCAACGGTCAGTGAAGCGCGTCATTACGTTAGACCATCCTTTAATAATCAACGTCTTATTCATATTACAAATGGTCGTCATCCTGTCGTTGAAAAAGTAATGGGTGCCCAAGAATACGTACCAAATGACTGCATGATGGATTCTGAACGTGAAATGTTGCTTATTACGGGCCCGAATATGTCAGGAAAAAGCACATTTATGAGACAAATTGCGTTGACAGCAATTATGGCACAAATTGGCTGCTTTGTCCCTGCAGAAAACGCGGATATTCCAATATTTGACCAAGTCTTTACGAGAATTGGCGCTGCAGATGATTTAATTTCCGGACAAAGTACGTTTATGGTAGAAATGCTTGAAGCAAAAAATGCGATTGCAAACGCAACTAAAAATAGCTTAATTTTATTTGACGAGATCGGTCGAGGCACCTCTACATACGATGGGATGGCGCTAGCGCAAGCCATTATTGAATACATCCATGATCGAATTGGAGCTAAGACTCTTTTTTCCACTCACTATCATGAATTGACAGCTCTAGAAGAAAAACTAACCCAACTTAAAAACATCCATGTAAGTGCAGTGGAGCAGCAAGGCAAATTAGTTTTCCTTCATAAAGTTAAGCATGGCCCTGCAGATAAAAGCTATGGAATTCATGTTGCAGAACTAGCAGATCTTCCTAAAGAATTAATTGCACGTGCTACAGAAATTTTAAGTGAGTTAGAGAATGGACAGGCAAGAGATATAAAGACTGAAACAAATCATGAACATGTTAATGAACAGCTCGCGTTCTTTTCTGAACCAGCGAAAGGACAATATTCTAATCAAGAACGTAAAATCCTAGAAGAAATCCGCAAATTAAACCTTATGGAAATGAATCCAATGCAGGCGATGAATAGCCTGTATGATATACAAAAGAAACTAAAATAATAGATACAAAGGAGAGGGTGGGCCATGCACGAAATAATAGAATTAAATGATTCTTTATCTAATAAAATCGCGGCGGGTGAAGTAGTGGAGCGCCCAGCCTCTGTTGTTAAGGAATTGCTTGAAAATTCAATTGATGCAAAAAGTACAGTCATAGAAATAGATATCGAGGAAGCGGGCTTAAGTAAAATAAGAGTAATCGATAATGGAAATGGCATAAGTGAAGAGGATGCACTTCTAGCTTTCAAAAGACATGCCACAAGTAAAATAAAAGATGAAAATGATTTGTTCCGAATTAGGACTCTTGGGTTTAGAGGAGAAGCACTGCCAAGTATTGCCTCTGTGTCCAATCTACAATTGGTGTCAGCAAAAGCAGGTCAAGATGGAACAAAAGTGATTCTTGAAGGAGGCAAGCTGATCCTTCATGAAAAGGCAGCTTCCCGAAAAGGAACCGATATTGCAGTTACTAATCTATTTTTTAATACTCCAGCACGCTTAAAATATTTAAAAACAATCCACACTGAAATTGGCCATATATCAGATATTGTGAATCGCATTGCCTTAGCTCATCCAGAGGTTTCCATCAGATTACGCCATAATGAAAGGCTTTTGCTGCATACGCATGGAAATGGAGATGTTCGTCAAGTTCTTGCAGCCATTTACGGAGTATCAATAGCTAAAAAGATGATTCCAATTCAAGCAGAGTCTCTAGATTTTAACGTCTCCGGATTCATATCATTACCGGAAGTCACTCGAGCTTCGCGAAACTACTTATCTACGATGATAAACGGAAGATTTATTAAAAATTACTCGCTTATTAAAGCAGTTTTAGAAGGCTACCATACACTCTTGCCGATCAATCGTTTTCCTATCGTTTTATTATCAATAGAAATGGATCCAATTCTTGTCGATGTGAATGTCCATCCCGCAAAAATGGAAGTGCGTCTAAGTAAAGAAACGGAGCTAAATGAGCTGATTACAGCAACAATAAAAGCGGCCTTTAAAAAGCGAGAATTGATACCTTCAAGTAATCTTCAATCTATTAAAAGAACGGTACCAATTTCAGAACAAACGACGCTAGAATTGGACCACAGTCAAATTGCTGAAAAAAATACGTTCAAAACTCCGATTCAAACTAGAGGACAACAATATAATAAAGAAACGTTATTACCAACGGAAGAAATGAAAAAGTTGTACGAGCCTGCAGAAAAGAAAATTTCTCCAGGGTTTATTGCAAATGAAGCTAACATTGAAGAGAGTATCGAGGTAGAGGAACCAATCATAGAGGATCCTCCGCAAAAGGACAATAATAGAATCCCTCCTTTATATCCAATTGGACAAATGCACGGTACTTATATTTTTGCGCAAAACGATCAAGGCTTTTATATGATTGACCAACACGCTGCACAAGAAAGAATTAAGTATGAATATTATCGAGAAAAAGTGGGGGAAGTCGACAAAGAAGTACAGGAAATGCTTGTACCTTTACACTTAGAATTCTCCCGGGATGAATTTATTAAAATAGAAGAATACAAGCAGGAATTAGAGCAGGTTGGAATTTTTCTAGAAGATTTCGGCATGAATAGCTATATGATTAGATCCCATCCAAGCTGGTTTCCGAAAGGTCAGGAAGCTGAAATAATGGAGGAAATAATAGAACAGCTTTTGACGATGAAAAAAATAGATATAAAAAAAATCATGGAAGAGGCAGCCATTATGATGAGCTGTAAAGCTGCCATTAAAGCGAATCGATATTTGCGAAATGATGAAATTCAAGCTTTGCTCAATGAATTACGCAGAACAGAAGATCCATTTACATGCCCGCATGGTCGGCCAATCATCATTCATTTTTCAACTTATGAAATAGAAAAAATGTTTAAGAGAATTATGTAAAAGGTGGAGAAGAGTTGACAACGTTTTTAATTATTGCGGCGATTATAACTTGTATTGCTGCACTTGTTGGAACATTGCTCGTCGGAAAAGATATTAGTGCAAAAATGAAAGAATATGAAACAGAAGGAGACACACTTGAGAATGAAATTGCAAGATCTCACGAATATGAATCAAAATCGATCAGTGTTAATATAAAATCCTTATCTTGGATTTATATTGTACTTATTCTTGTTGTCATATTTGTTTCGATTGGTATATTAATATTATTTTGATTTTAAAGGCCTTTTAAAGGTCTTTTTTATTTATATACAATAATATTGTTATGTAAACTAAATTAAAAATAAACATTAATTACCTAATTTTGTTATACTAATAGTATTCAAAACGATGTTAGGAGAGGGTGCCTCGTGGAGAAATACATATTGTCACTTGATCAAGGGACAACGAGTACAAGAGCTATTTTATTTACCAAAGAAGGAAAAATAAAGTACATTTCTCAAAAAGAATTCACTCAATTTTTTCCGCATCCTGGTTGGGTTGAGCATGACGCGAATGAAATATGGGGATCCGTCTTGTCTGTCATTGCCACTTGCTTAACAGAAGCTGGAGTGAAACCGAGTCAAGTAGCGGGGATCGGAATTACAAATCAGCGTGAAACAGCTGTAGTTTGGGATAAAGAGACAGGAAAACCAATTTATCGTGCCGTCGTATGGCAGTCAAGACAAACTGAACAAATCTGTAAAAATTTGAAAGAAAGAAACTTAGATGAAGTCTTTAGAAAAAAGACTGGGCTCCTCATTGATCCTTATTTTTCAGGAACAAAAGTGAAATGGATTCTTGACAACGTTGATGGTGCAAGAGAAAAAGCAAATGAAGGAAATCTATTATTTGGCACAATCGATACGTGGATTATTTGGAAGCTGTCAGGCGGAGCTGCTCATGTGACCGATTACTCAAATGCCAGCAGAACGTTAATGTATAATATTTTTGACCTTAAATGGGACGAAGAATTATTGAATATATTGGATATTCCCAAAGTCATGCTTCCTGAAGTCCGTCCTTCATCGGAAATATATGCTCATACTGCAACCTATCATTTTTTCGGCCAAGAAATTCCAATCGCAGGTATTGCGGGTGACCAACAATCAGCCTTATTTGGTCAAGCATGCTTTGAAAAAGGGATGGCGAAAAACACTTATGGAACAGGTTGTTTCATGTTAATGAATACAGGGGAAGAGCCCGTCGTTTCTGAAAACGGATTATTGACGACGATTGCATGGGGTTTAGACGGAAAAGTAGAATATGCATTAGAAGGCAGTATTTTTGTGGCGGGTTCAGCGATACAGTGGCTGCGAGATGGGATGAGATTAATCAGAGAGGCAAAAGAAAGCGAACAATACGCCATAAATGTTGATTCGTCCGAGGGAGTTTATGTTGTGCCTGCATTTGTGGGTCTTGGTACACCTTATTGGGATAGCGATGTAAGAGGTGCGGTTTTTGGGCTAACACGTGGTACATCGAAGGAGCATTTTATCAGAGCCACATTAGAGTCTTTGGCCTATCAAACGAAAGACGTGTTAATGGCGATGGAAGCAGATTCAGGTATTTCATTAAAAACGTTGCGAGTTGACGGTGGGGCTGTATCGAATAATTTTTTAATGCAGTTCCAAAGTGATCTTTTACGAACTGCTGTAGAACGCCCAGAGATTAATGAAACAACTGCTCTTGGTTCAGCTTATTTAGCAGGCTTAGCGGTTGGATTCTGGAAAAATAAAGAGGAAATTACCGAAAAATGGAAATTAGAACAATGTTTTCAACCAAAAATGGATGTGGAAGCTGCGGATGATTTATACGCTGGCTGGAAAGTAGCTGTTCAAGCAGCCACACATTTTAAGCGTTAAGTAATGCTTTCATCCACAATTCTATTGAAAGGAAGGATGATTGTGAATAAATTATCAGGGCTTAACAGGGAAAAGCAATTAGATCAATTAGCGAAAACGCAGTACGATGTATTAGTCATAGGCGGCGGTATAACTGGGGCAGGCATCGCGTTCGATGCGGCAACGAGAGGAATGAACACGGCCCTCGTTGAAATGCAAGATTTTGCCGCTGGAACGTCCAGTCGTTCAACGAAACTAGTCCATGGTGGGTTGCGATACTTAAAACAACTCGAAATAAAAGAGGTCTCAGATCTCGGAAAAGAAAGAGCGATAGTTTATGAAAATGGTCCACATGTGACGACACCAGAATGGATGCTCCTTCCCTTCTATGAAAAAGGAACATTTGGAAAAGTTACGACATCAATTGGCTTGAAAGTATACGATTTTTTAGCAGGGGTTAAAAAAGATGAACGCAGAACCATTTTATCCATTGAAGAAACTTTAGCAAAGGAACCACTGATCAAGAAAGAAGGATTATTAGGCGGCGGTTACTACGTAGAATATCGTACAGACGATGCTAGACTTACGATAGAAGTCATTAAAGCTGCAAGTGACCATGGCGCAGACGTGATGAATTATGCAAAAGTCGTAAAGCTCCTTTATAACGATCAAGGAAAAGTAAATGGAGCGGAGATTAAGGATTTAGTTTCTGGTAAAGAATATACTATTCGAGCGGATATCGTTATTAATGCAACAGGTCCATGGGTCGATCAATTGCGAACTCTCGACCATTCTAAAGAAGGGAAACATTTACAGCTATCGAAAGGAGTGCACATTGTTTTTGACCAATCTGTCTTTCCTTTAAAACAAGCTGTTTATTTTGATGCACCCGATGGAAGAATGATTTTTGCTATTCCACGTGGAAGAAAAACATATGTGGGAACAACCGATACGTTTTACGATGGGGATATAGAAAACCCGAAGCCTCTTAAAGAAGATATTGATTATTTAATAGAATGTATTCAATATATGTTTCCAACACTTGACATTGTTCATACAGACATGGAATCAAGTTGGGCTGGTCTTAGACCACTAATTTACGAAGATGGAAAAAATCCATCAGAAATTTCTCGAAAAGATGAAATATGGGTTTCAGAAAGTGGGCTTATTACCATTGCCGGCGGAAAATTAACAGGCTACAGAAAAATGGCCGAGACGACTGTCAATCTTGTTGCCAAAGAACTTAATAAAAAAGGGTCGAGTCACTATGGACCTTCAAAAACAAAATCCTTGCCAATCTCAGGAGGAAATGTCGGTGGTTCGGAAAAGTTTGAGGCATTTATTAATCATCAAAAAGAAAAGGCAAAAAAACTAGGTCTTACTGAAGACGATGCGGTCCAGCTTTCCACTTTTTACGGTTCTAATGTGGAGGATGTTTATCCATTTATTGAGGAAGGAAAACAGTTGCCGCCAATCATTTATGCTCGCTTAATGTATGCCATTCATTATGAAATGGCGATAAAACCAGTCGATTTCTTCATTCGAAGAACTGGGTGGCTTTATTTTAATATCCAAGAAATTGAAAAGTGGAAACAGCATGTTTTAGACATAATGGCAGACATTTTTCAATGGGATGATCATCAGTATAATGAATATGAAGAAGAGTTAAATCAAGCGCTGACGACTGCAGGCTTTCAAGTTTAAATAAAAATTGGTAAGATAAGGCTGATAGATATGTAAAAGTCATGATGAAGAGGTTGCAACGAAATGCAAAAATTAGTCGTTATCGTAGGCCCTACAGCAGTAGGCAAAACAAAATTAAGCATAGAAATCGCAAAACGTTTTAATGGTGAAATTATTAGTGGAGATTCCATGCAAGTATATAAAGGAATGGACATTGGCACAGCCAAAATCACCAATGAAGAAATGGAAGGAATACCCCACCATCTAATCGACATTAAACAACCAGACGAAACTTTTTCAGTCGCTGAATTTCAACAACTAGTAAGGGAAAAAATTACTGAGATCACGAATCGCAATGCACTACCAATCATTGTAGGAGGTACCGGCCTCTATATCCAGTCGGTTATATACGACTATCATTTTTCCGAAAATGAAAGTGATCACCCACAGTTAAATGTAGACGACAAAACGCCATTGGAACTTCATAAAAAACTTGAATCCATTGATCCAGAGAGCGCTCAAAAAATTCATCCGAATAATGTAAGAAGAGTGATAAGAGCTATCGAGATTTTTGAGCAGACTGGCAAAACAATGTCAGAATTGCAAAGTGAACAAAAGAAGACTATTTTATATAATACAGCACTAATTGGACTGACTATGGATCGAGAGAAATTATACGAAAGAATTAATAAAAGGGTAGACATGATGATGGAAGAAGGTCTTTTGTCTGAAGTCGAACACTTTTATAAAAGTGGCATTTCTAGAGATGCTCAATCTGTAAAGGCAATCGGCTATAAAGAAATTTACGATTATTTAGATGGAAAAGTATCTCTAGATGACGCAATCACTCATTTAAAAAAGAACACACGTAATTACGCAAAAAGACAATTTACTTGGTTTCGAAATAAAATGGATATAGCATGGTTTGATATGACGGAAGAAAGGGAACACTTGAAAAAAACAAGAGAGATTATTGATTTCATTGCAGGAAAGCTGCAATTAAAATCGAATACATAAGTATAGAGATAAAAGAGGAGGCCATAATGATGAAACAGCCAATTAATATTCAAGATCAATTCCTAAATCAACTAAGAAAGGATTCAGTACCTGTAACTGTTTTCTTATTGAACGGTTTTCAGCTTCGAGGAAATGTAAAGGGCTTTGACAATTTTACTGTATTGTTTGAAAGCGAAGGCAAGCAGCAGCTTGTATTCAAACATGCAATTTCTACTTTTTCTCCTCAACGGAACGTTCAAATTAATTATGAAGAATAAAAACTTTTTGTAAAAAAACCGTCCTAATAGAAGGATGATCACATTTGTTAGTGATCTTCTCTTTAGGACGGTTTATTTCATTTCCGCGAATAAGTATGAATATAATGTACAACGTGAAGATTGGGTTCTTTTTTAAAAAATGGAACCAATCTCATTTCTGGGCGTATACTGGTTTTGAATGTGAGGTGATGGGGATGAGTGAGCCAATACGTATGAAAAATAATGGGCAAATCAGCATTATGTTAAACGTAAACAAAAGAGAAAAAATAAAAGTTCAAAATAAAGCGATACCTTCTAAACCATTATCACATGAACATGCAGTTTTAAACGATATTGAAAAGGAAATGAATACGCTCGTTGGAATGGACCAAATTAAAAAAATGATGAAAGAAGTTTATGCGTGGATATACATTAATAAAAAACGAGAAGAAGCAGGCTTGAAAGCTGGCCAACAAGTCCTTCATATGATGTTTAAAGGAAATCCCGGGACTGGCAAAACAACTGTGGCACGATTAATCGGCAAGTTATTTCAAAAAATGGATGTTCTTCCGAAAGGGCATCTAATCGAAGCGGAACGTGCTGATCTCGTCGGAGAATATATTGGCCATACAGCCCAAAAAACGAGAGATCTAATTAAAAAGGCAACAGGGGGAATTCTCTTTGTTGATGAGGCATACTCGCTTGGTCGCGGTGGTGAAAAAGATTTTGGAAAAGAAGCGATAGATACATTAGTTAAGCATATGGAAGATAAACAAAATGAATTTATTTTAATTCTTGCAGGATATTCTAGAGAAATGGATTATTTTCTTAGCTTAAATCCAGGACTGCAATCACGATTTCCGCTCGTTTTTCACTTTCCTGATTATACGGTGAACGAATTAATGGAAATAGGGAAAAGAATGCTTGATGAAAAAGAATATTCGATTAATAAGGATGCTGAGACAAAATTAAAAGATCATTTATTATATATTAGAGGAATAAAAGGCGATACCTTTTCAAATGGCCGCTATGTACGTAATGTCATTGAAAAAGCCATACGCGCACAAGCAATGCGGCTTCTCAATGAAAATCATTTAGAACGAACGATTTTATCATCTCTCATAAGCGAAGATTTTATTTTTCCTGAGACCATGTAATATAAATTAGCTGTTCTTTCTTTTTAGAACAGTTTTTTTTCATTCGTTTTCTATTCTACATTTTGATATGATGGGGCTATGGTATTTGAAAGAAAGTAGGGATTTTCTTGCAGGAAAACAATGTAGAAAAGGCAATTCTTGTCGGCTGCCAACTTCAAGAAAATGATGATCGTTTTACATATTCAATGGCAGAGCTTGATTCTTTAGTGGAAACAGCTAAAGGTAAGACCATTGCTACCCTTACCCAAAAACTCGAAAGATTGCATCCTGCCACGTATATTGGGAAAGGAAAATTAGAAGAACTACAACAATTGGAATCGGAGCTTGAGGCCGATCTGATTATTATCAACGATGAATTGACTCCCACCCAGCTTCGTAATTTGCAAAATAGTTTAAATGGGAGAGTTTTAGATCGAACGCAACTTATTTTAGATATATTTGCTCAGAGGGCACGTTCAAGAGAAGGGAAATTACAAGTTGAATATGCACAGCTTCAGTATTTATTACCAAGATTAGCTGGACAAGGAACAGCTCTTTCAAGACTCGGTGGAGGTATTGGGACGAGAGGTCCAGGAGAAACACAGCTTGAAACGGATCGCCGCCATATTCGCCGCCGAATTAATGAAATTAAAAAGCAATTGCAGCTCGTCGTTGAACAAAGAGAACGATATCGGGAAAGAAGAAAAAGAAATAAGGCATTTCAAATTGCGATTGTCGGTTACACTAATGCGGGAAAATCAACATTATTCAATCGTCTTTCAACGGCGGAATCCCTTGAGGAAAACCAATTATTTGCTACTCTTGACCCAATGACAAGAAAACTCGTTCTTCCAAGTGGCTATTCTACAATCATAACAGATACAGTCGGGTTTATTCAGGATTTGCCTACTTCATTAATTGCCGCCTTCCGATCGACTTTAGAAGAGGTAAAAGGCGCTGATTTATTACTACATGTAGTTGATAGTTCCAACCCAGATTACGCAAACCATGAAAAAACCGTTCAAAGGCTTTTGAAGGAATTGGAAATGGATCAGTTACCTCAACTCACAGTATACAATAAAGCAGATGAAACGCATTCTGATTTTATACCTAGTTCCGGTGAGTACTTTATTATGAGTGCTTTAGATGAAAATGATCGAAATCAATTAAAGAAAAAAATTGAAGACATGGCTGTTTTAAGTATGCATTACTATCAAGTTGTCATTCCTTCCAATGAAGGAAGGCTTTTATCGGTATTAAAAAATGATACAATTTTACGTGAACTTATATTTCTTGAGGAGGATCAGGCTTATAAGTGCAAAGGGTATGTGCATAAAGATCATCCCGTAATGGGATCTCTAAAATTATTTGAGTTTTAAAGGGGTACTGCAGCATGAATCATAGATTACATTATAGCAACGAATTACAATCGATCATTGAAGAAATAGAAAATCAAATTTTTCCGATCCATCGGGAAATTGACCGGATGATCGAGATCAACCAATACAGAGTATTAAAAAGCTTCCAAGACAATCGGGTAAGCGACACTTATTTTACCCCTTCAACTGGGTATGGCTATGGGGATATAGGCAGAGATGCATTGGAAAAAATATATGCGGACGTATTTGGTGCTGAAGCTGGATTAGTGCGGCCGCAAATTATTTCCGGAACTCATGCCATCTCCATTGCTTTATTTGGAGTGTTGCGTCCAGGAGACGAACTTCTCTACATTACCGGGAAACCATATGATACGTTAGAAGAGGTTGTCGGGATTCGTGGGAAAAACAATGGATCTTTAAAGGAATTTGGAATTGATTATAATTGTGTCGACCTTACGGAAACAGGGGAAATTGATTTCTCGGCAGTTAGTAATGCGATGAAGCCAAACACAAAAGTAGTCGGCATCCAACGTTCAAAAGGCTATGCGAATAGACCTTCATTCACAATCGAGAACATTAAAGAAATGGTTCAATTCGTGAAAGAGATTAATCCAGAAGTAATTGTTTTCGTTGATAACTGCTATGGGGAATTTGTGGAGGATTTGGAACCTTGCCATGTAGGTGCTGATTTAGTGGCAGGCTCACTTATTAAAAATCCGGGTGGCGGAATTGTTAAAACAGGTGGATATATAGTAGGGAAGAAAAAATGGGTTGAAGCTTGTTCCTACCGTATGACGTCCCCTGGAATTGGATCTGAAGCAGGGGCATCGTTATATAGTTTACTTGAAATGTATCAAGGCTTTTTCCTAGCTCCTCATATAACAGGCCAAGCATTAAAAGGTGCTGTTTTTACATCTGCTTTGCTTGATCGCGTAGGCTTATCTACATCGCCAAAATGGGACGCAAAACGGACGGATTTAATTCAGTCTGTCCAATTTGATAATGAGCAAATGATGATTGAATTTTGCCAAGCTATTCAATACGCTTCACCAGTAGACTCATATGTAACGCCATACCCTAGCTATATGCCGGGCTATGAAGATGATGTCATCATGGCTGCTGGAGCATTTATTCAAGGTGCCAGCATCGAATTATCAGCCGATGGCCCCATTAGACCTCCATTTACAGCTTATGTTCAAGGTGGATTAACGTATGCGCATGTAAAAATTGCCATTACGATGGCGTTAAATCGTTTGATCGAAAAAGGTTTAATCCATCTTAAATAAGGAATATATAGTAAAGACAGCAAAAAAATGCTGTCTTTTTTTACATTTTTTTTGTAAAATTTTTAAGTAAATTTTTATGATGGACTACGTCTATCAATTAGGAGGATACTGGGAAAAATGGGCATGTATACAAAGGAAAGTATATTACAACTATCAGAAGAACAAAACGTAAAGTTTATTAGGCTGCAATTTACGGATATTTTGGGTACCGTAAAAAACGTGGAAATTCCGATCAGTCAGTTGGAAAAAGCATTGGATAATAAAATGATGTTTGACGGATCATCCATCGAAGGATTTGTTAGAATTGAAGAATCTGATATGTATCTTTACCCTGATCTAGATACATGGGTTATTTTTCCGTGGACTGCAGAAAAAGGTGGAAAAGTGGCTCGATTGATTTGTGACGTGTATGGTTCTGATTTAAAACCATTTCCAGGTGATCCTCGCAGCAATTTAAAAAGAGTTTTAAAAGAGATGGAAAAGTTTGGATTTTCCAATTTTAATCTTGGACCTGAACCTGAATTTTTTCTTTTCAAATTAGACGAAAATGGCGATCCTACGTTAGATTTGAATGATAACGGCGGTTATTTTGACCTTGCTCCAACGGATCTTGGTGAAAACTGCCGCCGTGACATCGTGCTGGAATTAGAGGAAATGGGATTCGAAATAGAAGCATCTCATCACGAAGAAGCTCCTGGACAGCATGAAATTGATTTTAAATATGCGGATGCAGTAAAAGCTTGTGACCAAATCCAAACATTCAAGCTTGTCGTTAAAACAATCGCTAGAAAGCATGGGTTGCATGCAACCTTCATGCCAAAGCCTTTATTCGGCGTGGCGGGCTCAGGAATGCATTTTAATATGTCTTTATTTAAAAATGAAGAAAATGCATTTTACGATGAACATGGAGAGCTAAAAATGAGTGAAACAGCTTTTCAATTTTTAGCTGGAGTTCTTAAACATGCACCAGGTTTTACAGCCGTTACAAACCCAACTGTCAATTCCTATAAAAGACTGGTGCCGGGATATGAAGCCCCATGCTATATAGCATGGTCTGCACAAAATAGAAGTCCACTAGTGAGAATTCCTTCGTCAAGAGGATTAAGTACACGAATTGAAGTTCGAAGTGTGGATCCTACAGCAAATCCGTATCTTGCGATGGCGGTGTTATTAAAAGCAGGGTTAAGTGGAATTGAAGATCAACTAACTCCACCGCACTCTGTAGATAAAAACATATATAACATGATTAAAAGCGAAAGAATGGAAGAAGGGGTTATCGATCTTCCATCCAATCTACACGAAGCCCTCGAACAACTAAAACAAGATGAGGTCATTAAAGCTGGTCTAGGCAAACATATTTTTGAGAATTTCATCGAGGCGAAAGAAATTGAATGGGATATGTTCCGTACCCAAGTCCACCCATGGGAGAGAGAACAGTATATGAGGATGTATTAACCTTGGTATATAACTCGTAAAGTTAAATGTAATATTACTTTTCTCCCGAAATATAATCACTTTGAAATGCTGTCCGTGTATCCATCAAATCGGGCAGCATTTTTTTCGTTTAATAAAACAGAAAATTATCAAGAAATTATTGGAAAATAAAGTAATGTTTTGTATGATAAAAGGTAGGGGGAATAGAATGAAAAAAAACAACAGGACATTACTTGTATCTTTATTTTGCGCATGCCTTTTAGTAATAAGTTTCATTTTCTGGAACAATAAGATGCCGGATAACCATTTTAAAGTTAATGCAGCAACTAACAATTCAAACGGAGTAAATGGTCAGAAAATAAGTGTGATTTTATTAGGTGATAGCAACACAGCAATTTCCTATTTTAACGAAACACCTACAAAGAAATGGGCAAACATCATTGAAAAAGAATTAAATATAAAAGTAACTAATTTCGGGATTGGCGGGAGAAGCACGTCAGATTTTTTAACTAGTGGCAAGCGGGAAAAAACAAAAGGTAGATGGGTAGGTGAAGGTTGGAAAAAGGCAGATGGAGACTATTATATTATTTGCTTCGGTTTAAATGATAGTAAATATTATAATGAAAATACCTTTGAAAAGTATACAAGAGAGTTAATTACTATGATCCAAAATGAATTAAAAGGAATCCCTATTTTGATGACAAATGTTTATGTTCCGTACCCAGATCATTTTAGTTTTGATCGAAACAAAGTAATAGATTCTTTTGACAACATTAAAAGAAAATTGGCAACAGAATTAAATCTGGACATAATAGATGTTCATGACAGATTCAAAAAAGAATGGAAAGATAATGGTATTTGGGATACACGTATCAGAACGTCAAAAATTTGGGGAGCTGCAGAGGACGAAGGAAAGACAGTTGATGAAGGTTGGTTCGACAATATCCACTACAATGAATTAGGTAATAAAATTGTTGCAGAGGAAATTATAAAATACTTTCAGGAAAATATAATCGGTCAATAGAAAAAATCGCCATAATAATAAAGAATGATTTCTCTTTTTCTTACCGAAATGATAAGGCAGGAAGGAGGAGCTTAATGAAAAATTCATTGAATTAGCTCCGAATTAACGGCCTATTTTTCTATAAATATCGACAAGTATCATTTGATATGCAGAATTACGTATGATAAAATATTATGTACTTTCAAGTGGTACATAATCCATCTGACAGGGACAGTTTAGACCCCTTTGGGAGATAAACTGTCTTTGGTTTTATTAAATCCAAAAATGGATATTAGAAATGAATGGGACTTGTCGTGTTTCGGTCAAAGGAGGAGATAAAATGAATAGCATAGTTGATCATAACGCTCAATTGCGAAGTGATGTAAAAAAGCTAGGTAATATTCTAGGTGAAATATTAGTTCATCACGGCGGTATAGAACTTTTTAATAAAGTAGAAGACATACGCGAATTAACAAAGAGCTTACGAAAACAGTATGATGAAAAAACGTATTCTAAATTGAAGGATATGATCAGTAGACTTGAGCCACCTACACGTCAGCATGTTATTAGGGCTTTCTCTATTTACTTCCATCTCATCAATATAGCTGAACAAAATCATAGAATACGTCGCAGAAGAGAATACCAGCTGTCAGATGTAGGCGGGCAACCTTTTTCATTGGAAAATGCCGTCTCCAAAGTCAAAGAATTAAAACTATCGAATGAGGCACTCCAACAAGTTTTAAATGATTTATCGATAGAACTAATCATTACAGCACATCCTACTGAAGCAACAAAAAGAACAGTACTAGAAATTCAAAAGAGAATTTCATCCATTCTTCAGAAACTTGATAGTCCATTAGTGACAAAGAAAGAAAGAAGAAACTACGAGGATAGTTTATTTAATGAAGTAACAGCTTTATGGCAAACAGATGAGCTGCGACATAGAAAACCAAAAGTTTTAGATGAAGTAAAAAATGGTCTTTATTATTTCGATGAAACTTTATTTGATACATTGCCTTCCGTTCATCAAGAACTAGAATTGCAACTACAAAATAATATCCCAGATTTTCATTGGGAAGTACCGAACTTTCTTCGTTTTGGATCATGGATTGGTGGAGACCGTGATGGGAATCCAAACGTAACTCCAGAAATTACTTGGGAAACTTTGCAAATGCAGCGAAGTCTTGTTTTAAAGAAATATGACGAATCGATCAATGAATTGATGAAAAGATTTAGTCAATCCACCGAGCGGATTCAAGTCAGCGATGAATTAATAACATCCGTTAAACGAGAAGAGTCGAAATACTTAACGGATGATGAAAGATGGCCAATTGAATCTGAAGTGTATCGAAGAAAATTTGCCATCATTTTAAAAAGACTTCATGAAGTTGGAAAATCGGAACTTGGATATAAAAATTCAGATGAACTATTAAATGATTTAGTTCAAATAAAAGAAAGTGCTGAAAGTCATCAGCCTGCTCATAAAAAGCTGAAAACGATTAGAAAATTAATTAGACAAGTTCAATTATTTGGTTTCCACTTAGCGACATTAGATATAAGAAATCATAGCGGCGAACATGAAGCAGCTGTTAGTGAATTACTTAGAGCGGTTAATATTACGGAAAACTATTCAGAGCTTCCTGAAGAAGAGAAGATAGCTATCCTTAAAAAAGTTTTAAGCGACCCAAGACCTCTACTTCTGCTAGAAGAAGGCTATTCCAAAGAAACACTGTCGGTATTGAATGTCTTTAAGCTCATTAGAAAAGCTCATATGGAATTCGGTAAACGTTCCATAGAGGTTTACTTAATTAGTATGACCCAATCAGCAAGTGATTTATTGGAAGTGCTTGTATTGGCAAAAGAAGCGGGAATTTACCGTCTTTTCTCAGATGGTAGATTGGAAAGTGATCTGCATGTTGCTCCGCTGCTAGAAACAATCGATGATTTAGTTGCAGGACCAAAAATAATGAAATCTTTGTTCGAAATGGATATATACCGTAATCATTTGATCAAACGCGGGAATCATCAAGAAATCATGCTCGGTTACTCCGACGGAAGTAAAGATGGAGGAACGTTAACGGCAAATTGGAAGCTTTTTAAAGCTCAACAAGAAATTCATAATATGGCAAGGGAATTTAATATTCGTTTGAAATTCTTCCATGGCCGTGGAGGTTCTCTTGGTCGCGGCGGAGGCTCCTTAAATACAAGTATTCTATCTCAGCCTGTAGAAACCCTTGGTGATGGCGTAAAAATTACCGAGCAAGGAGAAGTTCTCTCTTCCAGATATTTATTAGGTGATATTGCTTATCGTAATTTAGAGCAGGCAGCATCAGCCTTGCTAGAAGCTTGTTCTAAAGTTGCATCGGCTAACGATCATGCATATTTACGCAAAAAAGAATGGGAAATTGCGATGGAAGAAATTTCAAAGCATGCTTTGGAAAAATACCAATCGCTCGTATTTGGAGATAATGACTTCATAACTTACTTTAATCAAGCTACTCCATTAAAGGAGTTAGGAGCTTTAAACATAGGTTCAAGACCAATGAGCAGAAAAAATAGTCAACGCTTTGAAGATCTACGCGCCATTCCTTGGGTTTTTGCTTGGACACAATCAAGGCAAATGATCCCTGCATGGTATGCGGCGGGTACAGGTCTCGAATCATTCTTAAATGTTCATGAGTCGAATCTTGAATTACTGCAAACGATGTATAAACATTGGCCATTCTTTAGATCTACCATTAATAATTTGCAAATGGCCTTAATGAAAGCTGATATGGCAACTGCAAAAGAATATTTAAGTTTAGTTGAGGATCCTGAAATTGCAAAACGTATATTTGATAATATTTCTGATGAATATTACAGGACAAGAAAGGTTCTTTTGCAAATCTCAGGAAACGAAGAATTATTGGCACATACGCCAAATATTCAAGAATCAGTGCACCGACGCAATCCTTATGTTGATCCTTTGAACTTTTTACAAGTGGAGCTTATCAAGAAATTGAGAGATACGGAAAATCCAACAGATGATCTCGTTACGGAAGTACTACTTACAATTAATGGAGTAGCAGCAGGATTGGTTAATACTGGTTGATACAATTTTTAAAAAACCTTGTGGTCGTATAGAACCACAAGGTTTTTTGTCATGTTTAAAAAGCTATAAATTGTTGCTTTGGATTAACATAATTTATGTCTACCCGCACCCTCCACTTAACTCTTCTATTATTTAAATTTCTTTTTATATTCATAGTCTATTATTTTTTTCATATAAATGGAGTGTAGTAAAAATTTATAAAAGGATGAAGACGATGATTAAATTTGCCGCAAGATCCTCACTATCTGTTATCGCTGTTTTTTTTATTATTTCATTTATCGCTTTTTCCAGTCTAAAAATTAGTTCCTTTTCCTTTGGAGGAACTGAAATCTCAAGAACAGATTCATTTCTTTATATTATGTCATTGGAAAATCATTCGCTTCATTCCATATTACAAAACCAACCTAAAAGATCACTTGGAAAAGCAGCATTAGAAATTTTAACTAATATTAACCTTGCTGATATGAAAACATTTTTATTTACGGAGATTCCCGGGTTATACGCATCAAGCCCGAAAATCCTTATAGCTGGCCAAGGGACGGATTTTACAAATCTACCGATAGAATCACCCCCACCACAAAATTTTGGACAAGAAGATGTATCAGATGAACCAGAAACTTTACCTAATGACGAAAAGAAAGAGTTAACAAATGATTATGTAGCTTTCATTTACCATTCCCATACACGTGAATCATTCTACTCATTAGCTCCAGATTCAAAAGATGCTAGTAGTAAGGATAAAAATGTAACGTTGCTCGGTAAAAGACTCGGTGAAAAACTTGAAGAAAGAGGTATCAAAACATTAGTTGATACAACAGATATTTCGGACAAATTAGTGAAAAAAGGAATGAACTATAATCAATCATACACAGCATCAAGGGAAATTGTGGTAGATGCAATGAGTCAAAATAAAGAATTTAAACTCATGTTTGATATTCATCGTGATTCAGTTAAAAAACATGTAACTACAAAAGAAATTAATGGGCAATCATATGCAAAGGTCATGTTCGTCATTGGTAAATCAAATCCAAACTATAACAAAAACCTAGATTTTGCGGAGAAACTTCATAAATTACTTGAAAAAAAATATCCCGGTCTTTCAAGAGGCGCGATAGCAAAGCCGAATACAGTAGGAAATGGCATATACAACCAAGACTTGTTTGATCATAATCTCATAATTGAAGTTGGTGGGGTGGATAACAACCTTGAGGAACTTAATAGAACAGTAGATGCTCTAGCGGAAGTAATCAGTGATTATTACTGGGGAGATGCTGTAGAAACTAGTAAAAATAAATAGAGCCTGAAACACTCGGCTCTATTTCAACTATTAATGTATAACCTGTCTATACAGTCCAATCACTTTTCCTAAAATAGAAACCTCTCGTAAAATAATCGGTTCCATATTCGAATTTTCTGGCTGGAGGCGGAAATAATCTTTCTCTTTAAAAAATCTTTTTACAGTCGCTTCATTTTCATCCGTCATGGCTACTACGATTTCTCCGTTATTTGCGGTACTTTGTTGGCGTACGATTACGTAATCTCCATCTAAAATACCTGCTTCTATCATACTCTCACCAACGATCTCCAGCATAAAAACATGATCATCAGCAGGTGCAAGCTGTTCAGGAAGAGGGAAGTATTCTTCAATATTTTCAATTGCTGAAATCGGCAAACCTGCCGTTACTTTACCAACCAATGGTACATTGACGGTTTTATGACGAGGAATCGAATCTTCTTCAGGCTGAATGATTTCTATCGCTCTAGGCTTTGTCGGATCTCTTCGTATTAAACCTTTATTCTCAAGTCGAGCAAGATGGCCGTGAACAGTAGAACTAGAGGCTAGTCCCACTGCTTCCCCTATTTCACGAACGGAAGGTGGATACCCTTTTGATTTAACTTCAAGCTTTATAAAGTCAAGAATATCTTGTTGTCTTTTCGATAATTTTATCATTTATGGTCACTCTCCCTTATCTCAATAATAACTTAACCTCATTATATCATGGACTTACTACGTATACAAACATAAGTTCGAATTTTAGTTGACAACAAACATCTGTTCGTATTACAATCAATAATAAATAAGAACATACATTCGAAAGAAGGTAATATATATGGTATCATTATGGAAGAAATACTCTTATGCAATTCTATTTTTTCTCATTACATTATTAATGGGCTTTTATTTAATATTTTGTGGGAATGAGAAACATGATACGGATCTTGTTATTACTGTTCAAAATGGAGACACTCTCTGGTCAATTTCTCAAAAAAATAGTGAGCGTTTTGGTATGAGCACAGCTGATTTTATGAAATTATTAGAAAAGGAAAATCAATTAATCACGACTTCAATCAAAAGCGGGGACCAGCTCGTCATTTCTGGATCTAATTTAAACTTTTCCGATGATAAGGTTGAATATGCATTGAAAGAGAAATGAGGCAGTTAGTACATGAAAGCAATCATTTATTGCAGGGTTAGTACGGAAAAAGAAACACAGGAAACATCACTGCTTAGACAAGAAGAAGAGTTGCTTGCTGCAGCTAAGACGTGGGGATTTGAAGTGGCGTCTGTTATATGTGATCAATCAAGCGGATATGATCTTAATAGGCCTGGCATCATGACGTTGCTAGAGGAAATTAAATCTGATGAGATTGATGCAGTATTGATTCAAGATGAAACAAGGCTAGGAAGAGGAAATGCAAAAATTGCATTACTTCACACATTGTTTAAAGAAAAGGTTATTTTATATAATCTTTCACATAATGGAGAATTGCAGCTTTCCGAAACTGATTCTATGATATTGAATATAGTCAGCATGGTTGAAGAGTACCAAAGAAAATTACATAATATAAAAATTAAACGCGGCATGAAAAAAGCAATTGAAAGAGGATACCGCCCCGAAAAAAATCTAAAAAGAAGAGGAAATATTGAAGGAAGGGAAAGAAAAGATGTTCCTTTACAAGAAATTATTAGGTTAAGAAATAATGGACTGACTTTTAGTGAAATAGCAGCTACGATGAGAGGTTTTGGCTACGACGTATCCAAAGCTACTGTCCATAGAAGATATAAAGAATATACCGTAGATAATGAAAATAGTTCGAAAAGGGCAGATGATTTGTAGTCTCGCCCTTTTTTTAGTACCATTATTCTAATCTAAGGTTATCAAGACTAAAATAATAAACCTTAAAATAAGGAGTTTTTTTAATGCTATCTGAAGAAAAACTTTTAAGAATAAATCAATTAGCCAAAAAAGCGAAAGAACAAGGTCTTACCCAAGAAGAAGCGAAAGAACAAACAAGTTTGCGCTCAGAATACTTAAAATCCTTTCGTTCTTCCATGCGGAAAACAATCGAAAATGTCCGAGTATTTGATGTAACTGGAGAAGATGTAACTCCGGATAAAGTAAAAGAAATTCAAGCAAGGAAAAAACTTCATTAACCCTTTTTTGTAATTAAAGTTTTTTCCGTCCTTCATGCTTACGATATTATTAAAAAGTGGTATAATATATCGTTAAGTGTAACTTTCTAAATTTTTTAATAATAGTTGTTTAATTAAACATTTATCATTATTATAGATATATGTAAATTTAGATAGAAAGGTTGTTGTCAATGTTTGAAAAAGTAGATCAACTAGCAGTGAACACGATTAGAACTCTTTCCATTGATGCTATTGAAAAGGCCAATTCTGGTCATCCTGGTTTACCAATGGGTGCTGCACCAATGGCATATACTTTATGGACACGTTTTATGAACCATAACCCTAAAAATCCTGCGTGGTTTAATCGCGATAGATTTGTTCTTTCTGCTGGACACGGTTCTATGTTGTTGTATAGTTTACTCCATTTATCAGGATATGGAGTCGAAATTGAAGATTTGAAAAACTTCCGTCAATGGGGAAGCAGAACACCAGGACATCCGGAATATGGCTATACTCCAGGTGTGGAAGCGACTACCGGACCTTTAGGTCAAGGGATTGCAATGGCTGTTGGTATGGCAATGGCTGAAAAACATTTAGCGGCGATTTATAACAAAGATCATTATAATGTTGTCGACCATTATACATATGCATTATGTGGCGACGGTGATTTGATGGAGGGAGTAGCATCAGAAGCCGCATCTCTTGCTGGTCATTTACAGCTTGGAAAAATGATATTATTATATGATTCCAACGATATTACGCTTGATGGAGAGTTGGATAAATCATTTTCTGAGAATGTAGGTGAACGTTTCAAGGCTTATGGCTGGCATTATATTAAGGTTGAAGACGGAAACAATATGGAAGAAATCGCCAAAGCCATTGAAGCGGCAAAAGCAGAGACTTCGAAGCCGAGCTTAATTGAAGTAAAAACGATTATTGGATATGGGTCTCCAAATAAATCCGGAAAATCAGCTGTTCATGGTGCTCCTCTTGGTGAAAATGAAATGAAGCTGACAAAGGAATATTATAAATGGACTTTTGAAGAGGACTTTTATGTTCCATCTGAAGTCTATGACGTTTTTGAAAAAACAACTATTCAAAATGGTAAGGATAAAGAAGCAGAATGGGAAAGCCTTTTTTCTAAGTATAAAAATGACCATCCAGAACTAGCTTCACAGCTTGAAACAGCCATTTCCGGAAAACTACCAGAAGGCTGGGATAAAGATCTTCCTGTATTCGAAGAAGGCACTAGTCTTGCAACGAGGAAGTCAAGCAACGAAGCTTTGAATGGTATTGCGAAAAACTTCCCACATTTTTTTGGTGGCGCTGCGGATTTGGCCGGCTCTAATTATACAATGATTAAAGGTGAGACAGATTTAAGCGCAGAAAACTTTTCAGGTAAAAATATTTGGTTTGGCGTTCGAGAATTTGGTATGGCTGCCGCTATGAATGGAATTGCTTTACATGGTGGACTGAAAGTTTACGGTGGAACATTTTTTGTTTTCTCGGATTATTTACGTCCTGCCATTCGTCTTGCAGCTTTAATGGAACTTCCAGTCACTTATGTATTAACACATGATAGCATCGCAGTTGGGGAAGATGGTCCTACACATGAACCAATAGAGCAGCTAGCATCATTGCGAGCCATGCCAGGATTATCAATTATTAGACCTGCGGATGCAAATGAGACGGCAGAAGCTTGGCGTCTAGCAATCGAGTCCAGTCATAAACCAACTGCTTTAGTCTTGACTCGTCAAAATTTGCCAACATTGCCTGGAACTTCTGAAAATGCGAAAGAAGGCGTAGAAAAAGGCGCTTATGTTATTTCTCCTTCTGAAGGCAAAGCTGAAGCACTTTTACTTGCAACGGGATCTGAAGTGAATTTAGCGGTAGAGGCACAAAAATCCCTTGCACAAAAAGGAATCAATGTGTCAGTTGTAAGTATGCCTTCATGGGATCGATTTGAGGCACAAACAAAAGAATACAAAGAATCGGTTCTCCCGAAATCTATTAAAAAACGATTAGCTATTGAGATGGGTTCATCATTCGGTTGGGAGAGATATACAGGTGATGAAGGAGATATTTTAGCAATCGATAAATTCGGAGCTTCTGCACCTGGTGAAAAAGTGATTGAGGAATATGGATTTACGGTTGAAAATGTAGTAAGCAAAGTGGAAAAATTATTAGAAAAATAAATTTGAAAAGGGAGGAACAAAAATTTCCTCCTTTTTTTCATGTCCATATGCAGGAAAAATGAAATATAATAAAGAATAACCATACTATATTAATTAATTCATACAACTTTAGACAAATATTTTATAATACCTCGTCTACAATAGGAGAAAAAGGTGACTGAGGAGTGTGATTACGATGAGAATCTATCTGATTTATTTAATAGAGGATGAATTTGCAGACTTCTTTTATGGCAGAGAAAGTAAATTTGTAGAACTTTTCATAGCCGAACGAAAATTGCGTGGAGAAATGAAAGAAATTGTTCAAAAACAAATAAAATATATAACGAAACCATTGCCATACTTAGAATTACATAAGCATCTAGCACACTCAGTTGAAAACCAAGAATTTTATATAAAAGGAAAGGTGTATTGCACAGAAAATACAAATGTTTACGAAGGAGCAGAATTATCGATAGGTGAACGCTGCTTGCAATTAAAAGCATGGGGAAGCTATGCATGTGAATCCATCTTTTTTGAAGCATTAAGGAAATTTAATGGCCGATTGTTAGCGATGGATATTGAGAACGATTATTATGGTTGGGTAAAACCAATAAAAGAACGAAAATTCGTATGAAAACATCGTACATTATTGTATAATATTCGGGTATTTAGTAAACTGAAGTGTAGACAACTTGAAGGAGGAAACAAAGATGTTGTTTTGGTATTTTTTCTGGGCATTTATTGGGATATTGGCAGGAGTGGCACTTGGCTTCTTTATCGCCCGTAAATATATGATGAACTATTTAAAGAAAAACCCACCAATCAATGAACAAATGTTAAAAATGATGATGATGCAAATGGGCATGAAACCATCGCAGAAGAAAATCAATCAGATGATGTCTGCAATGAATAAGCAGATGAAATAATAAAAAACGGACGCCTAGTAATGGCATCCGTTTTTTTATGAAGAAAACGAGATTCAAGTAGCTTTTTTCAAAAGTAAATGATAGTACTGATTGATTAGCGTATCAAGTTCCATACTATACTGAAGAGACAATGCCGATGTCAAACCAGTTTGAGCAGCGACTGAAAGAAGTTGTTGACGCTTATTTTCAATTTTTGCAAGCAGCTGTTTATTTGACATAGTCTATTATCCTTTCTATGATGATATTTGTTTCCATGTTCGGCCTAATTAATAGTTGTAAGGTGTTTAACTGTATTTCTAAGGTAGTTTTATTTCATCTAGTAACAAATCTATGTATACATTAGTACGATTAAATTATAGAAACGTTTCAAAAAATAATATTAAAAGTATTATACCAGATAATAACATGTTTTCAAATGTTATAACAATTTTTCCTTCGACACAGAAGATTCACAATGCTTATGTGACTGTATATGTTATAAATTTGGTAGAATAGATACAAATGAGTTTAGGAGTTGTAAATGCATGACTGGAGATATTAATTTGCTATTGGCTTTCGGAGCAGGCTTTTTAAGCTTCATATCGCCATGCTGTCTACCTTTATATCCAGCTTTTTTATCTTATATTACGGGTATGTCGGTAAGTGAACTCAAAAATGAGCAGGCAATGCTGAGTAGAAGAAGTATGTTGCATACGATCTTTTTCTTATTGGGATTCTCTGTAATTTTTATTGTTTTAGGGTTTAGCAGCTCATTTATAGGTAGATTTTTTAATGATTATCAAGATTTAATTAGACAAATAGGTGCTATTTTTATTGTCATTTTTGGATTAATGGTCACTGGTATTTTTACTCCGAAATTTTTAATGAAAGATAGAAAAATTGAATTTAAACACCGTCCTGCAGGATATGTTGGATCTTCATTAATCGGCATGGCGTTTGCCGCTGGTTGGACGCCTTGTACGGGCCCTATTTTGGCGATGGTTTTTACACTAGCGGCTACTAACCCAGGTTCGGGTGTTTTATATATGGTAACGTACACACTAGGATTTGCAATCCCATTTTTTATCCTATCTTTCTTTATAGGGCGGATGAATTGGATTCGCAAACATAATGTGAAAATCACAAAAATCGGTGGATACATTATGATTTTGGTGGGAATCCTGCTTTTCTTCAATGGCATGACGTTGATAATTAGTATTTTTCAATACTTTTTTGGTGATTTCGTAGGCTTTTAATGGGGAAAAATATATTATTTCCACTTAAAGGATCTTTGTGTATAATGTTTACGTTAAATATTTGAAGTTTTAAGGGATGATGGAATTGAAAATATTAATACCCTCAATTTTAGCAGTAATGATGAGCATTGGAGTCATTTTCATACGAATGAAGGCGTCTCATAAACCGGTATCAGCAAAGAAAATTATCCTTCCTCCCGTTTTTATGAGTACTGGCGCTCTTATGTTTATATCCCCTTATTTTCGGGTGACAAGCATGGAAATTGTTGAAGCAATTGTCGTAGGAATGCTATTTTCTATATTATTAATAAAAACGTCTAAATTTGAAGTGAGGGACAATGCGGTATATTTAAAACGTTCGAAAGCATTTGCCTTTATTCTAATCGGACTATTGCTAGTAAGAATAATTGCCAAGTCTATATTAAGCCAACAAATCGAAGTGGGCCAATTAAGTGGAATGTTTTGGATTTTGGCATTTGGAATGATTGTTCCTTGGCGCATTGCAATGTTAATACAATATAAAAAACTTGTTGTAACCAATTAGAAAAAAGCAGCGCAATACTGCTTTTTTCATTTTCCTAAAGAAATTCCTATGATAAGACCAAGAAAAGCCAATCCAGTTCCGATCATATAACTTAAAAAAGAATAGAGGATCATCCATTTAGATTTGTTTTCTAAAATCAATTTTACATTCTCTACCATAAAGGTGGAATAAGTAGTAAAAGAGCCTAAAAATCCTACGCCAAAAAATAGGCGGATACTTGAGTGGAAGACTGAACCAATAACTATCCCAAGTAAAAAGGATCCAATTGTATTCACAAAAAAGGTTGCAAACGGGAAATTTAAATTATTTTGCTTAATAAGCTGGCTTACTCCATATCTAGCAATGGCTCCAAAGAAGCCTCCAATCGCCACATAAAGAAGCATCATGTTTTAGATACCTTCTTCCTCGTTTTCCCTGAACCATTCACTATTCCTACATATGACAATGCCAGCCCTCCGATAAAACTAATGACAAAATAAGTAAATACTTGTACATAATGATGTTCAATCGCTAATTGAACAATTTCTGTACTAAATGTGGAGAAAGTGGTAAAGGAACCGATTAGCCCGGTTCCTATAGAAAGATGGATGTATGAAGGGATTTTCGGGAAACGACTATACAATCCAGTTAATAGCCCAAGAAAATATGAGCCAACTAGATTTACGATTAAAGTATCAAATGGCAGAAAGTGATTTGGCAATCCAATATGAATAGAACTTATAAGAAACCGTAATAAACTCCCGATGATTCCTCCTATTCCTACTGCCAAATACTTCATGTCCATCACCTGTTATAGTTTCTATAAAAATAAATGTTCATATGGTGTAACATCAATATTCATTTGAGCTAATTTTTTCTTTAAAAACTTATGATCTCGTTTAGGAGTTGCTAAAATATATCCTCTGATGAGCACATCGAGGTCGATTTTTTTTACTTTTTCTTTAAATGCGATTTCTCCTATTTTACCAGCTATCTTTTGTCTAGCTACATCCCTGAATAATTCAGGAACTGGACTGACCAACTCATCAAGAAGCGATTCTTTATCTGGAGTCCATAGATTTTTCGTTTTTTCAACGTAATATTCTTCCCAATCCATATCTGATTTTCCATCTTCTTTAGGCAGTCTTTTTAAAAACTTCCGAAACATAAAAAAACCGCCTATTGCCATTAAGGAAATAAGAATAAAGACCCAAAAAAGAATAAACCATACAAACCAACCGGAAAGCACTTTTGATTTCACCTCATTTTAAAAAAGAACCAATATAAACCATTATAACGAAATAAAAATCATAATGACAAGTTAGTAATAACTTAGAGACAGGAAGTTCCTGTATTTGAAACAGCATTTTCGACAATATTAATTGTATAACGCCACCTCTATTGTTAGTTTGGTATAATAATAGAAAAATGCTAAAGGGGGAATTCAGGTGAAATTTATACATACTGCCGACTGGCATTTAGGAAAGCTTGTCCATGGTGTATACATGACAGATGAGCAAAGATATATTCTGAATCAATTTGTACAATTAATTGAAGAAGAACAACCTGAAGCAATTATTATTGCTGGAGATCTATATGATCGTTCAGTGCCTCCAACGGAAGCAGTCAGTCTATTGGAAGAAATGCTATATAAAATAAATGTGGAATTAAAGACTCCTATTATAGCGATTTCAGGTAACCATGATAGTGCAGAAAGATTATCATTTGGCTCTTCATGGTATAAACATAGCAAACTTTTTATTAATGGAAAGATTCAAGATAGTTTTAAACCAATACATATAAACGGAGTTAATTTTTATTGTGTCCCTTATACTGAGCCAGGAATGATTAAAGAATATTTTCAAGATCAATCCATTTCATCACATGACGAGGCGATGCGCCGAATTGTTTCAGAAATTGAAGAATCTATAAATCCAAACGAACCGAATATTTTTGTTGGACATGCTTTTGTATTAGGGGGAAAAACGAGTGACTCTGAACGTACCTTATCCGTCGGGGGATCTGGATGTGTTTCAGTTGAACATTTTTCACCTTTCTCCTATACAGCGTTAGGACATTTACATAGTCCAGATGCAATTAAACACGAGACAGTACGCTATTCAGGATCTTTATTAAAATACTCTTTTTCAGAAGTGAGCCATCAAAAGAGTGTATCCGTAATTGAAATGAATCAAAATGGATCATATGTATTACAGAAAAAAAACCTTGTCCCTGAGAAAGATATGAGGGAGATTAGCGGATATTTAGAGGAATTATTGGATCCTAGTTTCTATCAATATCAAAAAGTAAATGATTATTTAAAGGTGACGTTGCTCGATGAAGGCGCCTTGATCGATCCGATAAATAAACTTAGGCATATTTATCCTAATGTGTTGCATTTAGAAAAAAGAATTGAACAATATGATTTATTAAAAAAACAATCTCTTACAAATGTAGGATTTGAGAAAAAATCAGAATTGGATTTATTTAATGATTTTTATCATGAAATGACGACAAGTGAATTTTCAGATGAAAAAAGACGTTTAATGGCACAAATGATCGATGATGTTAAAAAAGGGATGGTGCTTGTATGAGACCGCTGAAATTAATGATGCAAGCTTTCGGCCCATATGCAGAAACTGAAATAATTGATTTTACAAAGCTTGAAAATCGGACTATGTTCGTTATTTCTGGAAAGACTGGCTCGGGAAAAACGACGATATTTGATGGGATTAGTTTTGCAATATACGGTCGAGCCAGCGGAGATGACCGGGGTGGAGCTGACTTACGAAGCCAATTTGCCGAGGACGATCTCATAACGGAGGTTTCACTTGAATTCTCATTAAAAGGCAATACATATTACATATGGAGAGCACCCCAGCAAGAAAAGAAAAAAAGCAGAGGGGATGGCTTTACAATCGTCAATGCGAAAGCAGAATTATATATGATTGAATCTACTGGTGAGAGAAAACTTTTAGCAGCAAATGTTAGAGAAACGGATGAGAAAATCAAAGAGATTATTCAATTGGATGCCAATCAGTTCCGGCAGATTTTAATGATACCGCAAGGAGAATTTCGGAAACTGCTAATATCTGATAGTAAAGAAAAAGAAGCTATCTTGCAGAAACTTTTTCATACAGAAGTGTACAAGCAAATCGAGGAAAGGTTAAGGGAATATGCTAGCAGCCTGAAAAAGGAAGTGGAGTTCGGGGCAGCAGAGAGAAATCGTCACCTAAAAAATATCGAATACAAACATAATGAACTGTTAGACGAAGCTTTAAGCGAAGAACCGCTTAACGATACATATATATTACTTCTATTAGGTGACGTAATAGCACAATTGGAAGCTAATATTGAAGTAGTAAAGAAAAATATGGAGAAGCAAAAAATAAAACGAGATGATGCTAAACGTAAAGTAGATGCAGCTGAAGATTTAATAAAGCAAATAGACATTCGTGATCAACTTGTGGAACAAAGAAATACTCTATTAAAGAAAGAACAGGAAATTGACCTAAAGAAAAATGAAATTGATTTGGCTCGTAAAGCGAATAAACTACAACATCAAGAAGATTTATGTCAAAGATTAAAAGGCGATTTAGATCAATTCAATTCAAGGTTAATACATGAGAAAGATCAACTACTCCAACTTGAGGCTCAGTTTGAAAAAGCTCATGAGCAGCTTACTTTAGAAGAAAATCAGAGCAGTAGAAGAGATCAATTAAATACTGAATTATCAATGCTTAAAAATGTACGAGAACATGTTTTATCTTATGCATCTCGTAAGTTACAAGTTAAAAAAGTGGAAGAAGACTTGAAGCAATGCCAGACTCAAATATCGAAGGAAAAATCGATTTTAGAGAAGAAGGCAGTGGAAATAAATGAGCAAGAAAACCGATTAAAAGAACTGGAAAAGCTTCAAATACAAACCTTTGAGTTTGATAAGAAAGTTATGAATTTAGAAGCGAGATTACAATCTTTACGAACTCTCACAAGTATTGTAGATCAAAAAACTTCTTTAGAAGAGAAGATAAAAATCAAGAAGTCAGAGCTTGATCATGCTAAAAAGGTTGTTGATGATGCGAGAGAAACATTAAAGGTATTGGAAAATCAATGGATGACAGGCCAGGCAGGACATCTTGCTGCATCGCTAGTAGATGGGCAACCTTGTCCTGTATGCGGTTCGTCTAATCATCCCAATCCAGCAGTGGATACTAGTATTCAGTTTAATGAAAATGATATTGAATCAGCTAAGGAAAATGTGGACTCCGCGCTTTTCGACCATTCTAATCTAGAACGGGATTGGATGAAAATGAATATAGAAGAGGAGTCATTAACAAATCAATTGAATGAAACGTTACAACATACATTGAATGTGATTCCTGATTTTACTCTTCAAAAGAAAGATGTTTTTTTGCTTGATTATGAACAAGAAATGACCAAAACGAAAGATACTTTAAATGAAGCCAGATTGAAAATAAAACAAATACCTTCGATTGAAAAAAATATTTCGGATTTAAAAATTGAAATAGAAGAAGGTAGGGATAAGGTAGAACAATTACAAGAAAAGGAGCGCAGCTTATCTATATTGTATTCGGAACAAGTACTTGAATTTGAAAATGTAAGCCGTTCTATCCCTGAAGAACTTAGAGATATCGATCAATATGATAAGAAAGTCATTTCCATTGAAAAAGAAATCCAAAAAATGGATCATTCATTAAAAATGGCAAGGGAATATGTTTCAAAAACAAGCGAGAAAGTAGCGGTTTCTAGGGGTACGATTAAAAATCTTGAAGATAATATCAAATCAGGAACAGAAGCATTAAACAAAGAACGAAAAATCTTTTTAGAAAAATTAGAAGAGGAGAACTTTACTTCATTTAAACATTATCATCAATCAAAAATGAATAGTAATGAAATAAAACAACTTGAGGATTTCATTCGAGATTTTTATGAGGAATTAAGATCGGTGACAGATAGGTTATCTGATTATAATTTGCGACTGCAAGAGAAAGAAAAACCAGATTTAGAACGATTGCAAATGGAATTAGAAGAAAGCGAACGCCTCTATCATTCATTGGGAGAACAACATTCTCAATTAAATCTACAAATAGAAAAAAATAAGGAAATCCAGAAAGCAGTCACAACTATTAATCAGCAAATAAAAGAATTAGAAAATGAGTATGAACTCGTTGGTCACTTATCTGACATTACGAGAGGACAAAACACGTATAAGCTTTCCTTTGAACGCTTTGTTCTTGCCTCTTTTTTGGATGGAATATTAGATGCTGCAAATGTACGGCTTATAAAAATGACAAATGGCAGATACCGATTACTGCGTAAGAAAGATCGCTCAAAAGGAAATATCCAAAGTGGATTAGAGCTGCTAGTATATGATCAATATACGGGTCAAGAACGCCATGTAAAAACTCTTTCAGGTGGTGAAAGTTTCAAATCTGCCCTTGCTCTTGCACTTGGACTCTCTGATATCGTTCAAGAATATGCGGGTGGGGTATCACTTGAAACAATGTTTATCGATGAGGGCTTTGGTACATTGGACCCTGAATCTCTAGACCAAGCGATTGAGGCTTTGATGGACATCCAAAGCAGTGGAAGACTAGTAGGAATTATCTCTCATGTTCCGGAGTTAAAAGAAAGAATTGATGCAAGACTTGAAGTAATGGCTGACCATAATGGCAGTAAGACGGAATTTCAATTTATAGGTTGAAGGTGATGGATTGGAACGGACATATTTTGTAGCAACTCTTATATTTGGCATGATTATTTCAGTGAGTCTGGCAGTCTTTGCCTATTATGCCTTTAAATTAGGCTATTCAATTATCGGAGTAATTATGGTTTTTATTTTTCTAGCATCTGCTTCGATGAATATCGTCTTATTTCGAAAATGGAAAAAATAAAGAGTAAAAGACCTGATGGACAGGTCTTTTACTCTTTATTCCGTTTCTTTTCTTGATTTTTAAGAAAAACAACAAAAATGATAACGGCGGCAGTGAACATTACGAACATGATACCTGATAATAGTACTGCAACACTTGTGACTCCCAATAGTATACCTCGTTTCTTACATTATATATTCAACCATACCATGTTTTTAAAGAAACATATGTTAAATCTTTATGAAGCTTCTTATTCCAAAAATAGAGCGGCCAGGAAAATCCTGACCGCTCTCATATATTACCCCTTAAAAGAAGAAAATAATGTAATTAGCCCTGTTATTATGATAGCTAACGCGAATAATACAACTGCAACGACTGCAATTGTTAGCAAGATGCTGGCTAAAGCTCCTAATAAGCTTGCTACACTAGTAAGAACAACCAAACCGATAATAGCGTAAGCAGCCAAAATACAAGCGAGATATAATGAGACTTTATTTTCACCAAATTTGAGACCCATCATAACACCTCCTTAGTAAATATTCTATGTACATTCAAAATTGAATGTGTAGACAAGAGGAGAAAATAAATGTTTTATCTAAATGGGTAACAATTGTTTTAATAATTGAATATAAGGGTAATTTATAAAAAATAAGGAGGCATACACTTATGGAAACAAGAATCATTGGAATTTTTGACAGTCAGCAAGAAGTAATTAATGAGATAAAAAAATATGAAGCACAAGGAATAGACCGAAGTAAATTTTCCGTTTTGGCTAAAGACGAGGGAAAAACGGATTACCTAACAGAAAAAATGGATATTGATGAACAACAACCTGCTAATGAAGGAGCATTCGGTGTTTTGGGAGGATTCCTTGCTGGTATAGGAGGAGGAATAGCAGTACCGGGAATGGCTTATCCTGGTACTGGGCCATTAATCGCAGCAGGCCCTTTTGCTTCAGCTCTCGTAGGCAATAATGAGGATTTGCGAAATATGTTTTTATCAATGGGAAATGAGGAACTCGCGGATCGATATATTGAAGAGCTGGAGGCAGGTAAAATTATTCTTTTTTTAGATGAATAAGAAAGAACACCATTGGCATAATTGGCCAATGGTGTTTTTATGCACATCCCCATTAAACTTGCTAAAAAGTTATGTTTTTCTCATAATTAACTTAATACATACATGGAACGATATTTGAGGAGAGGATGTTAATGATGGATATTCATGTCGAGAAAAAAATATATGAATTTTTGAAAAAAAATGTGTCGAATATGTCTTCAGATTGGATTGAACAAGCGTATACTAGCGGAAAAGGAATATATGCAGAGCCAAAAGATTCAGAAGCATATCAGCAAATAAAGTCCATGAATCAAGAGTTTATTATAGCATTGACTGATAGTTTATTTGGAAAAGAAACATCTTTAAATGAATGGTCATCTTCTCTTGCATCAAATCGATCACATACTGGAACTCCTCTATTTGATATCATTGTTAACTCATCGATATTCAGAAGTTTATATTATTCATATATTGAAAGTTTTATTGAAGAGCATGAAAATGAAGTTTCAGGTAAAATGGTAATTAAATGGGTTCGCACGATTAGTAGGAAATTTGACGAAGCCATACAGTTGGTCACTAAAAAATATATGGATGAGTATGAATACATATTTTCCTCGCAACAAGAAACAATTCTTGAATTGGGTACACCTGTCATTAAAATAGAAAAACATATAGGAATCATCCCGTTAGTTGGAGAAATTGATACATACCGAGCAGGGAAAATACTTGAAACGAGTTTGAATAAAGCAAGTGAAATGGAGTTAGAATGGATAATTCTAGATCTATCGGGAGTCCCAGTAATTGATACGATGGTTGCAAATCAAATATTCCAGCTTAAAGAAACTTTTCGATTATTGGATATATCTATGATTATTACCGGAATGCGCCCCGAAATCGCTCAAACGAGCATAAGCTTAGGGTTAGACTTTTCGCGCATTAAAACCTTCTCACATCTGTATCAAGCTATCCATTATTTGCATAATAGTCAATCTAGAAAAGATAATTGACTTACCTGGAAGGAGAAATAATTGGTGAAAAAAATCAGTAAAAAAATAAAATCTAACAAGAATCAATCAAAACGAAAGCGAATTGTTTTGCTTATATTTTTTTTGCCAATCATTTTTCTCCTTATTGTTGCGATTTATTCTAGTAGGCCAGAACAAACGGAACCGGAAAAACCATTAATTCCTGAAGAATTTATTCCGATTTATAAAGCTGCAGAAAATAAATTTGGTGTTCCGTGGTATTTGCTTGCAGCAATCCATAGAGTCGAAACGATTTTTTCTACAATGGATCCTATGTTATCTCCAGTTGGTGCTGAAGGTCATATGCAGTTCATGCCATGTACTTTTGTAGGTTGGTCACATCCGACCTGTACCGATCTTGGACAAGGGGATATTCCTGATGAAGAAAAAATGAATCCAGAAACCATTGCAAAATATAATGGCTATGGAATCGATGCGAATGGTGATGGGATAGCCGATCCTTGGAATATAGAAGATGCGATATTTAGTGCCGCCAATTTTTTAGCAAAAAGTGGGGCCGCGAACGGAGATATTCATAAAGCAATATTTGCCTATAACCATAGTGATCAATATGTTGAAGACGTTATGTATTATGTGGAAATTTATAAAAATTATGAAAGAAACGCCATCGATGGGCTATCGACTGGGATAAAGGAAACGCAATGAGCTACGTAAAGCGGAAGGCGACTACAGCACTTATATGAAGAATAAAAAAACGGGAGCTACCTCCCGTTTTTAAGATTAAATTTATTAAGTGTTTCTTCTTCCTCTAGCCATAGATCCTAGAATTAGGCTTAAAACGAAGACGAGAACTAAAGATCCGATTAATGCTGGGACAATTGCGATACCTGCTACATCAGGTCCCCAATTACCAAATATTGCTCCACCAAGCCATGCTCCGATTATACCTGCGATGATATTACCAATTACTCCTCCCGGGATATCCTTGCCTAATATTAATCCAGCAAGCCACCCAATGATGCCACCTACAATAAGGTATAATAAAAAGCCCATTGTTCATTCATCTCCTTTAGGATTGTTACTTTCTTTGAGCTTGATTATATTATTGCCTGATATATTTAAGGCTAAACATAATTATCATAGATGAATACGAAAAATATAGGGAGAACCCTTACTATAAGTAGATTTATTAATGATAGAAAACATAATTATTTTTCTTTAATTAATATTTTTGGTATTATGGATGTTGGAGTTTTACTGTATGTCCGAAAGGCTCGATAAGATTTTCTTATCGAAAACCATAACTTTCTTATAATTTACTTATGAGGTAAATTGTCATATTATGATTATGTAGGAAAGTATGGCTAGTATGACTCATTTTATACTTATTTTTTGAAATTACTTTTTGAAAAGGGGGAATTTACATGGCACAAACTAAAAATGATGTTTTTGGTGCTCGCTCTTCCTTCGATATTGCTGGTAGACGTTATAATTATTATCGTTTGGCTGCACTCGAAGAAGCAGGAGTTGCTGAAGTATCACGTTTGCCATATTCCATCAAAGTTCTTCTTGAATCTGTCCTTAGACAAATGGACGGACGTGTCATTAAAAAGGAACACGTTGTAGATTTAGCTAAGTGGGCATCTGATGAGGAAAATAATGGTGAAGTTCCATTTAAACCATCTCGTGTAATTCTACAAGATTTTACCGGAGTTCCAGCAGTCGTTGACCTTGCTTCATTAAGAAAAGCAATGTCCGATATTGGCGGAGATGCCGAAAAAATCAATCCGGAAATTCCTGTTGATTTAGTAATCGATCACTCAGTTCAAGTTGATACTTATGGATCACCTGAAGCCTTGCAAGTTAACATGGATTTTGAATTTCAAAGAAATGCGGAGCGTTATGAGTTTTTAAGCTGGGCTCAAAAGGCATTTGATAACTATCGTGCCGTTCCACCAGCAACTGGTATTGTACACCAAGTAAACTTAGAGTATCTTGCTAGTGTTGTTCATGCAATCGAAACTCCAAATGGAGACTTTGAAGCATACCCAGATACATTAGTAGGGACTGACTCACATACAACAATGATTAACGGTGTTGGTGTTCTAGGATGGGGAGTTGGCGGTATCGAAGCTGAAGCGGGAATGCTTGGACAGCCTTCCTATTTTCCAATCCCAGAAGTAGTAGGGGTAAAATTAACAGGTGAATTGCCAAACGGTGCTACTGCGACAGACTTGGCTCTTAAAGTGACTCAAGTTCTCCGTTCACACGGTGTTGTTGGGAAATTTGTTGAATTTTACGGTCCTGGAGTTGCAAGCCTGCCACTTGCAGATCGTGCAACGATTGCTAATATGGCGCCTGAATATGGAGCTACTTGTGGATTCTTCCCAGTTGATGATGAAACATTAAATTATTTGCGTCTAACAGGACGTCCTGAGGAGCAAATTCAACTAGTAGAAAAATACTTAAAAGAAAATGATATGTTCTTTAGTGTGGATAAAGAAGATCCAGTATACAAAGATATTGTTGAGCTTGATTTATCAGAAATTGAAGCGAATCTTTCAGGACCTAAGCGTCCACAAGATTTAATCCCTCTTTCAAAAATGCAAAGTGCATTTAAGGAAGCTTTACAATCACCTGTAGGAAATCAAGGGTTTGGTTTAGATCCTGCAGAAATTACAAAAGAAGTAACAGTTAAGTTCGATAACGGCGACGAAGCAGTTATGAAGACTGGTGCAGTTGTAATTGCAGCTATTACAAGCTGTACAAATACTTCAAACCCTTATGTAATGCTTGGGGCCGGCTTACTTGCGAAAAAAGCGGTAGAAAAAGGATTGCAAGTACCGAAATATGTAAAAACATCACTTGCTCCTGGTTCCAAGGTTGTAACAGGTTACCTTCGTGATGCTGGATTAATGCCATACATGTCTAAACTAGGCTTCGACCTTGTTGGATATGGTTGTACAACATGTATCGGTAACTCCGGACCTTTGAAGGATGAAATTGAAAAAGCAATCATGGAAAATGATTTGCTCGTAACTTCCGTTCTTTCAGGGAACAGGAACTTCGAAGGAAGAATTCATCCTCTCGTTCGTGGTAACTATTTGGCTTCTCCTCCACTTGTTGTTGCATATGCACTTGCAGGAACAGTCGATATTGATCTGAATAATGAGCCGCTTGGAAAAGATCAAGATGGCAATGATGTATTTATGAAAGATATTTGGCCAACACGTGAAGAAGTTGTAGAAGTCGTTCGTAAAACAGTTACTCCGGAATTATTCCGTAAAGAGTATGAAAATGTATTTAGTGATAATAAACGTTGGAATGAAATTAAAACGAGCAATGATCCACTTTATAAGTGGGATGAAGACTCAACATATATTCAAAATCCACCGTTTTTCGAAAATCTGTCAAATGAGTTAGAAACAGTAAAACCTTTGACTGGCCTACGTGTTGTTGGTAAATTTGGAGATTCAGTTACAACTGACCATATTTCTCCAGCTGGTGCCATCGGTAAAGATACTCCTGCAGGAAAATACTTGCTTGAAAAAGGCGTACAGCCTCGTGAGTTTAACTCCTACGGTTCTAGACGTGGTAATCACGAAGTAATGATGCGTGGTACATTCGCAAATATCCGTATCCGCAATCAGGTTGCACCTGGAACAGAAGGCGGCTTTACAACTTATTGGCCAACAGGTGAAGTTTCGTCAATCTATGATGCATGCATGCGTTATAAGGAAGACGGTACAGGCCTTGTTGTTCTAGCAGGAAAAGACTATGGAATGGGTTCATCACGCGACTGGGCTGCAAAAGGTACTAACCTGTTAGGCATTAAAACAGTAATCGCTGAGAGCTTTGAAAGAATTCACCGTTCAAATCTTGCGATGATGGGTGTACTCCCATTACAATTCAAAAAAGGTGAAAACGCAGAAGTTTTAGGATTAACAGGTAAAGAAGTCATCAATGTTCATATCGATGAATCAGTAAAACCTCGTGACATCATTAAAGTAACTGCTGTCGCTGAAGATGGTTCCAAGAAGGAATTCGAAGTTCTTGTACGCTTTGACTCAGAAGTTGAAATTGATTACTATCGTAATGGTGGTATACTACAAATGGTACTACGAGGTAAGCTAGCTGAATAAGCAGTGAGCGTTCTTGCTTATATAAATTCGAAATGTCTTTAATAAAACACTTTGCTGACTATGTTGGCAAAGTGTTTTTACTTTGAAAAAAGTTTGAAAATTTGGTTTAATCTTATCTTTTTTGGACAATAATAATAATAGAATTGAATGAGGAGTGAAAATAATGAGAAGACGTGGAAAAAAGACATTTTTAGATCTTGTTCAAGAAAATAAACAAGCATTGTTAAATGATTCGAAAGCATTGGAGACAATAGAAAACAGATTAGACGAAAAGCATATGAGGAGAGCTTAATTTATCATAAATCCTTTCTTTCTGGAAATAGTAATACGGAAGGGAGGAGAATACATGAGTAATCCGAAGAGAGGTCAAGAGAATTTTACTCCGGATCATTTAGGAGAAAAGCAAGTAGCTGTCGATGCAAACAAAGGTAAAAAAATGGCAGATAAATCTGGACAGCATCCCAATATTATTCAAACAAAAGGGGAATAATAATCACCAAGAAAAAGTCATCTAGAGGAAGGGATGTAACTTATGGAGTACAATCGTAAACCAAAACCTGATGATCGCAGTGATAATGTTGAAAAGCTTCAAGAAATGGTTCACAACACGATAGAAAATATGGAAAAAGCTGAGGCAACGATGGAATTCTCCGACAGTCATGATCAAGAACATATTAAAGCAAAGAATGAAAGACGCCGTGAAGCTATCGATGGGATGCGTGAAGAAATAAAAGACGAGGCTGCGAATCAACAAAATTAAGAATTATAAATTCAACCGGCAATTATGCCGGTTTTCCTTTTTTTTATAATCATATTAATTCAACCATTTTGTACAATGTGATAAAATGAACATATATAAAAGCAACTAAGGTGGAAAGACAAATGGTTATATCAGAAACGCAAATTGAAGTTCGTTACGCTGAAACAGACCAAATGGGGATTGTATATCATGCAAATTATTTAGTTTGGATGGAAATAGGGCGTACAAAATTAATAGAAGAGCTAGGTTTTAAGTATGCGGATCTGGAGCAGGATGGTATTTTAGCGCCGGTAATCGATGTTCAAGCTACATATATCCATCCGGTTAAATACGGTGAGAAAGTAACAGTTAAAACGTGGATCGATGAATATAATGGATTAAGAACGACGTATGGTTATGAAATTATATCGGCAACTGGAGAGTTGGCGGTCACTGGTTTTACTAAACATGTTTGCGTTAGAAAAGAAAATTTTAAACCAATTTCGCTTCGTAAGTTATATCCGAATTGGCATGAGGTCTATATGAAGGCAAAAAAGCTTGACGAAACTGAGGAGAAGTAAAATGGCTTTCGGGATTTCTAGAAAAGAATTACTTCAATGGAAACGTGATATTGATCAAGGTAAAATAGCATTTTTAACTCATTATTGGCTAGATGATCGGTTTCCTGAAGTGAATACCGTAACGAAAGCAGGCAGCAAAGATATTCAAATGCTTGCACAATGGGGTAAACAATATGGATTGAGAGAAGAATGGATCCATCATAGAAAAGACGGTTATTCCCATTTTGATTTGCTAGGTCAGAAGCAGTTAGAGATTCTAGCTAAGGAAGGTTTGGAAGATCAATTGAAATCATTTTCTCTTATACATCAATCTTAGGAGGTCCATAGCATGCAAATTCACTTAACAGATCAGGCTTCAGAATGGTTTCACAATGAAATGTTTTTAAACAAAGGAGATTATGTACGTTTTTACGTGAGATATGGTGGATCAAGTCCAATTCAACAAGGTTTTTCATTAGGCGTAAATAAAGAGGAGCCGATTGATGTAGGGGTTTTGAAAGAGAAAGATGGTATTAATTATTTTATCGAAACTCGAGATGCATGGTATTTTGATGGTCATGATTTATACGTAGATTACAATGAGAAACTTGATGAACCTTTATATGAATATAAAAAAAATAACGGTTGATTTAAAGTCATCCGTTATTTTTTATTGTAGAAAAACTGTTGAATTTCTTCGCTATTATGTGTTGTAAACCCTTTGTTCTTTGCTACATCAAGTGGGTACACTCGATATGTTTGAAAATGCGTGCTTGCTGAAAATGTAGGGTTTAATACTGCTTTTTCAATCGTAGTATTGGAGTCATTCCCTTCCACTATCTTTTTTACCGTAATTTCTACCATTCCACCAATGTCTTTATAATCCCTTATTTGTCCGGATAAAAAGTTTCCTAATGAATAAACAACAAGCCCTTTTTTTCCATCAGGTTTATTAAACCATTCCATCGGTTGAAGTACATGAGGGTGATGTCCTAAAATAATATCCGCTCCTGCGTCCATAAATTGAGCCGCTTGTTCTTTTTGAATTTGATTAGGCTGTCTTACATATTCATCTCCCCAATGAAGGGCTAATATAATAAGATCTGAATTCTTCTTTGCTTCTTTTATATCCGCTGCCACTTGTTTTGGATCCAGAGGACTGACAAGATATTCTTTACCTTGTGGGATTGGAATACCGTTGAAATGGGTCGCATATGCTAGGACGGCAATCCGGATGCCTTTTACTGTCATAATTCTCATTTTTTTCTTATCTTCCGGACTTTTAAACGTGCCGGTATATGGAAGGTTTTTCTTTTCGTAATAGCTAATGGCACTTAATATTCCGCGCTCCCCTTTGTCGAGTGAATGGTTATTGGCAGTTGTTACCATATCCACACCCGCATTCATTAAAGCATCAACTATTTCATGCGGACTATTGAATGACGGATAGCTTGTGATGCCAATTTCAGATCCTCCTGGAATCGACTCTTGATTAGCGATAAGAAAGTCCGGCTTTTGTAATAGCGATTTTACAGATTCAAACATTGGATTAAAATCATAGCCATTATTCGTTTTAGCATCATTGTAGACATAGTCGTGTATCAAGATATCTCCAATTCCGCCAATAACGGCTTCCGTATGATATTCCTTTGGTTCAATTTGGATGTTCCTTTGATTTTGGTTCATGCTGCTCTTATGAAGGGATTGTGTAGATTGGCTTTTTTGGAATACAAGTAAAATAATAATTCCAGTCAGTAATAAAAAAATCAATGCGATTGCTGCGAAATTACTTTTTCGACTCATGGGCAATCAATCTCTCTATAATTTATTATCTACTATTAAATCCACTTAACTTTAGGCTCAGTCTTGTTCATTATTCGTTTTATATTCGTTCGGTGTCTAATTATTACAAATGACGCTAGGGCAACAGCTACTAGAATAAGTGGTAAATCCCTTGTGAATAAGGAATAAATAATTGCAAACACTCCCGCTAAGATGGAAGATAATGATACATATTTGGAAAATTTCAAACTAATAAGAAACACGATAACTAACAGTATAAATAGTAGCGGCTCGTAGCCTAAAAGAACGCCACCTGAAGTGGCAACTGCTTTTCCACCACGAAAACCTGCAAAGATAGGAAACATATGTCCTAATACCGCGAAAACTCCTGCGATAAGCGGATGAAGATCGATGCCAAATAAAGCCGGTAGAAAAATAACGATAGTCCCTTTTAAAATATCAGCGAGCGTTACGGTTATTCCAGCTTTTTTACCTAATGTACGAAAAGTGTTCGTGCCTCCAAGATTCCCACTTCCATGCTGTCTAATATCTATACCATAAAATACCTTGCCTACAATTAATCCTGAAGGTATCGATCCGATTAAATAAGCCGCCAATAGTACGAGTGCATATTGCATATTCATTGCTCCTTTATCCTAAATCTTGCTCATTCATTGTACCATGAAGATTCTGTAAAGATAATACTATTTTTGCATGATGAGTCAGTGAGTATTGTACTTGCAACATATTATCCACTGATTTACGATATAATTAATACTCATTTCCAAATGGAGGAGATTATAAATGGCCATTGAAAATCCAAGCCGACAAGAAATTGGTGAAATTTTAAAAAAAGCAAAAAGAATTGCTGTTGTTGGAATAAGTGATAATCCAGAAAGAACCTCCTATATGGTATCTGAGGCAATGAAAAATGCTGGATATGAAATTATACCAGTAAATCCTCAAATCGATGAAGTATTCGGAACAAAAGCTGTCGCTTCTTTAAAGGATATAGAGGGGCATGTAGATATTGTAAATATATTTAGAAGGCCAGAATTTCTACCTGATATCGCAAAGGAATTTTCTGAAATTGACGCTGACGTATTTTGGGCTCAATTAGGCATTGAAAATGAAGAAGCTTATCAGTATTTGAAAGAAAAAGGATACACTGTAATTATGGACCGTTGTATTAAGGTCGAACATGCATTAACAAAATAATGTTTTTGACAATGCAAGCACTAATATGGTGCTTGTTTTTTATTGAATTTTTATTATGTACATTTGCCAAAAACAGATAAACGGTTATAGAATAAGACATACGCGCTTATTTTTGATAAAATATATATTAGGAGAACACCTGTTTGATTATGGCTTATGTTGTTGAAAGGGGTATATAAGTGGCAAAAAATATAACTAACATTGATTATAATGATGATTCCATACAAGTATTAGAAGGACTAGAAGCCGTTAGAAAACGACCGGGAATGTACATTGGATCAACAGATTCACGTGGGCTGCATCATTTAGTATATGAAATCGTAGATAATTCGGTTGATGAAGCACTAGGCGGCTACGGAAATGAAATTATCGTGAAAATTCATAAAGATAATAGTATCAGTGTAGAAGATAAAGGTCGCGGAATGCCTACAGGTATGCATCAAACTGGTAAACCGACGACAGAGGTTATCTTTACAGTTTTGCACGCAGGTGGAAAATTTGGACAAGGCGGCTACAAAACAAGTGGAGGACTCCACGGTGTTGGAGCATCTGTTGTAAATGCCCTTTCGGAATGGCTAACCGTCACAATAAAAAGGGACGGATTTATTTTTGAACAAAAATTTCATGATGGCGGGAAGCCTGCGACCACTCTTGAAAAAATTGGAACGTCTAAGCAAACAGGCACAAAAATTCATTTTAAGCCGGATGAATCTATTTTTAGTACAACTACTTTTAACTATGAATTACTATGTGAAAGATTACGGGAATCCGCTTTTCTATTAAAAGGCTTGAAAATAGAAGTAATCGACCTTCGCCATGATCAGAGGGACGTTTTTTATTACGAAAATGGAATCGAAGCGTTTGTTGAATATTTAAATGAAGAGAAAGATGTTCTGCATCCAGTTGCTTCTTTTGAAGGAGAAGCAAATGATATAGAAGTGGAATTTGCTTTTCAATTTAACGATGGATTTTCAGAAAACATGCTTTCCTTTGTCAATAATGTCAGGACAAAAGATGGCGGAACCCACGAGGTAGGCGCAAGATCGGCAATGACAAGAATCTTTAATGAATATGCAAGAAAAACCGGCTTATTAAAAGAAAAAGACAAAAATCTTGAAGGTTCTGACATCAGGGAAGGTCTTTCCGCGATAGTTTCTGTCAGAATTCCAGAAGGACTTCTTCAATTTGAAGGACAGACAAAAGGTAAACTCGGAACAGCAGAAGCAAGGTCGGCGGTCGATACTGTCATTACAGAGCATTTAACTTATTTTCTTGCTGAAAACCATGATGTCAGCACGCTTCTCGCTAAAAAAGCGGTAAAAGCTGCACAAGTACGTGAAGCCGCTCGTAAAGCACGTGAAGAAGCAAGAAGTGGAAAAAAACGCCGGAAAACAGATGCTCTTTTATCTGGGAAATTAACACCTGCACAATCACGTAACCCCCAGAAAAATGAATTGTATTTAGTGGAAGGTGACTCTGCTGGAGGATCGGCAAAGCAAGGTAGGGACCGAAAGTTTCAGGCGGTGCTGCCTCTCCGTGGTAAAGTTATCAATACGGAAAAAGCTAAGCTTCAGGATATTTTTAAAAATGAAGAAATCAATACAATTATTCATACCATTGGTGCTGGAGTGGGACCTGATTTTAGCTTGGAAGATGTGAATTACGACAAAATTGTGATTATGACGGATGCTGATACGGATGGTGCTCATATTCAAGTATTGCTATTAACCTTTTTCTATCGATATATGAAGCCGTTAATTGAAGCGGGTAAAGTGTATATCGCACTTCCTCCTCTTTATAAAGTAAGTAGAGGGAGCGGTAAAAAAGAAGTGATCGAATATGCTTGGACGGATGATGAGCTTGAAAGTGTTACGAAAAAAGTTGGAAAAGGCTATATGCTCCAACGTTATAAAGGTCTTGGAGAAATGAATGCAGACCAGCTTTGGGAGACGACAATGAATCCGGAAACGAGAACGTTGATTCGTGTCATGATTGATGATGGAGCAAGAGCAGAAAGAAGAGTGACTACTCTAATGGGTGATAAAGTAGAGCCGCGTAGGAAATGGATAGAAAGTAATGTTCAATTTGGTCTAGAAGAAGATCAAAGTATATTAGACAATGATAATTTGACAACGGAAGGGGGATATCCGTTCTCATGAGTTTACAGGAAAAATTTCAAGATTTACCGCTTGAAGAAGTAATTGGAGACCGTTTTGGTCGTTACAGTAAATATATTATTCAAGATCGAGCGCTGCCTGATGTGAGGGACGGACTCAAGCCCGTACAAAGGCGTATATTGTACGCGATGCATATGGAAGGAAATACGGCAGATAAAGGTTTTCGTAAATCAGCAAAAACAGTAGGAAATGTGATTGGTAATTATCATCCTCATGGTGATACGTCTGTATATGATGCAATGGTGAGAATGAGTCAGCCATGGAAAGTACGGCAAATGCTTGTAGAAATGCATGGGAATAATGGGAGTGTTGATGGTGACCCAGCAGCTGCAATGCGTTATACGGAAGCTCGTCTTTCACATGTAGCTTCAGAATTATTACGTGATATTGATAAAAGAACGGTAGATTTTGTTCCTAACTTTGACGATACATCATCGGAGCCGACTGTACTACCAGCAAGATTCCCTAACTTGCTCGTAAATGGCTCTACAGGTATATCCGCCGGTTACGCGACCGATATTCCTCCCCATCATTTAGGGGAAGTAATTGATGCTGTCATTATGCGAATCGAAAAGCCTAGTTGTCATGTAGATGATGCGATGACGGTTTTAAAAGGACCGGATTTTCCTACTGGAGGGATTATCCAAGGTATCGATGGCATTAAAAAGGCATATGAAACAGGCCGGGGAAAAATAGTTGTACGATCAAAAACAGAAATTGAAACCATTCGTGGAGGGCGCCAGCAAATTGTCATTACGGAAATTCCATATGATGTAAATAAAGCGAATCTCGTAAAAAAAATGGATGAATTTCGTTTAGATCGAAAACTTGAAGGAATAGCCGAAGTACGTGACGAAACGGATAGAACGGGACTAAGAATCGTAGTTGAACTGAAAAAAGAAGCCGATGCTGAAGGAGTATTGAACTATTTATTTAAAAATAGCGATCTCCAAGTAACGTATAATTTCAATATGGTAGCGATTGATAATCGCAGGCCAAAATTAATGGGTCTTCTCGATCTTCTTGATGCTTACATCGCCCATCAAAAAGAGGTTGTTGCAAATCGCTCAAGATATGAACTGGAAAAGGCAAAAGAAAGACATCATATTGTAGAAGGATTGATGAAGGCACTCTCGATTCTTGACGAAGTGATTGCGACAATCCGCGCTTCAAAAGATAAACGAGATGCGAAAGACAACCTTATAAAAAAATATGCTTTTACAGAGAAACAAGCGGAAGCCATTGTTTCTCTCCAACTATATCGCTTGACGAACACGGATATTACAGCACTTCAAACGGAAGCAAGCGAGTTACTCAATACGATTGAGTACTTAACAGGAATTTTAGAAAGTGAAAAGAAACTTTTAAACTTAGTAAAAAAAGAACTTAAAGAGATCAAGAAAAAGTATGCTGACGAAAGACGCACGATCATTGAGGAAAAGGTTTCCGAAATTAAGATTAATCTTGAAGTCATGATTCCTAGTGAAGATGTCATTGTAACCGTGACGAAAGAAGGATATATCAAGAGAACGAGTCTTCGTTCCTATTCCGCTTCAAATGGACAGGAGCTGGCGATGAAGGAATCGGACTGGCTTTTATTCATGCAGGAAATCAATACAACTGACACATTGCTATTGTTTACGAATAAAGGTAACTATTTATACATGCCTGTTCATGAGCTCCCGGATATTCGTTGGAAAGATCTAGGACAGCATGTAGCTGCTATGATGCCGATTGCGCGTGACGAAGAAATCATTAAAGCCATTCCGGTAAAGGAATTTAATGAACATGAGTTCCTGGTTTTCTTTACTAAACAAGGGATGGTTAAGAAAAGCTCAATGGATTTATATAAAGCCCAACGATATTCACGGCCGCTTGTTGCTATAAATTTAAAAGGCGATGACCAAGTTGTAGATGTCCACCTTACAGATGGGTCGAAAGAAATATTCATCGCGACGCATATTGGCTACGGTTTATGGTTCTCAGAGGATGAAGTCAATCAAGTCGGTGCAAGGGCAGCAGGGGTAAAAGCAATAAACTTAAAGGATCAAGATTATGTTGTTAATGCTGAAATTTTTTCTGATGATGAAACAGATGTCGGTATCCTTATTGCTACTCATCGATGTGCAGTCAAGAAAATGAAGCTGTCCGAATTTGAAAAAGCAAGCCGGGCAAAACGTGGTGTGGTGTTATTGCGTGAATTAAAAAATAACCCTCACCGAATCATCGGAATGAAATTAGTAGACAATCGTGATGAATTAACACTCATTACCGAAAAAGGTGAAGAAGAAGTCATTCATAGCTCAAATATTAGATTTAGCGACCGTTATTCCAATGGCTCCTTTATTATGGATGAAACAAAAAGAGGAACAGCAAAAGTATTGTTTAGACATGTCCAAATCGGGGTACAAGAAGAACAAAATTAAATAAAATAAGCCTTCATTGAAGAAGGCTTATTTTTTATTAATAAATTTATAAATATACTATTGTATTTATTTTTATTCACAGTATAATAGAAAACATCTAAATAATTCATGAATCATCAAGCTTTTATAAATTAATAAGTAAAACATTATACTCTAATATGCAAGTGGTGAACTTGTCGACACTTTAGGAGTGAAACGAATGAGAGTAGGTATTGTAGGTGCAACAGGCTATGGAGGGGCAGAATTGCTGCGGATTATACATTCCCACCCACACTTTGAAATTTCTGCTTTATACACATCTTCGCAGCAAGGTAAAGACATTCATGTGCATTATCCGCACTTAACGGGGATTTTTCCTTCAACATTAGAAGAAATTAATCCAATGAAAATGGCAAAAGATACGGATGTTGTTTTTTTGGCGGTCCCGACTGGTGTTGCTTCTCAATTGGCACCTGAATTATTATCTGCAGGCTGCATTGTCATTGATTTAACGGGTGATTTTCGTATTAAAAATACTGAAGACTATGAATTTTGGTATAAGCGAAAAGCGGCGCCTAAGGAATGGGTTGAAAAAGCTGTCTATTCATTGCCGGAGTTAAATAATTCGTCTATAGAAGGCAGTCAGTTTATTTCCAATCCTGGTTGTTATCCGACTGCTACCCTTTTAGGAATCGCCCCATTAGCGAAGTCAAAGAGGCTAAAAGAAGGATCGATCATTGTAGATGCTAAATCAGGAGTGTCAGGTGCAGGTCAAACGATTAGTCTTGGAAACTTATATAGTGAATTAAATGAAAATTTGAAAATATATAAAGTGAATCAGCACCAGCATATCCCTGAAATTGAGCAAATGTTGAAAGAATTCGGCTATGACTCCCCTATAACGTTTCAAACACACCTAGTGCCGATGACAAGAGGGATAATGAGTACCATTTATGGAACAGTTGAAGGAAGCATAACCGAAGAGGAAATATGGCAGCTTTATAAAGATTTTTATACTGATAAACCTTTCGTTCGAGTGAGGGATATTGGCATATTTCCAGGAACAAAAGAAGTAGCTGCCTCCAATTACTGTGATATTGGGATTTCATTTGATAATCGTACGGGAAGAGTGACAATCGTTTCAGTTATAGACAATTTGATGAAAGGGGCTGCAGGTCAAGCGGTTCAAAATGCCAATCTATTATTTGGTTTTGAAGAAACTGCTGGATTAACATTCAGTCCTGTATATCCCTAAAGAAATTTAAAAAACATCAACAGAGGAGTGATTAAAGTGCAAATAACGGGTAAAGAGCAAATATTAAAAGTGGACGAAGGAACAATCATTACTCCACTTGGTTTCTCTGCTGCAGGAATTCATACGAAGGTGAAGCGTAAACGCAACGATTTAGGCATAATTTATTGTGACGTCCCAGCTGAAGCTGCAGCTGTTTATACATTAAATCAAATCAAGGCCGCTCCTCTAAAAGTAACGAAAGAAAACTTGGATCAAGAGGGAAAACTTCAAGCGATCATTGTGAATAGCGGGAATGCGAATGCGTGTACAGGAAATCAGGGTTTATTCGACGCACATTCAATGAAAAATGCAGTGGCGAGTTTATTATCAATTAATCATCATTATGTTGCGGTAGCTTCGACAGGTGTGATTGGAGAGAAAATGCCGATGGAGAAAATTATTCCTGGCATCGCTCATCTTGTCCCACAAAAAAATCAACAAGCAGCCATTGATTTTAACGAAGCCATTTTGACGACAGATACGTGTATGAAAACTACATGTTATGAAACCATTATTGATGGTGTCAAAGTTACAATGGCTGGCTCTGCAAAGGGATCAGGCATGATTGCTCCAAATATGGCGACAATGCTCGGCTTCATTACGACCGATGCAAATATCTCCCATGATCATTTACAGTCCGCTTTAAGTGCAGTAACAAATAAAACCTTTAATCGAATAACTGTTGATGGTGATACGTCGACAAATGATATGGTTGTCGTAATGGCAAGCGGGTTAGCTGAAAATACATCACTTGAGCCTAGTCATGAAGAATGGGATCAATTTGTCCAACTACTTGAAAAAGTTTGTGAAGACCTAGCCATTATGATTGCAAGAGATGGAGAAGGCGCAACAAAACTAATAGAAGTGAATGTATATGGAGCGATATCTGACGATGAAGCAGGGAAGGTAGCCAAAACAGTCGTTGGATCTGATCTCGTCAAAACAATGGTTTATGGCTCCGATCCTAACTGGGGAAGAGTCATGATGGCGATAGGAAGAAGCGGGATGACGTTAGATCCTGAAAAAATAAATATTGCTATCGGACCTTATTCACTATTAGAAAATAGTCAACCTACAAATTACGTTGAAGAAACGTTAAGTGACTACTTGAAAAACGAAACGGTTGTTATAAACATCAACTTAAATATTGGCTCAGGTCACGGAAAAGCTTGGGGCTGCGATCTGACGTATGACTATGTGCGCATCAATGCCAGCTATCGCACATAAATGAAATGGAGGATAAAAACAAATGGAAAAAATCATCGTTATCAAGTGCGGCGGAAGCATGATTAACACTTTATCCGATGACTTTTTTAAAGGAATTAAAAACTTGCAAGAAAATGGTTATCATCCCATTATCGTTCATGGCGGCGGCCCAGCTATAAATGATCTTTTAAAAAATTTAAAAATCCATTCCGAGTTTGTAAATGGCTTAAGAAAAACAACTCATGAAATTATGGAAGTCGTAGAAATGGTTTTGTCAGGTACAATAACGAATCAACTAGTTCGCAAGCTACACAAACATGGAATTTCATCTATCGGTGTAACCGGCTCTGACGGTGGATTGATGTACGCTCAACCGCAAGACTTAGAGAATTTGGGTTTAGTAGGAGAAATAATTTCTGTGAATCAACAATTTTTATTTAATTTATTGTCGATTGGAATGGTTCCAGTCATATCTCCAATCGCGGTTGGTATGAATCATGAAGATTATTATAATATTAATGCTGATACAGTTGCTGGCGAAATTGCCGTTGCCATTAATGCAGAAAAAGTCATTTTTGTTACGGATGTTCCAGGTGTGTTGAAAGATAATGAGATTGTAGAAAAGGCGACTGATACTGAAATTCTAGGATTTATCGATGATGGCACTATTTCAGGAGGGATGATTCCGAAAGTAATGGCTGCGATTCATAGTCTTAAAGGCGGGATGAGGGAAGCGATGATTGTCAGTGGCCATAAGCCGTTGTTGAATGGTGGAAGTATTATCGGGACAACGATTAAAAGAGAATTGGAGGCAGTGAAATAGAATGAGTCATTTATTCGAAAACTATGCAAGATGGGACGTTGAAATCGTCTCTGGTTCTGGATGTAAAGTAGTGGATTCTCATGGGAAAGAATATGTAGATTTTACGTCGGGAATTGGTGTATGCAACCTAGGTCATTGTTATCCAGCAGTTGTAGAGTCTACGACTAATCAACTACATAAAATATGGCATATATCAAATCTATTTAAAAGCTCACTTCAAGAAAAAGTTGCTGAAAAGCTTTCTTCACATTCTATAGGGGGCTCCGTGTTTTTCTGTAATAGTGGAGCTGAAGCAAATGAAGCTGCAATTAAATTAGCCCGTAAATATACAGGAAAATCAAAAATCATTACATTTCTCCAATCCTTTCACGGACGAACATTTGCTACCATGGCAGCTACAGGTCAAGATAAAGTGAAACAAGGATTTGGACCGATGCTTGAAACATTTGTTCACCTACCATTCAATGATGTAAATGAGCTGAAAAAAGAAATGGATAACGAAACGGCTGCGGTTATGCTTGAAATAGTTCAAGGTGAAGGTGGAGTCCACATCGCAAATGAGGAATTTTTAGCTACTGTCCAACAATTATGCAAGCAATATGGAGCTATCCTCATTATTGATGAAGTGCAGACAGGAATCGGGCGTACAGGCAAGCCATTTGCCTATCAACATTTTAATCTATCTCCTGATATTATAACCTCAGCAAAAGGTCTTGGAAATGGATTTCCAACAGGTGCGATGATTGGTAAGGACTATTTAAAAACTGCATTTAATCCAGGCAGCCATGGATCGACTTTTGGAGGAAATCCACTTGCCATGTCAGCTGCCGATGCGACATTAAACCTAATTTTTGAAGAAGATTTTCTAAAAGAAGTGACTGAAAAAGGTGACTACTTCGCTTCGAAGCTTGAGGATATATTCTCTCGATCGGAAAACTTCAAAGGCATTCGCCATAAAGGCTTAATGTTTGGAGTAGAATTTTCAAATGAAGTTGGTCCTATGATTAGTTTATTAAGGGAAAATGGTCTGCTTGCTCTAGTTGCTGGACCAAATGTTATGAGGTTTTTACCGCCTCTTACGGTCACATATGATGAAATGGATGGAGTACTTGCAATAATAGAAGATACTTTACTCAATTCAAAAACTGTATCATGCTAATATTTTTTTGATTCCTATGTATAAAAATACATTTTATAAAATAATAATACAACGAGGTGAAGGTGCATGATGGAAGGTATGATTACACTGGCTAATGGAGTTACATATACCGGCCATTGGCACGGCGAGAAAACGGAATGCTCTGGAGAAATGATCTTTTTTACAGGAATGGGGAATTTTTTAGAATTCATCTCTGATCCAGCTGTTAATGGAAAAATTGTGCTAGCAACATATCCCAGTATCCTAAATAGTTTTATGGATCAAGAAAAACTTGAGAGCAAGGATCTACAGGTTGCTGGTCTTGTGGTTCAGCAAGAATACGGAGAATTTTCAGCATCGATAAAAAAATGGTTAAATATCTTTAAAGAAAAATGTATACCCGTCATGACGGGTATGGATACTCGGTCAATCATTAAGCAACTTATAAAAGTTGGTGAGACACCAGTATCGATGAAAGCTAATGAGGTTGATGTCATCCATCCAGTAAAACAACATAATGGGTTAGCTCCTTTACATTATAAGATTATTAATCCAAATGGAAAAACTCATATTGCTTTAATCGATTTTTCAGTTAAAAGTTCTTTAATTAAATGGTTTTCTAACGCAGATTACAAGATTACGATTGTACCTCCAGATATAACCGTAGAAAAAATAAAAACATTGAATCCTGATGGTATCGTATTTTCCGGTGGTTCAGGAAATTCTTCAAACTGGAAACAATTTTATCCAGAATACAAAGAAATATCAAAGCATTACCCAACAATGGCATTTGGTCTTGGACACCAAATAGTTGCTGAGGCATTTGGCGCCAAAATCGAAAAAATGAAGTGGGGACATAGAAACTTCAAACATCCTATTATGCATATGGAATCAAGTGAAGTGTTTATGTCCAATCAAAATCATGGATATGAAGTTAGAGAAGAAGGTCTTGAGGATTCAGGATTTATGGTTTCGTTTCAATCGATTCAAGATCAATCAATTGAAGGTCTTTCCCATAAAATATATCCAATATCGACATATCAATTTCATCCGAATGGAAAAAATCCAAAACTTGAAATGATCATCACAGAAGCATTTACTAATCAGCTGAAGCTAACAAAAGGAGAAAACATATATGCCTAAGCTAAAGGGTTTAAAAAAAGTTTTGGTTATTGGTTCGGGTCCAATCGTAATTGGTCAGGCAGCAGAATTTGATTATGCTGGAACGCAAGCATGTATGGCATTGAAAGAAGAAGGGATTGAAGTCGTACTTGTTAATAATAATCCTGCAACCATTATGACGGATGAACAATTTGCAGATATCGTTTATTTTGAACCAATGACTGTTCAATCTATTACAGAAATTATCAAGAAAGAGCGACCAGATGCCATATTAGGTACTCTCGGCGGTCAGACTGGCTTGAATTTAACGGTTCAATTATATGAGCAAGGTGTACTCGATAAGTACAACGTTAAAGTACTTGGTACGACCCCGGAATCAATCATGCAAGGAGAAGATCGTGAAGCTTTTCGAGATTTAATGCAGAAATTAGAAGAACCTGTACCTGACAGCTCGATTATCCATACTGTCAAGGAAGCAATTGATTTTGCAAACAAGATTGGTTACCCTGTTATCATTCGTCCTGCATACACATTAGGCGGGGGTGGTGGCGGTATCGTTTCAAACGAAGATGATTTGATCTCTATTGTTAAAAAAGGACTTGAAGCAAGTCCGATAACACAATGTTTAATAGAAAAAAGCATTGCTGGGTTCAAAGAGTTGGAGTTTGAAATGATTCGTGATGCTAATGATACTTGTATCGCCATATGCAGTATGGAAAATTTTGATCCCGTCGGAGTCCATACAGGTGATTCCATTGTTGTAGCACCTCAACAAACATTAACGGATAAAGAATATGAAGCACTGTATGCTTCAGCCATAAAAATAATTCGAGCTTTAAAAATTATTGGAGGCTGCAATATTCAATTTGCTCAGGACCCTAACAGCTCTCAATATTATTTAATCGAGGTAAACCCGAGATTAAGTCGCTCTTCGGCTCTTGCCTCTAAGGCAACAGGATACCCTATTGCAAAAATGGCAGCAAAACTAGCTCTCGGATATTATTTGCATGAATTGATTAATCCAGTAACAGGCACAACCTTTGCAAGCTCCGAACCAGTTGTTGATTATACTGTTGTGAAAATGCCAAGATGGCCATTTGATAAGTTTATAGAAGCAGACCGAAAGTTAGGAACTCAAATGAAGGCAACAGGTGAAATAATGGCAATCGAACGCCATCTTCCAGCTGCACTCCAAAAAGCGGTCCGATCACTTGAGATTAAAACGATAGGTCTTGAGTTAATTGAAATTTCATCTTTCAGTGACGAACAATTATGGGATTCTATAACCTTACCAGATGATAGACGCTTTTTTTCTATACTAGAATTAATGAGACGCGGTGTAACAACAGAAGAAATTCATCATGCAACCCAAATTCAGCCATTCTTTTTAAATCAGTTGGCGTTATTAGTGAGTTATGAAGAAAAAGCAAAAAGTGTTAGCCTTGACACAATTACAGCTCATTTATTAAAAGAATTAAAAACACTAGGCTTTTCAGATGAGTGGCTTGCGTATATTTGGAGTGCTGATTTGAAAAGTGTTCGAGAGAAGCAAAAGGAGTATAACATTAAACCTGTCTACAATATGGTTGATTCTTGTGCAGGAGAATTTCCTGCAGCAGCACCTTATTTTTACTCGACATGGAAAGGGGAAGGCGACCTTTTTTCAGCAAATAAAAAACCTAAAATCGCCATTGTCGGATCAGGTCCAGTTCGAATTGGCCAGGGCATTGAGTTTGATTACTGTACAGTTCACGGTGTTTTTGCCTTAAAAAAAGCTGGCTATGAAGCCATTTTAATCAATAATAATCCTGGGACCGTAAGCACTGACTTTCAAATTGCAGATCGCCTATATTTCGAGCCTCTCCGTGCTGAAGATGTGTTAAATGTATTGGAGTTTGAAAAACCTGATGGGGTTATTCTTCAATTTGGGGGGCAGACTTCTATAAATCTGGCAAAAGAGTTGGAGGATAATGGGGTTCCTTTACTTTCGATATCACAAGAACATATTGATATAGTTGAAGACCGTGAACGTTTTTATAATCTGTTAAAAGAATTAGATATACCGCATATTCCTGGTTTAACTGCGTTGAATGAAGAAGAGCTGATTGTACAATCGTCTAAAATTGGTTTCCCGCTTCTTTTAAGGCCATCCTATGTCATAGGTGGTCAAGGAATGTTAATTATTGAAGACGAGCATCAATTAAGGGAGCATCTTAATAACATTTCCTACCCTGTATTAATTGATGCTTATTATAAAGGAACGGAAATGGAAGTAGATGTGCTATCGGATGGAGAGAATATATTTATTCCAGGTTTTTTCGAACATATAGAAAAAGCAGGAGTCCATTCCGGAGATAGCATGGCAGTAACTCCGCCCGTTTCCATTAATGACTCTTATCAAAAAAAAGCGCGAGAATATACGAATAAAATAGCAAAAAAACTTCAGTTTAAAGGAATTTTTAATGTTCAATTTGTCATTTTTGAAGAAACGGTTTACGTATTAGAGGTTAATCCAAGGGCATCTCGTACTGTTCCAATTATTAGTAAAATGACAGGTGTCAATGTTATAGAAGAATGCATCAATATTTTGACTGGCGGAAAAGTAAACGACAACCCAATTAGCCAAACATATTTCGCAATAAAAAATCCTGTTTTTTCAACAGGAAAGCTTGACGGAGTTGATCCTCTTTTAACACCGGAAATGAAATCGACAGGAGAATTGATTGCATTTGGAAAAACATTTGATGAGGCATTGGTAAAAGCAATCAAGTGGAATTCTAACAAAAGTAATCAAACATTAGAAGTGTATGTAGATGTGGATGAAAAAGAGCTTCCTCTTATACAAGAAATTTTATCAAGAGAAGGTGTTTCCGTCGGAAATGGGCATTATTCATTTGCTGATTGGTTAAAACAAAGCAACGGTGCGATTTTATTAAGTCTTAGATCAGCAAAAGATTCGAAAGAGAAACGTATCGCAGCATCCAGCTCGCAAATACCTGTCATAACTGAAATGGAAACATTGCTTACGACGATATCAGCTTTTAAGCAAAATATTGAAAAACCGATGTCTATGCAGGAATGGCATTTACAATTATCTAAAAAAGAGAGGGTGATTTGATGGTGACTACAACAGCAAATAGTTTAAAAGGGAAGCATTTATTGACTTTATCAGATCTTTCAACAGACGAAATCACGCAATTAATCGATGTCGCTATTGGATTAAAAAAAATGCAAAAACAAGGGGAACCCCATCAGTATTTAAAAGGAAAAACATTGGCGATGATTTTCGAGAAATCCTCAACGAGAACTCGTGTTTCTTTTGAAGTGGGAATGAACCAACTTGGCGGTCATGCGCTTTTCTTAAGCCGTTCTGATATTCAACTTGGAAGAGGAGAAACTGTTCAAGATACAGCAAAAACTCTTTCTAGATATGTGGATGGAATTATGATTAGAGCGTATGAACATAAAGCAGTTGAAGAACTAGCTGCAAATTCAAACGTACCCGTCATTAACGCATTAACGGATGATTTTCATCCATGCCAGGCGCTAGCAGATTTAATGACATTGTATGAAGTGAAGGGGACTTACGTGGGGCAGAAGCTAGCTTATGTAGGAGACGGAAATAATGTCGCCCATTCCTTAATGATTGCTTGTGCAAAGCTCGGCGTAGATTGTTCAATCGCTTCACCAGAAGGATATGAACCTAAAAAGGAAATAACAAAACGTGCCCAAGACATTGCGAAAGAAACGGGCGCAGCAATTGAAGTGTTAAATGATCCTCAAGCAGCCGTTAGTGGGGCTGATGCAGTATATACGGATGTTTGGACGAGCATGGGATGGGAAGATGAAACAGAAGTTAGGTTACAAGCGTTTCAACCTTATCAAGTGAATAGCCAATTAATGTCTTTTGCTAAAAATGATGCCATTTTCCTTCACTGCTTACCTGCAAAACGCGGGGAAGAAGTTACAGCTGAAGTAATCGATGGACCACAATCGTATGTGTTTGATGAAGCAGAAAATAGACTTCACGTTCAGAAAGCATTGATGGTAGCGTTGATGGGTTAAAACTGAAGGAACAAAGGTGCATGCTAATAAGTATGCATCTTTTTTCTTTTAAAAAAGTCAGACGAAAAAATAAATCCCGAAGTTAACTCACCTAATATAGGCATTTATCATATGATGCAGTAATCAAGTACAAAGGGGAGCTGCATAATGGAAAAGCTGCAAACCGATCAGTTTACCGTAATGATTGCACCACCCGCCACTTCTTATGGACCGGTAGAAGGAAGAAAATATACTCTTAGCACTTCGGAAACAGGCAATTCCAGACATTTAACGATAGGTACAAAATATAATGTAAGTGTATATAAAAACTGTGAAGATATATTTACTGCTGAATGGATATCAAAACTTGGTGAATATGTGTTAACTGGAAGGGTTTATATTAGTGGTGGGGAATATGATGAAAAACAAGCGGTAAGTCGTTTTAATCACTTAAATTCTTTTTTGCCTGAAATGATTTCTCATGTTATTAAATCTGATTATGAACTATTTAAACATGTCCCTTGGCTACTTGATGCTCCAATCTTTATCGAATACGTATCAAATTTTCAACAATTGCGAACCATTAACAACTACGGCACTCCTAGGAAATATTTATCATTTCAAAATTAATAGAAGTTTAAAGTTTAGAAGGGATGAGGTGATAATGCCTCATCCCTTGATTTTGTTTTTTTCTGCAATTAACGCTTGAAATTCCTGCTCTAATTCATCAGATGGTTCGATACTTAATCGGCTTATTACATCTGAAATTTTGGTTTCTAATAAAAGCAATTGATCTTCAGCAGTGTTTCGTTTTTCTGCTGGTTTGTATTGTTGAAACTGCTCAAAAGTCCCATCGAAAACATGAATCTCTTCGTTTTCTATTGCTAAAATTCTATTGGCGATTGATTGAATGAACCTTCTATCATGTGAAACAAGTATGACCGTTCCTTCATATTCCTGAAGAAGTGATTCTAGTGCCTCAACTGATTCAATATCTAGAAAATTGGTCGGTTCATCTAATATTAACGTATTAATGTCACTTACAAATAATTTTGCGAATGCTACCTTTACTCTTTCGCCGCCACTTAAAACATTTACCTTTTTATACACGTCATCCCTAAAAAATCGTAATCTTGCTAGTACTGTTCTAATAAAGGACTCTTCCTGAATAGAGGTGGACTGTACATTTTTTAGGATTGTTTCATTTGTATTTAAAACATCTAAGTTTTGGCTGAAATAACCAACTTGCATAGAAGGGGAAATGGAAATTCCATCTTCCTTATTTATGATTTTCTTGATAAGTGTGGTTTTTCCGCTGCCATTTTTCCCAATGATGGCCAGCTTATCTCCACCTTTTATGTTGAAACTTGTTTTTTTCCAAAGTATTCGATTAGGGAAAGAACCAGAAACATTATCAAACCTTAAAACAGTACGTCCTTTAAATGATTCTTCATTCGGAAGCTTCATCTTAACAGGAGGTAATTCCTTTATTTTGTCGACCTTTTCTAATTTTTCCAGTCTAGTTTCAATTGCTTTTGCAGCTTTCCTCAGTTTCTTCTGTTTATTTGCAAAATAAGGTTTTGCTCCCGTAATCCTAGATTCGGATGGGCTGACTTTTTTTGGGGCTTTAGTGGCACGAGCGGCTTTCTGTTCTTTTAAAATCAATGCTTCTTCCAGTTGTTTTTTCTTTCTTTCATACTGCTCATAAGCATTTTCCTGCTGTCTACGTTCCAAATCTTTTAGTGAGATGTAATCAGAGTAATTTCCTTTATATTCCTTAACTTTACCATCATCAATTTCCCATATTTTTGTACAAAGAGAATCGAGAAAAGCGCGGTCATGTGAAACGATTACAATCGCACCATGAAATCTCTTCAATTGATTTTCTAACTTTTCGATATGATAGGTATCCAAATTCGTTGTAGGCTCATCCATAAGAAGTAGTTCCGGTTTTTTAGCAAGTGCACGGTTTATATATTCCTGAGTCACCTCACCGCCACTCTTTGTTGTATTTGTATTTTTTAATTGTGGAAGAAGGACAACTTCGCCATATGAGTTTACACTACCTTCATCAGGAAATTGTTTTTTGGCAAAAAGCTCCAATAGTGTCGTTTTCCCACTGCCGTTTCTTCCAACAAGTCCTATACAGTCTCGGTTTTGGATCATTAAGTGATCAATATCGATTAGCAAGCGATCCTTAATATATAATTTTAGATCATTCACTTCTAATAACATCATAAAAACCATCTCCATTTCTATAAAGCTGGAGACACAAAAATGCCTCCTATTGTTTTCAGAATAGGAGGCACGGGTGCATACCAAATAAAGAGAGTAGTCCCTTTATGGCAAACATGGACCAATCCTATTCTGAAAAACCTCGTATGAAAGCAATATAAATAAAACAGAAAGCGATCTGTTAATAAAAAATGCCTTCATTCGATTGTTTTCAATAAATAGGATTAGTTCCACATGTTATAAAATTTCACCCTTCCGTTTTCAGTTAATTTTACTATATGTGAAACAAAACTTCCTGTCAATTTATTGAAGCAGATTTTTTAGATTTTAATGTATACATCTGATACAAAATAAGAGCGACGATCGATAAGATAATCCCTGAAATATAAGGTAGCCCGATTGCAACGGAAAAAAGCCAACCTCCTAGTGGGGGACCCGCTATTCTTCCTAAGGAATCAAAGGAAGATAATAATCCGGTTGCACTACCGTGGCCAGATGTCGATTTTTTCGTTAATAAAGCCGAAATACTAGGACGGATTACGCCATTTCCAATACCGAAAATAGTTAAGAAAATTGCAGCCGTCATAAAGCTATGAACGAGTAGGATAAGACCAAAACCGATAGCTGAGACGATAATTCCTATTTGAATAACGACGCCTTCACCATATTTTTTAGTCATGATACCAACTAAGCCACCTTGAACAATGGCCCCTGCAAGCCCCATGATCATAAAAAGATATCCCAAAGTTACCGTCCCTAATCCTGCTTTCTTGGCGGCATAGTAAGCAAATGTAGCCTCTAGACCAGAGAGAGATAAGGAAATAAACAATTGTAAAATAAATAATATGGAAAGCGATCCTCTAAATACTTGCCATAACGATGCTTTTTCCGAATGAACTTCGTTTCTGTTTTTCTTGGCCAATGATTCTTGAAGTAAGAGAAAAACGAGAAAAAAGGTGATGAAGGAAGAAGTCCCAGCAATATAAAAAGGCATACTTAAGCTAATTTTAGAAAAAATACCTCCAATCGCAGGACCAAATACAAATCCGAGTCCAACTGCGGCTCCAACCATTCCCATTCCTTTACCACGATCTTCAGGAGTTGTAATATCGGCAACATACGCCATTACGGTAGGCATATTAGCGGAAGATAAAAATCCACCGATAATTCTTGCTGCAAAAAGCATCCAAAGTTGGGATGAAAATCCCATCAAGAAAAAGGAAACGGAAAGGCCGAAAATTCCTATCATAATAACAGGTTTACGTCCAATTCTATCAGAAATACGACCCCACATTGGAGCAAAAATAAGCTGCATAAGAGAATAAACGGCCATCAAAAATCCTAATTGAGTAGGGGAGGCTCCGACATTTTCAGCATAAAAGGGGAGGACAGGAATAATAATCCCAAAACCGACCATGACTAAAAACATAACGGCAAATAAAATGGGCAAAGCTTTTTTTGTGTCGGGCACTACACTCACTCCGTTTCTTGTTGTAAACGTTCAGATAATTGTTGAATGGTATCTTTTATAAAAAATAAATCAGCTTCAAGCATTCTCCTCTTATGATTCATGGCAATCGTAACACCGCTGCTGCATTCGTGAATGGATAAATGCTTGATTGTATCATATTTTTCTTTTAACATTTCATATTTTTGTTGCAATGATTGAATGGCTTCATGTATTGGTAAATGATCAAGAAACATTAATCCAACATCACTTTCATAAAAAATACTCTCAGCAGAGGATACATTATTTACAAGTAGGTGATAAAACTGTTTTCGCCCCGACTCGTTAATTGAATAAACCTTTCTAGGCGGTCGATTTCCATCAAACTCAACAGTAACATCAATAAAACCTTCCTTACTTAATTTGTCGAGTAACGAGTAGGCAGTTGCTTTTTTCATATTCGATATAAAAGCAAGATTTTTTTCTATGAAATCATGAATTTGGTACCCATGCTGACTATCTGTCATTAGCAAGCCGAGAAGAAGTAATGAACGATGATCCATAGTAAGTCTCCTTATTAGTTATTTCTGAATAAGTCAATTATAATTAATTTCAAATTGAATAGTCAATTCCTGACTATAAAACGGATTATGAATCTGTTTTTTAAGATAAAAGAAGGAGTGTTGAATTTTCGTATGGAAGTTCGTATGTATTAATATGTATTAAAAAGAAAAGTGGGGAAGTAGTGGTCAAACAATTGCTGAGTTGACTAAATGGTCTAACAAACACTTTCCAGATTGCCAATTGATCGAGGATGATAGGAAAATTGAAAAAAATAAGAAAGAAATCAACGAATATTTAGAAGGTAAAACGAAAAAAATTTAACTTTACCAATTGATTTAAAAGACATAGAATTCCAGCAAAATGTACGAAATGTACTTTGCCAAATTCCGTATAGTGGGACAAAATTATATTCTGATATAGAAAGTGCTATAAATAAACCAACAATAATATTGGATCGGCATTAAGCGCTAATCCTATATTATTGTTGGAGTTTTAGGAAATAAAAAATCTAAGAAAATAATTTGCATAAAAATAATGAATATCTATATTTATCAGGAATCCTGAAACATTTTTGGAAATACATAATCCAAAGAATTTTGTTTTGTCTCACTATCAAAAGTATGCTCTTGTTATGAAACAGATTTTCGAATTTATATTTAACTCATGATAATTTATATTATGTTAACTAACTAAAAGTAAGTGGATGCACCAGTTACTTCCACTCCATAAATTTTGCATTATATATGATTTTTTCATTTTTCGTTTTTTGCTAAGTAATTTTAAATCATTTAGTAGTGTCGCACTGATATTAGTTCTGAATTTAATCCTACCTTGAGAAGTAGATTATTACTCCAGAATTAGTATATGATCTTGAAACACATTGAATAGATCGATAGCAAAGTCTTTACTTGCAGTCGTAACATTCATACCCTTCCCTACTTAGATTTATTTGAATGAACACCAAGCTTTGCAATTGTTGTGTCATTGGACGTTTTTGTTCCAACTTTTATATTCAGAATTTAAGACACAAAAGTCTAAATTATTATATAAAAGAGTATACTAGAGAAGGGAACTTTTGTGTCACTAGACACTTTGTAAAATAGTTATTACTCTCCAGTTTTCGCGAAACGTTCTATTCTTTCTCCAATTTCGTCACATACACGTTGGAAGAACATCCATTTTTCTTCTTCTGTTCCTTCTGCTTTTGCGGGGTCATCGAATCCCCAGTGAACACGTTTGATATGTGGAGGTGTTACCGGACAATTGTCTGCTGCATGACCACAAAGGGTTACGATCAATTCTGCATTATTTAATATTTCGGGATCTATCACATCAGATGTTTGATTTGAAATATCGATACCTGCCTCTTTCATTACTTTCACTGCATTCGGATTTAATCCGTGTGCTTCAAGTCCAGCACTTTTCACTTCCCACTCATCACCTAAATGCTTTTTTGCCCAACCTTCTGCCATCTGGCTGCGGCAAGAGTTACCTGTACATAGAAAGTAAATTGTTTTTTTAGACATGTTGAGATTCTCCTTATAGGTAATTTGTTAAATGATAAGTAACCAAATATATAAACCAACCAATGTAATGAATAGGGTTGGTATGGTTAATACAACTCCTGTCTTAAAATAGGTTCCCCAGGAGATTTTAACTCCCTTAAGGGACAATACATGCAGCCAAAGCAGGGTTGCAAGAGAACCAATCGGCGTAATCTTTGGACCTAAATCAGATCCTATGACATTCGCATAAATGAGTGCTTCTCGAATAATTCCACTTGTATTCGTATCTGCAATAGCAAGTGCGTCAATCATAACAGTCGGCATATTGTTCATTATAGAAGAAAGGATTGCCGCGATGAAGCCCATACCGATTGTTGCAGAAAATAGTCCCTGGTCTGCCGTTAACTGGATTAAATCAGCTAAAACATTTGTAAGACCTACATTTCTTAAACCGTAAACCACTACATACATTCCAATTGAGAAAAAAACGATTGCCCAAGGTGCGCCTTTTATAACAGTACCCGTATTAACGGCTGGACTTCTTCTAGCCATGAATAAGAAGAATATAGCTACAATACCAGCTATAAAAGAAACCGGAACCCCAATAAATTCACTTGCAAAATAGCCTATTAATAAAATTCCTAAAACAACCCACGATAATTTAAACATTTTATCGTCACGAATCGCTTCTACTGGTGCCTTCAATTGCGATAAATCGTAATTTTTTGGAATGCTTTTTCTAAAATATAAGTACAAGACAATAATACTAGCAGCTAAAGAAAAGAAATTCGGAATAACCATTCTTGAAGCAAACTCTACAAAAACTATTCCAAAATAGTCTGCAGATACGATATTAACTAAGTTACTTACAACCAATGGCAGTGAGGTTGTATCCGCAATAAATCCACTCGCAATGATAAAAGGAAAAACCATTTTTTCATTAAAATTAAGGTTTCTCACCATGGCAAGGACAATCGGCGTTAGGATCAGTGCTGCACCATCATTCGCGAAAAATGCAGCGACTATCGCTCCCAGAATAGAAACATAGATGAACATCTTTACACCGTTACCTTTTGCAACTCTTGCCATATGTAAGGCTGCCCATTCAAAAAAGCCAATCTCATCAAAAATTAGAGAAATAATAATGATGGCTATGAAAGCCAAAGTGGCATTCCAAACGATTGATGTTACATCAATGACATCTTTAAAATCTACAACACCTACGATAAGAGCTAATATAGCTCCACCACATGCGGACAATCCAATAGATAGTCCTTTTGGCTGCCATATCACAAGTATAAGTGTGAATAAAAAGATCACTGATGCTAAAATGATTGATGTCATTACTTAAATCCTCCATCTAGTCACACGAAATTCGTAAACCCTGTTCTTCTAATTCTTTTAATTTATAATCTTGGCTTGGAAGGTGATCCAGCAGGTCTTGAACGATCGGATAATACTCACTATCCTTATTTAACGAATAAATAATCCATTGTCCTTTCCTGGTTTCTCCTACCACTCCCGCATCTTTTAATTTTCGAATATGCTGGCTGATAGCGGGCTGGCTCATTTTAAAAATCGCCACAAACTCACACACACAACAATCATGGTTATCTAAAATTGACACCATGGTTAATCGCGTCTTATCGCCTAATAATTTTAAAATGTTTGCCGCTTTATCAATCTCCACTGTTGGTTTTTTCAAACTGTGCACACCTCCGCTTTCCAAATATTAATATATA
>NZ_JAIAZY010000070.1 GCF_019459225.1 Bacillus sp. IITD106
GGCCCCCTTTTGTTTCGGGAGCATGAAGTTTCGTTTCGATAATCAATGGACATATCCCCCTTTTCGGAAAATTCTGTTTGATTCATATAAACAGTTTACCAAATACAGATGCAATGGAACAATAGGGACATTGGCAACTGGAACGATGAAACGAAAATAGATAGGTTCCCCCATTATTTGGAAACGGCAAATCCACGATCAGAAGGATGGCCATCAATCGGTACTCAATGTCGGATAAAGCATACGATTTTCGAAGAAAGCTAAAAACTGGAAGACGGCATGGAACTCCGCCTTCCAGTTTGTTGTTTCGACTTTATCGTTTTTTCTTTCGGTTCATCCATGAGAGAATGGTCGCGAAAATGATCGATATTCCCCCCATTAAAAGTAGATTATAATAGGATGTCGCTGTATCTGGTAAGATTTCACCAGAAAGTTCCTCTGTCCCCTCAAGCTGTATCCTTTCCTTTTCTTTTGTCACAACGTCTAAGGTTACTTCTTTTGACTTATTCTCAGACATATCAACTGCAATCATTGAATATTGATAGGTTGTTCCTGATTCCAGGTCTTTATTAGTGAATGTTGTCTCTTCTCCGTCAATATGAGCGATTTCTTTACCATCTCGTAGTAAAATAAATTCTTTGATTCCACCTAAATCATAGGCGGTGAATTCCAGTGTCACACTATTGGTTGTTATTTCTTTTGCCGATAATTTTACATTATTTGGTGGTACTGTATCGACTACTCTTACTTTACGTGTGATACTGGAAATATTGTCAGAGCTGTCTTTAACGGTATACTTGATCTCATAGATTCCAACTTGTTCTGTATTCACTTTACCTGTGATTTCTATCTGTTTAGTTACATCACCATCATAATGATCTGTTGCTGTGGCACCTTGCTCTTGATACGATTCGCCAAGTTCGATTTGGATTTCGCTATCCCCATTCAACGTTAGTTCCGGTGGTGTTGTATCGACGACTTCGACGATGCGAATCACTTCCATCGCTTTATTTCCGGAACGGTCATTTACATTGTAATAGACTTCATAGGTTCCTAGTTTTGTAGTATCAACTTCCCCTGTTATTTCAATTTTCCCGCTAATATCTCTATCAACATCATCCTCTGCGGTTGCCCCTGGTTCTTTATAGGCAGTCCCGATTTCTAAGATGAGTGGATTATCGCCTTTTATAGTAATCTCTGGTGCGGTACGGTCTATTTTGACAGTAGCCTTTACTTCTTCACTGTAGACTCCGCCTATGTCCACCGCTCGGGCATAAATCGTTGTGATCCCTTCATCTGTAACATTAAAGGAATCTGTGTAGGATAGCCACTCCCCATCTGTTCCATTCAACTGGTACTCTACGTCATCTTCAGCTGTATTCGTGACGGCGATCTTTTCTGCATTTGTCCAATCCGAGGTCTCAACTTGGATGTCCGGTTTATTCGGTGTGCCTGGATTTACAGTAACCTTGACAACTATCTTCTTATCTTCTGGATAAATGACATCATCAGGAAGCCCGGTTATTTCCCCTGTGAATAAATACGTATTTGGAAGTTTTCCGTTATATTCCGGTTTGCTTTTTTCCACCCACTTAATATCTGCCTGCACTTCCTTGCCATCACTTAAGATTACATCAATCTTTTTCGGCAGATTGACCTTCATTGTGCCATATTCGACGATCATATCCGGTAAATCCCTTATTGTGATTACATATGGATTGCCTACTGTCACTTGCACATGTGCCTGTAACATGTTCGGGTTTGTTACATTATCCGGAATCTGCAGGTTTCCATGAAACATGTAAGCACCGGGGACCAATTCGTTATACGGTTTGTTTTCATCTGCAGACCAATGTACATCTACTGGTTGATTGCGACCATTGTTTAAATGGATGTTCACTTGTGTCGGCAAACCGATATCGTCTTCGGGTGTGGCATTTTTTACAAAAATATCTACCTGGTCTTCCACATTCATAATGTATGCCTTTGCTACGATAACGTTTATATTGACCACTATCTCTTGTGGATTGATTAATCCCTCCGGCAACTCATCGAAAGTGCCTGTAAAAGTATACTTACCGGCAACAAACCGATCATAATCCGGATGAGCTTTATTCCAGGATACGTCCACATTGTGAGTGTCCCCGTTATTTGTTATGATTTCCACTTTTTTAGGAAAGTCAATGTCATCAAGCTTTGTTCCGTTTTCGACGTGAATGTCATCGGGAGATACTACCTCTGTAATAAATGGGGCACCGACCATAACATTCACTTTTGCCGTCAGATGATCCGGGTTTTCCACCCCTGCAGGAACTTGCAGCTCTCCTGTGAAGGTATATGTCCCAGCCTTTGTTCCATCATATGCGGGATTACTGTCGTGCCAATCCACCTTTAACTCATACTTCTCTTTATTCCTAAATGTGACTTCCACCGTTTTCGGTAAACCAATTTTATCCTTGGATGTACCATTGGAGACTTCAATATCTTCCAGCTTGCCAACACTCTCTATATATAACTCTTGTGAAAACTCATATGCGCCTATATCGACAGTGTCACCGAAAATTCGCTCATCCCCGTTCAGGTCAATGTCAGCTGGCACAGCATCCAGATTGCTGTTATTGCCTTGATTAATGGCAGGCGATCCAATCATCAGTTGATAGTCACCATCTATGGTCGGAGCTTCATCTGATGGCACTGGGTTTACAAAGCTCGGGTTCGCGTCGATATTGCCTTCCCCATCTATGCCTAGATTATTCAACCCTCCAATCAGGCTGTAAGAGGCTTCCAGTAGAGAGCCGATGTTATTGTAAATATTGTCATAGCCATTCTCCCAAATAATGCTGTTGTGTATGTCAAGGCTACGTGCATTGTTATAAATCCCACTTCCATCGAAAGCGGCCCAGTTACCACTAATCGTGACATTAATCATGCGCGCTACTCCGCCTAGATAGGTACCTCCACCGTTTGCGGATGCTTTGTTACCGCTGATGAGCGTACTAACCAAGGTCGGTCGACCACTCCGTGTATACATCCCACCGCCGCTTTGTGCTTCATTGCCACTGATTCTAGCAGCGAGCAACGAAGGCGTGCCAGATGCAATAAACAACCCGCCACCGAATTGGGCCTTATTCCCATTTATTGTTGAAGATTGGATTTTGGAATTAATCGTATCGGCATAGTAAATGCCACCCCCACTATGTGTTGCTTCATTATAACTCAGTACCATATTTTCAAATTGGGGTGAGCCATTTTCGATATACATCCCGCCGCCGTCTGTAGCCGCTGTATTCTCTATGATCGATACTTTTGTGAGTTCAAATCCAATGTTATTCTTACTGTAGATTCCACCGCCGTTACGAGTTGCCGAATTACCCTTAATCGTCACATCTGTCATAACAGGAGAATACCCGCTCACATACAGACCACCACCGTCTCTCGCACTGTTGTTTTCAATCGTGACATCTGCCAAATTAAAGTTGCTGTCGCTGTTATATAGCCCGCCGCCATCCTGTCCCGCTTGATTATCGCCAATGATAACAGAGGATAATATTGGGTTACTAGAACCAACATTGTACATGCCACCCCCATTTTTATTCGAACTGTTACCAGCGATCATCACATGATCCAATGTTGGATGACTGTCGAACATATTGGATATGCCACCGCCACTATCGTCGGCATGGTTACCTGTGATAATGACGTTTCTTAGCGTTGGGCTGCTTCCATCATAGTAATATGAAAGCCATCCTTTCCCCTCATTATACATGCCACCGCCTTTATTTTGACCATAACCTCTGCCATTCGCATTGCCGCCTGTTATCGTGACGCCGTCAAGGACAGCTGTTTTATTGAGTTTCGTTCCTTCCGGATGATAAAAGACATGATAAGCGTTATCCGCTTTATTCGCTTCCGTCCCATTATCGTTTTGCGCCAAATCTCCGCTTAAAATCGTCACGTTTTCTGCAATATTACGCTTATCCAAATCAAACGTATTCGGATTTTCTGTACCGGCAAAGCCACCATATATTTCCACGCCGTTTTTCATCTGGAAAGAAGCCGTGCGCGGGTCATTATCGTCAATCGGATCGTTCGGAATGTAAGTGCCAGCCGCGATCCATATTTGTTGACCATCTTTCGCATCTTTCATGGCTTGTTGCAAATCACCTGTGGCATCGTCCCAACTGCTGCCGCTTCCTGTGCCGTCTTCTTTCACAAAAATAATTGGCCCTACCCCTGATGTCACCATTATTGGGATTGTTTCTGTTTTATCATACAGACTGACGGCAATCGTTGCCTCACCCTTTGCCTTCGCTGTGATTAATCCTTGAGCATTTACTTCGACAACTTCGCTGCCGGAAGCTACCGCAAATTCTGCTTCAAGCGTCGCATTGTACTGATCTTCTTGATGTAAAGCAGTAACTTCTACTTGTGCGGTATCTCCTATAGATAAAGCATCCTGATCAACACGGATACTCAGCGTTAGAAACGGATTTTGCCATTGTAAAAACGGCATCGTTTGCGCTTCGTATTGATACCATGTTTTGTTAAAATCCCAATCTTGGAATGTAGCGCGTTGCTTCAATTCTTCTACTGTTTTTGGTGTCCCGACACCGTTATTGGGAGCGTTGCCATTATATGGACTAGTGTTCCAGTAGGAATTTATTACAACAGAGGCATCACCAAAACTTTCTCCAACAAGGCCGCCGATAGTTGATTCTGTTGATGATGAAGTGCCAGTAGCATACGAATTCTTAATCTCGTTACTATTTACTCCTACAAAACCGCCGACTCTTTCGCTCCCAGATACGTTACCAGTCGCATACGATTTAGTAATTGACCCAGGGTTACCTCCTACCAGTCCACCGACACCCCATTGTGACGTTTCCACGTCACTGGAAGCGTAGGATGTACTAATCTTTCCAAAATTTTGTCCCACCAAGCCACCGACATGTGTTCCATCTCCGCGAACCGCTATTTTAGCATAGGAACTAGTAATCGTACCGTCCCTCATGTTATTTCCGACCAAGCCACCAACAAGAGGACCGCTCCCATATATCTCGCTTCCAGTTACAGAACTGTCGATGATGCTTCCGCTGTTCTCTCCAACTAGACCGCCAACCATTTCTTGCCCGCTTATTTTGACATCTTTCAACTTAACGCCACGAAGCTTTCCCTCAAACCCAACAATCCCGAACAGACCTTGATTTCTGGCATTACGATTAATGGTCAATCCTGTGATTGTATAACCATTTCCGTCTAAAGTCCCTGTAAAAGATTTTCCAAGAGCACCAAGCGGCTCCCAGCCTTCCCCGCCATCATAGCTCGATAAATCAATATCCGTTCCAAGTTTAAAGTGATCGTCAAGATAATTTCTCACCTTATCCAGTTGCTCCGCTGTTTTGATGATGTAAGGGTATTGCTCGGTTCCTAAACCGCCTGCGAACGTGTCATCTAGCGCCTCAAAGGTATAGTTGTTTTCTTCGGCATACTGCTCAACAGATGTACCTGTATAACCTCTTAGTACAAATTGCACGGGATTTTCATGAAACGCGAAAAAAACTGAATCTCCAAATTTGGGATTTCCGAAAATGATGGCCTCTGTTAATTCGTTTTTTTGAAATGCCCCCCAAGCGATTGTTCTAACACTTTCAGGTACGACGATTTTGTTCAGTTTATTTTCAGCAAATGCAAACTTTTCTATTGTCTCTAAACCATCTGGCAATGATAAGTGCTCAATCACATTTTCCTGAAATGCTTGGAGTCCAATCTTTTTCACACCATTTGGAATGTCTACCTTCGTTAATCCCATACCCCAAAAAGCGCCACCTCCAATTTCCTCCGTACCCGATTGGATCTCACCGCTTATTGTACCTTGGATCAATGTTTTTCCATCAATGGTGTAAAGACCTTTTTGGTCAACATCCTTGAAAAACCCATTCTCTTCGGATACGCTGATTTGTGCCAACGGATTAAAGGTGAAGGCACGGCCCATTTCCGTTACATTTTTCGGAATATAAACGTTTGTCAGTTCATTACTGTTAAATGCTGCTGATCCAATGCTTTCCACGCTGTTAGGAATGTTTATTTCTGCCAATTTATTTCTAGTAAACGCGCCTACACCAATATGTATCAATCCTTCAGAAAAGTGAATGTCAGTTATTGCATTACGTTCGAATGCATGAGCATCAATCTTTGTCACACTATCTGGGATTTGAATGGCTTCCAGCTTATTAGAAGCGAAAGCACTATTCCCAATAAATGTCACACTATCTGGAATTCCAACCCTTGTTAAGTCTTTTTCCTTAAATGCATTAGATTGAATATGTGTCACAGTAAGGTCATTTATTATTTTAGGAATGTCGATTTCTGTTTCATTTCCTGTATACCCGGTAATTGTCGCTGTTCCATCGCCATTATTATCGTAGGTATAATCACTCTCACTAGCCTTCCCGACATCAAGTTGCCCTTCCTCACCCTCATCTGCTTCCTTTTCCTCTGACTGGTCAGGCTCCCTTGCCGGAAGATCTTTTTTGCTGTGATCCGACTTCTGCTTGTCATCATTTTCATCGACAGGAGCTCCCTTTGGTTCATCTTTCACAGCATGATCAACTGTTTCGTCTTCTATATTTTTCGAAGCATCGGCCTCATCCGGTTTTTCCACATTATTATCCCGTGCCATTGCCTTGTCATCTTGCTCTTCAACATGACCATCTTGTTTCTCTGCACGATCATCTTGCTCAACCTGTTCATTGCCTGCTTCATCATGGTCAAATTCGACCGTCTCCCCTTTACTTGGATGATTATCCTTATTGGCAATGACCCCTGTCGTCGGCATTCCTGACCATACTAACAGGACAACAAGAAAGAGTAGTCCTATTCGTTTCAATCTTAATTTGTTTCGCATTGCCCTCTTCCCTCCTTTGAATTTTCCAATCATTTTATTTCTGAATGGAACATGACGCATATCTATTTCTGTCATCTTTTAATGTCGAGTCTTGTAGATTCATCGTTTCACCTTTTCATAGTCGCATTATAACCTCTTATGGATTCGTTTCCTATCGACTGAAAGGTTGAGGAGGTGGGTGGAGATTTATAAGGGGAATTCGCAAAATCCTGTTACAACAAGGTTTCTGGAGGAAATCGTGCTATGAAAGAAAAAATCGGAAAACAACGCGTCCGTACTGCCGCTCAATCTTATAAAGACAACTCCTTTTGTATGGCAAAGGCGGGATCGGCATGTCCTACATTTAGTCGTAAGTTAGAAAGCTAAAACGTGAATATGGAAATGAGCAAAAAGTGCTCGTCATCATTGACTACTTACAATTAATCTTGAGAGATCCAAAAAATCGTGGCAACCGACAAGCTGAAATAAGCGAAATAAGTCATATGCTCAAAATCATGGCAAGAGAACTAAATATCGTCATCATCGCGATTTCCCAACTGAGCCGTGGCGTTAAAATTCCACAAGACAAACGCCCAATCCTAGCAGATTTACGAGAAAGTGGCCAAATTGAACAAGACACAGACGTCATTGCCCCCCTCTACCGCGATGATCACTATACAACGGAAACACCCGAACAAAACATCGTCGAAGTCATGATCGCGAAACAAAGGAACGGTCCAGTTGGTACGATAAAGCTAGATTTGGAGAACGAGATTGGGAAGTTTTAATATGATTCCGAGGATAAAAGCGCTCCTAATGAAAAAGACATCCATTATTGTTCGAGTATATAAAAAGACATTTGATTGCAAAATCATAACCTAAATTAATACGAGTCTGAATAGCAAGAGCTATATTCAGACTAACTAGCTTAACTAGTACAATTACTAGTTAAGCCAGTTATCTTTTAAACATACTTTAGTTATTAATGATTCTATTTTTAAGTGATTCTAGCGCTTTGAGAGCTGGATTGTTCAAAATTTCACTCGCTGTGGTGTGGCATCATGTACACATGCTATAAAAAAGAAGAAATCATGATTGATGGAAAATAATAAATCATCACCTGAACAGACGGGTCTAACACATAGGACTTTAGGCGCGCAACCTTCAAACTATAAACTAACTTTAGTTGGGTTGATTCTAACCATTGTGAATATTATGATTGAAACAATTATTTGTTAATTTTTATCGATTTATTGAAATTGTGAGAGGAAATCGTAAAAAAATGACAAATTGAGTCGACTATTGTTAATCACAAGAAACGTTTATTTGTATAAACTTCAACTTACTAGACTGGAAAATACCTATAGTAATGAAGAAGATTGGCAAGTCATTGCAAAAGATTGGCTTGTAATTAGAGCCGTCCCTCCTTTTGGGGAATTAATCTTTGGACCTTCAAGTCATTTGACTCTTATCAGCATGAATCTAAAACGTGAAGGAAAGGCTTAAATTTATTCGAGGGGGAGAAATCTACATGATAACAGAAACTGGAATACGTGATCCATCGGATTCAGATAAAGTTATGCTTAGTGGTTCTTCACATTATAGCCCGTTATCACCAAGGGAACAACAAGTTCTTTTAGGCGTTTGTAAGGGGCTAACTAATCAAGAAATAGCGAATCAGTTATTTCTTTCTGTGGGAACTGTGAAAGGTTATACTCATCAAATTTATAAAAAGATCGGAGTGAAAAATCGTGTACAGGCTGCGCGGATAGCCCAAAAAGTATTCGAAGGAACAAAGGGAAGACGAACAGGTCTCACACAGTAGTACTAGATAATTCGGGCCTATTAACTAGGAACTTTAAGAATATAATGTTTTGATATAGCTGATTTTTAATTGTTTTTGTCGATATTGATGTTAAGTTTTGTAAAGTTGCACTTTCCTTTGCCGGTGGTTGATAACTAAAATTCTCCCGGTTATGAAGTTAGTAAGGAGGAGACGAAAATGAAAAGCAAGGAAAGGAATCATGATAGATTTGCAATGGCGGATGAAAAAATCTATCAAAATCTTTCACAAGATTGGATAGAACTCATTAAAGATGCCATGGGATCAAATGTCACAAAAGATGAGTTTAGGGCATTCCTAGATAAAAACCAACATGAAAGACTTCTTAGAAGAGGGCATTGATCATTTGCATATGTTTGCGATGAAGAGATGTCCTTTTATTTTCGTTCAAACTAAACTTAAGTGAAGCAAAAAATAGAAAGGAGGATTTTCTTAATTATGGTTACTAAAAATATAAAAGATGTGACTGAAAATGAAGTGTTAGCTAATGATATTTTTATCGATAATTTGTTGATTGTTAAAGAAGGAACGCCTTTATCTAGACAAATGATCAAGTCACTAAAAAAACGAAATATAGAATATGTTACTATTCTTTCCGATGAACCCTCCAACGTTAAATTTAATAGCAGTCAAATTGAATTGCCAAATAGCAAATTAATAAATTCTACCCTTATAAAAGCTGAAGATACTTTTAAAAGAGCACTAATGCTAGTTGCTCACGAACACCGATACGGAAAAATATTAAATCGAGATGAAGATGTCCAATTTTTAATGCAATTATTTATTCATCTACATAAAAAACATGATTATATTGATACATTTTATGCACTGAGATCGTGGGATGAATATACTTACCTTCATTCCATTGATACCTTTATTTTGGGAACATTGTTGGCAAAGAAACATGGGGTACACAATATTGAATTAGTAGCATTAGGGTTTCTTTTTCATGATATTGGAAAAACGAAAATTCCCCAGAAACTTTTGTCTAAACGAGGAAAATTAACATATAGGGAATTTGAAATCATAAAAAAACATACCACCGAGGGGGAAGCCATTTTACAGTCATTTGGACTAGGGAATATTGCACATTTTGCCAGATCACATCATGAACGAGTCGATGGTTCGGGTTATCCAGATCAGTTGACTAAAAACGAATTGTCTAAGGAGTTAAGAATCCTCCAAATTGTAGATGTTTATTCCGCGTTAACATTAAAACGACCATATAAAGATGAGATTCCCGCACATGAGGCGATACAGATTTTACTCGAACATGACCATCTGTATGACGTTGAACTCTTAGTTAGTTTTATTGAAGAATTAAATATTTACCCTTCCGAATCAACCGTTTTACTATCCGACAACACTCATGCAGAGGTCCAACAGTCCAGCAGATTGTCACTCATTCCAGTTGTCAAACAAATAGATCAGGATGAACCCTTTACATTACCACTGGATTATTCTATTACGATAACGAAAATAATTGATTATCAAACAAAAAACTTCCAGATGCGCTATTCGACGTTTTTAGATTATCTGGTCAAAGGTAATCACCAATTAGCGAATGAAGAATTTTCCCATCTGATTGATGGCTTTAAAATGGAAGAGATCTATACAAGAATATTGTTACCCGCATTTTGGGAACTTACAAACAAAAAAATAGATGAAGAGACAATACTTGAAAGTATGTCCATACTCAAAAATCTATTAAAACAACTAGAAACCGAAATGCTCCAAACAACCAATTATAAGTTTAAAATACTACTCATAGTAGATAAAGATGTAAGATCAACAATCATCATAAACTTTTTACTTAACTTATTACATTTAGAGCAGATTCTCCCAATAATTTGGGATAACTCTGATTCAGATAAACATTTAAGGGAGCTGCTAATCAAACATAATATAAAAAGTATATGCTTCATTTATAAAGAAAAGAGTGTGCCAGTCAGGAAAATTGGGCACATGAAAATATCATACAAATCATACAGTGAAATTAATCAAATGTTAGCGAGAATTACCAATATGGAAGAACAATACTTCCGTATTTATAATGACTTATTCAAGATGTCAGTATAGAGTTTGAAGGATGAGATTACCAACCTATTTAGTTATGAATAGTTAAATACATTTAGAAATTAGTAGCAAAAAATTAGGTTAGTTAAAGGTCATTCCCAACTACAATAACTTTAGAGTGTGATATGACTTTTATTTTTGAAACGATTATGACTCCCCCCATTTTGCCACGAACAAATAATGATTAGAAATTATTTGTTCGTGGCATCAAGGCAAAACATAGAAGAATTAGAGAATTGAGATCATGGAACCGCTACATTAATGCGGCACGGGAAATACAATGTGTTTGTGGACCTTAAAAGATCCCAATATTATAGACTGTTTAAATTCAGTATCTTACCAAGATTTAAAAGTTATTGCACAATCCGCCTCAGCATTATGTAATGATAATATGCAACACTATTTTTTACAATACCTTACATCACAGTTATTTTTCAGTATAATAGTCCTGGTTTTTAAGCTTGTTTTTGGAGAGGGGAATAATTTTTATGAAATTATGGCATATTTTATGTGCTTCTTATCATAATCAAAGGTCCAGGAAGCTTCGTGTTGAAGGACCATATCAATCTTATAAATTTATTTATCACCGCAAAAGATATAATTATCACAATAGTAAAATAACATAATGGAAATGGGAGATGTTGACTTGGCTATTTAGGTAGAAAAACATCTTAGAAGAGAAGATCAATTCGATTTATATATCAAATAGCTGGTGCTGAGCTCCAAACTTAATATACTAGAATTACTAATTAAACAGGCGGTACCAGCTTCCTATATAAACGCAACATACTTACCTAGGAAATATCCTTATGAGATATAGAATAATTAAAAGTCCAATAAAACTAGAAAATACTATTCATCATATTAGCTTAAATCACGTTTTAACCAATTCTGTAATCCGATTTTCATTCTAAATTAAACACTTAACTCGATAGAGATAGCCAATCCTGAGTAACTAATTAAAGGATCTCTTTCTTCGTTTCAAGAAAGAGATCCTTTTCAAATATTAAAGCTTAAACCTATTAATCAACCCATTTAAGTTCTCAGCTAACTTTGCAAGGTTAGCTGAATTATTAATTTTTTAATATGTTGATTACCACTCCAAATTGACGTATTCCAATTAATTTTTTGTAGAGAAATAAACCAATATAACTAAATCAACAATTTAACTAATGATTCCTCATTATACCAACTTATAACTTCATAAAAGTCCTTATACAAAATAAGTAAGTATTGATCATCTGTATTGAAACCATCACCAAATTCAGCCAAAATTGAAGCCAGATAACTAAAGATACTGGCATACAAATAACTATCCACCTTTTGTTCTTTAGATTTTAATGATTTTATGGTTTCAAGGACAATATCGTTTTCCTCTTTTTCCATTTTAAACCAGCCCGCACTGTGTTCGCTATAGTTTGACAGATTAGAAACTATTCTTTTTTCTACATACTTACAAAAATTCTTGTATGGAGTATCATCAAAATCGAGAAATTTTTTCTTTCGCAAAAAGTCTTTTAATGTTATAAAGATATGAACCAGATTTCTAATACTACTAATTTTATCTTTATCTAACTTATAATTCGAACGGAAAATAATTTCTTCAACCTCTTCTTTTGTTAAGTTCATATGTCCAGTTTCCATTTTACCCCAAAACATTCCCTTGTTTTTTACTACTTTCTTTTTAACAAAAATATTAGCGAGTAAATTCCTCACTATAAATTCATACGTTTCTGAAACACTGTAGAATATATTTTGGGAGTTTCTATAATATGCTTCATCTAAGTATCTCCAAACAATTTCCACTACAATGTTTTCGGAATTAAGGTATGACAGTTTTCGAAAACCTTCTATAATAAACAGGGTATTACCATCTTTATTTAATAATTCAATACTATACTCGTTAGTTGTTTGAGAAAACTTATATCCTGCTTCATAAGAATCATCGCTAAACATATGACTTTTCGTGTAAGAAATCATTAAATTCCAGACTTTTAAATCAACTGTCATTAATTTATATAACTTCAAATCTTTCTTAAAAGGCTCGAAGCCCAGACTACCTATTTGTTTTAAGTACTTAGTTATTCTTCGCAAATATCTTTCTGTAAAAGTATCTATTACTCTACATAAATCCTTAACTTCATCAGGGTATAAGTAAATTCTACTGTTGCCTAAGTCCACAATAAATTGTCCGTAATTATCCATAAATCCTTTTACATATTTTCGGGTGCCATAATCAAGTTTAGTATTCAATCCTTGATAAAATAAATCTAGAATTTGTTGATGGCTAAAAGTTAAATCGTTTTCCGCTTTTTTTACATGTCGGATTATTTGGATCAAACATGATCCGCCACCATGATATTCCTTATGGCTCCAGTAAAACCCAGTTAAATGAACATTCCTACATTTTATATTTATACGATCAATCCCGTCAGAAACAACTAAATCGTCTGAAAAATAATCAGCGTTTGAAAAAATATCCAAGTCTTTATTGACTTGTACAAAATAACCACTAAATAATTTTTCATCGAATCTTTCCATACAATTAATCATTTCTTTAGGAAAAGAATCCTTTGTAAATATGTTTTTTTGAGGAACTTTGATAGTGATAGTTTGCTGATTGTCAGCAATAATTTTCATTTTATCTTCAAGTTGTTCGATAGGATCTACCCAATATATCTTTTCTGTATTTATGTCAACACAAAAAAGAAAAGTTAAATTTCGCTGTTTCATCCAATATCTAACTGTGGAGGTTTTTACACTTACATTAAATTCATTTTTAAATAGATCATTACTTTCAGTTCCTTTACACTGGGCAAAAAAATCCTTCCCGGTATATTCTCCTTTTTTTGAAAACATCGAACAAAAAAAGTCAATACCAAAGTCATTTTCAAATCTATTTACAGATCCATGAAAATTGAGCACAGTTTCTAATATACTTTCTCCTATATCTCCAACTTTTTGTGGCTTACTTCTTCCTATCTCTCTCATCTACCTCACCCCCATTTAACCATTGTATATTAATGTATTGAATATTTTAATAATTAAATCGCATCTTTTGACACAAGTCCGACATGAGTTGGCTCGAGAGTACTTGGCAGACCCCTCGTTCGATATTAAAGAAGTAGCCTTCATGATTGGATATGAAGATCAAAACTCGTTCTACCGCGCTTTCCGCATGTGGGAAGGTAAAACTCCCTCAAATTGGCGTACTGAACATTTCGGTATAAACTCGATACATTAACTTTGTCTCAAAAGTAAATTTTTTAACACTATATTAACAAAGAATAACCTAGTTATTACCTCAAAGGGTAGAGCGTTTTTATTTTAACCTTTACTCATCATAAAAGGTAAATGAAAGGGAGAAATGTATTATGGATATGGGATTAAACATTGAACTGACCCCTACCTAAAATCCTAATGGACTTTTGAGGAAGGGGATTCCGATTAGGACCC
>NZ_JAIAZY010000071.1 GCF_019459225.1 Bacillus sp. IITD106
GAAAGTAAAGAATTGAAAGTGTTAAGGATTTTAGCTAACAGGAAGGTATTATCGGTTGAAGAGGCAGCCCAACTAGCTAATCTAGAAAAAGGTTTTGAAGGTGAGCTGAAGTTTGATGAAAGAGTGGGCAGGCTATCGAAGGATTGGCTCGTTCTGAATGATCTACTGTTAAAAAGCAACAATGCTGAATTCCAACTCGATTCAATCTTGATAGCACAAAAAACAATATTATTGTTTGATATAAAAAATTATGAAGGAGACTATTATATCGAAGACGGTAAATGGTATTACAATAATGGAAAGGTAATACAAAATCCGGTTTCTCAACTGGAAAGAAGTGAAACCCTATTTAGACGGTTGCTTCAAGAACACGGATTTAATATCCCCATCGAATCTTATCTTGTGTTCATTAATCCCGATTTCCACTTGTACAACGCCCCACGAAATCTCCCTATTGTATTCCCAACTCAACTAAATCGATTTTTTGACAACCTTAAAAAAATCCCCACAAAAACAAATGAGCACCATGTTAAGTTAGCTCAAAAAATTATTTCCCTCCATCAGGAAGAATGGCCATATTCGAACATACCGAAATATTATTATGAGGAATTAAGAAAAGGAATTTCATGTGCTTGTTGTTATTCATTTAAACTTGAAAGTAAAAGATCCATCCTAGTATGTAAAAATTGTGGAAATATCGAAAAAGTTGAAGTCGCAGTTATACGAAGTGTTGAGGAATACCGTCTTCTCTTTCCAGATAGAAAAATTACTTCACGTAATATATATGAATGGTGTAATGGAATTAGGAGTACTGAAACAATTAGAAATATACTATCTAAAAATTATGTTCGGGTTGGAAACACAAAATCTTCATATTATGAAAAAAAGCCTAACTAACAATCTAATGAGGAAATCTAAAAAAGATTGGAATAAATAATGCCTTACTGTAAAAAGATTCGCGAATACCTTTGTCGATAATCGGATGTAATCGTGAATTCATCCGTTATTCGCGAGTAACTATGTCGATAATCGGATGTAATCGTGAATTCATCTGTTATTCGCGAGTAACTATGTCGATAATCGGATGTACCCGTGAATTGATCCGTTATTCGCGAGTAACTCTGTCGATAATCGAATGTACCCGTGAATTGATCCGTTATTCGCGAATACCTCTGTCGATAATCGAATGTACTCGTGAATTCATCTAGTATTCGCGAATAACTCCGCCGTTATTGTAATTACATCGCGAATCCATCAATAATTCGCAAAATTTCATCATAATTCTAAATTTGTTCTTGAATACTACAACGCGCTTAAAAAAAGCGGAATGAAACTGGTCAGATCAATTTCATTCCACACTACTCGTATATCTTTTAAATAAACTTCAACAACGTCTCAACAAACTTCTCTAAGTATTCTTGATCTAGCTCGTCAAAGCGATTTTTTTCTGGGCTATCGATGTCGAGAACTCCTAATAACGTTCCATCTTTGATTAATGGAATGACGATTTCTGATTGAGATGCGGCATCGCAAGCGATATGTCCAGGGAATGAGTGTACATCAGCTACCACGACTGTTTCCTGATTAGCAGCAGCCGTCCCGCAGACGCCCTTTCCTAATGGGATTCTTACACATGCAGGTAATCCTTGGAATGGTCCAAGCACAAGTTCATTATCTTCTATTAAATAAAATCCAACCCAATTGATTCGATCGAGGAATTGGTTCAGCAAAGCAGATGCATTGCTTAGGTTAGCAATTTGATTCGATTCGCCCTCTAAAAGTGCAACGAGTTGTTTCGTAACGAGCTCATAATTTTTTACTCGATCTCCACTATAGTTTTTCACTTCAAACATTTATCCCACCCTTTCTAATCAAACAAGTTTTTACAAAAATCATCATTGCTGAATAAACTGTCGATAAATCTTCAAAGGATTTCGTGTATTTCTCTCGAATTGTACACTATATATTAATGAAATGCTCGGTTAAACTGTTGAATTATTTTTGCATACTTTTTCATAATATTCAAGACGTTGAAAGCGGGGATTGTATGAATACGCAGGAAGCGATAATAGAAGCGGCCATTACTTTGTTCAATTTAAAAGGGTATCAAGGTACGTCGATTCGAGATATTGCTAGTAGGGCTAATGTAAATTCAGCTACTATCTCATATTATTTTAAAAATAAACAAGGGTTGCTTGAAGAATGTCTTATTTATTTTTTTGAACCGTATTTATCTTTTCTGGAGGAAGAGACAGAAAAGCTTGAAAATGATTCGGCGCAGCTATGTTTGATAAGAGCGATAAAAAAAGTATTATTTTTTCAAAGTAAACATTATCAGCTGGCACGCTTTGTATGGAGAGAAGTAACGATAGATTCTCAAACTTCGCGGGAGATGATTTCATTATATTTGATGAAAGAGCAATATTTCTATACATCTATGATTCAAAAGGCATTAAAAGAAAATAAAACACCATTTCCCATGAGCATGATCGTCATTCAACTCAAAGGAATGCTCATGATGCCATATCTCAATAATCTATACGTTCGTGAAGTATGGGGAATGATACCCCAAGAACCATATTTTGCTGAGAAATATTTTAATACTATTAAGAGCTGGCTGCTCAATTTACTAGGATCCGAAGAGGAAAATGCTTCTCCCACTATAAAAAAATTACCTGTTTAATGATCATTACCGCCTACCAAGGCGTTTTTTATTTTGGTAGAAACCACTTTTTGTAAAATAATCAATTTTTTATTGGGCAAAATTGCATTTATTAGTCAAAAATTGTCGCCTTCATGGTATTATAGAAGAACATAATCTTAAATTCATTTTTTACGAATGTATTATACATAGATGATCGGTTGAAAGATGGAAGGAACAGGGGGCTTACTATGGTAGAAATCGTTATTGCTTCGATAATTCTAGTCCTTATTTGGTTTATTGTAGGATATTTTATGAGAAAAAAATATTATAAGGAAGTTGACAATCTCGAAACAAGAAAATTGGAATTGATGAATCGTCCTGTTATGGAAGAAATGTCCAAAGTGAAAAAACTAAATATGACAGGGCAAACTGAAGAGATGTTCGAGCGTTGGCGAGCAATGTGGGATGATATTATTGCCGTCCAACTCCCTAATATTGATGAAATGCTATTTTATGCAGAAGAGTATTCTGATAAATACCGCTTTAAAAAAGCGAAAGAAACACATATAAAAATTGAAAAAATGCTTGAGGATATTGATGGCCAAATTAATCAAATCCTTGAAGAACTAGCTGAACTGATTGGCAGTGAAGAAAAAAACAGGGAAGAAATCGAAGGGTTGCTTGATCAATATCGTAATTCCAAAAAGACCGTTCTAGCGCATCGGCATATTTATGGAGTTGCTGCAGAGAAACTTGAAGAATTGCTAGATGCTATGGGGAAAAAAATTGCTAACTATGAAGAATTGACAAATGACGGGAATTATTTAGATGCTCGTAAAGTTGTGATTACCCTAGCTTCTGAGTTGGAACAACTGATTACAAAAATAGAAAAAATCCCTGATTTGCTTACTGAATGTCAAACGGTGATTCCTTCTCAGAAGAGTGAGCTTAGAGATGGTTTTAATGAGATGAAGCAACAAGGATTTGTTTTGGAACATCTTCAAATCGATCGTCAGTTTGAAGAACTTGATGAAGAACTTAATACGTATATTGGGTTCCTGAAGGCAGCTGAAACAGAAGAAGTAGAAAAAGGACTGCAAGAACTAAAAGAAAAGATAGATCATCTATATGACTTACTCGAAAAGGAAGTATATGCTAAACATTATGTTTTACAAGAAAATGAAAAAGCTGATGCAGCTTTACAGCAACTAAAAGAAGTTAATCTTGAAATTAGCCATGAGTCAAAAATTGTCCAACATAGTTATCAATTATTTCAAGACGATCTTGAGACACCAAGTAAGTTTGACAAGAACTTGAGTCAGCTTTCCAAACGTTATGAACTTTTAAAAGCTAAAATAGATGAAAAAAATACGGCTTTTACTCTGTTAAGTGACGAATTAAAAGAAATTGATACTCAAATTAAAGCGTTGCAGAAAGAGCAAAATGAGTTTATCGCTAAGCTACAAAACTTAAGAAAAGATGAATTAGAAGTTAGAAAAAATATTGAAATATTGCAGAAGAAAATTAAGGAAATCATTTGGCTCGTCAAGAAAAGCCGAATGCCTGGGCTTCCGGGAGATTTCGAATCTCTTTTTGAACAGGCGGAAGAGCAAATTGAAGATGTGTTCAAAAGTCTAGAGGAAAAACCGCTCAATATGAATTCTGTCCAAAAGTTTTTATATGATGCAACGGATACAGTTGATTATTTGTATTCTAGAACAGAGGAACATATTGAAAATGCTCATCTTGCGGAAAAAGTGATTCAATATGGAAATAGATATAGGGGGCGCAACCCTCAATTGAGGGCAAGTCTAGAGAAAGCGGAGCAGGCCTTTAGAAATTTCGAATATAAGTCAGCTCTAGAACAGGCTGCTACTGCGGTTGAAGAAATTGAGCCTGGAGCCTTGAAGCGGATTGAAGAAATATATAGCGAAGACTTCGTTAAACAATAATGGATTCTAAAGTTAAGCTTGTAGACACTCTACAAGCTTTTTTGGATGGTTAATTAGAATTGACCAGACTCTTCTCATGGTATTCGCAAGTACCTCGAGAAAACGGGAACTTCCGCTTTTTATCATATATTTTTAAAATACACAAATTATAAGATAAGTCCTTTTTCTTTTTGGAATTCAATGTTATGATTTAAAATTGCCGTAGTGATTTTTTTAAAAGGTGTGTTAACAATGATTTATTTCGATAATAGCGCGACCACTAAGCCATATGAAGAAGTATTGGATACATATTTAAAAGTAAATCGGGATTTTTACGGAAATGCGTCTTCGCTTCACAATTTTGGCGGAAGAGCTGAAGGATTAATCAGTAAAGCGCGTGAGCAAATTGCTGATCTTATCGGTGTAAAAACGTCCGAAATTATCTTTACTTCAGGCGGCACAGAAGGAAATAATTTAGCCATTAAAGGAGTCGCGCTAAAATATAGAGGTAGAGGAAACCATATTATTACGACTTCAATTGAACATCCATCCGTTTTAGAACCCTGTAGGCAGTTGGAACAAATGGGATTTGACGTGACATATTTGCCGGTTAATTCGGATGGTACAGTGTCGGTGGACGATGTTGAAGCAGCTATAACCGAAAATACAATTTTGGTCTCGACAATCCACGTAAATAACGAAATTGGTTCTATTCAGCCCATTAATGAAATTGGAAAAATGTTGAGACGATACTCTAAAGTGATATACCATATTGATCATATTCAAGGAGCAGGAAAAATCCCGCTTGATCTTTATGGAAATTCCGTTGATCTTTGCACATTTTCCGCGCATAAATTCCACGGCTTAAAAGGAAGTGGGTTTTTATATAAAAATCAAGGTGTACGCTTAGACCCACAAGTAACTGGTGGCAATCAAGAACAAAAAATCCGAAGTGGTACGGAAAATACGGGTGGAATTGTGGCGATGGCGAAAGCCCTTAGAATGGAATTATTAGCTCAAAAAGAAAAAGGCAATACGCTGAAGCAAATCCGTGAATTTTTATTTTCCGAACTAATGAATTTTCCGCAAATTATCATCCATTCACCTCTTAACGGTGCGCCTCATATTGTGAATTTTTCTGTTGCCGGCCAAAAAGGAGAAGTAATTGTACATGCGCTGGAAGAAGAGGGGATTATAGTATCCACTACGAGTGCCTGCTCTTCAAAGGAAAATACTCCAAGCAGTACGTTATTAGCGCTTGGGGTAAATGAGGATGTCGCAAAATCTGCAATTCGAATCAGCCTTTCATATGAAAATACAATGGATGAAGCACAACAGTTTATAAAATCATTAAATGAAGTTTTAGAGAGATTAAATAAAGTAATGAGGCGAAAAAAATGAATTATGACAGAATTTTAATACGCTATGGTGAAATGTCACTGAAAGGACGAAATCGGAAGCATTTTGTTCAAAAGTTGAAAAAAAATATAAAGTTTATTCTTAGAGAATTTAAAAATATTCGGATTGAATCTGAATGGGATCGTATGTATGTCCAATTAAATGGAGAGCCAGTTGAACAAGTTATTCAGGGGTTAAAAAAAGTATTTGGCATTCAATCTTTTAGCCCAGCGATCAAGACGGAAAAAAATATTGATGCGATAAGAGAAGCTGCACTGCATATTGTTAATCAAGCACATCAGCCTGGTCATACGTTTAAAATAAGTGCACGGCGTTCTGATAAATCATTTGAATATGATACGAATGGATTAAATCATGCGGTTGGTGCGCATATTCTGATCAATGTAAATGATATTAAAGTGGATGTGAAAAACCCAGATATTAATCTGATTGTGGAAGTCAGGCATGATGCAGCGTATGTTTCAGGAGAAGTTTTTCAAGGAGCTGGAGGTTTTCCCATTGCGTCTTCAGGAAAAGCAATGCTTATGCTATCAGGTGGAATTGATAGCCCTGTAGCGGGATTTCTAACAATGAAACGCGGGGTAGGGATAGAAGCGGTTCATTTCCATAGTCCCCCTTTTACGAGTGAAAGAGCAAAACAAAAGGTTATTGATTTGGCTCACAAACTTGCGGAGTATTCAGGAAGTGTAAAAATCCATATCGTTCCGTTTACAAACATACAAGAAACGATCCATAAAGAAATTCCAGAAGGATATACAATGACTTCTACAAGAAGAATGATGCTCCGAATTACGGATGAACTCCGACAGAAGCACGAGGGACTAGCGATTGTAACTGGAGAAAGCTTAGGACAGGTGGCCAGTCAAACGATGGATAGCATGTATGCGATCAATAATGTAACAAACACGCCGATTTTACGTCCGCTCATTGCGATGGATAAAATCGATATTATTAAAATTGCCGAAGAGATTGATACGCTGGAAATATCAAATCGACCATATGAAGATTGCTGTACCATTTTTACCCCACCATCTCCTAAAACACGTCCAAGATTGGAAAAGGTTATGGCTTTTGAGGAAAAATTGGATTGGCAGCCATTATTGAGCGAAGCAATCGAAAATACGGAAACAATTATCGTAAGCGAAAGAAGGAACCAAGAGGAAATCGATGTTGAAGATCTATTTTAGGATAACAAGAATTTACCAATGAATGATTGAATGAAGGCATGTGTTTTCGCGCATTCTATGTGTACAAGGAGGTGAAGACACATGCCAAACAATAATCAACTTTTAGTCCACGGTGCTGAACAAGCTATTGACCAAATGAAATACGAAATCGCTACAGAATTTGGTGTTAATCTTGGCGCTGATACAACTTCACGTGCCAACGGTTCTGTCGGTGGTGAAATCACTAAACGTCTTGTACAAATGGCTCAACAACAACTTGGTGGCGGCGCTCACTAACATATAATATAAATGGCTAGAAGCGGGGAATTATTTTCCCGCTTCTTTTTGCATATGTCGAAGGCTGGAAATATATTCTCCTTTTGTATATCATTTTTGTATTAAATGCTAGAAGGAGAAAAAAATGAAGACGATTTGGTTTAACGGAATGATTTATACGATGGAATTAGAAGGCGAAACAGTAGAAGCTGTTGTAACGGAAGATGATTATATTATTGAAACGGGCTCTTTTACTGCATTAAAGGAAAAGTACAAAATAGAGCGTTCCGTTGATTTAAAGGGGGCTATGATGATCCCGGGATTAGTGGATAGTCATATGCACTTAATTGGGTACGGAGAAACGTTTTTAAAGCTAAACGTTTCGGGAATGACTTCTAAGCATGAGGTCTTAAATGCTATTTTTGAAAAAGTTAAAACATCTTTACCTGGCGAATGGATTATTGGAGAAGGTTGGGATGAAAACCTCTGGCAGGATAAAACGCCTCTGACTAAATGGGAACTGGATAAAGTGGCACCGCAAAATCCGATCGTAATGAAAAGAGTGTGCCGCCATGTCATTGCTGTAAATTCTCAAGCAATAGAAGCTGCAAACATTAAGCCACAGGATCCGGATCCCGTTGGTGGTGTTATTGAACGTGAGAAAAACGGTGAATTATCAGGGATATTTAAGGATGAAGCACAAAACGTCATTTTTTCAAAAATGCCAACCATTACAGATGAATATGTAGAAAAAGCATTAAGATTGGGAATTAAAAATAGTTGGAAATTTGGGTTGACAGGAGCTCATACGGAAGATTTAAGCTATTACGAAACTTATAGTAATGCGATGACAGCATTTTTAAGAGTTTTAGGAGATGGATCGATTCCCTTTAAAGCACATTTACTTGTTCATCATAAAATCGTTGACGAATGGAAAAAAGATGGATACCAATTTATGTCAACGATTGGAAATATTGAATTTGGGGCAATGAAAATCTTTGTAGATGGTTCATTAGGAGGAAGAACGGCACTTTTAAGTCAACCGTATGCAGATGATCCCTCTACCAAAGGTATGGCTATTCACACATTGTCAGAATTAAAGCAACTCGTAAAAAAGGCAAGAAAATATCATATGCCAATTGCTACTCATGTTATAGGCGACCTTGCTTTTGAATACGTATTAGATGTGATTGAGGAATTTCCGCCGTCCGAGGGAATATTCGATAGGCTCATTCACGCACAAATATTACGGCCGGAATTAATTGATCGTGCGAAAAAACTGCCAGTTGAAATCGACATTCAACCCGGTTTTACAGGCTCAGATTTTCCATGGGTTATGGAGCGCATTGGTAAACAAAACATGGAATATAACTATGCTTGGAAGACACTGCTTGACAGTGGTTTACACTGTTCGGGCGGGTCAGATGCCCCGATAGAGTCAGCGAATCCTTTATTAGGTATTCATGCTGCTGTTACCCGTGAAAAGCCTTATGATAACGAACATCAAATGTATATGCCCGAACAAAGATTATCTATGTTCGAAGCTATTTCGCTTTATACAAAAGGCAGTGCGTTTGCTTGCGGACATAATCATGATCGTGGAATGATAAAGCCGGGTTATTCAGCGGATTTTACGATATTTGATCAAGATCTATTTGCCATTGAAAATGATGGTATTTTAAAAACAAGTGTTGAAATGACTGTTGTTGATGGGAAAATTGTATATGAAAAGACAAAAGCGGGATCGCCTGTTTATCCAAGTACAAATTTTGATTTTTAAGACTTGCGAAAGCATGTAAGCTTGTGGAATTATCGAAAAGGCAAGAGCTTAACACACCCAGCCTAACCAATAATAGTTTTCTGGTATTTTTGAAAAAAGCTAAAGCATTATTGACATAAATCGTATATAATTATTGTTATTTCGTAAATCTAAATACCAGGGGAATATACGATGGAAAAACATAATCGTGAAGGAATTTTTTATGCAATCGCTGCTTATTCTATATGGGGGATTTTACCGATATTCTGGAAACAAATCGTTGATGTAACAGCACATGAAGTATTGGCAAATCGAATTTTTTGGTCTTTTTGGTTTATGGTCATAGTACTAATTTTTAGCAAAAAGCTCCCATTATTTATGAAAAGCTTAAAGCAATTTAAGGAAGAGCCTAAAAAATTTGCTGCACTTGCGGCTGCATCCATTTTGGTGAGCGGAAATTGGTTTTTATTTATATGGGCAGTCAATAACGATAAAGTAGTAGAGTCTAGCCTGGGCTACTATATTAATCCATTAGTAAGTATTATTCTTGGCATTATTTTTTTAAAAGAATCTTTATCGAGAATGCAAATGTTCTCGTTTTTCTTGGCAGTTGTTGGAGTCTTCATTTTAACGATATCGTATGGGAAATTTCCATGGGTTTCTTTCGGCCTTGCGCTAACCTTTGGAGTGTACGGATTAGTAAAAAAAATAATCAAAGTCGATTCATCCATCGGGTTGGCATTGGAAACTCTACTCATTATGCCGGTTGCATTTATTTATCTTTCAATCCATATGGTAAACGGCAGCAGCGCCTTATTTTCAGGATCATTCATAAATGATATATTGCTTATTGCTTCTGGAGCAATCACGGCGATACCTTTGCTTTTTTTTGCGAAAGGCGTGCAAAAAATTCCTTTATATTTAATGGGTTTCATTCAATATATTGCTCCAACGATGATGCTCATTTTAGGAGTTTTTATATATGGTGAACCGTTTGGAGTAACACGTCTTATTGCCTTTGCTTTTATATGGAGTGCCCTAGCTCTAGTAACTTTATCTTCTTTCAATTGGAACTACGTTAAAGGGAGAAATCGAAAAAAAATCGCATGAAATAATTCTCTTTTCAGGTTAAAAAAGCGAGAATCTAGCCATTTAGGTTAGATCCTCGCTTTTTTATAAATTATAAAAACGTCCGTTTTACTTTTTCCCAAAATGAGTTGTTTTTTAATTTTACTGTTTTGATTCGTCTGTCAGATAAAAGAATTTCAACTTGTTCAACGCGCTGGGTGCTCAGTGCCTCATTGTCCATTCCCATTGTAGGGTAGTCATTCCCATCTTGAACAACTTTTAATAATAGCTTTCTGCCTTCGCTAAGGATAAACGGTGAACCGAGTGTACGATAGCGATTATTGTTTAGGGATGCCATTTCACTCACTTGGAGACACGGGAGAAGTGGATCGACTACGGCACCTTTGACTGATTTATTATAAGCCGTGCTTCCTGTCGGTGTGGCGATTACCATTCCATCACCCCGGAATGTTTCAAAATGCAAGCCATCGATAAAAACATCCAGGACGAGTGTTTTAATGATTCCTGATCGAATTGTAAATTCATTTAAACAATAAAATGAGCCTTCATTATCAACATTTACTTTAATAATTGGATAACGTCTTACTTCAATTTTTTCAGTTGTCATGGCATCAATCATATCGTGTAAGTTATCAGTATGAAAATCAGTATACAGGCCTTGGATTCCATCGTCTTGGATTCCTGCATAAAGACAATCTTGTCGGAATCCTGTTTTTCGAACAGCCTGTAAAAATGTGCCGTCTCCGCCAATACTAGCAATGAGATTTGCTTCTTGCGAATTGTTTACAATTTTAAATCCATATCTTTCAGCAAGCTCTTTAAGGACTGAAATTTTTTCAATACTGCCTGGACTATTTTTATGGAAAAAGAAAATTTTATTGCGCTGTTCCATTGTAAATATCCCCCTTGAAGTTTTTACCACACTTAAGTAAAGAATTTTCGAGAATAATGAGTCTTATGTATTATTTTATCATTAGTATGAAACTATTTAAAAGAAAGAGACGTATATACATGTGGGAACGCACTAAAAGGAGGAAAAACAGATGAATGGAAAACGTTGGGCGGCCCTAGGAATCGCTGCCGCAGTTCTTTTTGTATCTAGTATAGTCAACATGGCAAGCGCCTTTATTTTTTCAGATTTTTCTAAGGTGTTTGGAGAAAACTTTTCTGCAAATAAAGCATTTACAGAGGAGATTGTTGAAACAGGTAATCCTGCTAATAAAATTGCGGTATTGGAAGTGGATGGTGTCATTCAAGATACAGGGGACTCTGCCTCCATATTTTCAACGAATGGCTACTTACATAGAGAATTTATGAAGCAATTAAATACAGTAAAGGATGATAAAAGTATAAAAGCGATTGTTCTTCGTGTTAATTCACCAGGCGGTGGAACGAACGAGTCAGCCGAAATTCATCATAAACTCGTTCAAATTAAGGAAGAAACGAAGAAGCCTATTTACGTTTCAATGGGATCGATGGCAGCCTCTGGCGGCTATTATATTTCCGCACCTGCCGATAAAATTTTTGCAAGTCCCGAAACATTGACAGGTTCCCTCGGGGTTATTATGCAAGGTGTCAACATCAGTGATCTCGCTGAAAAATATGGGGTCGACTTTATGACGATTAAGAGCGGTCCATACAAAGATATTATGAGCTCATATCGACACATGACAAAGGAAGAGGAAGATATCCTACAATCCATGTTGAAGAATTCTTATGATCAGTTCGTAAAAATCATCGCAGATGGGCGCGGGATGCCGGAAGATCAAGTACGCAAACTTGCGGATGGAAGAATTTATGACGGAAGACAAGCGAAAGAGGTTGGGTTGATTGATGATTTCGGTTATCAGGAAGATGTGATTGAGCAAATGAAAAAAGATCATAAATTAGCCGGAGCTCAAGTGGTTCGCTACACATCTAATGCAGGGCTTGGCTCGCTATTTAGTATGGCCGCTCAAAAATTTGGTGGAAAACAGGCGGAAATGACAGGGATTGTTAATCTATTATCGAAACCAAATTCACCTAGACTTATGTACTTATACTCTGAATAGGAAGGGGGAAAGACAAAATGGAAAATCAAATTGTTGAAGAAGTTAAACCCCCATTTGCGTCCTATCACTATGCAGGGTTTTGGATGCGGTTTTGGGCTTATTTGCTTGACGGTGCTATTATTTTCAGCATAAATGGAATTCTCGTAAAGCCCATTTTTCGGGGTATTGGTATTTCCCTTTCTGATTCAGGTATCATCTCTCCGTACGGAATAACAGCGGGAGTTATATTTTATTTGTATTTTATTTTAATGACAAAGTTTTTCAGTCAAACTCTCGGAAAAATGGTATTTGGACTAAAAGTGATACCACTTAAAGAGGAAAAATTAACATGGGGAACCGTGATTTTTAGAGAAGGGATAGGCCGCTATATTTCTGCTACTTTTAATTTTTTGTATGCGGTAGTCGCATTCACGCCGAAAAAACAAGGTTTACATGACATTTTTGCTGATACCACTGTCATTCATGAAAAAACGATAATTATTGAACCCGCTTATTCGTAAGCGGGTTTATTTTATTATCAGATGGAAATAATGATGGCCGGAGGGATGATATGACTCTTCCTATTATTTGCGGCCTTCTATTGCTATTGTTGCTTTTATTTTTATTGATATTTTTTATGAAAATCAAAATTGAAGTATGTGTTTTATTTAGCAAGTCGGAGACGTATATAAAAATTTCTATTACGACTTTTTTCGGACTAATCCGTATAAAAAAGAAGTTTTCGAGCGATGATTTATTTTCACAAAAAGCTATAGAGGAAATAAACGATCATATCGATGAGCTTTCATCCATGAAATCAATGAAAAAAGATGCTGGGCCTTATTTACATATATTTCTTTCGTTTTTGCGCAAGATAAGAATTCTTATTTTTGAATGGCACACGAATATTGGAACGGGTGATGCTGCAAATACCGGAACAGTAGCAGGTGCGATTTGGGGGATTAAAGGTGCAATATTATCGTATACAAGAAGTTTTTTAACATTTAAAAATAGGCCAGTCATATCAGTTGTGCCAGATTTTCAAGGACTTTCCGCCGAGACATATATACGATGTATGGTAGATATAAAAACAGGAAAAGCTATGGTAGCTGGGATTAAATTGTATAAAGAATGGAAAAAACACCAAAAATCCTCTTATCTTGAGAGGCGAAATCAAAGGACGAACAGGAGGAGCATTAATGGATGAGCATCCAATTCAAGGTGTCATGACAACGGCAATGGAAAATCTGAAAGAAATGATCGATGTCAATACAATTATTGGCGATCCAGTTGAAACACCTGACGGAGGAGTCATTTTAACAGTTTCCAAAGTTGGATTTGGTTTTGCAATGGGCGGAAGTGAGTTTAAATCAGGTGGAAGCTCAGATGGCGGCTTTTCTAGTGGAGGTTCAGAAGATGAAGAAGGACAAAACTCATACTTACCGTTTGGAGGAGGAAGTGGAGGCGGGGTATCTATTACGCCTATTGCATTTTTAGTTGTAAATAAACACGGTGTAAACATGCTTCATTTAGAACAAAACACACACTTATTAGAAAAAATGATTGATTTGGCACCAACAGCTTTTGAAAAAATACAAAAGATGACGAGTAATTATTCAAATAAAAAGCAGCAGCAAGGACATTCAGAAAAGAAGGAAAGCTTAGATTTTGATTTATAAAAAGTATAACTCGCTTTTTAATAGCGAGTTATTTTATTG
>NZ_JAIAZY010000072.1 GCF_019459225.1 Bacillus sp. IITD106
ATAATACTTTCTATAAATAATAAACCACAAATCCAAGTTTGTGGTTTTATCTGTCCTGATGTTTTCATTATTTTGATTTGAAGACCGTGAGTTGTTCCAAATAAGGTAAAAAATTTGTCACCTATCTTTCTAAAATTTTACAGAGTTTTAACTAGTTATGCTTAATTGCAGCCTAGTACAGGAGATAGTACATTTATCGTAGTCTACTTTTCTCGAATTTTCGCTGCTAAGTCAATGATCGTTTTACTATACATATCTCCTTTAATCAACACAATGGTATTTTTATCGACTATTTTTTTTAATAACCTTAAAACTAGAATACTATTACTAAATGTATAAACTTTAGATTTAAAACCACTTTTCACAGCTTGCTCTGCTATTATTTTTGCGTGCATACCGATCGTAATAAGTATATCGACATCATGATTATTTACTATTTCGCCTGCTTGTTTATGGATAACATATCCCCATGATCCCAAATCAGTAATTGTACCTAAAATGGCAACCTTTTTTTTTCCTTTTCCAATTTCATCTAATACTTTGAGAGCTGCTTCTAGTGAGGTTGTTGTAATGCTCCACGTATCATCTAAAATGGTGGAACCATTTAAACCGTCCAATACTTGAAGCTGCTTATTGAATTTACGATACGTTTTAAGGCGAAGTGCTGCTTCTGTTGGAGCAATTCCAATTTGATGAACTGCTGCAATGGCGGCAAGAGCATTGTACACTTGATGCTCTCCTAATCCAGGGACGAAAATCGGATATTCTTTTTGTCGATAAACTAAAATGAATTCCATACCATCATTATTATAATTAATATCTTTAGCTTTATAATGACTGGAAGAACTTTTTCCAACTTTGATTATTCGACCTTGGAAATGTTGTAAATCAATCTTTTTACTATTTTCATCTTCTGCATTTAGTATTAAGACACCATTTTGATCAAGTGCAGCAGCCATTTCTCCTTTAGCTTTAATATATTCTTCAGGAGATTTACAATAATTCAAATGATGTGCACCAATATTCGTAATGATTCCTATAGATGGTTTGAAATATTCACTTGCATTTAATACATCGCCTGGAGCGCCGACAGCTGTTTCAAAAACTGCTGCTTCCGTATCATCATCGATACTTAAAAGGTATTGCAAATGTGCGGTACGAGAATTACTCGTATTTTTTGTAGCTGCAATCTTTTTATCAAAAGAAAGGATATGCTTAATCATTTCTTTCGTCGTTGTTTTTCCTGATGTCCCTGTAACAGCGATGACAGGTAATTGAAAAAGACTTCGGTAATAATGTACAAACTGCCAATATGCCTTATCTAAATCTGTTACTTTAATTACAGTTAAACCATCCATTTGCATAGATTTGTCAAACTTTTGATCCGTAACTAGGACAAGAGGAAAATATTCATTTAAACTTTCACTATCAAAAGTTCTTCTTTTTGAAAAGAAAATCGTATTTTTATTCTTAATTTGTTTTTGACGATATGCACCATGTTGAATAATAATATCATCAGATCCGTGAAGCAATTTCCCAGAAAGGATGGTTATAATTTGTCTAACCTCTAGGGGTTTCATTATGAAAATACACTCCTTTCACGTTAGACATAATATGTTTGGCTTAACATCTTGCTTGTACGATTATCCATAGGTAAAATACAACTTTTATCTTAATCCGTAAAACGACTAATTTTCGTATTAATCGGCCTCTCATGATAGGAAACTATACATTAAACGGTTTGTTTCATAAATATATAGCGAGTTAGTTTTATTGAAGCTTATTAGGGAGTGGGCCGTTTGAAAACAATAATCTTTATAGGTACAAATAAATCCGGATCAAGTAGGGAGGCAATCAAAGCTGCAGAACAATTAGGGTACTTTACAGTTCTTTTTACGAAAAAAGAGCGGCAGATTCAACAAAGGGAAGAGTATACCGATGTTCATGAAATGATCTTAATTGATACTGAAAACTTTTCTGAGATGAAAAAGGAAATTAACCAATTGAAGCAAAGAGGACATGATATCAAAACAATTGTAAGTTTTCTTGATTCTAATGTTCGTATCGCTTCACTGCTTTGTGATGAATTTTGTGAAAACTATACATCTTCCAAAGCTATTCAAATAATGGAAAATAAAGAGGAAACAAGGTCGTTTCTAAAAGAAAAATCTTATACACCGAAATTTTTTATATTAAAACCGGGGGAATCGATAGATACGATCAGTGAGAAAATGAATTATCCGCTCATTGTGAAGTTCCCGAAATCAACTGGTTCTAAGGATGTGATATATGCTGCTAATAAAGCAGAATTAAAAAAGCATACATTAAGCTTGCAAGAGAAAAATCCTGATGAGCCAATGATTGTTGAAGAGTATGTTGAAGGAAAACAATACTTAGTTGAGGCCATTGTCCATAACAATAAGATTATGATAGCCGGGATTATCGAACAGGATATTATTAGAGGGCGAAGATTTATCATTACGGGGTACGGGGTTATAGTAGAACCTTCAGTTCGTTTAAAGAATCGTATTGAGAGGCTATTGAATTCTGTCGTCTCAAAATTCAACATTAAGAATGGTGTTCTCCATATTGAGTTTAGAAATACGAGTAATGGATTAAAGTTAATTGAGATTAATCCTCGAATATCCGGTGGAGCCATGAATAGCATGCTAAAGGCGGCGTTTGGTTATAACCTGGTAGAGGAATCACTGAAATTATTTTTAGGAGAAACTCCTTCTTTGGAGAGGAAAGAAAAAAATCATGTTTATACACAGTACTTAATTGTTACTAAAAAAGGAATATTAGAAAAGGTTACTGGAAGAAAAAGAGCCCAAAGATCAGAAGGAGTAGTAGAAGTGTTTATTAAGCCAAGAAAAGGGGCCAGGCTTACACCTCCATTATCTCTAGGGCATCGATACGCGTATGTGATCACAAAAGGGAAAAGTATAGATGAAGCAAAAAGACTTGCTAAAAAAGCTGCAAGCGAAATTACATTTCATTTAAAAGAGGACACCAATTAAGATGGTGTCCTCTGTTCTTTCTGTTTTAGCCATATGTTTTATCTAAAAACTTTACCGTTTCAAACATGTTTGTTTTGCTAGCCCCTTTTACTAATATCGTATCATTCTTTCTAATGATTTTTGGCAAAAGGTCATGTAATTTGTCTTTATCTGTAAAATGAAAAACTCTTTCTGAAGGGAATCCTTTTGCTTTGGCGTGGTTGCTAATTTCATCTGTTCTAAAACCGTATGTGATTAAGTAGTCTATCTTCTTGTTCGTAACGTACTCTCCAACTTTACGATATTCCGCCTCTCTTAAGTCACCTAATTCCCTCATTTGTCCGATAATGGCGATGGTGCGATGTTTACCAATATTGGAAAGGACATCAATCGCGGCACGTACACCTTGCGGGTGGGAATGAACAGTATCATCAATAACGGTAATATTATTTTTGCAATTATAGATTGTCAATCTTCTTGGTGGTTTTTTGAAGACTAAGCCTGCTTTTATATCCAAAGGTGAAAATCCTAGCTGGTCCGCGACAGCGATGGCGTTAAGGGCATTATAAACATGATGTTCACCTAAGATCGGAATAAATAGTTGCTGCACTTTTCCATGCAATCTTATTTTAAATTGCATGCCTTCTTTAGCATATCTAACGTCATATGCTCTATAGTCTGCTGGAGATTTTATTCCAACAGTAATGATTTTTCCTTTAAATCTATGAGTCTCCAAATATCTAGAATTTGCATCATCTTTATTTACTACTAGTAATCCTGTTTGATCCATACCGTGTATTAGCTCTGACTTTGCGTGAGCTACTCCTCGTATATCACTGTTAAAGTTTCCTACATGAGCTAAGCCAATATTTGTCACAATACTAATGTTTGGTTTAATAATTCTACAATGCTCAGTAATAACCCCAGGATAGGCCATTCCATATTCTAAAACGACCGCTTCATGAGATGAGTTGATTAGCTCCTTATGTTGTTTTGTATGTTCTGTCGTATTCCAATAATCTTTGGATTCAAACACATTCCATTTTTTCGATAAAATAGATGCAAGGAAAGCTTTTGATGTTGTTTTTCCTGCACTTCCTGTAATGGCAATTATAGGAATTTCCGCTTTTGTAATCTTTGAAGTTTTAGCCACTTTTGATTCATTCCTCTCCTTTTTCAATTGCCCTATTTTCGCTTTTAATGGTTTTTGATTATTAGCTAAGTACATGGCATATCGAATCGTATTCGTAACAACATCCAACTCCAAATAAAAAGCAGGTGGACAGCCTGGACGCCAATTCACTTCATAAATCCAGATTTTATTGTTTTTATCCAGCCCGACATCTATGCCAATTTCATCAATTACTTCCCCATAAAGTTTCATTTGCAGTTCATCCAAATGCTTGGCAAGGGACAGGGAAAAATGTTCAAGTGTTCGTTTAATATTAAACGCTTCCTGTTTAAATTCTTGTTCTAAAAATGGTTCTAAATAATTTGTATAGCCACCATTATTGATATTTGCAATAATGGATCCCTTTGGTGCAATTCGTGGATATATGGCGGTGATCACCCATTTTCCTTCTCCATTTTTTTGAACATGAAGTCTAAAATCATATACCTGCCCTGTCTTCGTAACTGAGGTTATATATGGCTGCAATATGTGAGTACCGGTTGTTAATTTTTGCTTAATAAGGGCGTTAAGTTGTTGAGACGTATAAAATTTACTGTTTGAATTAGTTTGTACATGGAAGCCTTTTGCTTTTTTAGTGATGAATAAGATACCTTTCCCTTTGCGGCCATCAATGGGTTTAAATACTACTTTATCGTATGCAGCAATGAATTTAAAAAAGCTATCAGCAGATTTAATGATTTCTGAGGGAATCAGATAATTAGCAAATTCCTTTGCTTCTTTAAGTCGCTGCTGCACATTCCATTTATTTCCGATTGAATGAGTAGTAAAAGGAATTTTTTCTTTTAATTTTTGTACTATGTCTTTTGATCTTGCTAATTTTTCTGGACTTCCTGCATTATAAATAACATCCGGGAAAGGCATAGTCCGCTCTATCCACTCTCCGTTTTCGTACACTTGTCCCCTTATCGTATGATTAGAAAAATTGACTTTTCCAGGGGAGAAATAGAAGAATTTCGCTCCTTCCGCTTTAGCCACAGCCGCGAATGCATATGACTTAATGACCGTATTTGGATCTTTCCGATGATGTAACATTCCTATCAATGTCATTGAATAATCTCCTTTTATCATTCTTGAATCCTTGTATATTAGATTCATTTCCTTTTAATTTTGAAACTGACAGACGTTTAGTTTTGTGATGATCGAAGCGAGAATTAAAAAATCACCCTGTTGGTATACAAGGGTGAAATTAGCGAATTAATATTTTGGTTCAATAATGACTTTTCTTTTTACATAATCTACATCTAATGGTTGGATACCATGAATATTGGATAAATCAATCGTTGTAAATGTGTTGGTTTTCTTTAGTTTTATAAGATCATTCATCGAAAGGGTATCTTTTCCTTTTATGTCTAAGGGTCGTAGTAAAGAAACTTGCGCTTCATATCTATCTTGATTGATGGACTCGATGCGAAAAAAACTTGTCATAAAGGTTTCCTTATCCTTTGATTTATCCTTTCCTACCCGTTTTAACAACCCTTCATTTGTATACATCACGAAAGGGATTGTATCTACACCGACTAACTCAGAAAGCTTGCTGCCAAAGTATTTCGATGAGGATTCTGTTAATAAGTCCTGTAATGATTTTAATTCGCTAAGTGCGTTGCATATAGTTTGCTTCAAATTATGTCAGCTCCCCCCGTTGGTCCTTAGTAATATAATATTGAAAGTAAGAAGGGATGGTGAAATTATAGACCTAGGTTTTATTCCTATTTTTAAAAGGGGTCTAGATAAAATTGTATTTCTTTTGCGGCATTTATGGCGTTTCCTTTTGCAGCATCAATGGATTCTCCAACAGCTATTACGCATGCGTAACGATTTCCCATAGAGTAGGGCTCCGTTAACACTTCTCCTTCATTAGGCATGATATAAACATGTTTTACTCCTGTATGTTTCAAAGCTTTTTCTTTTCCAACAACTTTAAGGAGTGTCCCTCTTGATTTGATTGTGACATATCGTGAATATACATGGTCATTTTTAGTAGGAATAAGAGATGGCTGTTCACCCAAATTCAATTTAATAATTTCTTTAATAAGATGTATGCCAGTACCTAATTCAATCATTTGATTGATATATCCTCCAGACATTCTTGGATTAATCTCTACTAATTTCCAATGATCTTGCACATACTTCATTTCTAAGTGACATGCACCATTTGTCAATCCGAGTTGTTCAACGATGTTCTCAATAGCCTTAACTAACTTTTCTTTTACCTCATTTTTTAGTCCGGAAGGATATTGGTAGCCAATTACGATAAATTTTCCTCCGTTTACAACTTCTTGTTTAATGATGGCTGCGATTGATATTTCACCATTGTATACGATTATTTCAATTAAATATTGTGTCCCCTCTAGGTATTCCTCTACTAAAATAGAGGAGGAGGAATCCTTTTTTTGTAAAATTTGGATGCCAGCTTTTAATTTTTCGATGCAATCTACGAAAATAACATCCTTGGATCCATTTGAGATAGGGCTTTTAACAATCAGCGGAAAGTTCATGTTGTTGATTACATTTAGTGGAGTAGATGGATCTACGATTGAGTAGGAAGGGGAGGAAGGGAGATGTTTAAGCTTTTCCCTAAACATTATTTTATTTTCCATTAAGGAAAGGGAGTCTACCGATAGTTGCACCAATCCGAGTTTCTTAGAAAGATTCGCGGCATATGAGACATAGGGATCGATAAAACTTAAACACGCGCGAATATGTTTTCCTTGCTCCTCCAATTTTGTAATCTCATCTAAAATTATTCTTTCATTAAATAGATTCTCCGTATAAATGATAGTATCAACATTGGAAAACTGAAGATTTTTTCTGTTTGTAAATAACACGATACAATAGCCCATCTCTTTTGCAGCCGACAACGCCTCCTTGCTCGTTCCGATTTTATTACAGCCAATAAAAATGATTGTTTCCAATTTTCTTTTCAGTCCTTTTTGTAAAATCATTTTAGAGGATGTTCAAAAAGTCACCAAATTATAAGCAGCGAATCTCTTCGTTGGCTTGTTTCTCCGCTGCTCATGTATCTAAATGCATACATTCCGCTGCTCGAAACTGCGCTGTCTCAATCTTCTTGCTTCTAATTCGGCGCCATTTTGAACATATACTTTTAGTTTATTTTATGTAGATGGGGTAATAAAAGGAATTGATAAGAGTGAATTGCTTGAATAATCATTACCATGATAAAATTCATTATAATAAGAAAAAAATTGAAGAGAGGCGTTTGCATGGACAAGGGAGTAATCGGAATTGATATCGGGGGGACGAATACTGTTATTGGAATCTTTAATGCTGATTTGAAATTACTTGAAAAAGTAAGTATTCCTACTCTGAAGCCATATTTTCCCGAAAAGACAAATAATCCAAAAGAATTTTTCGATTTAATTGCCGACGAAGTTAATATGCTTGCCGAAAAGAATGGTTTTAAAAATAATGTATCATGTGTTGGAATTGGTGTTCCTGGAAAAGTTAATCCAAACACTGGAATCGTCATCAGGGCAGTCAATTTAGGTTACGAGGAAGTCCCATTTGCATTAGAAATGGAGAAAAGGTTGAGCGTTCCAGTATTTATTGATAATGATGTACGTAACTATACGCGTGGAGAAGCGTTGGCAGGAAGTGGTAAAGGTGCTGAAAATATAATTTGTATTACGTTAGGGACGGGTATGGCCGCCGGAGTAATGATAGATGGTCAGATGGTGATAGGCTCCAATTTTTATGCTGGAGAATTAGGACACGATCCAGTTTCAGGGGTTAATTATCGTTGTAATTGTGGAAAAGTAGGGTGCTTGGAAACGATCGCATCTGCCAGTGGGATTAGCAGGTTAGCACAAGATGCAGTCCAAGATAAGAAAGAAACGATTTTAAAAGCTAACGATGGTACGATTACTTCAAAGGATGTATATATGGCATGTTTACAAAATGATGCAGTTGCCATTGAAATATTTGAATTTGTAGGTAAAACTTTGGCTAATAAACTTTTAACGGCAACGTTTTTATTAAACCCAGAGGCCATCATTATTGGTGGAGGAGCTGCATCTGCTGGAAAGTTTATATTAGATCCGATTCAAGAGGTTTTTGAAAATCATTATGCAAATAATGAGATGCCAAATTTGCTGCTTGGTAGTCTTGGTGATTCTGCGGGTTTGATAGGTTCAGCGCATTTAGCAATGGCCAAATTTATTTTGGACTAAAAAACTAATTGTCCATTATTGAAGCAATGGGCTTGTATTGTTATGAAAGCGTAGCCAAATGAACTAGATAAGAATGCTATGATTTACACTTTGCGAGAGAAAAGGTGAATATAAAGTGAAGATTACTAGTTTTGAACTTTTTCAAGTTCCCCCGAGATGGCTTTTCTTGAAGATTGAAACGGATGAAGGAATTGTTGGATGGGGAGAGCCAATTGTTGAAGGAAGAGCAGCAACTGTAAAGACGTGTGTAGAAGAATTAATGGGATACTTAATTGGGAAAGATCCTTTACGAATTGAAGATCACTGGAATGTCATGTACAGATCTGGTTTCTACCGTGGTGGTCCTATTATTATGAGCGCAATTGCTGGAATTGACCAGGCATTGTGGGACATAAAAGGTAAATTTCTGCAAACACCCATTTATCAATTGTTAGGGGGAGCTTGTCGGGAATCGATTCGTGTATATTCGTGGATAGGAGGGGACAGGCCAGTAGATGTTGGATTGGCAGCTCAAGCGGCAGTTGATAATGGTTTTACGGCCGTAAAGATGAACGGAACAGAGGAGCTTCAATACATTGATTCCTACAAAAAGATTGATGAGGCTGTCGAGAGAATTGCGGCTGTACGGGATGCCGCTGGTGAGGAATTAGGAATTGGAATTGATTTTCATGGTCGAGTACATAAACCGATGGCCAAAATACTAGCAAAGGAATTAGAGCCATTTCGCCCGATGTTTATCGAAGAACCAGTTCTGCCTGAAAATAATGAAGCACTTAGAGAGATTGCAAGTTCAACAAATATTCCAATCGCAACAGGTGAAAGAATGTTTTCTCGCTGGGATTTCAAACATGTATTGCACGATGGCTATGTAGATATTATTCAGCCAGATCTTTCCCATGCTGGTGGCATTACGGAATGTAAGAAAATCTTTTCAATGGCGGAAGCGTATGATATTGCGGTTGCACCACATTGCCCGCTTGGACCAATCGCACTTGCTGCATGTTTACAAGTGGATGCGACGGCACACAATGCATTCATTCAAGAACAAAGCTTAGGCATCCATTATAATCAAGGAAATGATTTATTGGATTATATTAAAGATCCAACTGTATTTTCATATAAAGAAGGTCACGTCACAATACCAGAAGGTCCAGGACTTGGAATTGAAGTAGACGAGGAATATGTCCGGAGGATGGCCGAAATAGGGCATGACTGGAAAAATCCTGTATGGCGTCATCGAGACGGGAGTATAGCGGAATGGTAGAACTTCCTATGAGTATAGTAAAAAACGTAGAAAAAGAGAAAATCATTGTTATCGTTAGAGGGATAAAACAAGAAGACAGCATTCCGATTGCCGAAGCGTTAGTTGAAGGAGGAATCCGCTTAATAGAAGTAACAATGAATACAGAAGGGGCATTGGAAATCATTTCCAAATGGCGGAATCATTTTAAACATGATGACGTTTTTATTGGTGCAGGAACGGTATTAGATACAGAAATGGCAGCCGATGCAATTCAGGCAGGTGCTCAATATATCGTTACGCCAAATCTTGATGAAGAGGTAGTCGAACGTGCTTGTGAGCATGGAATAGAAATATTCCCTGGAGTGATGACCCCCACTGAAATAATGAAAGCATTAAAGGCGGGTGCAAAAGCAGTTAAACTGTTCCCGATGGAATCCCTTGGTTTCAATTATTTAAAGGAAATTAGAGCTCCTTTATCTAATGTGAAAATGATTGCAACAGGTGGAGTGAATCTAAGTAACATCCGAAATTATTTTGAGCTTGGTGTTATTGGTGTAGGGATTGGAAGTAATATTATTGATAAAGCTATGATAGAAAAGCGAAATTTTTCAGGGTTAACTGAATTAGCGAAGAAATATGTAGATGCGATAAATGGATAGAATAAATTTGGTGATGGACAAGGTCTAATTTTCCCCTTGTCCATCATTTTAGCTTAATACTTCTTTTTTTATCTTCTGTACAGATTCACCTTGAATTAGTGAAACGGGTATCATTTCATTTGCTACATTTTGATTGGAAAGTAATTTTAATAAATTCTTTGCCGCTAATGCTCCCCATTTACGTTTAGAATAATCAACTGTAGCTAGCTTTGGAGTAACGTACTGAGAAAGTTCAGTATGATCGAATCCAATAATATGGAAGTGTTCACCTACACGATAATTTGTTTTTGAAAGATAATCATACATCCCTATCGCCATATTATCGTTTAAACAAAAGACCGCAGCTGGTTCACTATATTCCTGAACCATTTTTTCCGCAGCAAGCTCCCCGGATTGCTTGTCAAATGCACCTTCAATTTCATAATACTCAATATCTTTATGAAGCTTAAGTTCTTCTCTTACAGCAAAAAGGCGAACATTAGCATCATAGGCATCTTCGTGTCCTTTAACGATATACAATTTTTTATGTCCATGTTTAAGTAAGTAGTCAATTGCTAACTTTGCTCCGCTGCTATTATCAAGCAATATTTGATTAATATTAGGATGATCGATTTCTCGATCTAAGACGACAATTTTATGACCTTGATTAGCATGTTTAATCAATTCTTCACTAGAAAAGCCCGCATCAAGAATAATCGCCCCATCAATAACCTGTTCGGGCAAAAACCGGTGTGAATTTTCTCCATAACAAACAATTACTTCATAATCTGTATCAGAAAGCGATTCATAAATCCCTTGCAAAATGGGACCGAAAAAGCTCCCGCTATAATCAAGAATAAAAAATATACCTATGATTTTTGTTTCTTGTTTCTTTAATGATCGTGCTGCAGCGTTTGGAACATAATGTAAATTGTTAGCAATCTCCAGAATCTTTTTTCTAGTCGCTTCTGGGATTTTAGTACTTCCATTAAGTGCATAGGACACTGTCGCGATGGAGACGCCTGCTTTTTTAGCAATGTCTTTCATACCTACCACTATTTTTCACCTCCAAAAATAATATAACATGACACCGCTTTCATGGTAATAACTATTTTACTATAATATGAGAAATAAGTTAATCGTTTAAAATAATTTTTTAAAATATAGTAGATAAATGTCGAAATATCTGTATAATATCAAGTGTTAGAAATATATTTTCGACAAAAAAAGATAATAAAGAGAAAAATATGTATTGAAAGAATGAAAAATATGGTATACAATTACATCAGTTGAAACGATTAACTAAAATTAAATATTTTCAATTTGAAAACGTTTAATAGAATGAATTTTTTCAACGGATTTTTAATGCGGATTTTTTAAAATAAGTAGATTTAGAATTATTTTTTAAATATTTTAAAATAATAAATCTTCTTATTTCACCGTTAGAATTTCAGAGATGCCGAAAAGTCTGCATTATGACAATTAATAGAAATGGGGATGTAAAATGAGAACGATTCCAGTAGCTGTGCAAATGTACACTTTACGAGATGAAAGCGCTCAAGATTTTGCTGGGACTCTGAAAAAAGTTGCTGAATTAGGTTTTGATGGTGTTGAATTTGCTGGATATGGCGGACTAGAAGTACAGGAAGTAAGAGCACTGCTTGACGAGTATGGCCTTAAAGCTGCCTCAAGTCACGTTTCTCTTGACGCTTTAGAAAGCGATTTAGCAGCAGTGATTGAAGAACAAAAGATTTTAGGAAGCAGCTATATTGTTTGCCCTTTCCTCATGCCGGATCGTAGAAGTGAAAAAGATTATAAAGAACTTATTTCATTCTTGGAAAAAGCGGGAGAAGAATGCCGCAAAGAAGGCATAACACTTTGCTATCATAATCATGATTTTGAACTTGAGCGTTTGTCTGATGGAAGAACAGCGCTTGAAAGCATATTTGATGACGTAAGTCCTGAAAATTTAGAAACAGAATTAGATATTTATTGGTTAGCAAAAGCTGGGGAAAATCCTGTTGAATGGATTAAAAAATATCAAAACAGAACCCCACTCGTTCATTTAAAAGACATGACCACTGATGAAGAAAAGTTTTTTGCTGAGCTTGGTACAGGTGGAGTAGATGTTGAAGCAGTATTAAATATTGGCGAAGAAGCAAATGTAAAGTGGTGGATCGTAGAGCAAGATGCTAGTCGTAAAACCCCATTTGAAAGCATTGAAATTAGCATTAACTACTTAAAAGAAAAACTGCCGTATCTATCAAAATAAGAATTTCTTATAAAGTTGGATACTTCCATAGTAAAAAAATAGATATGCTCATAACTTGTTAGTTAAATAGAATTAGAGAAATTAACAATAAGTAATTATTTTTGATATAACAAAAATTTATTATATTTTTACAGGGTAAATGGGGGGACGATATGGAAAAGGCAGTTGCAAATAAAGATGTATTGATAGTGCCAAAAAAGAAATCAGTCTTCTTAAGACTACTGAATCAATGGGAACTCCAATTAATGGTTATCCCGGCAATCATTTTCATCTTTATCTTTAGTTACATTCCGATGTACGGAATAATTATGGCTTTTAAGGATTACAACATTTTCAAAGGGATTGCAGACAGTCCTTGGGCTGGTTTGAAACATTTCAAGATGTTTTTTGCAGCTCCAGAATTTGGACAAG
>NZ_JAIAZY010000073.1 GCF_019459225.1 Bacillus sp. IITD106
GGAATCTTTTTATTAGTCTGTCTTTCATTTTAATGTAGTTTTAGGCGAAAGGAGGAAATTGTACGATGAAGTATAAGATTTCTTTTTTGAAAAAAATGGCAAAATTTACATTCGTCTACATGATATTTTCTATCATTTTCTTTCAATATGGGAATGTTACTGCCTATTCAGAAGGTTTTCATGAAGAGAGTATTCAGTTTCATAGTTCCAATTTAGTCATGAAAGGTACTCTATTAATTCCTGATGAAGCTGGTCCTCACCTAGTGATCATCCTTATTCATGGTGCTGGAGCACATCCACGTGAAGACTACAGAACCGAAGCAGAGGTATTTGCAAAATCGGGGATTGCCGCATTTATTTATGACAAAAGAACGGAAGGATATAGCGCAACGGGAATGGGAGAAAACTCAAGATCGCATTCATTATTGGCCAAGGATGTCCTTTCAGCAGTAGATGCCCTCAAGTCTAGAGCCGATATAGAGTCTACTCAAATTGGATTATGGGGACTTAGTGAAGGGGGAGGAGTGGCAGCTTTGGCAGCAGCACAAACCGAAGATGTAGCCTTTGTCATTACGGTAGGTGCAAGTGGGGTACCACCGATACAACAAACAGCGTGGGCTATAGAAAACGAACTTCGTCACAAAGGTGTTCAGGCAAACTCGGTTATTCATGCGCTCACTCGAAACGGAATGCGATTTTTCATTTCAGCTGGTTTCTTTGCGGAAGCAACATACAATCCGATTCCCCCTTTTGAGCAAGTAAAGCAGCCGATTTTGGCATTATGGGGTGAAAATGATCGTACAGCACCTGCAGTCGAAAGTTACAAGATAGTTCAAAAAGCACTAGAACGTGGTGGCAATGAACAATACACAATTCAGTTCATTTCAGAGGCTAACCATGACATGCGAGTTTCGTCGGATGGTTTTATTTCGTCTGAAGAATTAGCTCTTGAATACCCCGAATCCATGACAACCTGGGTTGCCAATGTATTAAATGAACAAATTCCCAAGCAACAAATCATTGGAAAAGTTCCAGTACAAGACCGAAACTCACCAAGCGGGATTATTAAATTATCTTGGTATGATTCAGCATGGCTACATCTCGGATATATGATTGGACAGTTGTTTCTCTTTTTAAGTTATTTTGGATTTTCATTCATCAGGTTGTATCAAAAACAGCAATTGCCAACTAAAAAAACGAGTATTTATGTGTATGCTCGTATGTTAAGTATGCTCGGAACGATTACAACGCTTAGCTTTTTTGGATATTTTGGTTATACGATGATTACAAATGAATATGGGCCAGTCGTGATTGGACGTCCACTACCCTGGATCATATTACAGCTCATGTCCTTTTCAATCTGTTTGCTAGTAATCCTTCTAGCAATATCTTTCTGGAAAAGACGTTCAGCATTCTTTTTTACTGAAAAGGTTCGATTTGTTCTGCTGCTTTCAGGTGGAATCTTATTCATTCCTTGGGCCTTATATTGGCAATTAATTTCACCGTTTTAAAAATTAATTTTATAGCTTAATAAACTCATTTAAAAGCAATATCTTTAATTTGATTCTATTGGAAGACCAGAAGTAACTTCCCCGCTAGCAACCCTTTCACTGGATTGGTAAAATTATAATAAGAACAAAAAAAGTAATGCATACAAAACTTACCTTTCTTTTTGACAGGTATAGGAGGATACATAATGGATAAGGAAACTTTTTTAAAAATCATACATAAAAAATTAATCGTATCCTGCCAAGCCCTTGAAAATGAACCCCTGCACGGATCGGAAATCATGGCAAAAATGGCACAAGCGGCTAAGGAAGGTGGGGCAGTTGCTATTAGAAGTAATTCGGCGAAAGATGTTGCGGCTATTAAAAAGAAAACGGCTCTTCCTGTAATTGGATTGGTCAAACGTGACTATGAAAATAGTGCAGTATTTATAACAGCCACTTTAAAAGAGGTAAAAGAATTACTTGAAGTTGACCCAGATGTAATAGCACTTGATGCAACAATCCGTGAAAGACCGAATGGGGAAACGTTAGAACAATTGGTGAGCTATATTCACAAGTATAGCAATACGCTTGTCATGGCTGATATCGGAACAGTAAAAGATGCTGAATATGCGGTTAGCTGTGGAGCGGATTTGCTTTCAACAACATTATCTGGGTACACAGCTGATAGTCCCAAGCTGGATGGACCTGATTTTGATTTGGTTGAAATACTATGTAAGACAATGAAAATTCCAGTCATTGCGGAAGGACGTATCAATACACCACATGATGCGAAAAAAATGTTGGAACTTGGTGCATGGTCGGTTGTTGTTGGAAGTGCGATTACAAGGCCACAATTGATTACAAAATCATTTGTAGAAGGAATTGAAAAATGAAACAATATTTAGCATTTGATATTGGCGGGACGCAAATTAAATACGGAATTGTCGATGAGGCAGGGAACATTATTTTTCATAGTTTAATGGATACAGAAGCGCATCATGGCGGGCTTTCGATTATTGAAAAAGTGATTAACAAAGGAAAAAGCCTGCTGCAAAATCACTTCGTCGAAGGAATTGCGATTAGCACTGCTGGCCAAGTCGATATTCACACAGGGGCGATTATTGGAGCCGGTGAAACCATTCCGAACTATACAGGAGTGGAGATTAAGCGGCTTGTCACAGAGGCACTCGGGTTACCCGTTGAAGTAAGAAATGATGTTGATTGTGCTGCATTGGGTGAACAATGGCTTGGCGGCCATAACGTCAATAATTTTATCGCATTAACCATCGGGACCGGGATAGGTGGAGCGATTGTCATAGATGGGAAAATGTATTCTGGACACACATTCAGCGCAGGTGAATGGGGATATATGCTAGTCGAAGGAGAACCGTTTGAAAAAGTTGCGTCTGTATCAGGGTTAATTCATCTTGTTCAAAAATACAAAGAGGACCGTGATTGGACAGGGAAGGAAATTTTTGAGTTGTACGATGGAGGCGACGTAGAAATAAAATATGCGGTGGATATCTTTTTCAAGCACTTAGCGATCGGGATTACGAACCTTATCTATATTTTTAATCCAGAAAAGGTAATTGTCGGTGGGGGTATTACATCACGTGGTGAGAAATTTTTAAATGAAGTTAAACAGGAGATTCAAAAATATTTACTACCTTCTTTCTATAAAAATACCGAAATCGTTTTGGCGAATCTATCAAACCATGCAGGAATGGTAGGGGCAGTATATAATTTTATGAAAAGAAGGGGCGCTTAAACTGCAGTGAAGATTTCGCCAACAATGCCCTAATAATTTGGTACGACGGCCAGTAAATCCAAGTCGACGGCCAGTAAACTTGTAACAAAGATAAGTAATTACAGAAACTGGCCAGTAAAATCAAAAAAACAATTTCTAGATGTAAGTTAAGTAGATGAGACCATAAGAATGTTAAAAAAAGCGTGGACCCGATCAGTCCACGCTCTTCACTACTCTTCTTCAACAGTATTTACTTCAATACAGATTACAGTCGTAGTTACGAGCACGATCAACATAGCAGCAACAGCGAAAAACATATTCATCATCTCCTACCAAGTAATATGGCCTCCAGAACCAGGAGGGGCGTGCTGAATCATGTGGCTTAGCGGCAATGCGTATGCCATCAAAATAAGCACGACTGCAACACCAATCCAAATCCACCAGTTTTCTAAAAACTTAGGTGTATGTGATTTATCGCTTTCCGCAATTGGGAATTCCTCAAATTCTTCTTTCAACTTCGCTTCAGGTGCAACGAATAATAGATTGGCAACAATGTAGACTAGCAGCATTGCTGATAGGAATAGAATCGTTCCTCCAACTGCCATCGTAACGTGGTTGGATAAAATGCCGTCGAACCACTCTAATGCATTCACATTTCCGTTATACCCGGAGTAGGCGGTTCTTCTAGGAGCACCGAATAATCCTAGAATATGCTGTGCGGTAGACATTAAAAGCATACCGACAGACCAAGATCCAATTTGGATAAAAGCTAGCTTTTGTAAACGTTTTGTGAACTTCCTTCCTGTCAAATATGGAATGAGCCAAAAACTGATTCCCATAAATGTCATGGCGACCGGGGTTCCAACTGTAATATGGAAGTGGCCAACGATCCAAAGTGTATTATGCACAAGCTCATTTAATTGGAAGCTTGCATTAATGATTCCGCCGGCACCACCAGGAATGAAAAACGCCATCGCGATAAAAATAGAAGTGAAGCGAACGTCTCTCCATGGCAGTTTCTTAAACCAACCGAATAATCCTGCCCCGCCTTTTGTTCTACCGGAAATTTCAAATGTCGCAAACATTGAAAAGGCAGTCATCAATGATGGAATAATAACCATAAATGTTAAAACGACCTGTAAAAACTTCCAGAAGCTTGAAATCCCTGGCTCTGTCAATTGGTGATGGAATCCGACTGGAATAGAGAAAAGTAAGAACAGAACAAATGATAAACGAGCTAAAGAATCGCTAAAAACTTTGACTCCAAGAATTTTTGGAACGACTGTATACCATGCTATATAAGCAGGCAATAGCCAGAAATAAACGAGCGGATGTCCGAAATACCAGAATAAAGAGCGGCTAAGTTCTACATTAATCGTATCAACCCAACCAAATGCCCAAGGAATGTATTGGAATACAACGGTTGCGACTACTCCTAAACAAGCAATGAGCCATAAAATTAATGTAGCGACAGTCATGTACGCAAACAATGGACTTAACTGACCTTTATTTCGTTTTTTCCATGCAACATAATGACCTAATAGTGCAAAGCTGCTTAACCAAGTACCGATAATAACGAGTGCGAGTGCGACATAATACCAGCCGCTTGCTTTTAAGGGTGCGTAAAACGTATAGAGAACGGATGCTTTACCCGAAATGATCATAACGGTCGCAAGTGCTGTTCCGATTGTCGTTACGATAAATCCTAGCCAAGCGAATAAATTAACTTTCGGTCCAAAACCTCCTAATGTTTTACTCATTCCGGCGATTAAAAAGGCAAAGATAAAGAATGTTGTAAAGATAAGTGCAAGTAAAACGCCGTGTGCTGTTAAAATTTGATAATAATTCAGCCATGTAGGAAGATCGAGTGCATTGTTTCGTACAAACACTTGAAGCAATCCACAAAAAGTTCCAATAATAAATGCAATATATGCTACTCCGATATTCCATAAAGCGAGCTTACGATCCTGAATTCCTATCATGGTTCATACACCTCAATCTCTGTTGACATAAAATGGTGACCTGTACCGCAGTACTCATTACATAGGACTAAATATTTCCCTGGTTTATCGAAAGTGTAGCTTTTATGAGTAATTCTTCCAGGCACCACCATCATGTTCACTTTTGTATCTTTTATGGTAAAACTGTGAACAACATCTGTACTTGTTAATGTAAAAATAATTTCTTTTCCAACAGGAACTTTAATTTCGGAAGGTTCATATCCAAAAGCCTTAGCAACGATTGCCACTTCATACGTATTTTTATCAAGTTGCTTTACACCCGGGTCATTAAATGGTGCTGTTTCATGCACCTTTTCTGGATCAATGATGTCCATTCCCCCCGCTGGTGTATGTCCTTGCCCAAAAGCGGTGATTCCAACAATACTTAAAAAAATGACCAATGAAATAATACCGAATACTAACCAAATCTTTTCATACTTATGAAAATCCATGATTTCACCTGCTTCCCCTTTTTATCTCGCAACATAAAGACCATAAACGGCAAACCACATAACTAAAATAATAATTCCGACTGCAAAAACACTAATTAATGTACCTTTAAGGTTAACGTCTGAATGATTTTTCTTCTTGGCCATTTGGCATCCTCCTATATTGCTGGTCTATGACTAAATCGTACTTTTTTGTGATAAGCATCACAGTGATAAAAGTCACACCATATGTTAAAAAATGCACAATGTTAAAATTTAGACAAAAATTAAAATAGCATGTGTCTAGTGGGGTTCTTTTCGAAGAGTCGAAATGCCTAATAGGCTTTTCTCTGGTTGCTGAGGAAAATAAACCATTCAACACAAAACAAAAAGGAATTCGGTCTCGATACGTATTCCATCGAAACCGAATTCCTTTGTTTAATCAATCTTACATATTTCAATTGGACATATTTCGCAGTGGTTTTCTGCCTTTAAATAATCCAAATCATGAATAAGAATTTTTCCATCATGCATTGAAAGTTTTCCCTCTTTTTTCAAGCTGCTTAACATTCGATTGACGACCTCGCGAGTCATGCCGCAAAAGTTGGCAAGCTCTTGATTCGTAAGTGATAAATCTACCAGAATGCCATCCTCTTTTTCAACCCCGTAACTGTTCGCCAAACGGATTAATGTTGAATATAATGCCCCTTTTTTTCCATGTAAAATGAGGTCACGAAATTTTGACTGCATTTTTTTATGATGGAGGCTCATCATTTTCATAAATTCTACATTCAGGCTTGGCTTTAGAAGGAGGTTTTCTTCCAGAACGTCTTTTTTGATTTTAGCGCAGATACTGTCCTCAATCGCCCGAGCATGAACGGTATAGGAGGCAGGTTCGGCGTACAGAGAAATTTCATATATAATATCGCCTTCGCTAAAAATCTGAAATGCAATCTCGCGGCCATCCGGCGTCACTTTCCCAATTCGAACTTTTCCGGAGCGGATATAGTAAATCCCATCAGCCATATCGCCTTCTTGAAATAAATACGCATCTTTTTTTATTTCAATTTCGTTATGGACGAGTGTTAGAAGACCTTCCAAATCGGAGGATTTCATACGATCACCCCTTATCAAAGTAGGAGATTTCCCCTTCTTCATTTATATGGATTTTGCGTTCATCTTTAAATGTAATCTCTAAAGGATGTGTTTCGCTAATCTTTTTTGAAAAATACCATCTGCGTCCTGGGGGAACAAGGACGATAAATGTATCTCCCTTACCAAGAAAATTCAATTCATCAGGAACGATATTCGAGCTTCCATAGAGCGGAATGCCAAAATCCTGTAATTCCTCTCCAACAAGTGCGACATTCGGTGTCGTAACACTGACTTCACTTATATTTAGGAAGGAAGCGACTGATAAATCTCCAAATAAATCTTTCTTTCTGCGCCCGATCAATTCAATCACATTTCCGGCAGGGTCTTCAAAATACATGGAATCCGCATCGAAGCTACGAAAATATACTTCATTTCTACCATTTTCTCTGTTTAAGATAATCCTATTCTGTACCCAGTCTTTCATCATGGAAAACTGATTTCCCGGGATGTTTATCGCAAAATGATAAAATGCTTTTCGATCAGATTGCTTAAAAACAATAGTTGATTCGCCAATTTGTACTGTAAACTCTTTATTTTTTGCCTCAATAATGTCAAGTTCCAATACATTCCCATAAAATCGTTTTAGTGCTTTTAATTTATCTGTATAAAACGTGACGGATTTGAACATTTCATCACCACGCAATTTTTCTTTTTTAAGCTTCTGCATCTATACATGCAGCCTCCGCTTTACTTTCATTATAACATTATCGAGCCTCATTTATATGACAAATGTCATCTTATTTTTATGACAATACTTACTGATGTTCCTAATAGAAAGTTTATAGAATGAAATTAAAGAATGACGAGGGAGAGGTTTGAATGAAGAACGTAGTAGAAATTAAAGATTTAACAAAAACGTTTAAAGATAAAAATGCGGTAACAGATGTTTCATTTTCAATAAAACGCGGTGAAGTCATTGCCATTCTTGGGCCAAATGGAGCGGGGAAAACAACTACGATGTTAATGATGCTCGGGTTGATGAGCCCGACGAAAGGCAATGTGAAAATATTTGGCGAGGATGCTAAATCCAAACATGTTCGTGAAAAAATCGGAGTCATGCTTCAGGAAGTAAGCATTATGGATGGACTTAAAGTGAAAGAAATCATTTCGCTTATTCGACAATATTATCCTAGTCCGTATTCATTGGATTATCTCACTCAAATTACAGGTCTTAACCAAGATGATTTAAAGAAGCGGACTGAGAAACTATCAGGTGGGCAAAAACGGAGAGTCGGTTTTGCGCTCGCACTTGCCGGTAATCCAGATTTGTTATTTTTCGATGAGCCGACAGTAGGAATGGATATATCAGCTCGAAATCTATTTTGGAAAACGGTAAAGAATCTAGCAAATCAAGGGAAAACGATCATTTTTTCAACCCATTATTTACAGGAGGCAGATGACATTGCCACTCGTATCTTACTTTTTAAAGAAGGAACGATTATTGCTGATGGAACACCAGATGAGATAAAGAAGAGTTTATCGAAGCAATCTGTTTCTTTTATATCAAATGACGTTATTCCGAGAAGAATGTTTCTCGAACAATCTTTTGTTACGGATATGTATGAAAAAGACGGAAGGATTCATATTGTAGCTGAAGACACCGATTTAGTGCTTGCAAAAATATATGGATTGAAATTAAACGTAAAAGACATTCGTGTAGAAAAAGGAAGACTCGATGAAGCATTTGAACAATTGACTGGTGAACATAAGGAGGTTATATAAATGAAAGTGATCATCCATCAATGTAAAGCTGAAATATTACGCATGTTTCGAAATCCATATTATATTTTTTGGTCTCTATTTATGCCAATCGTATTTTATGTCGTTTTTACAAAAATAGTAAATATCCAAGTGCCAGATAAAAAAGTTTGGGATGCTCATTATTTAATGTCCATGACGACGTTTAGTGTAATGGGAAGTGCCATTATGACGATGGGAATCCGAATTGTACAAGAGCGAAAAGAAGGGTGGACTACTTTTATTAAAACAACACCACTTTCTGGTTCGGTTTACTTTTTGGCGAAAATGATGGGGCAGACGGTTGTTCATCTCTTTTCCATTATCGTTATTTTTATTGCTGGCATGTTGATTAATGGTGTTTCATTGCCGGTTCATGTCTGGTTTCTAAGCGGTCTCTGGATTCTTCTAGGATCATTGCCATTTCTCGGACTTGGCGCATTGGTCGGAACGATGAAACGAGTTGATACCGCCACAGGTGTGAGTAATTTTATTTATATGCTCCTCGCCATCAGCGGCGGGATGTGGATGCCAATGGATATCATGCCAAAAATAATCCAACAAATTGGGAATTGGCTCCCATCCTATAATTTTGGGAATGGTGCGTGGGAAATAATTCGCGGACATTCTCCTGAGTTAAAAAATATCGCAATTCTAGCAGTCTACCTTCTTGTATTCATGGTATTATCAACTTATATAAGAAGGAAACAGGAAGCGGTGTAATCATTGAAGGGATTTCAGTTTTTTCCGAGAAGGTACGGGGTTTTTCCATATGTGTTTTTAATTTATTTGGCATTGCCGGTTATTTATGTAGTTGAGGCACAAGGTCTTAAAGCAGTGATTGGTTATGCTCTAATACTGCTTTTCCTTGTTTCATATCGGCAATTATATTTTTTAATTCCTTTTGAAAAAATATCGATTTGGCTCGTTATACAATGTGTTATCATTATTATCCTGAGCATTTGGTTTAATCCGTATAATTTATTTATGGGCTTTTTTACAGCCCATTTTATTGGTTGGATAACGGATAAAAAAATATTTAAAGCGGCATTGATTTCTTTCGCAGTAGTGCTAGTTACTCCTATTCTATTTGTATTTATACAAGGGCATTTATCTAATATTTACTTTTTCTTTCCTTTTCTCATCGTGATGCTAGCAACTCCTTTTGGCATTCGTTCGATGAATACACGAATGGAGTTAGAGGAAAAACTTGATCAGGCGAATCAACAAATTAAAGAGCTCATTAAGCGGGAAGAAAGAGTTCGAATAGCAAGAGATTTGCACGATACACTTGGACATACGTTATCACTTATCACACTACAAAGTCAGCTTGTACAAAGGTTAACGGAGAAAGACCCAGACCGTGCAAAAAAAGAGGCGAAAGAAATCGAATCAACTTCTCGTTCTGCACTGAGACAAGTGAGGGAGCTCGTATCAGAAATGCGGTCCATTACGATTGTAGAAGAAATAGCAGATATGGAGCAAATTTTATCGGCAGCAGGAATTGCTCTCCATATTAAAAACAACCAAGATTTTTCTTATATTCCGTTATTACAGCAAAATATTATTGGTATGTGTCTGCGGGAAGCCGGGACAAATATTGTAAAACATAGTCAGGCAAAGAATTGTACTGTATGGTTTGAGGAGAAGGAAGGATTTCTTTCGATTTCCGTAAAAGATGACGGAATTGGATTGTTAGACGAACACAAAAGTGGAAACGGATTAAAAGGCATGGAGGAGCGTTTGGCATTAATCGATGGAACTCTTAAAATCAATTCAAATAAGGGGACGATGCTCACAATTACCGTTCCAATAATAAAAAAGCAAGCTGAGGTGAATAATGCTCATGATACGCATCGTGATTGCTGAAGACCAGCGAATGCTACGGGGGGCACTAGGTGCATTGCTAGATTTCGAGGATGATTTAGAAGTAGTGGGGCAGGCTGAAAATGGTGAAGAAGCATTAAAGCTTGTAAAAGAGCTTAATCCTGATATTTGCCTTATGGATATCGAAATGCCTCTAAAAAGTGGGCTGGAAGTAGCAAATGAATTAAAACAATTAAAATCTCCAGTCAAGGTTATTATATTGACCACCTTTGCACGACCTGGTTATTTCGAAAGAGCCATGAAAGCGGGCGTTCATGGATATTTATTAAAGGACGGATCCATTGATGAGCTAGCTGGTGCCATCCGTAAAGTAATGGAAGGTAAAAGAGAATTCGCTCACGAATTAATGATGAATTCCTATAATGAAGATAACCCCTTAACTGAACGTGAACAAGAAATTTTGAAATTAGCGGCCGAAGGAAAAACGGGGAAAGAAATATCTAAGACACTATTCCTATCCCAAGGAACGGTCCGGAACTATATGTCCGAAATTCTTCAAAAGCTGGATTCTAAGAATAAAATAGAAGCGATATCCGTAGCCCAAGAGAAGGGCTGGATATAGGAAGGGATGTTCCAAAGCGGGAACATCCTTTTCTAATTCTAATAGGCTTTGGCCTTAATATAAAATCGATGCTGTTTCACATCAAAATAACCCTTTTCTTGAATCAACTGATGAATTTCATATAACTTCTGTTTATCTTTTTCTTCATTAAAGTCAGGAGCTTGCCAAGGGATGGCTTTTAAATAATAGACTAATGCCCCAATATCGAAGAATCTTTGAATTGGAAATTCCTCGCTGCTTTCTAAAATCTCAAAGCCATTGTTCTGTAAGTCTGAAACAGCTTTCGCTAAATCCCAATCGATAAATTCCTCATTATAAGGCAGACCTAGTGCATCATTTATACCATGGCAGTCTAATCCTCCTACTTGCTGAGTTAGAAAAATGCCGTCATCCGAAATAATTCTGCGAATTTCTGCATTTGAATAGGACTCATGCTTATTGATGATCAAGTCAAAAAAATGATTTTTAAATGGTAAATGATGATCATCATCAATTTCGAAAACTTTTACCCCAAGCGGCTCCAAACGATTTTTGGCAATGGAGACATTTGGTTTATACCCCTCAGTGGCATAAATCGTTTGTGGAAAAGGACGAAGCATTGATAAAAATTCTCCACCGCCTGTTCCCATATCAAGCATTGCTACTGAATCCTTCATTAGTGCTAGTGCTTTGCTTCCATAAGACCAAGAAAGCGGCTCACTACCTATTCTTCCCGTTCCATTTACATACGAAAAATCCCATCCGGAAAAAGTATGGTGATTGCTTTCGATTAACTGCTTAAATTGTTTGTCATATAACATTTTATATCCTCCAATCCTTTAGTAGCCGAGGTTCTAAAGACATAGTATAATAGTCCTTGATGTAATTTAAATAAAGGGGAATTTTTCTTGAAAAATTTCAGATTGCAGCTAACGTTAATTATTATTGGATTTTCCATTTTTATATCTTTTGTCGTAGCATTTTTCGATCAAGTTAAGTTGAAAAATAGATTAATAGAAGAACATGCATCTAAACTAAGTGCAACTGAAGATAGTATTATAGAATCATTACATGCAATCGATAAGGCTTATATGCTTTTTGATTCTGATATTGCAGAAAAAATGAAAAGAAACTCTGAAGAATTACTTTCTTTATATGAAAAAACTCCAAACTTTGATGAATGGGACTTTCAAGCACTAAAAACATACTATAGCATGGATATTTACATTATAAACGAAAAGAACGTGATCACCCATAGTAGTTACAAAGAAGATGTCGGTCTAGATTTTAAATCATGCTGCAAAAAGTTATCAGGGCTGCTAGATGTTAGAAGAAAAGTAGGATTATTCTATGATGATGGAATGGACATTCAACAAGCGGATGGGAACATAAAAAAATATAGTTATGTCCCTACTCCTGATAAAAAGTATATTATCGAATTAGGAGTAGAATTATCCGATGGAGAGATTTTTAAGCACTTTAATTTTCTTGATTTAGCAAATGGATTAGAAGAAAAATATAATTTTATTAACA
>NZ_JAIAZY010000074.1 GCF_019459225.1 Bacillus sp. IITD106
AAATAACTATAAATAACAATAAAAATCATTGGTAATAGAAACTGGAAAAAAAACAATATGGAAATTACTTTGCTTCTTTTGAAAGCTTCCTCAAATAGTGATACCCTGTCATGCTTGTATAAAATGATACGAACTTTTTTTTTTAATTTCTTTTACAAGTGACTGGTAGTTTTTAAAGGTACCATAAGCAGTCATTTTATCACCTCATTTTATTCTTCAAAGCCACTTTCAATCAATTTAACTAAAGATTCAACAGCTTCTACTTCATCTGATCCTTCTGCAGTAATAACCACATTTTTTCCTTGTGTAAGTGACAAAGTAAGAAGGGAGACTATACTTTTTGCATTTATTGTTCTATCCTCTTTTCCAGATTCACAAATCGTAATCTCAGATGAATATTTTTGCGCACAACTAACCAATTCTTTAGCAGGACGAGCGTGTATCCCTGATTGATTTTCAATATTAACTGTTTTAGAATACATAAATTAAAACCTCTCTATCTTTAACAAACTACATTTCTATAAACCTTATTACATCTTGTTACGTTATGGATTTTATCTTTTAAATCATTATTTTTGCATCTTCAATTTTTGTGTTACTTCCTGCTTACTTAAGGAATATATCCTTTATAATGATTGTAATTTAACTTTGCCTCAACCAGCAAATGAACTTTTTTCCAATCGTTTTCACTATATTTAATGAGAAGGAACCTCTACTTTGTACTTGTACAAAGTAAATAACCTAAGGTTCCTTCCCTAAAAGTTATTAAGGTCTTACAGGGTTGGCCTTCGTTGGTAAAGCATCGCGAGTGCGTGGATAATTACGGACTTCTAAATCAATACCTTTAGCTGTATAAAGTAGGTATGCAAAAAGTTGTAATGGTACGCAGTACTCTAAAGTTGAAAAGTCTGGGTCATTAATAAAGTCACCTGCAAGCACATGTTTTGAGTCAACAGATTCCTGTGCACCAATAGCATAAGAATGTTCGTTTTGACTGTGCAAAATTTTGTATAATTCTGTTGCACGATCATATCCAAAACCTTTTGGAGCAATTAATATTGTATATACATCTGGTTTAACTGAAGCCAATGGCCCGTGAAGGAATTCTTCCACCTCAAAACCGAAAAATGTATCACGTACTGTTTCTAAACTTTTTAAAGCACCCTCGATTGCTGTTCCTACATTTGCTCCATATCCTAGCATATAGCAACGTTCACAGTTAATAAGATCTTCTTTATTAGCTTCGAACCATTCTTTAGTCTGTTCTACAATAACATCCAAATTATTAATCGTAGCTGCTGCTCGTTCTTTATAATCCACATACTCTTCTTGGGAAATAGTTCCTAAGTGTTGTGCTGACTCTAGAGCCATCATGTATAATGTTAGTACTGTAGCAGTGTACCCTTTTGTTTTTGGTCCTACAAATTCGCGTCCACAGTCAATCGTCACTTTCCCTTTTGCAATTTGCGTACAAGTGTTATCAAGATATTCAGTCACTACATAGTTATCAAGCCCAAGTTCATTAGCTTTCTTTAGACAATCAATTGTATTGGTGCTTTCACCTTCTTGAGTAACAGCCACAATAAGATCGTCCTTACTTAAAACATTTTCGTAATGCGCGAATGAATAAGCTGTCATAGGCGTAACTGGGAGGGAAAACATTTTTTCCATAAAGTATTTTGCGGTTACGCAAGCATTATAAGACGTACCAGACGCTGCTAAAATGATTCTTTTATACCCTTTATTAGCAACCTGTTTGGCAAATTCTCCACATAGCGAACCACTGTTTTGAATAATCCCGATAACTGCAGGTTTTGTTTCATGAATATAGTCAAGCATAGTTGGTTTAGTCATTACAATATTCCTCCTATTAATTAAAATTATATTTCATTTATAAAATTCCAAATGCTTTTCCGAGAATACCGATTACGACACTGCCCAGCATAATCCAATATACATTTACTCCCTTTTTCAATAGCCAATAGATTAAAAAAGTAAGAGTAAGTGGAAGCAATTTAGGAACAATATCATCTAGGACTGATTGAATTTCTAAAGTAGTTTCACCAGACTTAAAGACGTAGGCAATTTTTATATCTACTAGAGAAGCTATCATTCCTCCTATAACTGTGAGACCCAAAATGGTAGCAGCTTTTGTTGCCTTTGTCATACCTCCACCAGAAACCAAGTTCTGAATAGAATTTGATCCCAGTTTATAGCCTAATTTAATCCCATAGTATCTAGTTAAGAAGTGAGGTATGTTGTAAATAAGTAAGAATAGAATGGGACCAAGGATGTTACCATTAAGTGCAAAAGAAGTACCAATTCCTGCAGCTATAATCCGAAAAGTCCCCCAAAAAAAGGTATCCCCTATTCCCGCTAAAGGGCTCATCAAAGCAACTTTTACAGAGTTAATGGTTTTTGTGTCAAATTCCGGATTTGACGCAGCCTCTTCCTCCATTGCGGTAGCTATACCAAGTATAAAAGGAGAAACTGCAAAAGTAGTGTTATACACTTCGGAATGACGTAACAATGCTTCACTGAGCTTATCTTTATCTTTGTATAACTTTTTTAAAATAGGTATCATTGAATAGGCAAAACCTGGAGCTTGCATTCTATCCATACTGTAACAAGCTGGTAGAAGAAATGCCCTCCAAAAAACTTTCATTAAATCACTTTGGTTAATTCCATTAGACTTCATTGTCATCTAAAGCAACCTCCTTCCCATTCGAATGGTTGTCCGTTGAAAAAACAAGTGCAGCTATGATTGCACCTATTGCAGCTACGCCCACATTACTCATACCAAGAAACGCTACACACGCAAAACCAAGGAAAAGGTAAGGTGCATATTGCTTGGTATAAGTAAGACGCATAAGTAGGGCAAAACCTAAAGCTGGTAATAATCCTGCCGCTACCTGTATTCCTTCAGTAATGGCAGTAGGAGTGATTTTAACTAGATCTTCGAACAACGGTCCACCCAACATCATTGCTATAAAAGTAATTGCAAACGGGAATATAAAGTAGTTGAAAAGGCCTAGCCACTGACTTACACCCATTGCTCTTGTATCCCCTACAGCTGCTTTTTTTCTGGCTCTTTCACTTAACATATGGTTGAGAGGAACATAGGTCATATATTTTAAACTTGTTGCAAAAGCTGAGACGGGTAGCGCAAGTGCCAATGCTACCTCTGTACCTGTACCAGACCCCAAAGCGAAAGCGGTACAAAGAGCACTACCGAGGGTTACATCTGGAGGTGCTGAGTGAGCACCGATACCTACAATTCCCATTGAGAGAAGCTCTATTTGTGCGCCAATTATCAGTCCAGTTGTAACATCCCCATATACTATACCTACTAATGTTGACATAATTATTGGGCGTTGAATCATCGTCATTCCTAGTATTCTATTATCAATTTCTCCAATTCCAGCTATCAATGAGACAAGTAATGCTTTTATTATCATTTAGAACCCCCCTTTGTATCATTTACATGATTTTTAGGAAATTATCGCTATGTTTTTTTACTACAGTTATTAGTTAGGTATCTATTCGAATAAACGAATGCTATTAAGTCGTTGTATTGTCGGACTTTTCCAGATACTTTTCCAAGTTAACAAATTTATTATCAGGTGTAGGTTGCATGCCTACTGGTATACCAAGAGCGATAATCTTTTTAAGTGCCTGAACATCTACAGAGTCGAGATTAAGGTTATCATAGACATACGGTGCATTTTTTCGTACACCGCCAACTGTAAGTTTTTTTATTTCAGGAACCGCTTCACAAATCTTATGTGCATCGATGGGATTATTGATTAGGGCCATAATATTGTATTTTTGATTTTCGGGATTATTTAAAAATTCAATCCCCTTTTCCACTGTCCGAAATCCATACTTCACACCACTAGGGACACCCATTTTCAAAGACATTTTTCGGATCTCATTGTTCACAATTTCATCGTTAATGACGAGTAATAAATTTATATCAAGCCCCCGAGTCCACGAAATAGCAACCTGACCATGTATTAGTCGATCATCCAAATGTAAGGCTTTTATCATATTTCTGCCCCCCCCTCTTTTTGCAATGTAATATTCAAATATTCAATCCCTGTTTTCCCCATATTTACTATACTTTCCGCTAGTTCTTCAATCGGAGTTTTTTCATCAGACAGTATTACTTCCAGTACCATTCCAAGATTCATACCAGTAATGATATGCAGATCACGGACACCAATATATTCGCTGAGAATATTGGTAATATTGCCTCCCATAATATCAGTTAGTACTAATATTTGATCCTCATCCCCCCAACTGTTTAAATAGGCATCGATACTGCTTTTCACTTTGTCATGAGAATCGTTTAATTCGACCCCAATATGAACAAAGTTATTGATTTTCTCTTCTCCAATAATTAGTGCCGCACTTTGTAGAATAGCGTGAGAGAGAGTACCATGTGAGGCAACCAAAAATCGTCTCATTTCCTTCCTCCTTTTTTTGTTTTATAATCCGGATTACTAATATATACATGCAAAAAGCGTGCCAACTTAGTGGCACGCTTTAAACACGGTATCTATATCGTTTTAGAAAGCGCCTTCTGTAGTGGTTTCTGCAACGATATAATCATAAATATATCCGATTTCAGCCGTATTTATTTTGACATTATAAATCGATTCAATGACACTAAACGCTTCTTTGATCATTTCAATCATATTTCTTTGACACTCTACAAAATCATCTATGTTATGATAGGATTCCATTGGTGCTTGTCGAATCAACCGCTCTACTAAACAGCTTGTATGGACGTATAACGCTACTTTTTTATCATTTGTCAGTCGTTTGTTCATCAACATTTCCAGTCGATTTAAGAATTCCTCTACATGGGTAAGAATTTTGTCTGTATCTAAAATGGTAAGCGATTCAATTACTTGTTCAATTGAAAAATTACGTAACAAGTTGTTATTAATTATTTCTATTTGATGATCACTAATCGCTGGTCGGAAAATTTTCCATAGTTTTTCTTCTCCTTGCCCTGAAATCAAGTCCTCAAGTGAAATATAATCCACTTCCCTTATACCAGGATCAGTAGTTCCTACAATGGCTAGGACATCATAAAGCTGGAACAAAGCATCTGTATAGCCAAATTCTTCTAATCGACTATAATCATGTGCAATAATTTTTATGTCTAAATCCGATGGTATGCTTGCTTCTAGTAATTTCTGAATTTGTAAAGCTGTCCCCATTCCAGTAAAGCAAGATGTGACAATGACCTTATCTCTTTTCGTCTCTGGGTAAATGATACTATATTGTGTTTCATTGACATCCTTTAACTCTTCTACCATTTCCTCTAAAAAAGAGCCTTTTTCTAGCAATTCTCCAACAAATAAAGCCATCTGTGTGGAAACATTATTAATGATTGCAATCGGTCCATGGATATATTTTATCAATTGAGAATGTATGTCCTTTAGTGAACCCATATCCACTAATATAACAAGTCCTTTGGAAACATCTGTGTATTCCACATAATTCAAAACCTGTCTGGCGATATCCTCTACGGAAGTATCCAGAGGCATGTCAAAAGCCTCAAAAATATTATTATGAAGTAGTCGATTTGCAACATTGGCTATACTGCTTGCTGTTGCGTAGCCATGAGCTAAGATGACAGCCCTTACCCGCTGTTCGTTGGTGGGTTCAATGGACAAGCTTCTTAAATAAAAGGTTAGTATTGATTTATCCATTTTACTCATGTGTACATCCAATTTATTATTCAGCAATTCAATAAACTGGGTTACCAGCTGGCGTTCGGCTTGGTATTTTTCAGCCACATAATGTTCCATTTGATTGATTATTTTTTTCTGTTCGTCTGACCACTCAATTACAGAATTCCCCTTATAATAAAGAAAATGGGCCATGGTATATACACTATTTCCGTTGAATTTTATATTATTCGTGCTTTCCAAATACCGAATGATTTCCTGAACATTTACGGTAATCACTTCCATCATGGCACCAGTGTTTTTTTCCGTATTAAATATAAACTTGTCAAATAACGCCAAAATTTCATTGAATATATGCTGCTCTAAAATCTTTTTCTCTAGCTTCCGTTTTCGGTTGTCTTCAAATATATCCAGGATTGTCTTATAAGTTTTCCTAATATCGTCAGTACGTGTCATGCTCGACGCAAATAACTGATTCAATGTATCACTTGGCTTAATAATAATTTCACTATTTTGTTTAAATTTTTGATCGGTAGGTTGTATTGTTTCTCTCAAAACTTTATCGGGAAGATCATGTAATGTAATGGATACATAATCTGATTCCGTATTTTTCGCAAAGGATGAGGCAACCAAATATTTTATCGTGTTTTTCAAACCGCCCAAGTTCCCAATATAGTTATGGTTCGTAAGGGCGTCCAAGGCAATATTTGTTATCCGGATAGGCATGTTCATTTTTCGTGCCTCTTGGATTAGAAACATGTATACAAATTGCATTTTCTCGCTGTTTTCCCACTGTTCCAAGCTTGGGATTGTGATCCGAATAGGAATCCGACGTAAAAATGTTTCTAGGAAATTTCCTTCTAAGTCTATGGTTGTTGCAAAAATAATTCGTACTTTTGCGTGATGCCACCCATCCGTTTCCCCCATCCGACGATATACGCCTTGATCAAGAAAAGTAAATAGTTTTTCTTGTCCTTCTTCATTTAACCTGTGAACTTCATCTAAAAAAAGGATTCCTCCATCTGCAGCCTCAAGCATCCCTCTTGTCGTTTGATCCGCACCTGTAAAAGCACCTTTTATATGCCCAAATAAATTACTGGACAATAACTCGGGATTATTCGCATATTGTGCACAATTAAAGCTAATAAAAGGAGCGTCCTTCGATAGGATTCCCTTTTCAACGCTATATTGATAAATAAGGCTGGCAGTATAACTTTTGCCAACGCCTGTAGGACCACAAAGGATAAGAGGAAGCCCGCCATCTGGATAATGTACTGATGATTTTATTTGTTCAATTGCTTTTTTCAAACTTCCATCTGCCCCGACTAATTGATCAAACAAATCAACTTCATGGGTTGCATCTTTCATTTGCTCATGAATCGATTCCAAACTATCAAAAAGACAAGTAGAAACCGAAAAAAACTGTTTTTCAAAAGCCGCCCTGCTTAGAAAATAAACGGGCCGTGTATTTATCTTAATGACCTTTCCCTCTTCAACCATCCTATTCAAATAATGACTAATCGTATTCCGCTTCACTTGGAACTTTTCGGCCATCGCATTTGCCGTAAACTGATCAGATGGATGATCGATTTGAAAGAGAGGGGTTATTTTATCTAAAAAAGCAATCAAATCTTCCTTCAGCATCGTTTTCACCCTTTGTGATCTTTTTAGAAGTTTTTTGATATATGATAATTATTTGACTTTTGCAAAAAATGAATGAAATTTGTTTTGCTTCTTTAATACTTAACCTTTTTCAACTAATAATAAAGTAGGATATTTAATCCTTTCCAGAGAAATTTGTAGTTTAACCCAAACCAATATCCTATAAAAAGGAGAATCACCAATAAAAATAAGGTAACCTTTTTTTCATATATCGTCAAATTCATTAGTTAAAATGAATGGATACTTTTTGTTCCTATCCAAAGCATATTTTTGCCTCCTTGGCATCGGCTTAGTAATGGAAAGCTGTCTTTTGTAGCTTTTCAATGGTTTGAGCAGACTATGGGATATCAAGGACTTATTTATCATTATGGAACATCACTAAGATAGATCTTTGTATCTATGATAATCCTACATAAAAAATATACCAAGGGCGATGTAAGAAATATCAGAATAAAAAGGATTGTAGAAAAATTATATCTCTACAATCCCCGGTAGTAAGGTAAGCACCTTATAATATTTTTATATCACAACAACATAAAACCTGTATCTAATAAAAGAATTCCGCTTACTAATACTTTATACGAAGAGGTCTCTGCATACGGTAGAATCTCATTAGCGAAATTTAAAAGTTTTTCCTTATTTCTCCCAGATTTTTCAGGTCTCACTGGACAAGTCCATATTTAGAATAGGTAGTCATAACCTTTTGGTGATGACTTTTTCCACTTCGCCCTTTTATTTCATTAAAAACAAACTACACTCTTACAATCATTTCAATCTCTACTGGAGCATTATAAGGAAGTTCAGCAACCCCAATTGCAGATCTTGCATGCTCACCTTTTTTCCCAAATATGCTTAGCAACAAAGATGAAGCACCCTCGATTACTTCAGGTTGATTGCCAAAGTTTTTTCCCGATGCAACAAAACCTGTGATTTTAATTATTTCTTTAACTTTATTTAAATCTCCAATGGTATATTCGATTTCTGCCAAACAATTGAGTAAAGCAAGTTTTGCCGATTCTTTTCCAATCTCAATTGAAAGGTCAGTTCCGAGTTTTCCTTCATATTTCAAATTTTGCTTTACTGTTCCCGTTTGCCCAGAAGAGAAGACCAAATCATTGTACATCTTGGCAGGTATATATGAAGCAACTGGAATTGGGAGTTCAGGAATCTCCAAATTCAATTTCTTCAAGTTTTCGTATATATCCATTACTTATCACTTCCCTTATTATTCACCAACAGTTAAGCCACCATCTACCACTAGAATATGTCCCGTAATATATGAAGCTTTTTCGGACGCTAGAAAAAGAGCTGCATTTGCAATATCTTCTGGTTTTCCAACCTTCCCCATTGGCACGCCTTTAGTTTCCGCCGGATCCTTTTGCTGCAGGATCCAAGGTTGTGTTGCCGGAGTTTCAATAATTCCAGGAGCAATAGCATTGAAACGAATCTGATCCTTGGCATAATCTAACGCCAATGATTTTGTCATGGTATTGATATACCCCTTAGATGCCGAATAAGCTAAATCATTTTTCGTCCCCAACGACATAGTGGAAGAGATATTGATGACTGACCCCTTCCTTTCTTTCATCATACTTGGAAGCAACAATTTTGTAAGCGTGATAGAACTTAACACATTAATTTTAAAGACTTTTTCATAAACGTCTAATTCCACGTCTGTAAGTCTGCCACTTTTTATATTAACGCCTATATTATTAATCAAAATGTCAACCTTGTCGTATTTACTAATAATAAAATCGGAAAATTTCTTAATATCTTCTTCTATTGAAAAATCCGCTTTAAAAAAATCTACATGAGGATTATTCGTTTCCTTCTTAATTTCCTCTTGCGTATTCCATCCATTTTCTTCATGAATATCGGCAAAGATAACCTTAGCTCCCTCTTTCGAAAAGGCGTTGAGGATCCCTTTACCAATACCAGAAGCCCCACCCGTTACAACAACAATCTTATTAATAAACTCCCTCACTTTTGTCACCTTCAATTTTTATCTGCAGCTAAGTATTCTAGCTTTTCTTCATCTACCTCTATACCAAGTCCCGGTCCCTCTGGAACAATGTAAGCTCCTTCTTCAATCTGAATTCTTTCAGTTAAAACATCATCCGCGTGTGCGAAATATGTACTATCCATTGGGTAACTGAAGTTCGGCATTGTAGAGGTTGCATGAAGAATCGCCGCTGTTTTCACACCCATATCCCAACCACAATGATGTGCCAATGCTAGATCTGCTTCCTCTGCAAGATGGTGAAGCCTCATCAGTTCGGAAATTCCACCCAAAGGTTCAAAGTCGACAATCGCAACATCTATGCAACCTCTTTTGATCGCTTGCATTAAGTTATTGGGAATATAGCAATCTTCATTAATACCAATTGGTGTTCCGGTTCTTTCTCTTAATGATTTTAAATCGTCAAACTTATTCACTCCGATGGGTTGCTCGATAAACTGAAGGCTATATTCATCCACCCCTCTTAAGTATTTTAATGCTTGCAGCGTATCATATCCCTGGTTCATGTCGACACGAAATTCGAAGTCTTCGCCACCCGCTTCTCTCATGGCCTTTGCCCGCTTAATATCAAAATTAACATCTTTTCCGCCTTTTGTTTTTAGTGTTCGATAGCCCTCTTCTTTAATCTGTGTAATTTTTTCCTTCGTTTCTTCAATTCCTAAAATGCCCAGAGCGTATGCAATATCAACTCGCTCTCTAACTTTTCCTCCTAAAAGCTCATAAACTGGTTTATTTGTTGCTTTACCCATGATATCCCAACATGCCATTTCAATCCCAGTCAAGAAAGATTTCGTGTTGATTTGTGGGTTATAAACTGGACGAAACTCCGCCATTATTTTTCGTAAATGAAATGGACTCTTGCCAATCACCAAAGGCTTAATATAATCTTCTAATAACGCAAAAGTTAACTTGTTAGATATAATCGGATTCATCTCTCCCCAACCAATTACACCTTCTTCAGTCGTAACTTTAAAAATTAAACTCGTTGCTTTCGTAGTTCCGACTTTATCTTGGCTTCCACGATATGGGGCAATCCCGCCTTCTTCTATTGAAATAACAGGCACAACTACTGGATACATTTCGATATTTTGTATTTTCATAGTTTAAAGTCTCCTTTATATATATTCATTATCCTTTTACAGATCCCTGTGATAAACCTTGAATAAAGTACTTTTGAAGCCATAGAAAGACGATAATGACAGGAAATGTAACTAACGCTGATGCAGCCATTGTACTTCCCCAATCAACTTCGAACATGGACGAAAATTCAGATAATCCAACCGGTAACGTTCTAGCTTTATCTGATGTAGTGAGAATGGACGCCAGTACAAATTCATTCCACGAAATAATAAAAGCGTAAATACCTGTAGCAGCAATTCCCGGAGCAGCTAATGGTAAAATTATTTTGAACAGCGCTTTTAAGTGAGAACAGCCATCTATCATTGCTGCTTCTTCCAATTCTTTTGGAATACTCATGAAATAGCTTCTCGTCATCCATGTAACTAACGGCATACTAATAATTAAATGTGAAATCGCTAAACCCAAAATGGTATCCAGTACCCCAAGCTTTGCAAGCACGAAGTATGTAGGAATCATTAAGACAGTTAATGGAAGCATTTGACTAAACAGCATAAAGAGTGAAAAAGGTTTGTTTCCCTTAAATTTATACCTAGCGAAGCCGTAACCGGCAGCCCCGCCTAATACTAAAGATATCAATGTTGATAATAAACCAACTTTTACACTATTAACAAAATATACAGGAATAGATGAATGAAACAAAACATTCTTATAGTGATCTAACGTTCCGTGCTCGGGTAACCATCTAGGTGGAATCGAAAGAATTTCTGTAGATGGTTTAAAAGAAGTACTGATAATCCAGGCTAAAGGAAATAAAACAAATATTACCATGAAAAGAAGAAAAGTGTATGACAACAAAACTTTTAAACTATTTCTTTTATTCTTCAACTCTCTCCCTCCTATTCACTTATTTTTCTAATATACCAAGTAGCAAAAATGAGACTTACTCCCAACTGCAATACTGAAGTTGCTGCAGCTGCGGTTAAATTAAAGGATCTAAAATGATCATAGATAGATAATGCTAATATTTGGGTGCTCCCTGCAGGTCCTCCTTGAGTAAGTAACCAAATAAGCACAAAGCCATTAAGTGACCATATGATAAGAATAAGTAGCGCAATAAACATAACGTCTTTTAAGGATGGGATTATTACATAAGCTAACCTTTGAAATAGGCTCGCTCCCTCAAGTTCGGCTACTTCATAAAGATCCTTTGGAATTGCTGTTAATCCAGCAAGTAACATGATCATAGCAAAAGGAAAGGTTTCCCATACTTGTACCAACATTACTGAAAACAACGCTATTTTTGTATCAGCTAGCCATGAAATTGGTTCCTTTATAATGTGCATTGTTTGAAGTATATGATTTAACATCCCAAAATCATAGCTGTATAACCATTTCCATACCATAGCCTTTACTACACCCGGTGTTATCCAAGACAATAATAATATAGTTGTCCAAAATCCTCTAAACTTAATAAAATCTTGATTTAGTACTAATGCTAAAATCAGTCCTAATATAAATGCGAATAATACTGTTCCTAAAATCCATACAAGCGTATTACTAATAATCTGTCCAAAGTGGTTGGTTTGAAAAATATCAATAAAATTATTCAATCCAACAAATTTAGACCGACCTGCTTCGGATTTAGTCACACTTAGATATAGAACTGATAAAACAGGATAAAGTATTAAAAGGATTGTAACGAACAAACCCGGTGCCACAAAGGTTAACCCTCTGTGTGCATCCGTTTTAATGATCTTATTAGCCATAATAAAATATACCTCCCTTCAGGAGTTTGGTCCCCCTTTATAGGGTTCTTTAGATGTTTTATATAAAACCTTTGCAACTAGAATAAAAAACACACTTAATAATCCTTTTACTTTCAAGTGCAAGTCTCCCCAAAAAAACTACATAAGGGGAGCCTTGCCCGCAAACAAATGTACTAAGGATTTAACCTTATGATTTTACGACAATTGACTTTAAAACAAAGTATCCAATGGAACTTTAACAATACTAAAAATTACTATTTTGTATATTCTCTTAGTTAATTA
>NZ_JAIAZY010000075.1 GCF_019459225.1 Bacillus sp. IITD106
GTATTTTAAAACTAGAATTTACTTTCTTAATTCGGGCTAATGTTTCCAATCGTGTTCTGTAACAAAGATATTAAGGCATTAATCGTTTGGGCAGACTTTTCTTTATCACCGTTTTGCACCATGAATTTGACCGAGGCTAACGTGTTATATAAAAAATGTGGATTTATTTGTTGTTGGAGAGCTTCCAACTCTGCATTCCTTTGCTTTTTTTGTGTATCCATCAGCTTTCTTACATATTCATGGAGCTCATCCAGCATGTTATTAAACGCGTTGGCAAGCTTCCTTGTTTCATAGCTGCCTGATTCAGTTACATATGAATCAAAATTCTTTTGGCTCATATTGGCAATTTGCTTTACTAATGAAGACAATGATTTCGTTAACCTACGGGAGATTAAAAACACAATACATAAAGCTATTAAAACAATGCTGGCGCTTATCAGGACGATCATTTTCGTATCAAGTAAATTACTCATTACACTTTTGCTGTCGATTAAGTTGACGAGATACATATCAAACGAAGGTAAATACTTCGAAAATAATAAACGATCTTCTCCTAATACTTCAACTTGTTTGTAGTTATTGTCGTAATTTTCCATTCCTTTAACATCTTCAATTAACTCGTGAAATTTCTGTCCAGTGATGAATTCATCGCTGCTTGATACAACCATTCCAGATTGATTTAACAGCAATACATGATTTCCATTTCCGGTATATCTTGTATATAGCTGCTTAAAATCTTGTTCTCGAATCGCTATATATATAACACCATAAATATAATTGGAAGCTTTATCAATCAGCGCTTTTGAAACGACAATTGTTTCTTCTTGGTTAATATTAATATCAATCTTTTTGGGATCATATTGATATAAAATTCGATTTGGTTCTCTGTAAGAATTCAACGTAATGCGATTTTTCTTTAATTGTTCCAAGGAAACTGGCCAATTCACATAGTTTGTTGAATATACGCGATCATTCTCACCAAGTAAGACAATATTAACTCCTTCCTGATCAATTAACGTTAAATATCGATCCATTTGCAGCTTAATTCGATTCGTTGCTTTTGCCAATTCAATTGGATCAGATTGCTCACTTGTTAAATAATTCTTCACATAACTGCTTTGCTGAACTTGGTTCACAGCCGAGACGAGTGAATAACTAAATGCTTCAAAGTCTGTCGTCACTTGCTCCATGACTTTTGTATTTCCAATGCTAAATGTATCGATAAATAACCTTTCTGACATACGAATCATCGTATACGTAATTAAGACAGATACAGCAACAATACTTACAACCATAACGAGAAACATCTTAAAAAATAGGCTATTATTTTTAATACTATTTAAAAAGTTTCTTAACATTGTCTCATGTCCTATGCAGAAAAGGTTTTCCTATACTTACTAGGAGACATTCCTGTTGTTTTTTTAAAAACCTTACAAAAATAACTATGGTCGGAATAGCCAACAAGGCCGCTAATTTCAGAAATGGATATTCTTTGATTTTGTAAATATTCCTTTGCCTTTTCTATTCTTATATGAGTTAGGTACTCATTAAATCCGATACTATGGTGTGTACTGAAATAAGTTGATAAATAGGATGGATTAAAATGAAAATGTTCAGCTAAGCTAGATAAACTAATCGGTTCATCATAATGTTTGTCAATATAATCAAGTAGCTTTTGCATATTGGATTGACTTGGATCCTGAAGCTCCGCATCGATAATCTTTTTTACTTCGTTTAAATAAGTATGGAAATAACGAACGGTTTCCACAACATCCTTTGCCTCATTAATCATGGCAAAATGATGATACTTATCTTGTTGCAATTTTTCACTTTTAAAATTCAAGCTCTCCAACAAAATAGTTGTATTGAAAACAATATTTCCTAAAAATGCTTTAAATTCATTTTCATCATTCGTGTATTGATGAAATAAATAGTCGACATATTTATTTAAATAGTTAAAGGCTTCTTCAAAATTTCTCCTTTTGAAGACATCAATGAAATGATTTAAATCAAATGTTATATTTTCTTTTTCTAGTTTAGGTAATTGTTCAAAAGTTAACATAGTTTGGTTTGGAAAGTAAAAACGATATTTCCTAAGCTTTTGTAAGTCGTCATGAAATTGTTTTTTTAAATCTTTTAATGACGTAAAAGGTTCACTTACAGTCCAATTCAATCGAGTATTTTCCAAAGTTTCAATAATTACAGGGAGATCTTCCATCTCTATATTAATCAAATACGTATAGCTTGTTGGTTCTTTAGCGACTGGATAATTCGTAACCTTAGTCAGAATGCTAAATACTTGATCTATTTGTAAAGGGTCGAAAACTTGTTCTTTCGTATCGACACCGAGTAAGCAAAAATATCTTTTTGGAAATACTTCTTTAAGTAAATGATGATCGTAATCTAACTCATAGCCTTCCATTAGGTGGTGAATGATAGCTTCGATTGAATGTAAGGCACTTTCGGTGCGAATTAAAGATAAATTCGGTATCTTTTTTGCCGCCTTTTGCAACGTTTTCAACAATTCTGTCCCATCCAATTTAGGCTTAAGTATATAATCTGCCACCCCACTTTGAAAAGTGGAACGTACATATTCATAATCACTAAAACTACTTAAAATAATCACTTCAACATCTGGATAATGTTCTTTAATTTCTTTTGTTAATTTTTCACCATCCATAATAGGCATAACCATATCAGTAATGACGATATGCGGACGCTCCTGCTCAATTAATTCAAGTGCTTCGCTTCCATTAGACGCTTCACCGATAATCGTAAAGCCTTCTTGTTCCCAATTAATATAATGCTTTATTCCTTGTCGAATCAGCGTTTCATCGTCGACAATTAAGACCTTACATCTCTCTTGACTAGACAAATATATCCCCTCTTGCTCATTATTGATATCACTTTATATCAACTAGCAGTTTGCCCATTTTCTTCTATTATCATTGTATTATAATGATATAAATCTGCAGTGTATAAGGTTCTATATGTGGCTAAGCTATGTTCTTTCACTTTATTAAAATCTTCCCAACCAACTATTCCATATATACGATTTAATATTTCAGCGTTTCTCCATGCTGTTTCTTCAAATTCAATATTCATTTCATGCTCTTCGATAATCATTTGAAACAGCTGGGCATTATTTCGATATTCTGTTTCCGAATGATATCTTCTCATCTTAAAAATCTCAATCGTTTTAGGCAATGATTTTAATAATGCTTCTCGATCCATTGCATGACCCAATTCATGCATCGTAAGGGTTTTGATATAAGCTTCTAATGGAATTGGATTTTTCATGGTATTTCTAGCTTTTTGAACACGATTCAAATCACAGCCAATATAGTGATGAATAAAGTCATAGCTCATATTAACGCCTGTATTCTGTAATTTTAAATTTATATTCATATGAACAGCTTTTGTTGTTGAAAGTATCCACTGCTTTATACGTTTATTTATATTTCTTTTTCTCATTTTTTCCCCTAACTCTCAATTTATGTGAACACAAATAGGTGAAATTTTTACTAAATATCATTTTAGTTATTTCTGACTATTTTAATATTATAATCTAATTATTTTAGATTACAAGATAATATTCCTCTTGCATTCATGGTTCTTTATAGTTTTTTCCGAAAGAACTAGCATAAAAATAGTTTAATTATGATTCTAGCGGATATACATATACGGATGAAAGACTAATACTTTTCAAAGGAGAGATTCTAATGGCTAGCAACAAAGATAACCGTGATGGAATGTCCCATGAAGAAGCAGGTCGAAAAGGCGGAGAAGCAACCGCAAAAAAGCATGATCATGAGTTCTATGAAGAAATTGGAAGAAAAGGTGGAGAAGCCACATCGGAAAGCCACGATAGAGATTTCTATGAAGAGATTGGTAAAAAGGGCGGAGAGGCTACTTCCGAAAATCACGATCAAGACTTTTATGAAGAAATCGGAAGAAAAGGTGGAGAAGCCACTTCCAAAAATCATGATCGAGATTTTTATGAGGAGATTGGTAAAAAAGGTGGAGAAGCTAGAGCCCGCCAAGATGGTAATGATGGCAAAATGAGCTTATCCGAAGCTGGCCGTAAAGGCGGAAAACATAGCCATGGCGGCGGAAGAGACAGCTAATATCATATAAATTGTATTTCGCACAAGGTTAAGAGTAAAAACTCTTAACCTTGTTCTTTTTTACGTAAGGAAATAGGATATAATTAAGTAATACTTTATATTAATTAATGGGGGTATGGGATTGGATACGATTACTCATACTTTGTTTGGTTTGGCATTATATGGGGCTGTAGATAAGAAGAATATGGATAAAAAATATAAAAGAGCCTATCTTCTAACAGCTGTCGGTGCCAGTCAGATACCTGATATTGATGTCATTTCACAATTATGGGACACAGATGGTCTTTATCAAATGTGGCATCGCGGGATTACTCACTCCCTGTTTCTAACTCCTGTTTGGGCTTTATTGTTTTTCCTTCTTTGTCTATTACTATTTAAAATGATAGATATTAAGTTATTTTTACTCGCTTGGCTTGCGGTTTTCATTCACATTACGAGTGATCTTTTCAATGCTTGGGGTACAGGATACTTAGAGCCATTTTCAAAAATGCGTATAAGTTTTGGTACAATTCCTATCGTTGATTTTGTCATGTGGATAATGATTGGCGGAGCTTTCCTATTTTCAAGAAGAAATAAACTCAAGTCACCATATTATTTTAAAATGGCTTGGGCGCTCATCGCCATTCATATTGTGGTCCAGAGTACTCAAGGCTATCTCATTTATAAACAGTATGAAAAAAGTTCTGACCAGGTTGCCCTTTCTGCAAATTTTATCCCTTGGTCATTCACAGTCATTACGAAAAAAGCTGAAAAAGTTACTATTTATCAAGATAATCTATTTCAAGAAAAGAAAAAAATATCTGTTTTACAGTCAAAGGAAGACGCTGACTTGGACAACCTATTTACTAAATTGCCGCAGGCGAAGACACTTTATGAATGGTCCCCCTTTGTCGTTGTTGTTGACGATGAGGAACGCCTTGGCTTATATGATCCTCGATTTTATCGCAACGGCCAGTCATTTTTATTCGAATATATTGAGAAAAATAAAAACTAAAAAGGCAACTCCAAAAGGAAGTTGCCTTTGTTTTTCCAATCTAAGCTGTATACTTGCTACCAAAAAAACGGGAAGAATGGAAAGAACCCGAATCCGACAAATACCGGGTCGCCTCCCCCTGCGCCACCACCTACATATGAGACACCGACAATAATCAACAAAATAAACAGCACTACAATTAAAGCAAAGCTGAAGCCGCCTTTTCTTTCAACCTTTTCTTCCACTATGATCCTCCTTTCACTCGTGACAGGCATGCTACAAACTATGTTAAAAATCTATTCGTGATTGGACATGTATCCTAGAAAAAGCAAAACCTGTTTAAAAACCTAAAGAGCTTCTTCTTGCAGTTCAAATATAGGCAGTCGAATCATAAAACTTGTCCCTTTCCCTTCTACGCTTTCTACCGAAATTTCTCCACGATGGTAATGAATAATTTCCTTACATATTGAAAGTCCTAATCCATTCCCATCATTTCTTTCTGCTGATTTTGTATAAAATCGATCAAATATTAACGGGAGATTATCTGCGGAAATACCTATCCCAGTGTCGGAAAGAATAAAAACAACTTCGTTTCTATCTGAATCCACTTTATGTTGTAAAGTAATCCCACCAACCTTCGTATATTTTAATGCATTGGAAATAAGGTTCTGGATCACCTGTTCAATTCTTCTAATATCAACTTCGAGAAGCGGATATTGTTCTATTTCAGAAAGCGGATCTATTAAAACAGTAAAACTTAAATTTGCATTCACTACTTCGTGCTCAAATAGCTTTTTTAAATGTTCCAGCAATTGATTGGAAGGGATGTACTCGAGATGAAGTGACAATCCACCACCCTCAAGCTTTGTCAGTTCAAATAAATCCTCAATCATCCGATTTAACATTAGCAAGCGTTGATGGCTTCTTTCTAAATACAGTTCTTTGTCTTCTTCTTTTGTTATAACACCTTCTAAAATTGCTTCAATATAACCGCGAACCGACGTAATCGGTGATCTAAGATCATGAGATACGTTTGACAGAAATTTCCGTCTCATTTCTTCAGAATGGGCTAAATCACGATTTGCTTTTTCTAAATCTTCATATGCAAATTCTAATTGTGCCGTACGTTCCTTCACTTTTCTCTCTAAATTTCTGTATAAAAAAGCATTTTCTAAAGAAATCGCTGCCTGTGTAGAGAATATGTTCAATATTTCAATTCTTTCTTTTGTAAAAGCATGTGTCACCATATTATTTTCTAAAAACATCGCCCCGACTAGTTTTCCTTGATGCAATATTGGGAAGCATAAAACAGATTTAGGCTGGTGTTTCTTAATATAATGATCATTCTTAAACATTCCATTTATCACACCACTAGAAACGACAACAGGCTCGTGACTTTTTTCTACATAATGAATCATGTTTATAGGATACTCAATTTTAATTTCCTCATTGAATATCTCGATTTCATCTTTGTTTCCGTGGGCGACTGGCACTAATTGTTCATTTTCTTTTATAAACATTACTATTTTTTCTGCACCACTATTTTCTAATACGATATTCATTAGCCTAGCAAGGAGCTCCTCAAGCACAATTTCCCCTGAAAGTGCCTGCGCTGCCTTCATCATTGTAGCCAAATCAAAAGAGTCCGTTATAGTTTGACCTGCTTTATTCACTTCCAGAATTTCTTCTTTTAATAGATTCTGATATTCCGTTTTAATTGATTTTGCCTTTCGTACTGCTCCCCAATTCTCGTATGCTGATAGTGCTGTAGATAAATATGCTTTAGCCACAAAAGGCAAATCACGGGAAAGATAAAAGCGTCCTGCACATTCAGATGCAATGGCTGTGTCTTGAATAAACCCATTTTTTTGAGCTAGCAAAATGGATTGACCGTAATACAACGAAGCTTTTGTAACATCTTCTTTCATTCTTGCTACTTCCGCTTTAATCAGCATATATTTATGCTCGTAGTTGGAAGGGGAATGTTTTGACCATTTCTTCCATAAAGAAAGATGCTTTTTTAATTGTTTTCGAAAGTAGCTTTTTTCTTTCGGGGCTGAATCGTTATACAATTTAGCCATCCATAAATCTTTGTAAAAATAATACTCCGGAGCAATGACTAGAGTTAAAGACCCATCGATAAGTTTATTTAATTTTTCCATTAACTCCTTTGCAATCTCTCGTTCATTCAGTAAATATGCCAGCTGCAAACGAACGGTATAGTGAACAACTTCTGCAGAATCATCATCCGTTATTCTAGGAAAGCTCCAATCAATATTTGCCATTTCATCATTTAAAATATGTATCCAATATTTCACCTCATTCAAATAGTTTCTTGATAAATCATATTGAATTTGGTTGGAAAATCGGAGCTGCTCTTCAATCGTATTTAGTGTTTCCGCGAGCTGATGACCTTTTAAAAAGCTAGTCATAACAATAAATGAGCTGCAGGCACCTGCAAGGTGAGCATTTCCGGATTCGATACAATGCTTTTGGGAATGCTCTAAATATTGTTGGCTGTACATCAAATGGTTTTTCCAATGATTCACAAATGTGCCGTATACAAAATACACCCTGCCCAGCAAGTGGGAATTTTGGCTTTTTTCCGCTTCATGAAGCGCTAGACGGCTAAATTCATAACTGTTATTATATTGATGAAAACCAGAGCTTAAAATGAGTGCGTAATTGTTATATACAAGTGCAGATACATCTGTTGTCCCATATTTTATAGTAAAATTGAATGCTTTAAGCATTAAAAGTGCAGCTAGATTTTGATCTACATGGTAGGAAGGAGCATTCATGTTAATGAATGTCTGCAAAATAAGGCGCTTGTCTTCCTCCAGTAAACGAGGTAAGTTTTTCAAATCATTTGCTTTTCTTCTGCTTAAAGAAATTTTAGTTTTTAAAAATTCCCTCGCTACTGCAAGCTTTCCGGGGGCTTTATCAATATGCCATCCAAAAAGTTGAAGTCCTTTCAATCCACAATCAATCGCTTCTTCTACTCGATGTAAATGCGTATATAAGGCAATTTTCAATTGATAAATTCGGAGCTGCTCCTGTTTTGTTTGGACCCTGCTCAATGCTTCATCAAATCGTTCTTCAGCAAGATCAAACTGACTATCTAAATATTCAGCTTCTCCAAGCCCGATGGTCAATCGTGCGGCGAGTTTATTCTGCAGCTCCCAGCCGTTCTCGCCCAGTAGTTCTTTTCCTATTTCAAAAAATGAAAGAGACGCCTTAAATGCTGCACCTTGCTTTGCTTTTTCCCCTGCTATGCAATTCCATTCAGCAAGCTTTAGCTTTTCATTATTACTCAAATCATTCCGGCTTTGATTGAAATGGTTTGTAATATCAAAGATTTTTTCTTCAAAGTGATTTTGACTCTCATAATATGATAATAACAGTCTACCAATCGATAAATGGTATTCCGCCCGTTCAGGTATAGTCATTGTTGAATAGATTGCTTGTTGGATACGGTCGTGAAGAAATTTATAATGGAGCGGTTGTGTTTCCGTAAAGTTATTCTCTCTTTCTTCATATATCCACTTATAACTAGGACTTAGTGGTAAAAGCATCCCTTCTCGCAGTGCTTCCCAAAGTGTACTGGCAGTAACAACTATATTTTTTTCATATACAGCACTTAGCACATTAATGTCAAACTGATTTCCAATACAGGAAGCAAGTTTCAATAGCCTTTGAGTTTCATCAGGAAGTTTATTAAATCGCTCCACAATCAGCGCAATAATATCGTCTTGAATGTTCAGATTAGGCAAATTCTCCAAATCACATGTCCATTTCCTTAGTTCTTCATCAAAAGTAATGAATTTCTGTTCATAAAAGGATTGAAACAATTGTTTTATGAAAAAAGGATTTCCTTTTGTAATTTTTTCGATAAAAGCAGCAAGTTTTTCCGACTCTTCTGTACGACAAAATAATGCGTCCTCCACCCATTCTCGTATATCCTCTACTTGCAAAGGAGTCAGGTGAATAGATGTTACTAAACCTTGAATAGATTGGAGCTCTTTAACCATTAGATGGAAAGGGTGTGTCACATCTACCTCATTATCTCGATAGGCGCCAATCACAAATAAAGATTTAGCCATTTGTTGAGATAAAATATATTGAAGTAAATCTAATGTCGCATGATCCGCCCACTGTAAATCATCTAAAAATATAACGAGTGGATGCTCTTCAGTAGAAAATAAGTCGATTAACTTTAAAAAAGCAAAACGCAACCGTGTATGACTCTCTATAGCAGGGAGTTCTTCCGGTTCTTCCACATCCCCAACAATCCATTTAATGGCCGGAATCATTTTAGCTATAGATGCCAAGTATGGTCCCATTTCGGTTTCCAGGCTCGTTTTCCAACGACGTATACTGTTTTCCCCTTCAGCCATTACTTGCTTTAACAAATCTTGAAGAGCATCGATAAGAGGATAATATGGGGCATCACGCTTCAATTGATCAAATTTCCCTGAAATAAAATATCCCTTATTTCGAACGAGTGGTTTTTGCACTTCATTCACCAAAGCTGTTTTTCCGATTCCAGAAACTCCTGGAATCAGAACAAAAGAACAGTTCCCATTACAAACATGATTAAAGGCCGTGATGATTGTCTTTAATTCTTTCTCCCTGCCATACAGCTTATCTTCAATATCAAATATTTGGTGCGGATCATTTTCGGCTATTGAAAAATCCAACTGCTGTTCGAATTTTAATAAATCATGTTTTAATCCAGTCGCACTTTGATAGCGAGATTCAGGCATTTTTGATAATAATTTCATAATCATTTCTGATAGCTTATGTGGAAGTGATGGGTTAATCTCATGAGGCGGGATAGGTCTTTTAGCAATATGGGCATGAACAAGTTCAATTGGATCCTCCATACCAAAAGGCAAACAACCCGTTAGCAGCTCATAAAAGACGACTCCAAGCGAATATAAATCTGTTCGTGAATCAAGAAAGCGATTAATTCGGCCTGTCTGTTCTGGAGAAATATAATGGAGTTGCTTACCTAATATGTAAGGATTCATGTGAGCACGATAATTTTCACGTTTAAGCATGGCCGCGTGATAAAAACCGGTAATTTTTAGTTCACTCGCCCGTTCATTTACTAAAATATTATCTGGTTGTAGATTTTTGTGAATGATTTGACTTTGATGAAGCTCTTCGATTATAGTCGTTAACCTTTTAGCAATCTGCAAAAATAGTTTTATGTCCATTATGTGTTTATTCATAAAAGAAGTTAACGACATTCCTTCAAATGGTTCTGTAATTAAATACGGTTTATTCCAATAACTTTCTAGCTTAATCGGTTTTAATAATCCAGTTATTTCAAGGTCTTTCGTAATATTATATTCATGGGTAATGGAAGCTATATCTTGGAAGTCTAGTTCTTCTTTTATAAACCTTTTTATTAAAACCTTTCGATTAGATGCTTGATCAATGGCTTTAAAGTATACGCATGATTCGGTAGCTTCAAGTTCAACAATATCTTGATAGCCAGGTAAATTTGTTTGTAGTTCGAGAGCTACATTCATAAAATTCCTCCATACATCATGATGGGATATAGTCCTTACATTCATCTTTACCCACATCTAAGCATTCGACAATATCTGCCAGCAAAACTTTAACAAATCTTTAGAATAATTTGAACGCAACTTATACTACGTTCTGTAACATATGTGATAAATAACGTTAGAGGTGATCTTATGGTGCAATTGACCGAGAAAAACTCCTTAGATCTACAGCTCGACCAAGAATGGGTTTTATTAATAAAATCAGCTAAAAATCAAGGATTGAGTATAGACAATGTACGGAAATTCTTAACAGAAAAAAGTAGCCACATTAATGCAAATCAGAATTAAATTTATAACCAATTCCCCTTACCGTAGTGATATATTTTTGTGACGTTGGATCAACTTCGATTTTTTTACGAAGATTACTTATATGGACCATTACCGTCCGATGATCTCCGAAACTACTTTCCCCCCATATCTTCTGGAAAAGCTGTTCGAATGAAAATACGCGATCGGGATGGGAAGCTAATAAACATAGAATTTGAAATTCTTTTGTAGACAAGTGTATCTCTCTACCATTTGCTTTCACAGAATAGGACTCTTGATCAATTAATAGTCCTGGATATGAAATGATGGGCTTTCGATTAAGAAAATTCTCTGATGATGGGGAAATTTTATCTAATAGGCGATTTCTACGAAGATGTGCTTTAACTTTAGCGATCAAAACGGAAGGACTGAAAGGTTTGGAAATATAATCGTCGCCCCCTACTCCAAGACCAACGATTTTATCAATATCATCTTCCTTGGCACTTAAGAATAAGATTGGAACATCACTTTTCCTTCTAATCATTTGACATACTTCCAAACCATCTATACCTGGCAACATAACATCTAAAATGATTAGATCCGGCTTTTCCTGTTCAAAAATATCCATCACTTTATACCCATGGTCTGCTTCAACTACACGGTATCCAGCATTACATAAATACAATTCCAGCACCTTACGAATATCATCGTCGTCATCAACAATTAAAACAGTCTCCTTATTCATGTTTATCCCCCTTTTCTCTATATTTTTAAAGTTTTTAACTCGGTATGTTGATTTCTGCTACAGTCGCATTACAATTACACAACGAAAAAATATCGAAATGCTTCAATAAAGTTTTAAGAAATAATTCGTTGGTTGAATTTAATTTCACAAAAAAATGGATATTCGTTCCAGTTCTATTTTACCATTGTTCTAGGGGTTTCGATACAATTCTTGGGAATTTTGTCTTTTAATAGGGCTAATGTTCCTAGACTTTTTACTAGTCACATCCTGACTCTATATTCAATTAGTAGATATCGCAGTCTCAACTCTATTGATTGGAATGGAAGATAGTTGTCTCCCTTTATTGACACCTATAGCTTTTCAATAATTCTTTCTAACTCCATCCTTTACAGACTTTATTTCATTTTATTTTCCTAAAAATTATGCTTGCTTTTTCATGCATTGTATATGATATAACTATTATATTG
>NZ_JAIAZY010000076.1 GCF_019459225.1 Bacillus sp. IITD106
GTGCTGTCCCTTGAATAGCTTTTTGGTGCCAAAAACCGCACTTCTTTTTTTCTTCTTCAAAGACATAATTTGCTTTTGCAATCGATCCAAGCGAAACTGCAAACGTCCCAGTCGACCATTGAGCTCACGTATCTGGACATCTAGATATTGATGTTCGAATTGATAGGCGTGTTCATAGAGGTCCGTTTTGTTTTTATATTCCACGACAAAAAAGCGTCCTTTTTGCTGTTCTCTGGATGTTTTGTTGAATTTGGGCTTGCCTTTGACAAATGATTTTTTTTATTTTACGAAGCGTTGTCAAATGCCTCTTGGTTGTTTTGATTTTCCTTTTTACAGATTGCATCTGTTCCTCTTTATTCGCAATGTACATGTTATTCAGTTCATTCAATGCCTTTATATGGGCATTGGCTTCTTGTACAGCTGAATTTGCATAATAATCGTTTAACCCAAATTGGTTCTTCACGGTTTGGTGAAGGGATTCCGAACGTCTCGATGTACCCGAACGTTTTTCAAGAATCTGGGTTTGAAAGGCGAAGTGTTTGGAGCGATTGAACAAAAGAAGTACATGAGAAATAGATTCTACCTCAACGTTTGATAGTGTTTGTTTATATACTCTATTTGAAAAGTACGTTTTCCTCATTGCACTCACCACACAAACACATGTTCTCATTCCGTTATAGCAAAGGTACCATGGTTTGACAATACCTACCAATCAACCTTTTCAACAAAAACAGGCGATTCATCTCCCACCTAAACCTTATAGAATTTGAGGAAGGAGTCTTCTCGCTAAATTAAGATAAATAAATCCCTCGAACACTTATTTCGAAGGTAAAATAAAACGATTTAATTTTTTATTTTAAATAAAAACAATTGTAAAAGTGAAAGAAGCATTTATTGAATAACATCCACCCCTTGTAAGAATGGATTTTCTCCAATCAGACTTTTTATCCGCTTAGTCGTATTTTGCCCAATTGGGACACCGCCGCTTCTACTAAGCAAAACCCATCTAAGGCAAGCCAATGCTTCGAAAACCTCTAGCTCTTTGTTTGGAATGTTATTTTTCACAAGATAAGCCGAACGAAACACTTGTGCAAGACGTTCCGATATATATATTCTTTTTAAAGTAAGTGACCAAGCAAAATCATATCTTGGATCTCCAAGTTGTCCATTTGTCCAATCTATTACAGTATATCGGTTATTCTCTTCCAAAATATTGTTTAAATGAAAATCACCATGAATAATATGTTCTTGCTTTATTTGGATAAGTTGAACTAATGACGTTACGGCCTTATGTATGTCAGTATGTTTGTTCAGTTCTGGAAAAAAATAGCCCACGAAATCGTACTTCGGAAGTTGGATATCGCCAATTTCTTCAATGTTGGTTTGATGTATAGATGAAAGTATGCTAGCAAATTCAATCATTTTCTTGTTATTAACTTTATGAATTGGCACCCCATCAAATGTTGTTAACAATACCTTATCTGAGTTTTGATCTATCCCCCAACCAACTGGCTTAGAAACTGATAACCTTCGCTCGTAAAGCGCATTCAATAAATGAAATTGAAAATGAATATCAGGTTTGGAACTCTTATTCCATACTTTTAATACAAAACTCTCATTATCCGAATCTATTTTAATGACTTCTGCTTCATATCCTTGATTCATTGGATGTATAGTTAAAGTGTTTTCTTGATTAAGTAAATCATCTAGAATTTTACTTTTTTCAATCCAATTCACTACACTTAAAGGCATACTCAATGGTCATCTTCCTTTCGTAAGCTTATTATGATTGGTATGTATAAGTCCATTACTCTTCTTTAGCTCTTATATTCTAAGGAATTCCAATCTAAAACATGCCAGTCATAAATATAACGTAAATTAAGTACATATTACTCTTATCAACATTCATATTTATCTCAGTTTGTACTTCTGCTTTATCTATTCAAAATCCTTCCGAAAAAAACTGCACTTCCAATGTTTATTCGATTCTAACAAAGGAAGTACAGTTCAAAATATTTTCTAATCTATCCTGCTTTGTTGATTTCTATTTCTTTCCCTTCTTTACGCCACTCTTTATATTGAGCTGCTGCAGTGAAAAGTACATCTGTAGAAGAGTTAAGTGCCGTTTCAAAAGAGTCTTGTAAAACAGCTATAATAAAGCCTACTCCAACTACTTGCGCAGCAACATCAGCCGAGATTCCAAATAAGCTACAAGCTAAAGGGATTAGCAATAACGATCCGCCTGCAACCCCAGAAGCACCACAAGCACATACTGCTGACAATACGCTAAGAATGATTGCAGTAGGCAAGTCCACTGGTATTCCAAGAGTATGAACAGCTGCAAGGGTTAAGACAGAAATAGTAACAGCAGCTCCAGCCATATTGATCGTTGCACCTAATGGAATGGAAACGGAATAACTATCCTTATTTAAGCCAAGATTTTCACATAATTTCATATTTACCGGAATGTTTGAAGCCGAGCTGCGAGTAAAGAATGCTGTAATACCGCTTTCCCTTAAGCACTTAAAAACAAGCGGGAAAGGGTTTTGCTTAATCACTACATACACAATGATTGGATTAACAACGAACGCCACAAAGAGCATACACCCAATTAATATAGCAAGCAATTTACCATAGCTTAGTAAAGCGTCGAGTCCACTTGTCGTAATTGACTCAAATACTAGACCCATGATTCCTAAAGGTGCTAACTTAATCACCCATGTAACTAACTTGGAAACAGCATCAGAAACATTAGCAATCATTGTTTTTGTTGAATCAGCTGCATTTCTTAAAGCCAAACCAAGAAGTACTGCCCAAGTTAATATGCCGATGTAGTTTGCATTAGAAATCGCCTTAACTGGATTATCAACAACGTTAAGCAGTAAGGTTTTAAGTACCTCAACAACATTTTTAGGAGGATTCACACCCTCTGCACCCTTTGTAAGTGTTAAATCTACAGGGAAAATAAAACTTACAATGACGGCGATTAGTCCAGCTAAAAAGGTTCCTAATAAGTATAAAATGAGTACAGTTTTCATATTCGTTTTTTGACCATTCTTATGTTGAGCGATGGCCGACATCACCAAAAAAAGTACCAACACAGGTGCAATCGCTTTCAAAGCACCTACAAATAAAGAGCCAAAAATGACAATAGGTTTTGCTATTCCTGGGATTGTTAAAGCAAGGATAATACCAATAATCAAACCTACAATGATTTGTTTTACTAGACTCAAGCGACTCCACTTTTTTAGTAGATTTTTCATAGATGTTCCCCCTACTCGTTATATTGCGATGTGGATAAAATCGAACTGTTTATTTAGAAGAGTTTAGAATAGATATGACATCAAATTTTTTGTGCTGGAGGTCTTCAAAAATTCATCTAAATATTAAAGCGGTTTCAATAATGAATAATTTTTCTTATTGATGCACACCCCATTCGCATTCCACGCCCCAAAAACATTTAATTTTCCCGTAAGTAAAATTATACGTATTTTTTATTATACTACAATACTATTATTATTAATGGGAATATTTAAATAAAATGGAATTTAATTAGATTAAAGAAATGTGATAGTTGTTTTCAAGCTCATTTTTAGAGATTTTATTCGAAAAACAATACAATCAGTAATGAAGGAAGCCTTGAAATAGTAATAGAAAGATACTGGACATTCGGGACAATACATTTATCGTGATGATCAGATTGTGATTGATAGAATACTAGATATCTTAAAAGAAATCGAGCAGTTTTTCCAAGGAATATAATCATGTAAACATAATATACCATCCCCTTTTTAATGTGGATGGTATACAGATATTGGTTTCTGTTGAATTCATAAACGCAATATGACTTCTCACTATATTTTCCTAAGAGGCAACAAGCTAAGTTTCATTTTTTTCACTATACTTTATAAATTTCATCTTTAGATTGCTCTAATTGCATTCTTTCCAATTCTAGCTTAAGTTTTTGCGTCTCCAACAAGTAATTCTCATGTTTCATTTTTTCTAATTCCAACTGATCTTGAACGATTTTAGCTTTGATATTTGCACTAGACCGCAAATGCTCGGTAATGATTCCAAGTATCGGAATTGAGCAAACCATGATACCGATAATCCACCACAAAGAAATCACCTCATTTTTTTCTGTTTTCACTAGTTTAATACATTATGGATAAGTTATATATAGTTTATTTACGTTGGAAAAGAAATTAGGATTCAAGATTATTAAATGAAGCTATTTTTAACTTGTCATTATACAGTTTTTTAGAGGAAAATTAGAACCTGAGGTGGGTGGAAATTAATCGATGGTGCCCCATAACTCTCTGCATACCATCACGTAAATGAGGGCTCTTCGTCTATTCGAAAACTTTATACTACATATAGCTGATTTATTCAATTAAGCAGGTTTAGAGTAGTTACCTCAAAAACAATATCAACATAAAAAAGATTGCTGGGAAAATGATGCAGTTTGAACAGCCTACTATCATTTATCTTCAGCAATCTCATTATCAATTAGATTGTATTGGTATTTTTCATAACTATTTTTCCTAATACACCATAAAATTTGCCAAAAGTTTATTCATTGTGTTATTGCACAGAAGTATGAATTTTGCTTTTACTTACCAATAAACATTTGAGTCCAATGTTTACCAGTATCCTCATAACCAACTCCGATATGAGTGAAACTATTACTTAATATATTTTTTCTATGTCCTTCACTATTCATCCATGCTTGAACGACTTCTTGAGGGGTTTGCTGTCCTTGAGCTATATTTTCCCCCGCACTTTTATAAGCCACACCGAAGTCTCTCATCATATCGAATGGAGAACCGTAAGTAGGACTCGTATGTGAGAAGTAATGTTTTTGTTGCATATCATCAGATTTTTTTTGAGCAACACCACTTAATTGATTATCGGCTTGTAAATCAGGCAAGCCTTGTTTTCTACGCTCTGCATTTGTTAAATCAATCACCTGTTGTGCTGCCTGACTAATACCATTAGTTTGTGTTTTATCTGACTGTTTTGGTGCTGGATGTGGTGTTGGTGCTTTACCATCTTGTCTTTCCTGCTGTGTAGGTGCTTCCTGATAATTAAGGGGTGGAGCCGCTTGTCTTTCTTGCCATTGTGGTTCCTGCTGAAACATCGGTGGTAAACCCTGTTGATTTTGATTTGGCATTTGACGATAATAATTGTCAGGAACTTCCCCCTGAAATTCTTCTCCAGGATCTATTGGAATAAAATCGTATTTCGCCTGTTGAGTTAAAATCGCTTTAGTGTGAGGATAATCCTTACTTGATAACGATGTATCCATACTAGAAATGTTAAGATCCTTGGTATTATCATTATCTGCTTTGTTATTACACCCAACAAAGGTAAGAATGATGATAGGCGTTATTAACATACTGATTTTCTTGTTTACCAATTGAAATGCCTCCTTTGAAACGTTATTATTACATTTATTATTTTTGATTATTTATTTCAAAAAATTACTGGTAAAAATCAGTTAAATTCTTCAATGGTTAAAAATACAAAAAAGAGACTAAAGAATCATGATTTCTAAGTCTCTTTTCAACAAACTTCACAAGACAAATTATGTGTATATAAACCATATTTGATTAGCCACTGTGTTATTTTATTTCAGCGCAAACTACATGTTTTCTAATATTATTTCGCATGCCATTCCATCTGAAAAAGAACGACTACCAATTTTGAAGTGTCCTTGTCAAGTAGACGGTAATAAGAAAACACAATTAAGCAGCCTGATCCCTATACTGATATGGACTCAGGTTATTTAATTTCTTTAGATAACGTTGATGTTTTGATAAAACTATTTTTTTATCACTGCTGTCTATTTTATTTGAAGAACTATGTATAAGCCTAATTTAAATATAAAGTTAATATATAGTGTCATAAGCAAAAGATTATTACGTCTAAATAAATGAATTCGAAGACGGGGGACGGTGGCATGTCAAAAAGTAGCTCAATTATATCTGAATGGTTTCATCTATATAGCAATGATGTTTACAACTTTTTAGTTTATTATACCGGGTCTACGGATGTAGAAGATTTAGTGCAAGAGGTTTTTATTAAAGTAATAAAGGGGCTGAAATCATACAAAGGAGAATCCAGTCCAAAAACTTGGATATTCAGTATTGCGCGTAACGTTGCAATTGATGACGCGAGAAAAAGAAATAAAAAAAAGAAATTTTCATTCGACGAACAAATGATCATGTCTGATGGGGAAACACCTGAAAAAATTTTCTTGCAAAATGAAGAAAAACAGACATTATATACGGCAATTCAAAAGTTAAAGAGTAATTACCGCGAAGTGATTATATTAAGAGGCATCAAGGAAATGACGGTTTCAGAGACTGCCGAAATTCTTAATTGGAAAGAAGAGAAAGTGAGAAGTACTTATTCTAGGGCACTGAAGTCACTAAGAAAGCTACAAGGTGGGGATTTAAATGATGAACTCTAATCAAAAAGATGTGGAACAAAAGCTTCGTGACTTACCAACCTTTCATTTAAACAAATCAAGCCAAGAGAATATTCATAAACAGTTAATGAAAACCGTTATTCAGCATGAACAGAACGAAAGGAAAGCAAGCACGATGAAAAAGTTATTTGCAGGTTTTGCTGGTGTTGTTGCCTTTTCCTTAGTTGTGTTTTTCACTTTTACAATGATAGATGGTCACTTTTTAAATCGTAATATAGATACTAAGAATCATGGGGACAGCCAAGGTCCAAATACAACACAAAATCCTCCTATTAAAAATAAGACTGATTTTAATGCTGAAAAAGCGAAAGAGTTAATGGGCCAATACAAGCAATCCTATAGTTCTTTAGTAAAAGAAGCTGAAGAAAATAGTGGAAAAATCATTTCCTTTTCTACTAAAGCTGAAATTCAAAAATCCTTTACCGGGATATTGACAGATGAATATGCAGCATCCTTCACTGACTCTTATTTTACAGAAAAAGATGGGAATGTATTTATAATTGCAAAAGGTGGTCCACCTTGGTTAACTGATGGAGATTTTACAGTTAAGAAAATAGAGGATGATCATTATATCGTTACCCAGGAACAAGATTCCCTCGACCTTGATCATGTTTTATTAACATATCACTTTCAATATGTTAATGATAATTGGCTAATCAGCAATGTGAAAAAAACAAACCTTGACGAAAAAGTTATCATTAGAGAAAATACGGATGCCATTCTTGAAGAAATAGATAAATTGGATATGGCAAAACTTTCAGATTATGTCCATTCGGAAAAAGGTCTTTTGTTTTCACCTTATGTATTCGTTAACCAGAAATCTGTCGTTTTTCAAAAGAATGAAATTAGTGAGTTATTAAATGATAATAACAAATACATGTGGGGATATCACGATGGTAGCGGGGAGGACATCGAGCTTACAACCAGTGAATATTTTGCCGAATTCCTCCCCGTTGAAAAGTTTATTAAAAGTGGATTAGTTTTGGTGGATGATTTAAAGGAACGCGGGAGTATGAAGAACAATATTAAGGATATTTTCCCTAAATCCAAAACAGTCGAATACTATCTCGAAGGATCCCCAGAAAATAGTGGATTGGATTGGGCTAGCATTATTTTCGTATTTGAAAAAGACCAAAAAGGCCAGTGGAAATTAGTTGCAATCGTGAATGACGGGTCGTCAATTTAAATGCATGATTTCCTAGGGATTATTGATTTTGTTGCAAACTAATTTTATGGTAGTGGGATAAGAGGTGCTCCTTATCAAAAGATGGATAGAATGAACCTTTTATCATTGTGTCTATGTATTCCAAGTTGGGGTAATACCAGCGTCCATGTAATCAAGGGCAAAGTAATCTGCCAACATACATTACTTTTGCCCTTATCGATTATTTGGTAGCCCCATTATTTTTTAAGTTCCGGTACAATGTCATTCTGTCGACAGACTTTCATCCAGTTGATTACATTTAAAAACTCGATAGTTATATTTATCTATATTTCTCATCTCATAGATTTTTTGCAAGGTATTAAGGTGCATTGATTTATCTTCGGGTGACTCAGCGAATTTATACCACTCCACAAGCCTGTATCCGAACATAACAAGGATTAGTTCATAGATGCAATGATATGAGATATGGGACACATCCGCATATTCCCAAAAACCCCTGTAATACGCCGGAATGCATTTTTGGTAGTATTCAATCATATGACTGACGTCCGCTTCATCTGTTATTAAACTCGCAATATCCTCGCCCATATACCCCCATCCGGCGGTATCCCAATCGATAAGTACGATTTTACTGTCCGAATAGAATATGTTTTCCACCCAAAAGTCTCTGTGGCAAAGCACTATTGGTAGCTTTTCAATTTGACTGAATACTTCGTCCACATTATTATCTATTTCTATGAGCATTTTACACAGGTGCTTCGGAATTTCGCAGTCATCGGAGCGTATATAATCATACAAAACATTCCACGACCGATACCGCAGATAGTTGTTTTTCGTAAACTCAACCTTGCTTAAATTGGACAGATTCTGCAATACGTTTGGTCGTTCAGTGTACAACTTGCCTTGAAATCGCCCCAATTCCTCGGCTATACGTTCATACATTTCCAAGGTTAGATTTAAGCCTGATACACCATCAATATATTCCATCCACAGTTGAATCTCATCTCCATTTATTTCGGCGTGATAACACTCCGGCCAACGGAACGAATCGAAAAAAACCTTTTTGAAATCCGATACATAGAGGTCATATTCCCTTCGCCATGAATCGGGATCACCATAACGCTCAAATTTTTTCTGTGTTTTCCAAACTATCTTATACGGTAGATTCTCACCATCGGAAGTTTCAACCATGCCTGTTACAATCCGAACATCTCCTATTGTCCCACCTTGCAACTCTTTGAGTTGATAATCTGCGCGGATTATCGTCTTGTCGAGCATTTTACTCAAAACAACCTCCAGTATTTCGGGTTTTACAGACCTTTCATCATGATTGTTCATTTCTTGTATCCCCCCTTTTTACCCTTATGTTGCATGGCAATCGACTTTTCCACGCATGTTTCTCCCTGAGATACCCCGATTTATCATCCACAAATTTGTTTTTCCGCTTCTGTACAAGGTAACGCTCCCATTGCTCTGGTGCCAATGCTCCATCGGCAAGGGCGACAATAACTGCACAGCCCGGCTCCGTCTAATGGCGGCAATCATTGAAGCGATACTGTGTGAATAATTCCTCCACATCGCTAAATCCCGAGCTGATCCCTTCGTCCGCACCCAACAGCCCCTGTTCAGTCATACCCTGGCTATGCGTTGTCGTGTGTCGGCCTCGGCTGTCAGTCTCGCGGATAGCTTTTCGCAGGAAAAAATTGCAATACAATTTCACACCTATAGTTTGACTAACTCTTTGTGAGAGCTCAATAGAAAATTTGATTATAGACAAACTTTCTCGGTCAGCTACCTCTTCAACTCAATCCCTAATTGCTCATAAGAAAAACCACCTTCGTTCTCGATTTGAAGGTCGTAATATCCCATCATTAGTGTCATTACTACACCATGAGTGCCAATTGCCACCCTACATCCTCGATAGATTGTTAATATTTCTCTTAATACTTTTACAGCTCTTTTTTGACAATCAGCGTTAGACTCAGCTCCCATTAAAGCAAACTTTGGGTTGGAAAACGACGTCGTTAGCAAAGGGTATAATTCCTTATCAGGTATACAAAAATCATCGTTAGAAAATATTCTTTCTTTAAGGTCTTCATATACTAATACATCCTTCCCTGAACGTTTTGCCAATTCCTGAATTGTTAAGATTGCACGTTTGTAAGGACTGGATACATAAACTTCAATCTCCTCATCTTGTAATATATTCGCTACTTGGTAAGCATCCAACTTTCCTTTTTGAGTCAATCCTCTTGTTCTTTCAGTACCTTCTGTCTTAGGCGATTCTCCATGTCTCACCATATAAATAAATGTTTTCAAAATAATACCCACATTTCTTTATTATTAAATAACATCAATAGGAAGATTCTCTGTTCGTTGATATAGAATTTATTTGAATACGCAACAATTCTGTAGGAGTATTTCTTACAAAATGCTTTTCAATAAAGGTAAGAACTTCATCATTCCCTGGCAAAGTGACATAATCAATTGCTTGATCCAAACTCAACCATTTATATTCACTATGTTCATAGTTTAATATGACATCCTGTTCTTCATCCACATATCCCACAAATACTGGTGCAATATAAATGTAGTTCTCAATAGGTGAATAAAATTGATCAAATTTATTGGAAGTGTATAATGAAACCTTTGTGATTCCAGTCTCCTCTTCAATTTCCCTTAAAGCAGATTGCCAAGCAATTTCCCCTTCTTCAATACTCCCACCAATATAACACCATACATCTCGCAAAACCGGGGTTGCCCGTTTTAATAAAAGTACCTTATACTCATCATCGAACTTTTTCAATAAAACCACTGCAATTCCCTTACATCTTAAAGGTATATCAAAATTTCTTTTACTCAATTTTTACACCTCTTATCAGGATTTTCTCTACTATCTTTTATTGCAGTGAAAGACTTTATTACAAATCGAACACTTACAACTGAATTTTTATACAAGTTCATTAAGCGCATTGAATGTAAAAAAGGCCGAAGTCCGAGAACTTACTGATGATTCTCGAACTCCTACATATCTTTTATTTTTTTTCGATAGGCGCACAGCTGCCTACATACCCAGAGTGTATATGGCTGCAGTACGTTTTTTATTCTCAAGTTGTTCATAGCTTTTAAAACGAGAATTTTTTGGGAAAGCATGTATATGAAAATTTTATTTCAACGAAATCTTTACAACATCATCTAAATATTTTGTTGTACTATATTCAAAAATCTCCAGCCTCTTAGGAATCACATTCTCTTCCGGGTTGTTACTGTGTAACTCTGTATTTTGTACTGTTAAGAAGTAGAGGGGCTGCTCAATTTCATCAAATGCGACAGTGGGGTCATTCAAATCATATTCAACCCCATTTTTATCAACAATTACTCCTTCAGTCTTGGTTTCTGTATAACCAATTTCATTGTCATCATCACTCATAATATCGAAGTGAATCCAATCATATGATCGATTTTTAATATCGTGATTGCTTATAACTACTTTGGTAGGTTGTCCAATTTCCACCTTATCGATGGAGATTGTACTGCCAGCGTAATCAAAGGTTTGAGGATATGCCTTGGAAGCATCTAATTCGATCGTTTTTCGGTCTTCAACTGATAAATTAGCAGATTGGAATTGAATATTAAGCACTTTTGGTTTTTTTACAAAAAGTGGGTCAAATTCTTTTTGAAAAGAAATCCAATTATTATTTTCATATTGGTTATATCCACCATTTATATCAGCTTTCACTTTTTTATTGTTTACTTGTAGATAGTCAAAATCAATTCCATTTACCCGATTTTCTGGGAGATCATAAATATAAGAACTATGCAGAATCGTCATTGTTGGAGCAATCGTTAGTTTATCAAATCGAACCGGAATTCCCTCTACATTTGTTTCTTCATCCAATACATATTCGAGAGAAGGGTGTTTCGTTACAGGGATCTCGAAGTTCCACTCGCCTGCTTCATACGCCATGCTCTTGTAAGCCATAGATCTATTCTGGTCAGAAGAATCACGAATCAATTTCTCAAGCTTTGTAATCTTAAGTTTTATGGTTCCGTCATCCGTTTTAAGAGGCAGCAGACTAAGTTTTCCATGAAATACGTTCTTTTCTTTATTATTTAGATCGGATTTAAGGTCAGGCGGATAG
>NZ_JAIAZY010000077.1 GCF_019459225.1 Bacillus sp. IITD106
CTTAGCATTATATACGTGGCAGTTTCTAATCTTTTAAAATGGGAAACGAAAAATCGGTGGATTATCACATTTCTGTTTGGACTTATACATGGTTTTGGATTTGCTGGGATTTTACAGGAAATGGAACTATCTCGAAGTACGATAGCATCTTCATTACTATTTTTTAATGTTGGCGTGGAAATTGGGCAAATAGTTATCATTGTAATCGTCTTTCCACTATTAGTTTTATGCCGAAAGTATAAACGTTTTCCGACTTTCGTATCTGCTAGTTCTGTATCTATTATTACAATTGGATTGTTTTGGTTTGTAGAGCGAGCTGTAGAGTTTTAGCTCTTACGAGGAGAAATAAAAAAAGCCTGTAAGGCTTCCTAAAGAATATAGAAATGAATCATGAGGAGCAAAAACGATATGCTTACTTTTCTCATCATTTCATTTCACACTCCAATATGAGTAGAATGATACTTCGTATCTAAAGATTACCAAATGGTTGTTAATTTTCGATTAAAGAAATGTTTTATATATGTAAATTTTTTGGGAATAAAGGGATTTCGTTATTAAAGAAGAACTATAACAATATTACCTTTTGAGGAGTGGATATGATGACTACATCCCAAGTAGAAATTTTAGAAAAAGATGAAATTCGTTTAGTTGGTTTTTCTGTCATGGAAAGTCTTAATGACATTCTAGCAAAGGGGACAGTAAAAAATTTACGCGAGGCCATGGATATAAGGAAAAGCGAGGTTGAAAATTGGGAGGGCGATGGGATATATTTAATTCAGCTTTACTCAGCAGGTGGTTGGACTCCAGATACTCCGTTTGAAAACATTGTTGCGGTCAAGGTTACATCATTTGGAGAAATTCCGAGCGATATGATAACCCATGTAGTTCCAGCAGGACGGTATGCGAAATTCGTCCATGTTGGTTTGGAGTCGGAAATTAGTCACACGTATGAACGTATTAACAATTATGCATTAAGGCCATTTGACGTAGAATATTGGGAAGATATCCACTCACTTGAAACGGAAGACAGTGAGATTGATATTTACATACCTATTGAATAGAGCAGGCGATGCACTACTTCTTAATGAAGTGGTGTTTTTTTAGGTTAAGAGTGTAACCTTTTTACTTTTCATCCGTGCTATTAGTGAAGGGAGGAGCAAATGAAGGAGTCATTAGAATCGATTTATCATTTTTACTTTCAGGATATCTATCGTTTCCTCCTTTCACTATGTCGTGATCATCATATGGCTGAGGATTTAGTTCAAGAAACCTTTTTACGGGTGTATTTGCATGTGGAAGATTATGAAAATGCTAGCATAAAATCTTGGTTATTTACAGTAGCTTATCATGCTTTTATTGATTACCATCGCAAACAAAAGCGTATTGAGGTGAAACAAGAAGGCTTTTTCTCAAGGCTATTTGATCGTAGAAAAACACCTGAGGAAACGGTCGTCATTCAAGAAGACATTCAGGAAATTATTGGCCTCCTTGAGGATTTGCCGGAAAAGCAAAAGCACGCTGTTTTGTTGCATGATTTTCATGAACTAAGCTATGCAGAGGCAGCGAGCGTCATGAACGTCTCTTTAGCGAACTATAAAGTCGCGCTATTTCGTGGCAGGCAAGCGATGAGAAGAAAAAAAGGTGAGTAATAAGATGAGTGAGGATTTTAAAAATAAACTGGATGCATATGAAAAGGGTCAATTGCACGGGGAAGAGTTAGAAGAATTTGAAAAGGAATTAGAAAAACTAGAACAATATCAAGAGCTTCTTGATGGAAAAAAATCAGCGACTGCAATTTCCACAATGGGACATAAACAAAAACAAATTTTGAAAAGAAGTAAATGGAAGGCACGCTTTCAAACAGCTTTAACCGCATTATGTATCTTTATTCTTGTTATGATTGTTTCATCGATCCTTACGGCAGCCTATTATTCATGGGGCAAACCGGATCGAAGCGAAGTTTTTGCAAAAGTGATTGATTATACACTTGCTGTTACGGAACCATATGGTGATTTCGGAGGAACGAGCACAAATGTAAAGCCGTTTTTTGGAGCGGAAATGTCCAGAGATCTAAAGAAAAAAATCGGTGATAATGTAATGAAAGTCGGCGAATTAAAAGTACATTTTCTATTTTCGCTCATGAGTTTTCCTGAGAGAAATTACTTAGGTAATGTTTCGGAAAGCCCCCCATTATTTTCTTATCCAGGATTTGAACGCGAAATGTCGGAGTGGGATAGACTAGAAAAGCTTCCCGAAGGAACAGTGGTGTCTGCTTATGTTTCTTTCAATAAGTTGGAAAGTACAGATAAGGTATTTAACTTATTAGGTAATAAAGATTTTGATATCACATGGTTTGCGGTAGATACCGGGGTTGAAGGAAAAGAGGATGGTGCCATTATTGATCCAATTGGTTTCCCTAGTACTCCAATTTGGCATGAGGATGATATGAAACTAGATTCTAGGGAAGAAACGAAAGGATTTTTGTTTGGAAAAATAGTCTCGGAAGGTTATTCATCTCCTAGTTACGAAGAAGGCGATACCGACATGCTGCATACGCAATTTTTAAAAACACTTCGTTTTCTAGAAAAGCATGAAAAGATGGCTGACAAAATGTATCAAGGGAGAAAATTAGATCTCAAAAATAAACTTCATTACCTTAAAAAGAATGGAATTAAACATTATGGTGTTGTTGTCACTGGCCCTACAAAAGAGATATTGAAGCTCAAGAATGAGAAAGCAATCAGTACAATCGAAGTGGATGAGGTTGGATTTTGGAATTGGGAAAATAAAAGCAGTTAAAGGGCAGCTCGAAATCTGCCCTTTTATCAATATTTATATAACCATTTTAAAAATTTCATCAACCCATTCAGGATTTTCTTCAATCCCGACCTTATTACATAAGCTTTTGTGTACTTTTAAAAATTCCGGGATGATGCTTTTTATAACATTCATGATTTCGTTAGGGTCTCTATTACTATGCCAATTTTCAAGTAGCTCTAGTTGCCAATCAAGCAATTTACTTCTGTCACCTTCTAATTTCGCCCAATCCCCAAAGGTGTTAGGTTGGATCCCAGCATCCATTAACCAGGCAGCTGCCATCGATAATCTTAGGTTATCAAGGCAGTGCATAGCGTAGTATATTTCTTTTCTCATCATTCTTCGATAGGCCTCATGCACGGATGCAAAAAATTTATTTCTCCAAATTTCTACCTCTTGAACATTCGCTTTATAAGATAGCTTCATTGACTCTTCAAGAATATTTTTCATCAGATTATCGGTATCATGAACAATTTTAATATTTTGAAGCCAAACTGATGGCTGTAAATCATGAACCTTATAATAAAAACTGTCAACTTTAATGAAAGAATGATAATGAGCAATGCTGTGTGAAGCCCAAGGGAAATCTTCAAAAAATAATACTTTCCCCCAATTTGTCGCTCTCTGTTTTTTATTTAACCTATACCCTTCGAACACATCATCTTTGACAACAATGCGCAGATCAATATCCGAATATAAGTCGGTATTTTTATTGCCTATAGAACCGCCATAATATACTGCTAGTACATTAGCATCGTTTTTTAAATCTTTTTCTATTGCATCTAATAATTCCTCACGATGCTTCGGAATGGCTAAGTCTCTTTCATAATGTTTAGTTTCTAATCCCACACATATTTTTACCAATCCTTTCAGTTTATTAAGATTTGATTTTAGGAATTTACCTGTTTCTTATTATTCTAGAACTGTGTAATGTTTTCCTTTTTTTTCTGTAAAGGATTATTAAGGCGAAAACGTAATAAAAAAGCAGGCTTTCCTTTCTAAATACAAAAGAACAGAAATACACTCTTTTTAATACAATAAAACATACCAAACTAGGTCGTTTATTTGTATTTTTACTTAGGAGAAGGAGTGTTAGAAGTGGGAGCCATTACAGGAAAAGACTTCATTGACCGACTAAACCAACGGGAAACAGAAATTTGGTTTAACGGGAAAAAAGTCGAGGGGAAAATCTCAGAACATCCAGCCTTTAAAGGGATCATTCATACAAAGGCTTCCCTTTATGACTTGCAGCATAACCCCAAGTTTATTGACGAAATGACATTTTCGATTCCAGGAAAAGAAGAACGAATTGGCATGTCCTATTTACAGCCTAAAACAAAAGCAGATTTAATAAGAAGAAGAACGATGATGGAACATTGGGCAAGACATACACATGGAATGATGGGGAGAAGTCCCGATTATATGAACTCTGCGCTAATGAGCTTTGCCGCCTCCGCTGCCATATTAAAGGAAAGAGAAAATTGTTTCCCTGAAAATATTCAAACTTTATACGAAAGAGCGATGGAACAAGACCTTTCGTTTGCACATTCATTTATTACTCCTCAAGTAAACCGTTCACAATTCATTATGGATTTTCCAAAGGAGCCTATTTCAGCTAAAGTAGTGGAAAAAAATGAAAATGGCCTCGTCATTAAAGGTGCCCGTCTTCTTGCTACTCAAGGAGGGATAACCGATGAAATAATGGTTTTTTCCGCCCCAAGAATCTTTTTTGATTCTGATGAAGCGTTTGGTTTTTCCATTCCTTCTGATACAAAAGGACTTAAATTTATTTGTAGACAATCTTTTGTAGGCGGCGAGTCCCTATTCAATCACCCACTCAGCGCTAGGTATGAAGAGATGGACTCCATTGTCGTTTTTGATAATGTTTTAGTACCATGGGAGCGGGTCTTTTTTTACGGTAACGGTGATGCTGCTAAGGATTTCGTCCTCAAAAGTTCTTTTCATTCTTTCGCCTACCATCAAGCTGTCACCAGACAAATTGTAAAGACAGAATTTATTCTTGGTGTGGCGGAACTACTCGTTGAAACAATCAATGTGAAGGAATACCAGCATATACAAGAAAAGGTTTCTGAAATAATCATTGGACTTGAAACGATGAAAGCTCTATTGGACAAATCGGAAAATGATGCAGAAATCGATGAGTGGGAAAATATGACTCCTAGCATTATACCTTTGAAAGTAGCAGGTACGATTTTTCCTAAAATTTATCCTCGCTTTTGCGAAATCATTCAATTAATTGGTGCTAGCGGGATGGTATCATTGCCAACAGAAAAGGATTTTGACTCTCCGATTAGGCCGGAATTGGATAAATATCTGCAGGCTACAAATAGGACCGCCGAGGATCGAGTAAAACTATTCCGTTTAGCATGGGAACTTACAATGAGTCCATTTGGAACGAGAGAAATCCAATATGAGCGATACTTTTTTGGCGACCCCGTTCGCTTATCCAGTCAATTGTATAATGGCTATCCAATACAAAAAAATGTGGATGTTGTTAGTCAATTCCTAGGATTTAAAAATGAATGTAATGAATAATGGAGGCAAATCGCCTCTTTTTTTAATAGTTTAATGGGACACCCTGGCACTTTTAGTATAGGTGCCGGAAATTTGAGAGCTAAATCAGTCATTCAACATGGTTTTTGAATAAGCATGTGCACCTAACATGTTTTTCGCATGTTCATTGTACTTGAACCTTCCAACAAAACAACATTCCAAGATTTTGAGGAGGAATCTCTAGAATTTAAGAAGAATACAGGAAGTGTTACGGTTGGTAAAATATCCAAGAATAATGAAAAGTGGTGACGACATGCCTTTAGAAAAAATAATAGGAAAAGGGAATACAGCTGAAGTTTACGAATTTGGTGAAAAAGATGTAATTAAGTTATTTTATGATTCGATCCCGTTGGAATGGGTTAAAAGAGAATTTGATATTAGTAAATTGATAAATGAGTTAGGTATTCCAGCTCCAATGTCGAGAAGGATGGAGAAGATAAATGATAGAAACGGGATTGTCTACGAAAGAATAAAGGGGAAAAACTTTACTCAAATGTTAAGTTCTAAGCCCTTACTAGTTATGAAGCATGCAACACTTTTTGCAAAGTTACAGGCTTTATACCATACAAAAATGGCTGACAATCTACCTTCACAAAAAGAGTATCTTTCAAAAAATATTACACATACTAATCTATTAAAATTAGAAGAGAAGAAAATTATTTTGGAAAAGTTACGAGACTTACCAGATGATAATAAGATTTGTCATGGAGATTATCACAGCGATAACATCACTTTTCAAAATGGTGAAGCAAAAATACTGGATTGGATGACATGTACTTCAGGTAATCCAGCGGGTGATGTAGCGCGAACCCTCATTATTATGAAGTTTTCTTTCCTTCCACAAGACATGCCAAAAGCAACGAAAATATTCATTCAATTAGTGAGAAATGTGTTTGTTAGAGCTTATTTAAGTTCTTACATTAAACTTTCCAATATATCAAAAGTGAATATTGAAGAGTGGATGTTACCAATAATGGCAGCTAGATTGACGGAAGGAATTCCGGATGGTGAAAAGCAGTTTTTGTTAAAGAAACTCAGAAGGCTATTATAAAAATAGAGGTAATTATTCGAAATCCATCGTTATAATAACGTTAAAATAATATTCATAAAATTGGAGTAGATTATATTGAAAAAAATTTATGTTATTAGACATTGTGAGGCAGAAGGACAGCTACCGGAAGCACAACTTACAGATAGAGGTCTTGAACAAGCATTAGATTTATCTGAGTTTTTTTCCGATATTCAAATCGATCGTATTATTTCAAGTCCATATAAACGTGCCATTGATTCCATAAAACCACTTGCAAAGAGATTAAATATTGAAGTGGAAATTGATAGGAAATTATCAGAACGCGTGCTGAGTACCAAAAATCTTTCTGATTGGTGTGAAAAACTAAGAACAACATTTGATGATATTGAACTGAAATTTGAAGGCGGAGAGTCCAGCCGAGATGCTATAAAACGAATAGTTCAAGTTGTAGAAGAAGTTTTCAGCAGTAAAGATAAAAATACTATCATTGTTACACATGGGAATTTAATGTCTTTACTTTTAAAGCATTTTAATAATGAGTTTGGATTCGATAATTGGAAAAATCTAAGTAATCCTGACGTATTTCTCCTGAAAAATGAAAATAATAAAGTAACTTTTGAACGGTTATGGAATTGAAAAAGGATAAATATAAAGCAGATTTGAATATTTATCAGATAAATGAATTCTGCTCTGAACGCCCTCATATAATGTATGGACTATATAATATGAGGGGGTTTTTCATGGGAATCAAGTTGATAAAAATTGCGGTTGTTTACTTTTTAACAGCTTGGGGCAGAAGTCTCCTTCCTCAAAATCCGAGATTTAGGTGGGAGATGAATGCTTGCCCTTTATTTTTCTACCCTTGAAACATTTTCTCTATATGCTATACTAATATATAGGAACACATGTTTGGAGGTGTAAGGATGATACGGTGTATGAAGACCTCTTTTCGTGCAAGCCCAGAGACGATCAATCGTTTGTTCGAGTGCAATCGCATTTCGGCTGAAGTGTGGAATCACTGCCTGGCACTAGCCAAAGACACTCATATGAAAACTGGCAAGTGGATCACCAAAAGCGAGCTCCAGAAAGCAACGAAAAGGAAGTATCCCATCCATTCCCAGTCCGTGCAGGCGGTTTGCCATACATACATGTTTGCCCGTGATGCGGCAAGAAAAGCAAGGAAAAGGGGCCATCCGACCAAATATCCGTATAAACAGAAGAAACATTTCAACACGAAATGGGCAAATAACGGCTTCAAAGTGCATGAGAACGGGAAAATCGAGTTAAAGATGGGGGATTTTGAAGGCAAAAGACAAAAGCCCTTAACAATCTGGATCAAGGATTTGCCAAAAGGGACCATCAAAGAAATGGAATTGATCTTTGACCGGCAATTGATGATTTCCATTGCGTATGACGATGGAAAAGAAATCAAAGAGAATAATTCCACCAATCGTTCAGCGATTGACGTGGGAGAAATCCATACGATTGCGGCGGTGGCGGAGAATGGTGAGAACATCATTATTACAGGCAGGAAAATGCGTTCCATTCACCGTCTGCGCAACAAAAGACTTGCAGAACTTCAGCGGAAGATGAGTCGGTGCAAAAAAGGATCGAAGAAATGGAGAAAGTACCAACGTGCCAAAATGTACGTCCTGTCGAAAAGCGACAAGCAATTAAAAGATGCAGTCCATAAAACGACGAGACAGTTTGTGGAATGGTGTTTGACGAATGAGGTAAAAGAAGTGGCTTTTGGCGATGTGGACGGTGTTCAACGAAACACGTCTCGTCGAAAAAAGAAAAGGGTTCGAAACAGAAGAACCAATCAAAAATTATCGAATTGGTCCTTCGGGAAAGTGTACAAGTATTTGGCTTACAAATTGGAAGCAGAAGGTATTCAGATAGCAAAACAAGATGAACATAATACAACGCAACAATGTCCTTGTTGCAAGAAGAAACGAAAAGTGACTTCTAGAATCTATACTTGTTCATGCGGATACAGCAAACATCGAGACATCCACGGAGCTGCGAATTTTTTCGCCAAAACCTTTTACGGTGAAATCAGGGAACTCGATTTTAGCCTGAATCATACAAAGTATCTACGGATCGCCTAAGGCAGGAAGTAGTAGATGGTCTGTTCCGACCCAGTCAATGAAATGACTGTTGCCAAATCTAGTTGATAAGAAGAGTTCCTGTGACTTGTCATAAAAGGAATGGGCCACCCCTATTCCTTGTGGGATTCTCTTATCGATTTGTTTGGAAACCCCCACTTCAAAAACAGAATGTTTTAAGTGACGGGAGGTTCATTTGGAGTGTCGTTTGGGCTTTACATGTCCTTCACTCATGTTTTTAAATTGGCTACGGTTCATGTGCACATTAACTTACTTGGCTGGATGTCACTTTCGATTGCTGGTATTTTCTATATATTATTTCCTAAGCTTTCTCAGACATCTACTGCCAAGGTCCATTTTTGGCTGCACAATATCGGTCTCCCTGTTATGATGATTAGTATTGCATTGGCGATATTGGATGTGAGCCCTATCTTTTTCCTCTTTGCCACAATTGGTGGAGTTGTGACTGTGATTGGAATCTTTTGTTTCGGCTATAATGTGTTGAAAAATTTAGGATCTTGATTAATTGAGCACCTTTGAAAAAGGGGTGCTTATTTTCGTATAAAGGATAAAATCATTTTTAAGAGAATTATATAAATAAAAACTTAGTTAGGAGTATATGGAGTTGCAAACAAACTTATATTTTGTAAGACATGCTCATTCTACATACACCCCTGATGAACAGGGGAGACCATTGTCAGTACGAGGGCTGGAATATGCCCAGTTAGTAACGGACATATTGAAGCTTGAGGAGATCGATTATGTTATATCAAGCCCGTATAAACGTGCAATTCAAACTGTTGAAGGAATTGCGATATGGATACATAAAGAGGTAATGATTGAAGAGGATTTTAAAGAAAGAATGCTTGCTGGATTTCCTGTAGAGGATTTTAACGAAGCCATTACAAAGGTTTGGGAAAATCCAGAATTCGCTTGGGAAGGTGGAGAATCGAACGTTTCTGCTCAAAAAAGGGGAGTAGAAATAACTTGTAAGATTCTACAAAAATATGAAAGTAAGAATGTTGTCATCGGAACCCACGGAAATATCATGGTTCTTATTATGAATTATTTTGATTCTAAATTTGATTTTAGCTTTTGGCAAAATCTCGATATGCCAGATATTTATAAATTAACTTTTGAAGGAATGCAACTAGTAGATGTTAAGCAAATATGGAGGTAACATATGAACAGATTGAATCCAATTCATGCTGCTAAACAATTCATTACAGAAAGATTTCCCAATTGTCATGGTGCATTATTGGCTGGGAGTATTGTGAGAGGGGAAGAAACGGAAACTTCCGATCTGGATATTGTGATTTTTGATAAAAACTTGGAAACAGCATTTAGAGAATCATTAATTGCTCTTGATTGGCCAATTGAGATTTTTGTTCATAATTTGAGTTCTTATAAGCACTTTTTCCAGATGGATTGTGAGAGGGCTAAACCATCATTGCCCAAAATGATTTCTGAAGGAATTATCATAAAGGATGAAGGAATTATTCAATCCATTAAAGCGGAAGCGAATGAATTATTAAGAAGAGGACCGGAAAAATGGTCCAATGAAACGATCATGACGAAACGATACTTCATCACAGATACATTGGACGATTTCATTGGAAGCCAGAACCGAGCGGAAGGTATTTTTATATCGGGTGCGCTGGCAGACCTTGTACATGAATTCGTTCTACGAATAAATGGACATTGGATTGGGTCATCTAAGTGGATTGTGCGGGCTTTAAAGAAATACGATGAAACATTTGCCGATGAATTTGTGGCTGCCTTCGATGAATTTTATCGTTTAGGGGAGAAAAGAAAAATCATCGCTTTAGTTGATAAGGTTTTAGAACCTTATGGTGGCAGACTATTTGACGGTTTTTCAATCGGAAAAAATTCAACAGGTAGTTGAATGGTCTTATTCAACCAACAGTTGATAGGTGGATATGTGACAGCATGCTACGATAAAGTTGACAGTGCGCGCTGTACTTTTATCCAAATGGAGGAGTTCAAATGCTCGATACGAGAAAAATTGGTGCATACATTTCAAAGCTTCGAAAAGATCAAGATATGACACAAATGGAATTGGCAGAACAATTAAATGTCAGCCATCAAGCTGTTTCTAAATGGGAGCGGGGTGAGTCACTTCCTGATATCGGTACGCTTCCAGTCTTGGCCCAACTTTTTGGTCAAACGGTTGATGACATTATGAATGGTGGAGCTGCCGATGAAAATCGGAAGTTTCAACATGTCGGTAAAATCGTTGAAAAGGTATCGGAGGATCGAACAGATGAAGTGGCAGAATTGATCAATACTGGCGAAGTCGATGTGGAAGAACTTGTTGAAGTGGCCCCAATTGTAAAAACAAGCAAGCTAAAAAAGATTACCGAACATTTAGATGCCGAACGGTTTAATGCGGATATCATTGCTAGATTAGCACCTTTCCTTGACTCAGAAACGTTGGATGAACTAGTTAATCATGCAATCGAAGGTGAAATGCAGTGGGATATCGTTACAAAAATAGCGCCGTTTTTAAGTCAAGGTGCATTAAATCAATTAGTTGATAAATCTATCGACGGAAACATTGATATTAAGGAACTAGTCAGACTCGCACCATTTCTTGGAAGGGAACAATTGGATAAATTAGTTCACCATGCTGAAGAGGGGAGTTTTAGTTGGAATATTCTCCAGTCACTGGCCCCTTTCATTAGTAAAGAAACACTAGGTCGTCTTGTCAATCAGGTAGTAGAGGGTAAGTTAGATGCTAGTCGGATTGCAAGTCTCGCCCCTTTTCTTGGTAAAGAACATATTGATAAGTTAATTAATGAAGTAGCGCCGGAAAATCTTAATCCAGACATTTTAGCAAGTCTTGCTCCATTCATTGATCAAGGGACGCTTAGGACTTTGGTGGTTAGTTTGGTATCGAAGGGTGAGTGAATCTGTGGCAAAGTGGTATTAGGTTTCAAGTTTGGGAATGATGTTATAATGAAGTAAATACAATCATTAAACGGCGGTGATAATGAATGTTATCACAACAAGAAATCTTGCATGAATTAACAAAAAAACTTCAAATTTTGCAAAGAAATTACGGTGTTAAAAGAATTGGATTATTTGGTTCCTACAGCCGTGATGAACAAACGAATGAAAGTGATATTGATATTTTGGTCGATTTTAAAGAGGAATTTGTAACCTTCGATAACT
>NZ_JAIAZY010000078.1 GCF_019459225.1 Bacillus sp. IITD106
ACCACTTACCTAGAAACCTACGATGACATTTAAACGTATCTATTACTAGAGCGATTGGAGGGAGGAAGTGGGTTGGAAACATTGGAACAAGTACAGGAAGATGAAAAAAAACGCACAAAGAAAAGTTTTTTCTTAGCTATAATTTATCTTATACTTACGGCTGGTTTTACTTCGGGGAGCATGAAAGTAATGAATTATTTTCAACTAAAAACTTTTTCTACAGAAGATTCCATTGTAACAACTATGTATTCGAACTCATGGTTTATTTTAATGATCTTCTTTTATTCCTTAATCATCATTCCGTCCATCGGGAGATTAATTTTTGGTAATTGTAAAAAAATCGAAGTTAAAGATTACCTGAAAAGGATGTTATTTGTCATTATCCTCACCATTCCAATTATAGTCATCAGTTATTTTTCATTTTACAGTTATTTGGATATTGGCAACCGTTCCATTACATATCATCCATTTTGGTCAATTGAGAAAAGGGTGTATGCTTGGGAAGATATTCAATCGGTAGTTATTGATAGAGCCACATCTAAAAGCAGAAGATTTGATTACTATGTTTATTTTCAAGATGGTACTAAATTAGATATATGGGGAAATACAAGAATGAACATACAAAAATTAAAACAAGTAGACGATCAGATTCGGGCAAAAGGAATTCCAAAATATATAGATGAACAGCCAAATGAAAGTAATATTTTAAGGATATATGCAGACCATCCAGAAGAAGAAGAAATGGTGCTGCAAATAATCCGGGAGTGAATGATAATTTGCTAATTTCACGTAACTATAGTTAACCGTAGGCGTTGATTAACATGAATGGGGCTGTAATGCCCTCACAGAATGATGTTATTGAAAGAAGGATCTTACAATGAAGTTTAATTTTAATGAGCATTATAATTTTGAAGTTTTCTATACAAGAGAAAAAGATCTAACCTATTCGAATTGCAATAGAATGAAGGAGAAAGGGTGTGTTCTACTCTTTTTTGCATTCTTTTATTGCATCTTAGCTTTTTTAATTGGATGGGGAATATATTTATACTTTTGGAAGTCATTGATATGGCCCTTATTTTTAATAGGATTTGGAGCATTATTTTTTGCGGTTATAGGAGCAGCGGTAGGGATTAGGTTTTTGGATATCTTAAACCATGAAGTCACCATTGAGCTTAATGAAACAGGTTTTATCCAAACGATAACAAAACTAAAAACACAAGAAACAAAGGAACTGCATTTAGCTTATGAAAACATTGAAAGTGTGACGTTGGGACGCTTTCTATACGTTGTCACTCCAAGAAGATATAGTATCGGTACCTATTGGATCAGTATGGAGTTAGCCATAAAGGGGGTTACACGGGCCGGAAAAATGGTGTTAAAACGGCTTCCATTAAAAAATCCAGATGAAATTCAACTTTGGATTAATCAATTTCAGCAAAATAATATAACGATTTACTTTACGGATACGCTAATCAAGGATTTAACATTAGATGATTACGATAATATAAATAAAGTCAAATACCCGGAGGAAACGGGGGATATTCCATTGGCATATAAAACGGTCGAAAAGCCAGCACCTGCTAATTGGGATGGGAAAAGAATCTATAATTGAAGCCAAGGTTAAAAAACACGCCAATTCATGACGTGTTTCCTAATAAAATATATCTAATTTTTCTAAAAAGTTAAATCATTGTTATGCGCTTGAATTTCCTAAGCGGCAATTAATTAGTTTGAAAACACTTAATTTCCATTCATCGTTTTGCTTAACAAACTCAAGGTAATATTCAATATTCATTTCATTTTCTACTTTTGCAAATCCTATAGTTGCTGATTCTGGGCTATTAAGTGTAGAAAAGCGATATTCTAAATTGTTGAAATTTAAGCTGTGTAGGGATTCTAAATTCATTTCGCTTGAGTTGTCATTTGCCATAACCAACTTATTATTTTCTTTATCTAATATAACATCTTCTGATAAAAGAGATTCTATGTAATTAGCATCTTTATCAGCCGAGAAAAGTCTGAAAGATACGTTTAATACTTGTGATAGGTTGATTTACTTGTTAGTTCTAGGATTGTCGAAAAACAAGTACCATTCAGTTAAATCCACGTTAATTGCTCCCTTAGCGGTATTCATTAGTGCCTATATCGTTGGCGGATGGGTCGGAATGGGGATTGTTGTAATAAGTTTTGGAATGTTGGCAGTCGTTTTGTTTGTTCTTCTTATCCATTTCTTAATAGAAAATAAGACAGCTAAATCATAAGCAAATGAAATAAAAAAGACGTTCTGCAAAGGCAAAGCGTCTTTTACTTACTTTATGATATTTATTTAGGTAGCAGCAAGTTCGTCATCACTTGCTTTCAATTGGATCATGGCTTCTGCTACATCCTTAACACTCAAATCTAAAGCACGAAAAATCTTATCATAGGTTTGAGTCGAAAGGTTGTCAAAGCCGCCTTCCGCACGAGTAATGGTCTTTAATCCCGTGCCTGCTTTATCGGCAAGCTCTTTTTGAGAATAACCATATTGCATACGACGAGCAAAAATAATTTTCGCGTATACAGGCGACAAGCCTTCTAAGTATTCTTTTACATCAGCATGGCCTTCCTTTAAAAAAGAATTCGTCATGTCTAAAAGATTTTTGGCTTTTTTCATTATTCCTCAATCCCTTCTAAATAGTGTTCAGGATTTTTTTTCACTCTTTTATACATTTGATATGTTAAATCCCTCATTTGATCCGTTTCATCAACATTTGGAATAAGTGTTTTAATGAAGCACTTTACAAAAACGTAATTGGACTGATCACTAATCCTTGTACTAAAAAGGGAAAAACAACACTCGTAAATGTTCGTTTCCATTCATCGCATAACGAAGCTCGTAAATAGGAGTAACCCTAAGTGGCTTCACTAAATGATAACGCCTTGTCCTTTCCTCCCCATTAAAGGTAATCGTAAGTTCTGTCATTGAATTTATTAGTGTGTCTAATGGTTGTACGCTCAAAGTTGAATGCGCTGTAGAGAAACATTAGATGCATCTTCGGATTCTTTTGGTTCCTCATAAAGCTGATTCAGGAAATCTCCAACAACATCATCCCCATTTTCATCATTGATCATTATAAGGCTGTGTTCTTTAATATTCATTGTATGATTATTGTATCATATAAGACGCATATTTTCTAACAATACACGTCTTATATGACTCATCCCTCCCTCCTTTTTATATTTCAAACGCTGTAAAACTATTTTCATCTTCAAAGTCCCGTATATTCACTACTTTATCAGAAAAAGGGTCAACAAAATTTCGGTGGCTGCCAATGACAAGTGACATCACTTGGAATTTCTTTTCCTTTTTAGTTCGGTTGAAACTTTCCAGAAACTCTTCGCTCACCCTTGCTTCTCCGTCCGTTGTGTGTACCGAAAGTATACCTGTGAATATGGCTCCTGTACTTGAAGAAATGTATACAGATGGTCAATATTTTAGGAGAGTAGAAGATGATTCCGTAGTTGGCGAGGTTCTTCTATTGAATTTCATGTTGGAAATAAAACCGATAATACAAAGTCTCCTTTGAGGTGCGAACCTCTAATTCCTGTTCAATTAGCTTTTCGACCGACAACTACAGAATAAGTCGGCAGAAATTAAAAAGAGGGGTGTCCTTTTATCGGACTACCCCTTAATAAATTTAATATTTCTGAATATCAGTAGCTTTTTAGTAGTTGTTTAGATATATTGTTATTGAGTTTAACATGGATGGATGGATGGACGGTATAAAAGAAAGCGTTTTTCTTTTTCGGGTGTCATGTATATCATGTTATATGTTAATTTATTTCTTCGTTGTCTGTTATCACAGACTAAATGTTTTAGGAGTGATTTCATGAAAATTTTTTATCAAGTAGTATTACATGCCACAAACCTATTTTTCTTGTTTGTAGTTGGTGTTGTTACTGTTGGTGCGGCTGCCAATCCGTCAGCAGGTGTTACACCCACACAGAACAATGTAACTGGAGCAATGATAATTTTTCTGCTGTTACTTACGTTAGCAAATTATCTTTTCCAAATTAGTAAAGGTGGATGGAAAGTATTGCTGATTGGACATGCGATTTATATTACTGTTTTTCTTTTAAGTCTTTTCCTCATTTTTCCACTGATACTCGTAATAATTGAACATTAAAGGATATGGTCATTTACCCAATCCAGCGGCAAAGACGTATTCCAGCATCAATACGGATACCTTTACGTATCGTGATATCACCAGGCCCTTTGTACTTTAAAGAACAAGCGACTTATTCAAATAACGAGGTCGATTAATATTTGATATAGATGCCAATGCAGCAACAATGACTTCTATAATATTTTTTACTTTTTCCACTTTCGACCTTTTTCTTGAGTGGCAAAAGGCGATCACCTTGGTCACTATTTACAACTCGTGGATAATCACATTGACTTCCTCGAGGGCCATCTTCTACGTATAATTGTGCTTGAAAATCCAAAACAATTCCCTGTTTCTAATTGACTATGAATGCAGTGTATTCCTCATCGAAACACATATACCAACAACCCGATTCGTCCTGCTTACAGATTGCGTTTCTTACTTCGTTTAATCCATTGGTAGCAAAGTTATAAGCGCAAACTCTTTCTAAATCAAGTTTAGTGTCATAATACCTATAAACCATTAATACATTTGACCTTTGATTCGTATTCTTTTGAAGGATTATTTTATTGAGATAGTCTATTCTTTCAGCCGATTCGATGTATTGTATTCCAATCACATTGTGGGGGATATATCCATCTTCTGTTTGTGAAAATAGCTTTTCAAGAGTATCAAAATCATTTTTTGGAAGACTTTCCCTTTCTAAATGTAAAGCTAAATACAAGTAGTTTTCATCATCCAATCGCGCATCCCACTTCCACCAAGATAAGTCCATTGGACGAGAACGACCTTTTGTCTTATCAAACTTAGAATCTTCTATGAATACATCAAAGCCCAGCATTTCACCTAAATTAGCATAGTAATCTATTTCACGCTTTGTAAACATAGAACGATTATGTAATTGAGATAAGTTCATTCTTCGATAATTTCGCACGTAACCTTCAAAGAATTGCATAAGATTGAAATATTGTTTTTCCATTATGTCTACCCTTCTATTTTTATTATCGTAATTCATAAGCTAAATCAATAAAGGGCTTAATTTGTTCAAAATCATCTACCAACTCTAATCGGACATAAGTTTCATGGGGATACCTTTTATCATCATAGCCCTGCCTATCAAACTTCCAACCTAGCACATTATCTATCTCACTTTGAATTTTTAGACCCAATTTGTCTTCTTTCTTACCAATATGAAGAATAAAATGTCGTTGTCTTTGAGTAGATAAAGTCGCAAATTTAGCTTTCCTAACCCTTTTATAACCTATCCCGGTTTCAAGAATTGTCATCAATAAAATGCTACATTGATTGACGCTCTAAATGAATACCTAAATTAAGCGTTTGGTCAGAGATACTGTCCCAATGCCACCACCATTGACTTTCAGGCTTATTATTTTGGGTAGACACAAAAATTTCCTCGAGATGTACAGCTAATTCCTTTGCATGGATAATCACTTGATAATCGTATTTCATTAACAAATATCGTTGAGCAGGAGTTAGTTGATTTTTTTGCTTTTCCAATTCATCCCTGATTGATAAAGCATAGTGTAACTCAAAAGGACTAAGTGATAAAGTATCTAAAATTCCACTATAGATGTGAAGCCACTTTTCAATGTCCTTCATCCTGAAATACCTCCTTTAACTTTCCAATATAAGTGTAACCATTCTCTAAAGAAAGGTGACTATCGTAAAGTTTAGAATTTTAGCCTTCTAAACGAATAAAGTTTTAGATACTCTCTCATTCCTTTAATATCTATTTCATTAGCAATATGCATTTCTTTTTGTATATCTTTAGGTAAATAGGTGGAGAATTTTGAAAAGAAAAATTCTTGGTCTGTTGTATGTTTGATGAATGTTTCGGGAGTCCATTTTATCTTGTTCATTTCTTGTAACAATTCTTCCATGTCAAAGTTTCCATCAATTGTTATTCTCCCTGCACCATCGACTGATTTAACAGTTATACCTAGTGAGCGTAATGCCCATACTATATTCCGAGTGATGGTAGTACCTGTATATGTTTCAAACACCATTTCTCCCTTTTCTTCCCATATGATTCTTTCTTTAGGGTTTACTTTATAATGATGATATGGTTTCCGTAGATTCGCTAATGTAATATTTGCTTTCCCATCAATGTAACCAATTTCTTTATCGGAACAGAGAAGTTCCATCATTTTCTCTCCAATGCGTTTGTGTATTTTTACCCCACCACCGGAATATCTCGGGGGTTTTCCGTTAACAGCTTTTTGCACATAGACTTTATTTTTATCAAAATCAATGTCTCGGATAGTCCAGAGTTTCCCAGCTAGGATAATGTTATCTCCAACATTCAACATCGATGTTTTATCCAAGGTTCCTATTTTTCGAATCCCTTCTAATACCGTAAATTCTTCTGGTGTCATAAAAACTGCATAAAAATCTTTACTTCTAAGAATTCTTTCACCTTCGATACCTACGATTAATTCATCTATACCTCTTATTTTCTCCAAATGGTCATTTTCAATCATGTGGCGGATGACTCTTTCTACTCGTCGTTCGTCTAACCTATGGAAAATATGGCTAATTTTTAATTTGGATACCAATTTTTCTAGCGTAATTCCGTTTGTTTCTTGACAAATCGATAGGAGTTGATGAAACATAATGTCATACGGTATCGGATATCCTTCCGCAGGTTCTATCCATTTTTCCAAAATAAGCTCCATAACGGCTAACGACTGAACTAAACTATCATCTTCCGTTGAATATAGTTGTAGCATCTGATTAGCGTTTCTTTTTCTTCCTGAACGCCCTAAACGTTGTTTTAAAGAGGAAACCGTAAAAGTACTATCTACTTGAATAACAATATCCACATCGCCAATATCAATCCCAAGTTCTAAAGAACTAGTAGCTATTACAGTTTTCGGTACCTTTGATACTACCATTGTTTTTTCTACATATTCTCGTTCTTTTTTATCAATCGACGAGTGGTGTGCATAATACGATTCACCAACATTATCTTTGTCCGCTAGTCTGTTTAAAAAAACAGTTGCTTCTTCTACTTCTCCTCTACTATTACAAAAAATAATAGCTTTTTGATTTTTAGTTAACTCTCGTATATCTTCAAACAATTCCACTGGCTTTTTGCGGTTCTCACCTGTTTCAAAGTGCATAAGGTGATAAAGAAGTTCTTTGTCACTACCTTTTGCTTCGATGATTTCTACATTCTCTATGTCTTTGTAATTAATCCATTCCTTTACCAATTCAAAGTTGTCAATGGTCGCCGACAACCCAACAATTCTTGCTCGTTCGTTAGTATAATCTTCAATACGAGAGAGCAAAGAACGTAGTTGTACACCCCTAGCTGTGTTGATAAACGAGTGAATCTCATCAATGACAATAAATTCCAATCCCTTAAATAGATGCCTAATGTGCTCCGTTCGATTGATAAACAGACTTTCAACAGATTCTGGCGTGATTTGTAGAATCCCAGAAGGTTTCTTAACAAACTTATTCTTATGACTTTGACCGACATCCCCATGCCACTTATGTACAGGAATATGACTATGCTCACACAATCGTTCAATTCGTTCAAATTGATTATTGATGAGGGCTTTTAATGGTGAAATGTACAAAACTTTCAGTTGGTCTTCTGCGTTATTTTCGATACGAGATATGATTGGTAAAAAAGCTGCTTCCGTTTTACCAGAAGCAGTTCCTGATGATACAATTACATCTTTGGTTGTTTCCATAATAATCGGGATAGTTTTGTCTTGAATAGAGGTAAACTTATCCCATTTCATATCCCATATCTTCTTCTGCATTGATTTTGATAATAACTGAAACGAACTCATAAGAACCCCTACCCTTCAGTTCTCGAAAATCTAGAGTGAACATTAGATGCTGGTCGTTCCTCTCCTATTTCCTGCTCTCCAAACAACTCGGAACGATTGTAGTTTGGGTTTTGATGAAGTATATTTAATGCTCCAATGAAGTTCCTAATGACTTCCCCAACCATTAAGTTTTCCTCTGCACCAGGTCTAGCATACTCTTCTTGAATAAAGCGCATCACTTCATCATCTGTGATGTTGGTTTCATACCCATAATGAAATGCATGAATATCCCTCAGTTTTTGTATTAGAACGAATGTTTCATCATACCTTAAGGGAGTTAGGTTGATAACAGGCTGTGATAAATCCCGAAATTCAGTTGTCTCAAAACGATTGGATTGTAACCTTCTTTTTAATGCACCATAACTAAACAATCCCCGTCTCTCATCTTCTAGGAACTCTGGAGTGCCTCCAACGGTAATATAAAGGCCTTCTATATTCCCCTGAAGTGTATCATTGTAGATTTTTAAAATGGTTTCATAGTTCTTATCTCTCGTTTGCGGATGTGTTATTTTATATAGATTAATAGCTTCATCTAAGTTAATAACAAGCCCTGAATATCCAATTTGTTTTACGAACTGGGAAAGAACTTTAATGTATTCGTAGTAATTGTTATCAGTAATGATATCTCGGACCCCTAGGTCAGCTCGAGCTTCCGTTTTGGTTTTGTATTCGCCCCTTAACCACCTAAGCGCACAACGTTGACGTTCACTATTATCTTCTACGAAACCCTTAAAATATAAAGTTAAAATGCGAGCAAAATCATAGCCACCCGTAAGCTCATCCATTTTTGAAACCGTTTGTGTAATCTCTTGCTCTACATCTTTTACAAAATCAGGATTATCAAATTCCACAGCACCGTAACCCTTATCCTTTACAACCTTCATTTGGACTTCACTTATCCACTTATCTAAAATCGTTGGTAAAGCCCCTCCATCTGGTACCGTTGACGTTGATAAATTTTTCATCAGCTCTGTATATAAAGCAACTGCTTTTCCTTCGCTTCCATATAGCCGTCTCTCCGGGGTAAAATCTGCCTTTGCCACAACAAATTTTTCATTAAAAGCGATTTGTTGAATAAGGGCTTGAATAAAACTTTTCCCACTTCCAAAAGGGCCAATAAACAGTTTTATGAATGAAGACCCTTTTTTAATGTTATCTAAATCACTTAGAATTTGTTTTGCTTCATCAGCTCGACCTACCATGATATATTGTAATCCTCGACTCGGTACAACTCCCCCTGAAAGAGAGTTAAGAATTGCCGAGGAATCTCTCTTTTTTATATTCATCATGCATACTCCTTTATCGCCAATAGTACATTTTCATATTCTTCATAAATTACAATCGTATCCTCTTGATTTTCAAGGAGGTTATCTCCGAGATACTCATTTGCTTTTTCATTCAATTCGCTTAAAAACATTCCGAGCATGATACCTCTTTTCTTTACAAATTGATTCGCTTCTTCTTGAGAAAATTGACCATCTTCAAACTGTAACAAGAAGTCTTTTTCTATATCCAATAGGGCCTCTACAAACTCCTCTTCACCTTCGAAATCACCATCTGTACCCCCAAGTGCCGAAAACACATCTACTTGAGATGGCTGATTTTCAATTATCTTCGGATTCGGATCGGTTTTCTCTACCTCTTCTTTCTCTGCTACTGGATTCACCTTATTAGATGGTTCATTATCAACTTTTTGTTCCACTTCACTTCTTGCGTTAATGATCTGTATCAAACCTTCGGTATCTGATTGTAATTTTGAAATCTTTTCCTTATCAAATTCAATTTGTGCTTTCTTTGGTTCTTCCTGCTTTTCTTCTGGCGGGGGTGATGGGATTTCTACTCCCTGTTCCACTGCTTCTGATTGTTGAACCACCTTGAATCGTTTATTTGCATCTTTTGCTTTTTTTGAAAACCGTTCCATCACCATATCCTTAAACCCTTCGGGCAAGTATTCTTTCTCTACTTTTATTTCTCGTTTTTCACCATTCATTAAACGAGTAACATTTTCTGATAACCTGAATAGGGCAGTCACATCATTAGATAAGTCCTCTGTTGGTTTTACTCTCTCTATATATACATGCACCGCATCATAACTTCTGCCCATTACAGCGGATACAAATAAATGCCTGATTTCTCGTTCTTCTTTGGCTTGAAACCAGCGGTCAATCAACTGTATATCTTTTTTTTCATATACTTGTTTTAGTAGTGGAATACTGTCTTTAAACACTTTATAAATTTTGTTCTTGTTGTTAGTGAAAAATACTGTTTCTCGATAGTTTTTTACATAAGGTCTCCAAGAAGTAATTGATATTTTAGATAAATCATGTTCTTTGTTCAGCATTTGTTGATACAAAGGAGGAACCTGTTTTCTTTCTGAAACCCACTCTTTTGCTAATTCTGGTTCCATCACCTCATACAACATGTCCGCTATCCATCTTTCAGAATAATTGGTTAGTTTCGGAACTCTCTCTTTATATTCATTATGTAATCGAACCATCATACTGATATTAAAGGCTGCATTTTGATTGAATGAGTAATTCATTAATTCGTAGGTGAATAAGATGATGTAACTTAAGTCTACATCCGGATAGTGTCCGTTTAATACTTGTTCTCTCCAGTAAAAATACCATTTTAGTTGTTTAGAATTTAAATGTTCAAACGAAGTCCAATAAGCTTGCAATGGGATTTCCGGACACTCTTGTCCTCTCTCTTTTGCAAAGCGCAACGAGTCCTTTACAAAACTTTCGTTTGAATGCGAAAAGGTGACTTCAATAGAAATACCGTTTTTAGAATGCGTGTTTTTCTTTGGATTCTTGATCTGGTTTATGCTTTCCAAAATGTCTTTTGGTGTTTGAATATGTTTGTATTTCGGGAGTATAATGTTATCCTCATTGTAAAACGACAATCTATTCTTGAAGGTACTCTTTTGAGGAATGGGTTCTTCTACTCTTTTAATTTCCTCCTTTGCCTCTTGCCTCTCCTCGATTTCAATCATATTTTTAGTTTTGTTTGTACCTTTGCGATTAGAAAGTAGCTCATGCCACTTTTTAATAAAGAACATAT
>NZ_JAIAZY010000079.1 GCF_019459225.1 Bacillus sp. IITD106
TATAATTCTGTATTTTAAAAATAAGGTCTTTAGTATCTAGATCCAGCGCTTATTGACTAGCAAAACTTCTTGTCCTTCTCTTATGCGTAAGTCCACAACGATCCGGCTTATAGGTCCAACTGTAGTTGTCACCCCTTGAGGTCAAATAACCTGAGTCAATAAAATCAAAGTACGACTTTTTTGACTAAGAACATTTGCTTGTTGGAGGTCCGTAGGTTGCGGGTTAGGAAGCTTGCGATGTATACGGATGTACAGGTGCATCGGAACAGCAAGACGTTGCCGCCTGAGACTTGCAACAGGACGTTTCCCTTTTGCCTTCCATCCTTCCATTTCTCGTTGCTCATCGGTTTTCTTTATTTCAGTCGAAGGGCAATTATTGAACTGTGGTGACGTCGACCGACCCACATCCTGTGGGCATGTACGCCGATAGGCAAGACACTTGCACTTTTCTTATTTGTTCATCGATTTTTTGATTGCCAACTTTGCTAATAAATATGTTGGATCCACGAGCTCTATATCTGTTTCAAAGTATGGAAAAAGAAGAGGAATCTCGGTGCAACCGCCAATAATCATTGAAACACCTTCTGATTGATATTTTTCTATCATTTGATTTAAATATTTTATATAAAAGCTGGCTTTAATTTTCCCTGTTTTCACATCATTAATTGCGTGGTTTACTACCTTCTGTTCCTCTTTATTCGGAACAACAATCTTATATGGGCTGCCTTTAAATGCATTTTGATACAATTGATGCTGAATAGTGGATTCGGTAGCAAAAAGGAGTATTTTTTCATTTGTACTTGATTTACAGCCCAATAAATGTTGAACAGTATTTTCAATCATACTATAAAACGGAATGTTGACATTTCTTCTAAGTTCATCTAACCAGATATGTGCTGAATTACAGGCAATAATTATAAAATCGGCCCCACCACATTCTAAAACTAATGCTGATTTGATTAAATCTTGTAACGGACTTTTAGCTCCTTTGTTGAAAGCTTCCATTCTAGAAGGAATTTTCGGATTATTATAAATAATGATTTTGAGGTGATCTTGGTCAATACTGGCAGGAGTGTTGGTAACTATTTTGTGAAATAAATCTATCGTTGCATATGGACCCATTCCGCCAAGAATTCCTATGGTTTTCTCCACTTTATTGTGATCCCCTGTTTTTTGGGAACCCGGCCAAATATTTTGCATATAGCATACTTGAATCTTTGATTTTAGAACCTTTATCATAATCTCCAACATGTAAAAAAATATTATCATTCGGGTTATGGTTGTTTACTTCTATTAACCAAATGTGATGATGGCGGTCAATGCCTATATCAACCCCATATTTATAGATGCTTTCATATTTATCTAACTGTTTGGCAGCTTTAATCGCAATTTCAGACATTTTTCTGCGATAACTTAGCATTTCGGGATTGGATAGATTAAAAGATTCTAAAAGTAACGTTTCTCCTCGTTCCACTATTCCTCCACTTGAACGGTTGCTAACGATACTTCCTTTAACGCCCTTTCTACCTACCATACCCACATCTTCCCATTGTCCGTTTTCGTTTTTTATAAGAACAATTCGAAAATCAATGAGATGGTTTTTTTCAATTTCTAAATCTATTTCTTGCTGTATAACATAATTGCCACTTTTAAATTTACCTCTAACAAAATAAAGCAGTTCGTTTTCAGAGAAAAAATCGATTGTCTTATTTTCTTTATTGCTTCGAAATTTAACACTATATTTTTTTGGTTCTGCTATAAACTTTGTAACACCCGTTCCCTTTAATCCAGATAATGACTTTACATAAATGGTTCCAAAACTTTTCAGATAATGTAAGATATCTTCTGGCTTTTTATAAAGGTATGTTTTGGGTAAATGAGGGAGCAAGTCTTTATTTGTGCTAAGCAATTGATACATTTTCCATTTATTAATGTAAGCTGAATTGAAAAAACGTGAACCATAAAGTTTTTTCAAATTATGTTGACCTTTTGTGGGCAAAAGCATTCGTTTTACGACTACAGCAGGAAAGGGGAAAGTTCCTTTTTCCCATCGCCTTGAACTTGGGTTGTATATATAACCGTTAATTTCAGCATTTTTTTCATCCATACCTTCCAACGAAAAAGCTGCTATAACTCCCCTCACTAACGGATATTGTCGAATGATAAACGTAAGATATTTTACTTTTTCTTTAAGCTCCGATTGGTAGTTTGCTACTAACAGTCCAATAAATGGCCCTATGACGATTCGATTGTTTTCCAAGGATAGTTCGTATTCAGCTTCTAAAGGAAGCTGTAGTTTATCTATAACCGTCTTGGACAACCCGATTTCATTTTCTTTTAACGTATCTAACTGTTTGCAAACAACCTTCATTTTTTGAAAACCGAAGTGAATAGTCGTTGTTTTGTCTATTAATTTACTTTGATTAGCATGGGCAAATAGACAATAACTTTGACTATTTATCATTACCACTTTAAAAACATTTCTCAAACGTTCACCCCCTACATAGCTATTGTGCATAGTATGTGTAAAAAAAAGATAGGTATAAACGATTTCCCCTTAGCATAATCCCATTTTTCGAAAATAGACCCCGTCACTTCTTATAAAAGTTGAGTAAATAGTATTTGCGTTTATTAGGACAATCACTGTGCCACATTGCTAAGTAGAGCAATATATTTAAAGTAGTCCCATAGAAAGGAGTAATAGTGAAAGAGAGTTCTTTGTCCCTAAGGAGTCCTTGGCATTGCTGTTTTGGGGTGATGGGTTTTGTCTATCTGTTGCTAGGCGGCTTGAAAAATTCAGAAATAAAATCGACTTTGACATTGTGGGACATCTGGAGCATCGGAGGTAATAATATTTAACATAACTGAAATGAGGGGTATTTAATGAACAATGATCTTGGAAAATGGCAACAATATTTACTATTGAAGCAAAATCCCTTAACAGCAAATAGTATTCCAAAAACGAAAAAATACAGCATAGAAAATCTATTAGATTTCCACAGCCGTTTTGACAATGTTTATGTTAAACACGATACATCTGGACAAGGAAGAGGGCTTTTCAAAGCTTACGTAGGAAAAGATGGGAAATATTGTTTTAGTGGCTTTTCAATCTCAGGAAAGCCAATCAAACAATGTGTTAATACGATTAAGGATTTTCACCGAATTTTACGCCCGTATGAGAAATTCGGGAGGTTAGGGAGATATATTATTCAGGAAGGCATTCAAAGTGTTACTCGTAGCGGACTGCCGTTTGGCATTCGGGTTCATGTACAAAAACATAAAAGAAAATGGCTAATTAGTGGAATGAATGCGAAGGTTGGAACACGAGCAACAATCGATAGTGGTATTCTTAATTTCTCAAGAGATGCTAAAGTCATTTCAATTGATGAACTTTTGTCAAAACATTTAAAACTGTATGATATTAAGAAGAAAAATGTACTTGCTGATTTAGAGAAGCTTTCAATCTCGGCAGCTAAAACGACGGACCTACATTCTCCTAGCAAGGAATACGGCGTTGACTTTGGCATAAATCCAAAAGGAAAACCCTTCTTATATGAAGTGAATAGAAATCCAGGAGTCGCGGCATTTGCGGAGATTGAAAATAAAGTCATCTTGAAACGAATTATGAAAATTCGAAGATTAGAAAAAAAGGGATGATTTGCCTTTTAATACTATGGAGGATTTTTTTGCAGTCTTTGTTATTGAAAGGTAGTAGAAGATTATAGCAAGATGAATTAATTAGTGGTTCAGAGCTTGGAAAGATAGAGAGGCTATTTGCCTGTCGTCACTATAACATGGACGTGCTGTAAAACATTAAAAGTGCTGATAAAGTGAACTGTTCGAACAACAAATTAGGTAATAAGACACTCCCAGCAACTCTGCTGAGAGTTTTTTATCCCTTCTTACCAACTCTATTTGCCAAAATATCCAAGAATTTATTCCTTTAACCGAATAACTTATTATGCGAAAAAGCAAAGAGATGAACATTTTGAAGTTAAATACCTATACAGTTGAAGATAAATTTTCATAATGTATTTTGAGGAAAGGAGGATTTTGTTTGCAACCTTTACTTGTTAAAGACATTCGAAAATTACTTAAAGGCGAATTAATATGTGGAAAAGAAGATTGGAGAGTGTGGGATGCCATTTATTATAATCGCCATGAATTAACGAGGCGGAATACACTTATGTTTCTAAATAGAAACGATCGTGTGAATTGGGATGAGATTAATAGTAAAGCACCATCATTAGTTATTTCTGACAAAAGCACCTCGGATTTAAAAAATGCATTACCCGGGACAACTGTAATAAGAGTGAACAGCCTTATCCAATCATACTGGAAATTTCTTGATTATTACCGAAATCTTTTTAATCTGCCCGTTATCACCATTACGGGGACATGTGGTAAAACAACGACGAAAGACATGATTAAACATATTTTGAGTAAAAAACTAAATGTTCAGGCTTCTGAAAGCAGTAAAAATGAACCTCGTCGTTCACTCCCGTATTTAATGGGTATCAATGAAAATACAGATGCGGCAGTTTTTGAACATGGACTAGGAAATTCGGGTAATATAAAGCATCAATGTATGATTTACCAACCAACTATTGGAATCATTACAACTATTGGAGTTCACCATTTAGATGGAACCAAAAATTTAGAGGGTTATATTCGAGCGAAAGCAGAAATTGTAGAAGGTGTCAGAAAAGGCGGTACATTAATATTAAACGCTGATGATGATAACATCAAAAAAATATCATTGCAATCCTTCCATGGTAAAATACTTTATTTTGGGCGCAGTGCAAAGTCGGAATTTCGTGCTTCCAGCATTAAATTTGGACATAATGGAATGAATTTCATTCTCCATCACTCAAAAAAATCTTATGAAGTATTTGTACCCGGTTACGGAGAACACCAAGTTAATAATGCACTTGCAGCACTTGCGGCCACAACGGAGGTTGGGATGAATCTTGAAGAAGCAATCCCACGTTTAGCATCGTTTAAAAATATGGCAAGACACCTAGAGTTCTCAAGAGGAATTGGCGGATGTACTATTATTGATGATACTTGGACAATTAATCCCACTTCTGTTGAGGCAGCCTTAAATGTACTTGACGAAATTGGTAAAGGTAAAAATGTTATTGTACTCTTAGGTGATATTAATAGATTAGGAAATTACGAAAAAAAATATCACCGTGAAATTGGAAGTAGTATTGCAAAAAGAAATGTTCACACTCTAATTACAATTGGGAAAAAGGCCGAAGAAATTGGTTTGCAAGCAATTCGAGAAAAGACAAAAGCGAATGTCCATATGTTTAAAGATATTCGCGGAGTAAAAGAAGTGGTAACCCCACTACTGAATGGTGATACCATTCTCCTTATTAAAGGCCCGATGTCGAGCAGATCTATGATTGACTTTGCGAATAGCTTAAAAGGAAAAAATTAAACAAAGAAGCATTTGTTGCTACTCGTGAACAACAAATGCTTCTTTTATTTGATAAAACTTATAGTACACTACGCGCCGTTACATAATTTTTAACAGCCCATGTAGAACTTAAACTATCTTTTACAACTTGTCCATTCGTTGATAACATAATATATTGGTTGCCACCAATATAAATTCCAGATTGAGTTATTTTGGTACCCATATTATTTGTTGAGAAGTAAATAAGGTCTCCTTTTTGTAGATTAGATTTTAAGACTTCTTTACCTTCTTGCGCTTGTTGAGCAGTCATTTTACTTTTTAAATCAATACCATGTTGTTTAAATACATAGTACGTAAAACCGCCACCAGTAAATGTAAGATTGCTTTCGTTGTAAGTATACCCAAATCTAGCTTTTCCAATAAGATTGGAAGCAAAATTTACAATTGCATCTGCTTTTGGAGTATTTTGATCAGCTTTTGGTGTACTTTCATTGACTTTTGGAGTATTCTCATTTACCTTTGGCGCACTCTCATTTACTGTTGGAGTACTCTCATTTACCTTTGGGGTACTCTCATTGGCTTTTGGAGTACTTACATTTGTTGTTATATCTTTTACTGCTTTTTCCGTGAACACGCGTTTTGCAGTAATATAATTCTGCTTATAGTAATCTACAAATAATACTCTCGTTTGAATCTTAGAAGAGCTTGGAATTATAATTCTATGATCACCTGCGTAAATGGCTACCATGCTTGGATTACCGGATCCAAAGAAGACTAAATCGCCTTTCTTTAGATTTGCTTTTGATACGGTCGTTCCTTTACTCATTAGTTGTTTAATATCTGTCGTTCCAAGATTTACACCATTATTTTTATATACATAGTTTACAAACCCTGTACCAGTGAATTTCATCGACTGTTCATTATTCGTGCTTCCCATCGTCACTTTACTCATTAAATTATAAGCTTGTGAAACAATATTATCGCCTTTAGTTGATGGATTAGCAGGTAATAGGCTTGGTAAAACTCTTCTAGCTGATAAATAACTTTCCGTATAGTAAGGCTTACTGTTCATATCTGAGATGACAATGTTTTGTTTCGAATCCGCCATATGAATAATTTTATTATCGCCTATATACATGCCTACATGATCTGGTGCGGTACCCGTCTTCTTATTAGCTCTAAAGAACACAAGATCTCCTTTTTGCAATTCGCTTCTTGGAACGTAATAACCTTGTTGCATCATATAATCTTCATTATATGTAGCAACGTCTACCCCATTTTGTTTAAAAATATAATCTATGAATGTTGCGCATGAGAATTTATAAGGGTAAGTAGATTTATATTCTTTCGTACTATAAGTAGCTTTTCCTATTAAACTTTTAGCTGTCTTAATTAATTGATCTGCTTTTGCATTAACTGCCTGTTGATTATTATAAGGGTTTACTGTAGCAGCTGAAACAGTAGTTGGCTGAATTGTAGGTACGGCCATAGTACTGAGTCCTAATGTTAGTGTTAGAGTAGTTGAAATTAATGCCTTTTTCATAAGTAACCTCCTGCTGTTTTTTATTAACTCTTGCAAAATGAATTCTATCATAATAACCCCTTACAACTAGTGGAAAAACCTTACAACCGCCTATGTAATAAGGGCTCATCCCTTGTACCTATTGGATTTTCTAATCATTTTTACAGTTTAGTAACAGCTGTTACTGAAAATTAATACTAGAATGGCAAATATGAGTAAAAGCCTTGCTATTCTTAGGTTTAAAGCTACTTTTTTGTAGATTTATTTAATAGAGAAATAGTTATTTTTAAAACCTTTCGTTCCTTATAGGTAATAAGAAATATAGGGATATCATACATAAATTTTGGAAAAATTAGGGAAGGTGTTTATTACTAGCCGTATGTGTTGTTTTTATTACATTCAGGCTAGATTCTGTATAAGGTGCATTTGAAGTTTATATACATCAGAGGCTTATCTGTCATATATAAATGGGGGGAAATAATGAAGCTTGTCCGAGATTTCAAGAGCGTAGTAATTTAATGGAAAGTACTCCGTACGCATGAACAAAACCGGCTCCCATATGGACAGCCGGTTTTGTTTTTATAACTTTAGTTCTCCCATGCGCAAGAGTTCCACGACAGCTTGGGATCGGCCCTTTACTCCGAGCTTTTGCATGGCGTTGGATATATGGTTTCGAACCGTTTTTTCACTGATAAATAGTTCCTTTGCTATTTCTTTAGTTGTTTTATCTTGAACTAACAGTTCGAAGACTTCTCTTTCTCTCTTTGTCAGCAGCGGTTTGTGTGTGAATTCATTCTCCTTCAACTATTGTAACCCTCCTTGCCTTCGCCAGCTTTAAACCGCGGGGATGGGTATTTTTGATTGTCACCATATCATATGTGAAGGAAATATTGTGAGTGACATCATGAAGGCAAGAAATAGCGAAATAGGCTAAAAAAGCACCCATTTTTAATCTTATTTCAGTTTGGAACTGCTTGTCGCATCATTTCCCGGTAGCTGTCTTGCATGCTCTTCATAATTATCGCCTACTTCATTTAATGCAAATGCATAAAAGATGTGCAATCTTTTATATCTTTTCATTTGTTCACCACCTTGTACCTCAATATGAAATAACAAAAATCCTACACTTTTATCGTTCGATGCGAGAAGACTCCTTCTAATTGCGGTTTTCAGCAATTAGTGGGAGATGAATCGCCAAATCATAGGAAAGAAAGAATAAATTTTCAAATAAATACTGCTGCACTACTTGAAACATATGTTCGCATCTCGTATAATAGAATTAAATAAATCGGTAATGAATGGATGTGTTGCGTTATGGTGATGAAGGCCTACTTTTCTAATCGAATCTATAAAAATACCGTTAAAAGAAGTTTCGTAGAAGATACGCAGCACACCCTTTTTGCATTTAACCAGGCAAAACATTTTCGTGTTCAAGAAGAAGTTCGTGAAAAACGAACGAAAATAAAATCAAAGCAATCGATTCACCTGCGGGTAAAAGCCAAATACGGATTAAATGATTACTATGCAAACAGTGTCGTACAAGAAGGAAAAGCCCTGCTTTCCTCGCAGGAAGCGTTAACCAGATTGTATATTTCCAATAAAAGAGAACAGATCCAATCGACTAAAAAGAAAATCAAATCAACAAAATCAAACCTTACCGTTTTAAAAAAGATCAAATCCTCCTTCATCAAAGGAACGCCAGCATTCAACAAGACATCCCGCGAACAACAAAAAGGACACTTTTTTGTTGTGGAATTTAAGACTAGAACGGACTTGTATTATAACGCGTATGACTTTGAACATCTTTACATAGATAGCCAAATCAAACAATTGACATCCCGCCTGGGACGGTTACATTTTAGAGTCGACAGACTCCAAAAACAAATCAAAAGTCTGGAGAAGGGCACGAAAAGTGTTTGTTTTGGTTCGAAGAAATTAGCAAGAGCGAGAACAACTACACAAAAATATCAGTCCAACCCCGAACTCTGGAAGGAAGACTGGCATCTGGCCCGTTACGGAAAAATGACGATCTCCGAAAGAAAAGATGCAAAATCCGGCAATTTTGTTTTTGTGTACAACCCGGATAGCAGGGTTCTCACCTTTAAAGCGATAAACGGAAACGTCGTCACATTCGATCATGTTGAATTTCCGTATGGGCAAGAAATTGTGAACGATGCCGTCCGTACGCAATTCAATCTAAAGAACAAAAAAGAATACGGGAAACCGATCGGCTGGTCGATTGAAGATCACGGTGAGTATTATATCATCAAGGCGTTAGTGGATGTGCCTCCGAACCCTTATATCAACCATGCCAAAAGCAGTGGTGTGATTGGTGTCGACCTAAACGCAGACCATTTCGCTGTATCCAACGTAAACGCCCTCGGCCAACTCATTGAATCCTTTTCGATGAAGTTTGATATCCACCATAAAACAAGTGGCCAGCTAACAAAAATCTTTGAAGCCGAAGCCATCAGCCTAGTTGATTATGCCGTTAAACAGAAAAAAACCATTGTATTAGAAAAACTGGATACAACAAAATCGAAGGTTAAACATCCTTACGGTAGTAAAAAGGCAAATCGACTCATGAGTCAATTCGCCTATCAAAAAATGATCAGGGCCATTAAAAGCCGTGCTGATAAAATGGGTGTAGAGGTTTTTGAAGTGAACCCTGCCTATACAACTCAAATTGGAAAAATCAAATATATGCGCAAACTTGGAATTTCTATTCACGAGGCTGCATCATTTGTGATTGCTCGACGAGGAATGAACTTTAAAGAGAAGCTCCCACCAGTGTTGCATTCACTTGTTCCGGAGAAGAAGCAAGGTCTACATCACTGGGTGCAATGGGCGCACGTTTCAAACTGCCTATCTGATATTCGAAAGAATACGTTTTACCAGATAGAACTTTCTAATGTAAATAGGTTGTGTTCCTGGAATACATTATTTCCTCAAGAGGCTTTAACAGATTTTGAGATAATGGGTCTATCGAAATTAGAAAGTAGGAAATCCAAAACTTAGTTGAACGAGCCTGGTATTCGGGCCTACGGTTTTTTAGTGGGCTCGGAATCCCCTTCAAATTCTTTGAATTGGTGGGGGTAGTTCAATTTATATACGGTACAATAATCTTATACGTAAACAAGAAGGTGAGCATGTATGTTAGCCTATAGGTTAAGAGCAACTAGAAAAAAGCTAATTTAACTTAAGAAGAACTTGGGAAAAAGTGAATGCAAGCTGTTACTTGAAGACGAGGAAGAGGAATATGGGGATGGGTTTGGTGAACTGGAAGATTAT
>NZ_JAIAZY010000008.1 GCF_019459225.1 Bacillus sp. IITD106
ATATCAAAAAAGGAAGATTAGCATAAAGAAAGCAAGAACGCAGAAGCGAACTTGCTTTCATACTGTTTGCCAGTTAGGTGGGGTATTTTTGTCCCATTGAATGGTTCCGATTGTATAGTGAGTCTGAAATTGATCATGATATGTATGATAGTGAAAGTTAAAAGTATATCCTTCTAGAGGCGGTTTATCTCTTCTTACATGAAAAAGGATTATATCTTGGTTTGTCTCAGTATTGTAAATATTGAATATTTTTTCACTTACTCCGCCACCAGGTGCTTCTGTTATGGCAAGGTTATTAAGTTCATCATCAGAAAATTGAGCAGCCGTCATTTCAATAGCCGCTTCGATATTAGGCAAAATGATTTCTTCAAATTCATTCATGATTACACTGGAAATCCTCGGTCCAAATTTTATTAATGCTTGACGTTCAGCTTTATCTGTCATCATTTCAATAAATTGTTCCTTATGGGATTTTTCTGCTACTTGGACCTCTGTTTGGATAATAGGTTTTTGTGCAGTATCATTTGTTGCATTTCCGCGGTGCTGCGCCTTTGGAACTTCTTCATTTTCTGACCATAAAGCATGGGAAGGAGTAACTGCTCCGAATGTTAATATCGAAACTAATACGATTAACGATTTTCTTATCCATAATTTCATCGCAGCTACCCCTTTCATTAAAAAATATATATTTTTATCATATACTATTTTTAACTCAACATCGATAGAAAAGTTTCGTTTTGTATAAAAAAATGGCAATTATATGAATATCAGTTATAATTATAATACTGTATTGACAAGGAGGGTATTCGTCATGAGCATTCTTATTAATATAGGAGTATTTATCATGTTAGGTTATTTTGTTTATTGTGCAATAGCTGACTAAAGCTGCGGGAAAGTGTTACCGCAGCTTTATTTTTTAACTTAAATACTTAATGAAAGCATCATTTATATTTTTTACAATCGTATCAACATCGTTATCCTCAATATCTTCTCTCGGAATAAAATGAACTAATTCTTTTCCTCGAAATAACGCCATAGAAGGTGAGGAAGGTTCCTGCCCTTTAATATAACTTCTCATTTTTTCTGTTGCTTCACGATCCTGTCCTGCAAATACTGTAACAAGATGATCTGGCTTATTTTCGCTAATTGAGACAGCTTGAATGGCAGCTGGTCTCGCAAGTCCTGCCGCACAGCCGCACACTGAGTTGATGACCACAAGTGTCGTCCCTGCAACATTTTCCATAAACTCTTCTACTTCTTGTTCAGTCAACAATTCTTGAAAATTGGCATTTGTCAATTCTTCTCTCATTGGCTTTACAATTTGTTTCATATATTCTTCGTATGCCATTGACATGTTTATCACTCCTCTTGATGTAGCTTATTTGCTCCTAGCTTCAGTCATTTGCTTCCAAACAGAGCCTTTCGCTTCTTCTCCGCCTTCAATTCGTTCAATTGCCATCTTTATTTGTAATTGAACTTCAAATTCTGGATCATTCTCAGCTTCTTTTAATGCAGGCAAAGCTGTTTCGTTTCCAACTTCATATAAGAACATTGCTGCTCGCCAGCGCACAATTCTACTTTTATCTTTTAATGCATCACACATTTCACCCATTGCTTCCGGAAACCCAAGATCCGATAAACAATCACCCGCGGTCCTTCTTACCGTTACGGTTTTATCCTTTAATCCTTTATACAGTAATGGCAAAACCCGTTTATCTTCTATCATTCCTAAATAGACGACCGCTAAGCGACGGATGGATAGCTTCTCGTCAGATAAAGCTTTTTCTAATACGGGTAAATCTTCAATCGTCGGATCTTGCATTTGCTCAAGTAATTGGTATCGCTTTTTCCAGTCTGGATCATCGAGCATATTGGGTGTAAGCTTTATTAACTTTCTAATGTGTTTTACTTCTTCGGATGGATTAAGTGCTCTATTGACTAATGCTTGTAATCTTTCTTCCGGGTATGCTGCACCTAATTCATCAACCACTTCTTTTCCGATTTGATCGAATTCTCCGTAGCGCGCTCCTAAATCTTTCCACTTGCGGAGAAGGATATAATTATCCTCTGGAAGTTGAGCCTTACTCATCGCTTCATGGAATCGGTTTGGGAGTCCGTATCTTTTTTCTTCATTTCCATCAGTAAGTTTAACTTGGAGTGGAATTTCTTTGAACATTTGAATTTGTACATTCACTTCTCCAAAATGCTCATCCGGCGTTTGATTTTCAATATTTGAAGCGCTAGATTCTTCACCGAACGCTTCTCTTACTAAAGGCAGGATCTCCTCCCAGCTAAATTTACCATTTCTTTCAACTGCTAAGAAATCTGCGACATGATAGACGCCATTAACTCCTTCAATATTGAGGATTTTTTTTATGATAGGAGGAGCTCCTTCAGATTGATCTTTTTTATAGTTATTGTTTTTTCCGGCAGCCAAAGCTTCGTCTAAAACAATTTTCATCGTATTTGGACTTGGAGTAGGTTCAATGGTTACTATTTTCATCTTTTATTTTCCCCCTCTAAGTTTCTATTTTTAATATTGTATCATAATACACTTTTACTCTAAAAAAATTTGGATTACACTAACTCTGATAAATAAGACCATCTTGATATTAAATGCTCTAAATGGTCGTTCAACTGTTCAATTTCATGCATTAGCTGTTGAGCTTTCTCAAAATTACTTCCAACACTCTCCAGCTCTTCTGTTAGTTGTGTCAGCTTCTCCTCTGTTTCTGAAATATCAGCCTCAATTGTTTCCCATTCTTTTTTCTCATGATACGACAACCTTTTCTTTTTTGGTTGTTCATTAGTTGGCTGCAACGGTTTTTGTTCTGTCTCGATATTCCTTCTTTCTTCCACTGCTTCCATTTCTAAATAATCACTATACGTTCCGTAAAATTGTTTTATTTGCCCATTTCCTTGAAAGATTAATAATTGATTGGCTGTTTTATCAAGAAAATAGCGGTCGTGTGATACGGAAATGACGACACCTGGAAATTCGTCTATATATTGTTCAAAAATTGTGAGTGTAGCTGTGTCCAAATCATTCGTCGGTTCATCCAGTAATAGAACATTCGGTTTACTCATCAAGAGTCGCAGTAAATATAATCTTCTCTTCTCTCCACCAGAGAGATTTTTAATAATCGTACCATGGGTGCTCATCGGAAACAAAAAGCGTTCCAGCATTTGGGCTGCAGAAATAGTTTCACCTTTATTTGTTTCAACAACTTCTCCAGCCTCTCGAATATACGCAATGATTCGTTTATTCTCATCTATTTCTTCATTTTCTTGAGTATAATAAGCAATTTTTACGGTTTGCCCCGTTACCAATTCGCCATTATCTAATTTCATATTTCCCGATAATAGATTTAAGAATGTTGATTTTCCACTCCCGTTCCTTCCAACTATTCCAAAACGATCACCTGGTTTGATCAATAAATTAAACTCTTTTAGAATCATTTGATCTTTAAAAGATTTTGATGCATCAATAAATTCAAAGACTTGCTTCCCTAATCGACTTCCTTGAAGTGACATATCAACATCAGCCTTAGAAGGAATTTTCCCGAGTTCGCCTTCCAATTTTTCAAATCTTTGGATTCTAGCTTTTTGTTTCGTTGATCTTGCTTTCGCACCACGTTTAATCCAAGACAGTTCATTTCGATATAAATTTCTTCTCTTATCTTCAGCTTGTAATTCTTGTTCTTCTCTTAGTGCTTTCGCTTCAATGAACGCTTCGTAGTTTCCATCATAGGAGTATAATCGACCATGATCGAGTTCCAATATGCGATTAGTAGTCTGGTCAAGAAAATATCTATCGTGGGTTACAAGCATTACTGCTTTAGGATATTTATTTAAAAATCCTTCCAACCATTTTATTGTTTCATAATCCAAATGGTTTGTTGGTTCGTCTAGTAAAAGCAGGTCAGGAGTTTCTATTAATGCTTGTGCTAATGCTACTCTCTTTTTTTGTCCACCTGACAATAATTCAATCTTTTTGTTTACATCAGCAATGCCGAGCTTAGACAAAATAATCTTAGCATTTGTACTTGCTTCCCAACCATTCTTTGCATCCATTTCTTTTTGAAGCTCAAAAAATGTATGTTGATATTTTTCATTCTCAGGCTCTTTTTCTAATTGGGCTAAAGCTTTTTCGTATGATTTTACTAATTGAATCATTTCAGCCTCGCTATTGAACACTTGATCAAGGATGGTGAGTGATTCGTCCATTTCAGGAGCTTGTGCTAAATAATAAATCGTATAGTCTTTTGGATGACTAAATGTACCGGAATCGGGCTCATCGATTTGAGCAATTAGCTTGAGAAGACTTGATTTTCCCGTTCCGTTCACCCCAATAATGCCAATTCTATCTTTCTCGTTTACATGAAAAGATATATTCTCAAATAATTGTTTTTCTCCATATACTTTTGTAATCTTTTCTGCTGAAAAAATTTTCAATCAAACCAATCCAATCATCTTGTAATAAGCTGGCTGCTTACCTGCCACATTCCTTAATTTTAAAATAATCCAATTGCTGCACCGTTTTCATCCACATCCATGCGGTAGGCCGCTGGCTGTTTTGGAAGGCCAGGCATCGTCATCATTTCACCAGTTAAAGCAACGATAAAGCCAGCGCCAAGTTTTGGTTTTAATTCACGGACATGTATGGTAAAATCAGTCGGTCTTCCTAGCTTTTGAGGATCATCAGATAAAGAATATTGAGTTTTAGCCATACAGATAGGAAGATTTCCCCATCCTAGCTCTTCAAATTCTTTTAATTGTTTTAGAGCTCGCACGGAAAATTCTACGTCTTTACCACCGTATACTTTTTGAACAATTGTTTTAATCTTTTCTTCTAGTGATGTATGCAAGTCATATAAATATGTAAATGAATGTTGATTACTTTCAATTTCTTGAAGAACTTTTTCTGCTAAATCAATCGCTCCAGCTCCTCCCTTTTCCCAAACCTCTGTTAAAGATACTGGTATTTGATTTTGTTCGCACCATCTTTCTAGAACAGAAATTTCTGCCTCGGTATCTGAAGAAAAGCGATTGATTGCCACAACATAAGGAAGACCAAATTGAGAGATGGTTTCAATATGTTTCATTAAATTTTCCATCCCTTTTTCAAGAGCTAATATATTTTCATGTTGCAGTTCATGTTTGGAGAGCCCTCCATGCATTTTTAACGCTCTAATAGTCGCTACTATTACTACTGCTTCAGGTTGAAATCCTGCACTTCTTGATTTAATATGCAGGAATTTTTCCGCTCCAAGATCTGCACCGAATCCCGCTTCTGTTACAACATAGTCAGCCAGTTTTGCAGCCGTTCTCGTCGCCATTACACTGTTGCATCCATGGGCGATGTTCGCGAACGGACCGCCGTGGACGATTGCCGGAGTATGTTCTATCGTCTGAACAAGATTGGGCTTGAGTGCATCTTTTAAAAGTAATGCAATAGCCCCTTCGACACCTAAATCTTTTACCGTAACAGGTTGTTTATCATATGTATAAGCGATAACGATCTTAGAGATTCGATGCTTCAAATCTGACAAGTCAGTCGCAAGACAAAGCACTGCCATTATTTCTGATGCAACCGTAATGTCGAATCCATCCTGACGTGGTACACCTTGAATAGGGCCACCAAGCCCAACAACTACCTCTCTCAGTGCACGATCATTCAAGTCAACGGTTCGTTTCCAAACAATCCTTCTTTGGTCGATATTTAGTGAATTACCATGGTGAATATGATTGTCAATTAGTGCTGACAAAGCGTTATTTGCAGTCGTGATAGCATGAAGATCTCCTGTAAAATGTAAATTTATATCCTCCATGGGAAGAACTTGAGCATATCCTCCACCTGTTGCACCCCCTTTGATCCCCATCGTTGGTCCAAGCGAAGGTTCACGGAGAGCTATAATTGTTTTCTTTCCAAGCTTCGATAAACCATCGCCTAGTCCTACGGTAACTGTTGATTTACCTTCACCAGCGGCAGTGGGGTTAATGGAAGTGACTAGAATAATCTTACCATCTTGATTTTTTTGTATATCACGTATCTTTTCATATGAAATTTTCGCTTTATATTTACCGAAATATTCGATTGTCTCGCTTGAAAGGCCTATACGATCTGCGATACTTTGAATTGGCAGCAATTCTGCCTCTTGTGCAATCTCAATATCCGATTTACATTCTCTCATTATCAACAATCCCCCCGGCTTCTTATTCACTTTTAATTGTAACATGGCAATAGTTAAATACCACTTTTGGCAATGAAAAAAGAACCTTAAATGGGTTCTTTATCGATAACTTCTTCATTTTTTATTTGCATTAATTTTAATTCTGCTAAACGCTCTTCATTTTCTTCAAAAAATTGAACGAGATCGCCTATTCTATCAATTGAATTCCAGCTTAAATGATGTTCGATCCCTTCGACATCTTCATAAATATTCTCTTCTTTTACTCCAATTAATCTTAAGAAATTTTCAAGTAAATCATGGCGTTCCACTAAACGCTTTCCAATTTTTTCGCCTTTTTTCGTTAAAATGAGTCCGCGATATTTTTCATATACGAGATAACTATCTCGATCAAGCTTTTGAACCATTTTCGTTACGGACGAAGGATGTACAGCCAATGCTTCAGCGATATCTGAAACACGCGCATACCCTTTATTCTCAATTAATAAATATATTTGTTCTATATAATCTTCCATACTCGGAGTAGGCATTCATATCCCCCTTACTGCATCTTAGCAACTAAAAGTTTACTATAATCCAACCTTTTAAACAAGTGCACAGAAATACTCACTTACAGAAAATATCGAATTAAATGAATTGAATAATTTTATTCATTAAATCCGCTTGTTTTCTTGACGCTGTTCGGGTAGTAGTGTATAGTTTACTTATCATTGAACAAAAGATTTGCAAATGTCAATTGTTTAGTGAGAATATTTTTTCAGGAGCACTAAGTGCTTAAGTCTAGGAGGAAAAAGATACATGCAAAACGGTAAAGTAAAATGGTTTAACAATGAAAAAGGCTATGGTTTCATTGAAGTTGAAGGCGGAGAAGATATTTTCGTACACTTTACAGCTATTCAAGGAGAAGGCTTCAAAACTTTAGAAGAAGGTCAAGAAGTTTCTTTTGAAGTTGTTGAAGGAAACCGCGGACCACAAGCTGCAAACGTAACTAAACTATAATAACATACAATGACAAGGCTGGCCGATTTTGGCTAGCCTTTTATTTTTTTCTGCAATAAACAGTTTCCTTTTTCTTGAAGTTTTTGACCTACGGTACATTGATTGATGCAAAATCGATGTGCATAAGATTTACTGAATTCTTTTTTAAAATGAAGGTGTAGGAAGCATTCTTCGCAATAAGATGTGATTAGTTCATCAATTTCTTTAACTATTTCTGTCCGTTTCATTGGATCAACCTTTCTAAAGCCCTCAATCTATTTTCATATGACCTTCAATGATTGTTTCTGCAAGTGCTTGTGTAGCAAGCTTGTCAGCTTCCTTATTATCACGACGAGAAATGACTTCATAACTTGGCTTTAACCCCATCTCTTTCATTTTTGCTTCTATTCTGTCAAGCCAAGTATTTAGCGCTTTTTCATAACATGGCCATTCACCTTCCAACTGTTTTATCACACCTTGTGAATCTCCTTTAATGACAACAGGAAGGTTTTTCATTCCAAGGTCCTCTAAAGTGTTCAGTGCATTATATAAGGCAGCATATTCAGCTTCATTATTATTTTCCATTTGCTCAAGTTTTCCATTGGAACGATATCTATATTGCTCATCACCTTTTTTATAATATATGACTATCCCCATTCCAGCCGTTCCTGTTTGAATATCAAAACCACCATCAAAAAAGATCACCGGCTCCGAAGGTTCGAGCTCTAATTTCACCTTGAGTTTAGAATATTCCTTTCGACTCCATTCTCTATCCATTTCATCTATAATGAGCATATCCTTTACACGTCCCGTTCGCTGCAAATCATCGAGAAGATTGTCAATGTATGCTTCATTGAGCCATTCCGTTTCCATATAAACTTTTTCCGTTTTGGGTCCTTTATACGCAAATTTTACTTTATATTTCATGTTCTCAACACCTTTTCAAGATAATATGATTCACATCTTATCTCATTTTCAGTAAACTATTTCCCATAGATATAAATTCTACACTACTCTAAGGGGAAAGATAAATGATTGAAGTGTACATAGATGGTGCCAGCGCAGGAGATCCTGGTCCTAGCGGTGCTGGCATATTTATAAAAAACAACGGAAAAACAGAATCATTCTCCATTCCACTCGGTAATATGAATAATCATGAGGCGGAATTCCATGCATTAATTAAAAGCATGGAAATTTGTATCGAGCTCGGGTTTTCGATTGTTTCCATAAGATCTGATTCAACCGCAGTCGTGGATGCTGTTGAGAAAGAATATGCACGGAATGAAAAATATCGACTACTCTTAAAAGATGCTTTGTCATTAGCATCTCAATTTGACCTATTTTTTATAAAATGGATCCCTTCAAAAGAAAATAAACATGCTGATCAGTTAGCGAGAAAAGGTATTCGTTTAAATGCATAATTGGCATAACAAAAAAGCACATAATCAGTTATGTGCTTTTAATCCCATCTCTTCCATTAATCTATATGCCTCTCGTTTGGTTTTAACATTATGCTCCTTTAGTCTTTCCAATAACGATAAATAAAAACTGCCGTCAAATCTCTTCTGGGTTTTTAAAGTTAACTCGATTGCCAACGAAACAATATAATCATCTGTTCCTGTTGATTGTTTTCCAAAGTAAATAAAAGAAATCGCATCGTCTTTAAACTTAAACCCTTTTGCTTCTAGATTCATGAGGTAGTTTTCCAAATCAATAAGCTCCGTGATCAATGAACTTTTCTCCTTTATATCCTACTTGCAAATATATCGTCTTCTTCAAACCATTTTGTTTTCAATAAATGATTACGGACCGTTTTTAATTCAAACTCGTCACAAATATCCATTGATAATGATGGTGAAACACTCCATGCTGTATTGTTAAAATCAATGTTCAATGGAACATTGCATTCGATTGCGGCAAGCTGACGAGATAAATGTAACATTTCTAAATCATTATTAATCTTTTTCTGCAGCGAAGGTGAGAGCGTTTGGATATTTGCTAGTAATCCTTCAATATCTGTATGATCTTGTATAAGTTTATGAGCTGTTTTTTCTCCAATTCCTTTTACACCTGGATAGCCATCGCTTGAATCTCCCATTAATGCTTTAACATCAATTAATTGCTTCGGATGCAGCTTAAATTCGTCGATAAAACTAGCTTTCGTATGGTGCAGATAATTCCCAATTCCTTTCTGCATAATCAAGACAGAAATACGCTCATCGATGATTTGCAACAAGTCCCGATCACCAGTTAAAACAGTAATATTGGCATGCTCTTTATATTGATTGCTAATTGTACCGATACAATCATCCGCTTCGTAACCAGCTAGTCCAATACTCATAATTCCAAATGAATCTGTAACTGTTTTTGCTAGATCAAATTGTGGCATCATTTCGACAGGAGGAGCTTGCCTGTTCGCCTTATAACCATCAAACATTTCATTCCTGAACGTCTTGCTCCCCATATCCCAGCATACGGCAACATGGGTGGGATCGAACTTTTCTACCGCTGTCAGCAAATGTTTTATATATCCCTGAACTCCATTTGTAGGAATCCCTTTACTGTTATACATAAAATTATTTCGTAGAGCTGTTGCATAAAACGAGCGAAACAATAGAGCCATACCGTCTATTACTAATAAGTGTGGATTCGAAATTGTAAACACCTCTTATTCTAATTAATAATATTATTATATCAGATTTTAGGATTTTCGCCTGTTTCCACCGGATTTTCATCATACGAAACCCAATCCGAATAACTGCCGGCATATAATTTTACATTTTTAAATCCACATGCTTTTAATGCCAAAATATTAGGAGTCGCTGTTACACCTGAACCACAATAAACAATGATTTCATCTGTTTTGTTCAAGTTGGAAAATCGTTCTTTTTGCTCCTCTTCATCCTTCCAAAAGCCATTGTCAAATCCATCCGTCCATACGAAATTGATTGCTCCAGGGATATGGCCAGCTCTCTTATCTAGTGGTTCTACCAGTCCCAAATAGCGCTCGCTTGCCCTTGAATCAATCAAAATTCCCTTATGATTTTTTACCTGTTCATATGAAGCCAGCATTTCATCTTTAATGAATGGAATAAATTCGGCATACTCGTAAGCGGGTATTTCATCTGTAATTTCATTCTCTGCTTCCTTCCACGCCTTGTAACCTCCATCTAAAATATATACATCTTCATGCCCTAAATAAGAAAGCAGCCACCAAAAACGACCTGCAAAAGCTCCCTCGCCATCATCATAAGCAATAACGGTTGATTCTTGTGTAATTCCTGCTTTACTTAATTTTCCGGTCAATTCGTCTACCACTGGTAATGGATGCCGTCCCCCGTGCTCTAAAACAGGAGACGATAAGTCCTTATCCAAATCGAAAAACACAGCTCCGGGAATATGGTCTTCATCATACGCACTTTTACCGTAAGCGGGGTCTGTTAGAGCGAATCTACAATCTACTACCTTGACGTTTTCATCCTTTAATTGGTCATGCAAAGAAGAAACAGATTTGATAAATCTCACGCTCATCCCTCCAAAATGGATCGAATTCTTTTCCATTCAGCTAATTTTTCATGATCTGATAGAGCTTCTAACCATCCATCAAACTGATCTTTAACGTCTGAAGATACATGGTCAATCAGTTTACTTAACTCGGTGTCAATTATGGTATGATAAAAATTCTCTAGTTCCTCAAGTTCACTCTGTAAATATTCATCCGCAAGAGGAGAAAGAAGATTTTCTAAGGCTTCTTCCATTTTCTTCTTCTCGTTCTGTTCAAAAAATGCTTTTGGATTTCTAAAGAATTTAAAGCTTCCTTCCAATGGTCTTCGGTCTATATGCTCAAATGCTGATTCAAAATCTGGCGTATCAACAGACCCAACTTCCCAACGTGAAACAGTCAATTCTTGCTTGATCACTTGCATTTCTTTTTCTAAATTTCCTAACCGATTTAACAACTGCTTTTGAACATATCGTTCGAGTCTTAAAGAGGTTGCCCTTAATTCTTGAGCAAAATCATATCCTGTCGACTCTAATAATTCATCCAAACATTTTGTTAGTGACTTGCGACTGTTACTTTGGAGAACAGCTGGATTAAAGGACTCTTTGAAAAAGTCTGGAAAACGGTAAAATACTCTTTGTTTTACATAAAATAATAATTCCTTCGCTTCTTGCGACAATTGTTTCCTCAATAAACTTGAATCAACTTCTTGAAGTGTGTTCGCTATTTCAGCTCTTGCGTTCTGCAACTCTTCTATTCTTATATTTTTTACAGCTTCATCTTCACTTGCTGCATGAATTAATTGATCAAGCATGAATATGATGCGCTTATAATCAGATTCAGCAGATTGAATCGCTAATTGTGATAAATCATTATTTAAAAAATGATTAAATTCATTTGTAAAATCATCAATTTTAGATTCATTTCTGTTACTTAATGCAAGTTTACTTGAAATGCCGAATATTTTTGGAAAGCGAATACCGTTAGAGATTAGTTCTTGATGAACATAATCTAACACTTCTTTTATCTCTTCATTAGAGCTTGCAAGGTCTATAGCATTTACGATAAAGAACATTTTATCCAATTCAAAGGCATCTTTTACCCTACCTAGTTGAATAAGGAATTCACGATCCGCTTTCGAAAACGCATGATTGTAGTACGTGACAAAAAGAATCGCGTCTGCATTTTTTATATAATCAAACGCAACACCTGTATGGCGCGCATTAATCGAATCAGCTCCTGGTGTATCAACAAGTGTAATCCCTTGTTTCGTAAATTCACAATCATAATAAAGGTCAATGGACTCAACAAAGCAAGACTGTGTCTCCTGGCCAACAAAACGATGGAATCCTTCTAAATCAGTTGTTAAGACTGTCCCTAAATGGTGCCCGTGCTCTTTAAAGCCTTGATGGAACGCGTTTAAAAATGATAGATGGATTTTTTCTTTTCCACTGTAATCCGAATCTTTTAACTTTGGAATTTTTGAGTATGCATCAGCAAGCGACGTGCAATCATAACCAAATAATGATAATGAATGGGCAATATCGACAAGCATTTGCTCTTCATTTTTAAAATGAACATCTGCTGTTCCATGTATATGCTCATTTGTCGCAGGGCAAATCCGATTAATGGCAGCTGTAGTCGGATTAGGTGATACAGGTAGAACACTCTCTCCTAATAAAGCATTTGCAAATGACGATTTCCCCGCACTAAAAGCACCGAAAAGCGCAATTGTATACTCGCGATTTTGCAGACGAGCCAGCTTTTCTTTTAACCCGGAAGTAATTCTTTTAAAACTTCCTTCATTTTTAAGACTGATCATCGCCTTTTCAATTTTAGCTATCACATTATGAATATCAGTTTCATTATTACTTTCACTAGGTCTCTCAGTTATTTCTTCCTTAACATCACTAATCTCTTTTTGCAGAACACTTTCCCCAGTAAAAATTCGAATATCTTCCTGTTCCGCTTTCCAATTCACAAGAAGCGTTTGTAATAATGAGTGTTCTTTTCCAGTTGGGACCGAACATTCGTTAATCATCTCTTCAAAGTCTAGGCTCAACTGTCGCAATGAATGGATAGCTGTTGTTGTAACGCTTATTTTGTTTAATTGTATTTCAATTTCAGATAATTCTTTTTCGATTTTCTCTTTATAAGCAGAAAATAAGGTTTTTTGGAAGTCGCTTATTGCCTCTCTCGATTTTTTCTTAATTAGGCTTGCGACATCTTCACAATATTGAAGTATATATTCACCTGTTAATCCTGCGCCTTTTTTAATCGCATCAACCAATAATGAATCTTCAAAATGAACAGCCAGATTTTGCGCTGAAACTTGAAGGTCCTCTTGTAAAACGCCTGATTCAGAAAGCTTTTTCGCTGCCCATTGTCTTAAATGCCAATCAATCTGCGACTCTACTTGTTTTCGAACACTATCCGAAAAATTCTCTAAAGACGATTTTCTTTCTAGTTCCGTCTTTTTCTTGCTAAAAAAGAGACCAGTTTTAAAATCAGGCTGGTGAGTTCTTAAAAATTGAGCAGCAAGCTCACGAGTTTCAAAAGGCATCAAATAAGCATTTTGAAGCAAGCTTTCGAGTTCGGAAATAAGATCTTTTTCCCATTTATCAGTGGCTGCTAAAAGTTTTTCTTTACGTGTTAATAGACCTTTTTCTTTTTCAAATATTTGAGCTAGTTCTTCTTCACTATACTCGTTTAATAATTGTTCCAACGGTTGTGAAGCCGCTTTTCTTTCGTCGGCTAACCAATTTGTATGCTCCGCCATCAATTGATTCGTGGCCTTCTCAATTGTTGTTTCCAGCCATTCTTCATGATGGGTAAAAGCATCATTGATTAACAATTTTACCGTTTCAAATTCATTTTCAGGATGTTCTCCATTTTTTAAGGATGTGAAGAAAATACCTGAAGGCTCTACATCCCATGCAGCAAACGAATCGATGACCGTTTGCTTATATTGTTGGAAAGAGAGCTCCGCATCATTATGTTTATCAATTTGATTAATGATCAAGTATAATTTAACATCATGATCAAGTAAATTTCGTGTATACGTGAAATTCAATTCAGATTGAACATGGTTATAATCCATTACGTAAAAGACGACATCCGCAAGATGCAAAGATGATTCCGTCGAAAGTCGATGGGCATCGTCAGTTGAGTCAACCCCTGGTGTATCCATCACTGTTACACCGCATGGAAGATTCGAATCTAATCTACCAATTTCGATTTCCGTCACATCACCGCTTTTGCAATATTCCTTTACAGTCGCAAAATCGTACGGAGCATTAAATAGTAAAGGCTTTTCTGAACGATAAAACACTTTTGCGTAGTCTTGTTCAGCACGATGAATTTTTACTAGATTAGCACTCGTTGGAATTGGACTAGATGGAAGAATTGCTTCTCCAACTAATGAATTAATCATCGTGGATTTACCAGCCGAGAAATGACCACTAAACGCCACAATGAATTCACGGTCTACGATTTTTTTAATGAGCTTTTGAGCTTTTTCAGCGCTTTTTTGATCTCCATGCTCCTGAAAACGTTCCATTAAAACAAGTATTTTATTTAACTGTGCTTCGTCCACAGATGTTTGCAAAACTTTAGACATGTGCAACAACAAACCCCTCGTTATAATCATTACATCCTATTTTACATGAGAATGTAGGATTTTCATATACTATTCATAGACAACAAAAAAGTCCAGTTCCTCTTACTATTAGGACTAGACAAAATCTTAATCAAATTTCTCTTTGTAATTTGTATTTTCACGCAATGCGTTTTCTTCGATTGGTATTCTTACTCTAAGAATGATCTGGTTCAATACTAAAAACGAAATTGCTGTTATGTATAGGTTAAAAATCATTGGAATGACAAATAATTCAATAGTTACAATAATATAGTTTGGGTGTTTTACATATTTGAATGGACCTTTTTTCACTACTTTGATGCCAGGAAGTACAATAATTTTTGTATTCCAGTATTTCCCTAGCGTCATAATAACCCAAATACGCGCAATTTGAGCGACTATAAAAATGAATAGAAAAATAGGCCAAACCGTATTTAAAGAAGGGTTGCGGATTAAATACTCTACAATTAAACTTACGAAAAATCCAATATGCATGAGAACCATTAAATGGTAGTGACTTTGACCATACTCTTTCGCACCCGACGCCAGCATCCATTGCTCATTTCTTTTCGCAATTCTTAATTCTACCAGCCTTTGTACAATCACAATTAGCAATAATATAAGGAAGAACATTATTCCCACCTGACTAACAGCAATTCCGAACTAAATCCGGGGCCTAATGCTGCAATCAAGCCATAGTCACCGCGAATAATCTCTTTTTGTAAAAATCGCTCAAGAACAAATAGTACCGTCACGGAGGACATATTTCCATATTCTCGTAAAACCTCGAGTGAAGTCGCTGTTCTCTCTGAAGGCAATCCTAATGCTTCCTCGTATGCATGTAACACTTTTTTCCCGCCAGGATGTGCGATAAAATGCATTATTTGAGAAATCGATAATTGATTATGTGTGAGCAATTGCTCTACTTCTGGTTTCAACCATTCTTTAACAATGGATGGAATGTCTTTCGAAAAGACGACATATAAACCATCATCTTTTATATTCCAACCCATTACGTCTAATGAATCCTTCATTAAGGTGGATTGTGTATTAATAATAGAAGGAATCGTTCGTTCAATAATCTCTGAATATTTTACTTCGTCTCCACCTATAAGTGCAGCCGCTGCACCATCTGCAAAAAGTGATGTACCAATTATATTACTTTTACTCAAATCATCTTTTTGAAAAGTAAGGCTGCATAATTCTACTGCCACAACTAATACTTTTGCTTTTGCAAAAGCGCGACAATATTCAAAAGCTCTTGAAAGACCTGAAGCCCCACCTGCACAGCCAAGTCCCCAAATCGGGATTCTTTTCGTATTTTTGGAAAATGGCAGTTTGTTCATAATTCTAGCGTCTAGGCTGGGTGTAGCTATTCCTGTCGTATTAATCATAATGATTGCGTCAATTTCTTCGTAAGAAATGGTTCTTCGCAAAGAGGTTGATTCTAGACAATTTTGGATTGCCTTTATACTCAAACTTACGGCTATATCAATAAATTCATCATTTTTTTTAGAGAAGGAATGGGTATGTCGGTACCATTCTAAAGGTTTTACAAAATGGCGTTTTTCAATTTCACCATTATGAAAGACTCTCAAAAGTCGCCCTAAATCTTTTACAGAATTGGAGAAAAGCTGTTTAGCGAATTCCATTGTCTCATCTTGAGAAATAGCATATTCCGGGACTCCTGTTCCAACAGAAATTATTCGCGGCACTTGCAAATCTCCCTTCTTATAAGAATCGAATTATTTTTGTAGTTCTTCCAATTGTTCGAAAAATCCAGGATAAGAAATGGTAATAGCCTCGCTATTTTGAACATGTGTTGTTCCCGTTGCTAAGCAACTTGCGATTGCAAGCATCATGCCGATTCGATGGTCACCATGACTGCTTACTTCTGCTCCATGCAAGTTAGACTTACCATAGATTTTCATACCATCTTCCGTTGCTTCAATATTAGCACCTAGCTTTTTTAATTCATCTACAACGGTATCAATTCGATTCGTTTCTTTAACTTTTAATTCTTCTGCATCCTTAATAACCGTTACACCTTCAGCTTGAGTAGCTGCGAGGGCAAGAATCGGAATCTCATCGATAAGTCGTGGAATAATATCACCGCTAATTTCTACGCCTTTTAAATTTGAGTAACGAACGGTTATATCCGCATACGGCTCCATTACTTTATCATTTTTATTATGAATCGTGATATCGGCACCCATATTCGTTAGTATATCCAAAATTCCAGTTCTAGTAGGATTCATACCAACATTTTTGATTGTTATTTCACTATCAGGAATGATAGATCCTGCTACAAGGAAAAAAGCAGCGGAAGAAATATCACCAGGAACTTTTATATTAGCCCCTTTAAGTGTTTGTTTTCCTCTTATTGTTTTTTTCAAACCATCTGTTTGGACAAAGCCGCCAAATTCTTGCAGCATTCGTTCTGTATGATCGCGAGAATCCTCTGGCTCAGTAACTGAGGTATTTCCTTCAGCAAACAAACCCGCTAATAAAATAGCTGATTTTACTTGAGCACTTGCAACAGGAGAAATATAGTCAATTCCCTTTAATCCTCCGCCGCGAATTGCTAAAGGTGTATATTTTCCTTCTTCACGTCCGTCAATTTTAGCACCCATTTCCCTTAAAGGAACGGTCACCCTTCCCATTGGTCTTTTTGCAATTGATTCATCACCTATTACAGTAGTATGGAAAGGTAGGCTCGATAAAATTCCTAGCATAAGACGAATAGTCGTCCCTGAGTTCCCTACATTTAAAACTTGATTCGGTTCTTGTAATCCTTCCAATCCCTTTCCATTTATCTCTACATGGTCTCCATCTAAATGGATTTCAACTCCGAGTTTTCTAAAACAATCTATCGTACTTAAACAATCATCACCTGTTAAAAGTCCATCTATCACTGTTTTTCCGTGAGCGATTGAACCTAGCATAACGGCACGATGTGAAATTGATTTATCTCCTGGGACTTTCATTTCCCCTTTTAATCTAATGCTCAATTTCCTCACTCCTCACATACTAATATACGTGTCATACCCTCTGTTTTCTATACAGGCTTTCGCTCTTTCAAGGTCTTTTTCCGTTTGGAAACTGATTCTTAGAACTCCGTAAACATCTTCACGCGCTTCAATAATCCTAATGTTTGTAATGCTAATATTTTCTTGAGCAAGCACTGTTGTTATATCTGAGATAACACCTGGCTTATCGAGTACATCTACATATAAATCATAAAATGCTGTTATAGCTCCTTTTGCTCGAACGGGCAGGGAGTCACGATATTTTTTTGCTCCATTAAAATAATTGTATAGCTCTTCGGTATCTCCCTCTTCAACCAAATGTTTTACGTCTTTCATTTCTGACATCCATTGATCTAAAAGGCCAAGCAGAATTGGTTGATTATGTTTGACGATATCTCGCCACATTTCCGGGCTCGATGAAGCAATTCTTGTTATATCACGGAATCCACCAGCAGCTAGATATTTGACATGTTCATTTTGTGAAGCATGATTTTCCACTTGTCTCACTAGGCTGGCTGCAATGATATGCGGAAAATGACTAACGACTCCCGTTACTAAATCATGTTCTTTCGGGTCCATAATGATAAAATTTGCATTCGTACCCTTTAACCAAGTTTTTAAAGTGTCAATTTTTCCATTTGTAGCATTTTTAGATGGGGTTAATACATAAAACGCATTTTCAAATAAATGTGCCCTAGCACTTCCCGGCCCCACCTTGTGAGAACCAGCCATTGGATGTCCACCAATAAAAGGAATGCCATTATTAAAATATTTTTCTGCTTTTTCCATAATTTTTGCTTTAGTACTTCCAACATCCGTAATAATGACATCTTCTTTTAAAGGCAGATTTGCAAGTTTTTCAAGCAATAGCTCGGCTTTTTCCACGGGGCAAGCCAGAATGATAAGATCCGCTTTAGATGCTTCCTCATCAAAATGCTCTGTAATGTCATCAATAATATTTAATTTTTTCGCTAAATGGCCATTATCACGTTTTACATCAAAGCCTACAATATGGACATTATGCTCCTTTTTTATCGCTAGGGCGACTGATCCTCCAATCAGTCCCACCCCAACTAATAAAACACGTTTCAAGTCTTCCATCTTTACACAGCCTATTCTTTCCTAAAGTTTTACGGTTGTTATTTCCGCCAGCAGTTTCATTAATTGTTCGTTTTCTTCTTCTTTCCCTACCGTAATCCTTACTCCGTTTGGAAAAGCGCGAACAATCCAGCCTCTTTCCAACAATCGTTGAAATATTTCAGCACTCGATACGCCTGGAATATTGATAAAAATAAAGTTCCCTTGTGATGGATAATAAGAAATTTGATGTTCATCAAAAAACTGATAATACTTTTCTAATTCTTTTTTATTTACAGCGACTGTTTTTTCAACGAACTCTTTGTCTTCTAAAGCCGCAATGGCCGAAGTTTGTGCAAGAGCAGATGTATTAAATGGAAGTCTCGCCACTTCCAATTGTTTAATGAGTGTCGGGGCTCCAATTCCGTACCCAATCCTAAATCCCGCAAGTCCAAACGCTTTTGAAAAAGTTCTCATAATTAAAAGATTTTCAAAGTTGTTTAAAAGTGGAATGGTTTTCGGATAATCACTATTTGTCGCATATTCGAAATACGCTTCATCCAAAACAACTAATACGTGACTTGGAACTTTATTTAGAAATTCTTCTAACTCCGTTTGATTCACATACGTTCCTGTTGGATTATTCGGATTGCATATCCAAACGATTTTCGTTTGTTCATCTATTTGATTTGCCATTTCTTCTAAATCATGTCTGCCATCCTTTAAAGGAACTTCCCTTAATTCAGCATTTTCAATAATGGCATGGTGCCGATATTGTGGAAAAGTCTCTTTAGCCATAACAGTATTTGTACCAGGAGACAACATGGCTCGTATTAAATATTGGATTAATTCATCAAGTCCACTGGAAAAGATGAGTTGGTCTCCATTTACTCCAATGTAGTCAGCGACTTTCTCTCTCAATTCTGTTGCTGCTCCATCGGGGTAAATCGCAAAACTTGGAATTTTTGTTGTAATGGCTTCAAGTACTTTTGGTGAACATCCATAAGGATTTTCGTTAGAAGCAAGCTTTACAATTTTGTCTAGATTATACTCTCTCTTAACTTCTTCAGTTGTTTTCCCAGGGATGTATGGTTTTAATGTTAATAACTGCTCTTTCACCTTCATAGCGTACCCTTCCTTTTAAAAGTTTTTCGAGTATTCTTTATGTCTTTCTATATTATCTTTAATAGCAGACATACGATCATGCCCAAACTCTTCTAATAGTGCTACTGCAAGTTCCCAGGCTACGACTGATTCTGCAACGACACTAGCTGCAGGAACTGCACAGCTATCTGAACGTTCGATACTTGCTTTGAAGGGCTCTTTCGTATCAATGTCTACACTTTCTAACGGTTTATACAAAGTAGGAATTGGCTTCATTACACCTCTTATGACAATCGGCATACCCGTGGTCATTCCACCTTCAAAGCCACCAGCATTATTCGTTCTTCTCGTATATCCATTTTCTTGGTCCCATTGAATTTCGTCATGAACCTGACTGCCAGGACGATGTGCCGCTTCAAAACCGATACCAATTTCGACACCTTTAAATGCATTAATACTCATAATAGCCGCGGCAAGCTTTGCTTCGAGTTTACGGTCATATTGAACATAACTTCCTACGCCAATCGGCATTCCTTCAACGATTACTTCCACTATTCCACCGATGGAATCCCCATTTTTCTTGGCATCATCAATTGCTTGCATCATTTTTTCGCCTGCTTCTGGATCTAGGCAGCGAACAGGTGATTCTTCTGTAATTTTTTGTAATTCCTCGATTGAGTTATAGTGAATGTTTTCGGCTTTCACGCCTCCAATTTCCATTACGTGTCCGCCAACTTTTACACCTAGTTCAGAAAGAATTGTTTTCGCCACGGCACCAGCCGCAACACGTACAGTTGTTTCTCTCGCAGAGGAACGTTCAAGAACATTTCTCATATCCCTGTGACCGTATTTAATCGCTCCATTTAAGTCTGCGTGCCCTGGTCTTGGTCGAGTGATTTTTCTTTTTACTTCCTCTTGTTCTTCTGGACTGATTGGTGCAGCCCCCATAATTTTTTGCCAATGCTTAAAATCATTATTTTGTACGACTAATGCAATTGGTGCACCAATTGTCACACCGTGACGCACTCCACTCGTAATTTGTGCTTGGTCCTTTTCAATCTGCATTCTGCGGCCACGCCCGTATCCTTTTTGTCTTCTTTGTAATTCATAGTTGATCATCTCAGCTGTCAATTCCAGTCCAGCTGGCACACCTTCCAATATCGTAGTAAGCTGCGGGCCATGCGACTCACCTGCTGTTAAGTATCTCATTTTTTATTCCTCCCTTTTTTGATATAAAACAAAAACGCCCCTGCAAAAAATGCAGGGACGTTATTAATCGCGGTACCACCCTAATTGCGGATAAATATCCGCCACTCTTGTTTGATAACGGTCAAAACCGTCTTTTTTTACTAATTTGGATAACCAAACATTCAAAAAAGAAGCTCGAGGGAGTAATTCATATTTATGATTGTACTGATTCGCACCGGCCATCAGTTCTCTGACATTACAAATTCATAAATACTACTATGCCCTGTCTTTGCTTTTTGTTTCGTATTATATAAATTCAATTTTTATCACATGAATGCATTCTTGTAAAGTATTTTTTGTTTTTTTTCAAATATATAAATATTGCTTTAACATTTTACCATCCAAAACATAAAGTGTAATATATCAATTGTATGCTATTATTAAAGTGAATGTGACAGGTTTGAGAAAAATTTTGCAAAATATATAAAAAGTGCAAAATCTTTTCTAAAGCCTATTGACATTTATTATATTAGCGTCTATCGTATTGAGTTATCAATCCAAATAAATTCATACACGCTTTACAGCGTTGAAGTCCTAAAGTATGATGAGATTATCATCTGTTGGGACAGAAAAATATAAGGAGGGCTTATCGTTGTCAGAACTAGAAATATTACGTTCAAAAATTGAAAAAACAACCTTGCAAATTTTAGAATTATTAAATGAGCGAGGCAAGATTGCACAAGAAATCGGCAAATTAAAAGAAATGCAGGGCGTTAAACGTTACGATCCAGTACAGGAGCGAAAATTGTTTGATCTCATTGCTGAGCATAACGAAGGCCCATTTGAAACTTCTACCGTTCAGCATATTTTCAAACAAATTTTCAAAGCAAGCCTTGAGCTTCAAGAGGATGATAATCGCAAAGCATTGCTTGTTTCCAGGAAGAAAAAGCCTGAAAATACGGTTGTTTCAGTGTTAGGTGAAGAAATTGGAAATGGCACTCAACATTTCATCATGGGGCCATGTGCTGTTGAAAGCTATGACCAAGTAAAACTTGTCGCACAAGCGATGAAACAGCAAGGCTTAAAATTAATGCGCGGTGGTGCTTATAAACCAAGAACATCCCCATACGATTTCCAAGGCCTCGGTGTAGAAGGTTTGAAAATTTTAAGACAGGTAGCGGATGAAGAAGGATTAGCTGTTATCAGTGAAATCTTAAATCCAAATGATATGGAAACTGCCTTAGATTACGTAGATGTCATTCAAATTGGCGCTCGCAATATGCAAAACTTTGAACTGTTGAAAGTGGCAGGTTCTGTAAGGAAGCCAGTTTTATTAAAACGCGGGCTATCCGCTACGATTGAAGAATTTATGTATGCGGCCGAATATATTCTTGCACAAGGAAATGATCAAATCATTCTTTGTGAGCGTGGTATTAGAACATATGAAAAAGCTACAAGAAACACTTTAGATATATCTGCTGTCCCAATCTTGAAGAAAGAAACTCACTTGCCTGTTGTAGTTGACGTCACACACTCAACTGGACGTAAAGACTTACTTCTCCCTGCTGCTAAAGCTGCATTGGCGATTGGTGCAGATGCCGTTATGGCGGAAGTCCATCCAGATCCAGCTGTTGCTCTATCTGATTCAGCACAGCAAATGGATATCCCTGAATTCAACAAATTCATGGAAGAAGCAAAAGCCTTCGCAAATCTAGTACAAAAAACTCCAGTTAGCTAATGAATAAAAAGCATTTCTTTTTCGTCTTTATACGGAAAATGAAATGCTTTTTTAATCTAATTCTACTCTTGAATTGAAATCGATTTCCCTTCTCCTTCTCGACCAATTTGAAATAATCACAATGGAGGATAGGATCATTATTGCTCCAATTATTTGGCCTAATAATAGTTTTTCTTGATAGAGTGTAACCCCTATCACCACTGCCGAGATCGGTTCCACTGTTGCTAGTATGGAGGCGATGCTGCCTTCAATGCCTTTAAGACCATATGTGTACAATAAATAGGCAACCACCGTAGGAAATAGCCCTAGTCCCGCCATATAAATCCATGCTTCCAAAGGCAATGACGCTGCTTTTTTCCAATAAGGAAAGAATGGCAATAGCGTCAGAGTAGAAACAAAAAAAGTATAAAATGTAATAATAAAAGAATCATAATTTCTTAAAGCGATTTTTCCAAAAATCGTATATAGTGCATAGCCCAATCCTGAACAAAGCCCGATGATAAATCCTAAAGTAGACCAGTTTCCCCCTATTTCCTTTCCAGCAAGGGCTATAATGGTACAACCAATAATCGTGGTCAGAACGGCAAATGCTTTCTTTTTTGTTACTCTTTCCTTTAAAAAAATTGCAGAAAGAACCGCTACAAAAGCAGGTGCCGTATAGAGGAGCATGACAGCAAGGGATATTGACATCATATTCATTGCTTTAAAGTAGGCCCAATTAAAAAAAACAATACTGCATAGCCCAGTACCGATAAAATACCATATATTTTTAAAGTGAATGGCTAGTTGCCGTTTTTTTCTCATAAATAATACGATAGGCAATAGCCATAAAAAGGCAAAGGAAACACGGATGGCGACGATTTCCATTTCTGTAAAATCATAAAAAGATAATTTTTTGACGAAAATGGCTATGGCTCCCCATAATAGAGCGGCCATTGCAACCATAATTTGAGGCACATACATCACCCTATTTAAAAGAGATGGCAAGAGAATGCCACCTCTTATGATAGTTGATAGACTTTAGAGAATTTCTCTTCTAAGTAGTTCGCTAAATATTTTGCACTCAAGCCTTCACCTGTAGCTAACTTAATTATTTCTAATGGCTCTTTTGTTTTTCCATATTGATGTACATGCTCTGTAAGCCAATTTTTAATAGGAAGAAGCTCTCCGTTTCGAAGCAACTCTTCGTAATTTGGCAAATCTTTCAACATCGCATGTTTCAACTGTGCCGCATACATATAGCCTAATGCATACGATGGAAAATATCCGAAGCTTCCTCCAGACCAATGAACATCCTGCAATACGCCTTCTGCATCATTAGTTGGTCGGATGCCTAAATATTCTTCGTATTTATCATTCCATATTTTCGGAAGATCTTCAACTTGAATTTCATCATTAAATAATCCTTTTTCAATTTCATAACGGATTATGATATGTAAAGCATACGTTAAATCATCCGATTCTATTCGAATGAAAGATGGCTTTGCCTCATTGATAGCTCGGTAAAAATCATCTAGCGAAACTTGATCAAACTGACCATCTGCATATTCCTTTAATAATTCATAATTACATTCCCAAAATGCACGATCCCGAGCTAAAATGTTTTCGTAGAATAATGACTGTGATTCATGGATCCCCATCGACGTTCCTCTACAAAGTGGAGTTCCGATCAAGTCTTTAGAAATATTTTGTTCATATAAAGCGTGTCCGCCTTCATGAATTGTCCCGAATATTGCCATTCGAAAGTCTTCTTCATCATAACGGGTAGTGATCCGGACATCTCCTGGATTTAATCCAGTTGCAAATGGATGAACGGTTTCATCAATTCTCCCAGCGTTAAAATCATATCCCATTTGCTCCAAAATTCTTATGCTAAATTCTTTTTGTTTTTCCTTTGGAAACTTATGAAAAAGAAAATCTGTTTTTGGTTTATTTTCAGAAGCTGTGATTTTTTTAACTAATGGAACAATCACATCCCGTAATTTACCAAACACTTGATCAATAACGTCGACTGTTACTCCCGGTTCATACATATCAAGCAAAGTGTTATATTTATTGCCGCTATAACCCCAGTATTCAATAAATGTTTTATTAAAAGCAACTAGTTTTTCAAGGTATGGCTTAAACATTTCAAAATCAGATGCTGCTCTTGCCTGCTCCCAAACATGTTCAGCATTGGACTGGAGCACTACATATTCCTCGTACTCCTTTGCGGGAATTTTTTTGTTTTTTTCATATTGTTTTTTACATTCTTTTAAAGTCAATTTTCCAACCTCTGAAAGTTCATCATGTTTAGTTGATAAACTAGCTATGTATGCAGCCATTTCCTCAGATGTAGACATTTGAAAATGTTCGGATGCAAGCACTCCAATCACTTGTGAGCGTTGTTCAACTCCGTTTTTCGGTGCTCCTGTTCTAAGATCCCAATACATCAATCCGAGCGCTTCTTCATAAGCCTGCATTTTTTTCACGTATTGCAGGAATTCTTTTTCAATTTCTAACGTTTCCGGCATCTCATTTTGCCTCCTTTGTCTCTTTTCTACTTTATTTTATCACACGAGGAAAGTGCAAGTGACTTGTCCATTTACTAGAGAAACAAAAAATGCATTCTTATAGAAAATTAAAAACGCAAGTGCTGTAAAATGCACTTGTGCTTTTATGAAGATCGATCTATTCTTCTGTTGGATAAAATATATTCCAGAGCCTTATTTAAGCTTTCTTCCGCTTCTTTTAAGCTGGCTAAAGCAGTTTCTGGCAATTGTTCTTCCTTTCCAAGTAAACTATAGGAAGAATAAATGGCTTTTGAAATGATCTCCATTTCATTAATCGTTTTCGCCATGTGATATACCTCCTTGCAATAAATGATATACATTTAAGTGCGTGTTCAAAAAGGAGGATAAAAAGGACCAAGTCGGCTAGAGGCGCTGACGTCCTGTCAGCAACGCCGACACTAGCACATCTTGTGCGTCGGAATTTCGAGGCGGCGCAGTTTTGAGCAGCGGACTTGCACAGGATGTGCTGACTTCTGCGTTGCCCACAGGACGTGGGCGATTTTAGCAGAAGATCCTTCTCCTAATACATGAGCAGCGAAGAAACAAGCCAACGAAGAAATTCGAAGTGTCATTTTTACCGGACTTTTTGAACATCCTCTTTAAGTATATTCAGCAAGGTGGCTATTTATTCTAATACGATTGTCGCGGTGGTCTCGGTCCCCAAAATTGATAATAATCCGTGCGAATAAATCCATTAAATAGCTTTCTTTTTTTCATAGCTTCTTTTCCGTAAAGTTTTTCAAATTCGGCATGAGATGTCAGAATATATATGGACCAAGTATCAAGTTTTTGAAAAGCTTTCCCAATCTCACGGTACAAGTTTTCTACCTCTTTTTTTTCACCAATTCTTTCTCCATACGGCGGGTTTCCGATGATGACGCCAAATTCTTTTTTTGAAGTGAAATCACTCGCCCGCATTTGTTTAAAAGTAACTAAATCACCTAAACCAGCCTCGAATGCATTTTTATTGGAGATTTCAACCATTCGATGGTCAATATCAGAACCTGATATTTCAAGCTGTTGATCATAATTTGCCATATCTTCTGCTTCTTCCCTTACTTTTTCCCAAATTTCTTTCCCTATCCAAGACCATGACTCACTTAAAAACTCCCTATTAAAACCAGGTGCTATATTTTGGCCGATTAATGCCGCCTCGATTGGAATTGTACCGGAACCACAAAAAGGATCGTGAAGGATACGATCTGGATGCCAATTTGTTAACTGTATAAGCGCGGCTGCCAATGTTTCTTTTAAAGGAGCTTCCCCCTGATCAATTCGATACCCGCGTTTGTGCAGTCCAGCCCCACTTGTATCTATCGTAAGAGATACTTTATCCTTTAATAAGGATACTTCAATTTTAAATAATGGCCCTGTCTCCGCTAGCCATGTCGTTTGCTTATACGCCTTTTTCATTCGTTCTACGATTGCTTTTTTGACGATTGCTTGGCAATCCGGTACACTATACAAGGTTGATTTTACAGATTTCCCTTGAACTGGAAACTCTGCATCTACCGGAAGATACTCCTCCCAAGGCAATGCTTTCGTTTTTTCAAAAAGTTCATCGAATGTCGTAGCCTTAAACTCCCCTACGACTATTTTTACTCTATCCGCTGTCCTTAACCACATATTTGATCTTGCTATTGCAAGTTTATCGCCAGTAAACATTACTTTTCCATTTTCCACTGTACAGTCATAGCCAAGTTTTTTGACTTCTGTTGCCGCAATCGCTTCAATTCCCATTGCAGTTGTTGCAATTAAATTATACGTTCCCATTTCCTTCACCCTCATAAAATTTGACTAGGATTCCTATCATATAATAACTCCATTAACTCCTGCAAAGAAAGCGGCAGTGATATGGAGTTGCCCTGCACTAACTTCCTGTAATAATATGTAAGTTATAAATAAAGAGACTTTCCTCGTTTTCGTTAGACCATAATATTAGTATTGGATTTTTTCCAAATACTAAGGTCCAATTACTTTTGGAAAGCCTCATTTCGTAAGATGTAAACCTATAAATAACATTCATATAAGCCATGTTCTGTACCATCGTACTACAAGCGGCTATAGGCAAGCCTCGTACTCAGGCGGTAATCATCTATCTGCAGGAAAAACCTCCTGCCTCTTTCCTTGTTCAATTCCTCAGAAAGAGTGCCTCTACCAAAATTTGAGTTTCTCGCTCGTGGGGTTTACCGCGTTCCACCTTTGTTGTTTCCAACAAAGCTACGTCACTGTGGCACTTTAAGGGTACTCATGCCATATCATATATGACTTAGGCACTTTTCCCGCCGTCAATCCAGACAAAATCCAGACTGCCCTGGCTTATTGTTTTGCCAGGCACGATCACTACGGGCATCACAGCACCGTGCGAGCATGGACTTTCCTCTGCTTAATCAGCAGCGATTACCCGAATGTTATTCAGTATCACTATAGAATTTTAAATCGTATGTCCTTACCGACTTATTATTTTATAACTTTTGCAACGACTGCGCAAGCGGTAATTAATGGTAAGAGAATAAATTTCTAGCTTGGTATTACAAATTAATGAAGGGCCGGAAATGAGCCGTCAAATCTGACTCTCTCCTTAATAAGTGAGAGTTAATCATCTAGCTTGCTTCCAAATACATGCCTTTCTAAATTGGAGAGACGCTTCAAAATATCAAAATTCGTCGTCCCTGCAGGTTGTACGGGTTGTCTGCGTGATTGTTCTTCTACTTGCTTTTTCAAACGCATATTTTCCTGCTGAAGTTCATCCATTAGTTGATGCATAGTTTCATAATCTTTAATGATTAAATCTAAAAATTTATCAACGTCTTCTTGTTTATAGCCGCGTACACCGGTTTTAAATTCTTTTTCTAAAATTTCTTTTGCAGTCAAATTTATTCTTTCTGCCAACATCCGAAACACCACCTTAAAATTCACACTACATTAACATCATTCTTCCAAAATAAAATGATTTTGTCAATTTTGCAAGTAGTTTTTGGGAAGTTATGGAGAAAATTTAAAAATATCAAATAAGAAAGGGATTACGTTATTCACTCGGGACTGAAAACCGAATAAAATCTCTGTTCTGTCCCGATTCATTTTTAATCGAGACCTAACTCTAAATATAACGAATGTTTTGTCTAGATTCAACCTTTTCCTCACTTCTTCATAGGACAAAATTAGTTACTAACTTTCTTACACAAAAAAACGAGGATGCACTTGCCAATCCTCGTCTAAAAGTACTTTTAATAGAATCCTGGTCCTGGTCCAAACCCCGCTCCTGGTCCAAATCCCGGTCCCGGTACACCGCCAAAGCAGGGTCCGAATCCTGGTCCAGGAACACCGCCAAATCCAGGTCCTGGTCCTGGCATAATTACATTCTCGGTTGAAACTTCGTTTACGACTGATGTTGTGTGTGGGAAATAATGCTCGTGAATTATGTTTTCATGGTTGACTGTTGTAGTATGGGATGGATGGATTTCCGGAACTATTACATTCGATACAGTATGGTTGACACAGCATTGAGTCGGATGAACAATTGGTGGACAGACCTTCGTATTACAAGGATTAAACATGCATAATGCTCCTTTCTTTTTTATATCGCTTTACACTTACAGCCTATGAGAAAGCACTGACACATGTACTAATCATAATACCTATATTTTGCAAAAGTCCCCTTATGTTCGTTCAAAAAATGTATTCATGTTCCGACTTTATTTTTGCGAAAACAAGTAAAGATGTATGAAAATTCCGGAAATCAGTCGAATACTGCGCTTGCCCGGGAAATGATGACTGAATTATTTCTTAATTTATTTCCTGATTAAGGTTCTTCTTTCTCTTATAGAGGATGTTCAAAAAGTCACCAAATGATAAGCTGAGAATCCCTTTGTTGGCTTGTTTCTCCGCTGCTCATGTATCTAAAAACATACATTCCGCTGCTCGAAACTGCGCCGCCTCGATCTTCTTGCTTCTAATTTGGCAACTTTTTGAACACGCACTTATTAGGAATTTCTAAATTTCTTGCCTAAAAGTCTTTGCAATCTTTTATTAGCATTTTTATAAAAAAGATCATCAAGTGATGAATGTATTGCTAGAGCTGCTTCTGTATATTCTATGGCTTGAAGGTAATCCTTGTATTGGTGCTCCATTAATTTGGCCAATTCTATATAAGCTTCCTTTTTGTTGTGTTCTTCCCCATTCTCAATCACTTCTATCCATAACGATTTTGCATCGTCATACTTTTTTTCTTTTTTCAAATAAAAAGCAAGTTGATGTTTAGCGGAAATATCTCCTTCCAGGGCTGCAATATCATATGTAGAAGTAGCAAGTTCGCTCTCTCCAATGTATTGATACCATTTGGCAATCAAGGTTTTTTCCTCCGCTGTTTGACTGGGATCAACTCCAAATATCTGAAACGTTAAGTGAGTATATAATGTGATCATTGACAATATATCTATTTCATTATGCTCTAAAACTTTTAATATGCCTTCGGGATTTTTTCTTTCAACATAATCAAAATATATCATTGGAGCTAAGTAGCCAGGAATGTCATCTGTCCGTTTAATGTCTAAAATCTCTTCCTCTACCTTAACAAGCTTAACGGATTCTAAATGATTCTTCCAAAGCCTTCTAGAAGCATGGTATAAATCAAAATGACCAAATGAAGGCAGTTTTGGAACATGATCGCGAACGAGCGTATGCTGGGTTTTCACTTGCGGCCAATCAAAAGCTTTCCCGTTATAGGTCACAAGTGTTGTATAGTCAACATTTTCTAAAAAACTTTTATATAATGCAACTTCGAATCCCGGTTCAGGCAAAAAGTGTTGACGCAAAACAAATTCATTACCTTGAAAGCGCGCATAACCTAGTAAAAAAATTGAGTTTCCCGCTCCTCCATATAAACCTGTCGTTTCTGTATCAAAGAAAAACAGATCGGAAGGCGACAACCCTTTTGCCGATAATGGATGATTGCCTGAAAAATCCTCCCACATAAAAAAAGCAGTAAGAAAATCTTTTAATTTATATTTACCGTGCTGGTGATCCAGTGGATACCGAGTCTCCTTAATATAACAAAACTGATTTTCATGAAAATATGGCGAAGCCCCTGCCTTTTCCCACTCGTCCAAAAACGGTAAGGCAGAATGGTTTGATATTTTTGTTTCTGTTTCTTTTTTTTCTTCTATACCCATATGCGTTTTAAAGCGATTTAGTTTGTTTTTGAGAGACATTTGCGATCATCTCCTCATTTCTAACGTGATGCACTTAACATGATTTCTAGTAATTTAATCGTAATGTCTTTCGTACGAATGGTTGAAATATCTGTGCCAATGCATGAAGGACATCCATCGTCACATGGGCAATGAGCAACTAGATTTTTTGCCTCTTCCAATATTTTAGGCATCATTTCATACACTTTATTACTTATGCCAATACCTCCAGGATATTGATCATAAATAAAAATGGTTGGTTTAGAGTTTACGGATGCCTTCACTTGCGAAACCGTATGAATATCCGCAGGATCACACATCGCAAATAATGGAATAATGGCTTTTAAAGCATGAGCGCAGCCAATTAATCCATATTCGAGATCCTCCATGCCAATTTCCTTTAGTTCTTTATTTAACGAGATCCAAGCTGCATTTGTATGCAATTCCATTTCAGGTAGATGTATAGGACCAGAGCCTATATTTTCGTGAGTTTCAAACTTGATCTTTTTAAAAATAGTTGCCATGGCATTCACGGTTACATCCCCAAAGGCAATCTCTGCGTCCGCGGTCTCTTTTCTTTTATCCTCTTCCAATACTTTCAACTGTACAGCTAAATTTGCATCGGTAAAATAATCAACTTCAACTTCCGCTACGTAAGCCTTTTTTTCTTCCCAATCAAGATATTCGACTTGATATTGAATCCCTTGATGCAAATAAATGGCTTCATCATGTAAAAGGGTCATCGCACTAAAAGTATCCATTTCCCCAATTACTTTTACGTTTGCACGATTTGTTTGGTCAATAATAACGACATTTTCTTGCGATGCTGAACGCAGACTAATATTATGGGCTGGAAAAGAGTCGTTCATCCAATACCATTTGTCTCCATTTTTATGAAGCACTCTTTCCTCTGTTAAGAAATCCAATATTTCTTCTATTTCCAAATCTCCAAAATTCTCCCCTTCTTGAAAAGGCAATTCGTAAGCAGCACATTTTAGATGATCTACGAGAATAATAAGATTTTCAGGGTTAATACGTGCCGTTTCCGGATTTTGATGAAAGAAATAGTTCGGATTATCAATGATAAACTGATCAAGTGGAGAAGAACTAGCAACCATGATGACTAAGGATTCTGCTTGTCTTCTTCCAGCTCTACCTGCTTGTTGCCATGCGCTGGCAATCGTTCCTGGATATCCAGTCATAATACATACTTGTAGTTGACCTATGTCAACTCCAAGCTCTAGCGCATTCGTACTGACAACGCCATAAATCTCTCCGCTTCTCAAGCCTTTTTCTATTTCTCTTCGTTGTGTTGGCAAATAGCCTCCTCTGTATCCTCTAATCGCTTTAGGTCCAAGTTGATTATTAACCAAATTTTGTAAATACGTTAATATAATTTCGACCCTTACTCGGCTTCTCGCAAAAATAATTGTTTGGATTTTATTTTTTAAAAACTCACGGGCTAGTTTGCGTACTTCCAACGTAGCACTTCTGCGAATGTTCATTTGTTGATTAACGATAGGAGGATTGTAAAATATAAAATGTTTCCTGCCTCTAGGAGCACCATTTTTATCGATCAAGACCATTCGTTCATCCGTAAGCTTTTCTCCAAGTTCCTTTGGATTGGCAATGGTAGCTGAAGTACAGATAAAAACTGGATTCGAGCCATAAAATCGGCATATTCTTTTTAATCTGCGAATAACATTTGCAACATGACTTCCGAACACTCCTCGGTAAATATGGAGCTCGTCCAAAATAACAAACTTTAAATTTTCAAATAATGAAACCCATTTTGTATGATGCGGCAAAATGGCTGAATGAAGCATATCTGGATTGGTAATAACAATATTCCCTGCTTTTCTTACCTTTTGGCGAATATTAGCAGGGGTGTCTCCATCATACGTGTAACTATTGATTGGCAATCCAGCAGAATCAATGACTTCATTTATTTCACTTTTTTGATCTTGCGCCAGTGCTTTTGTCGGAAAAATATATAATGCTCGTGCGGAATGATCATGTAAGATCGTTTGAAGAACCGGTAAGTTGTAGCATAATGTTTTACCAGACGCAGTCGGTGTAACAGCGGTTAAGCTCTGATGACTCATTGCCGTTCTGTAGGCCACATTTTGATGGGTATACAATTCCTTAATGCCTTTTTTATGTAAAGATTTCACTAAATCAGGATGTAAATCGTTAGGGAATGGAGTTGTGTTAGCTGGTTCCTCTTCTAGTGTATGCCAGTAAGCAACATTGTCCTTAAAAGTTGGGTTTGTTTTTAACTCCATTAAAATATCTTGAAAGTTCTTCTTTAACATCAAGCTTATCACCTCTCCCACTATTTTAGCGAATAAGCGTTCGTTTTCATAGTAGTTTGGCAGATTAATAATGTGGAAATGAACTCTTTGTTTTATATCTTCATACTATAAGGTAAATTGAGAAGGAGGTGCTTTACAATGACTGAAAATCTGCCGCCTAAAAAGGATGAACACCCTTTATTCGAGCCATTCGCCCAATTAATGAATAATATGAATCGGCTATTTTCGGAACGTCCAGATAAGAATTTTTTACAGAGTATGGATAACTTTTTTATCCACTCAAACCCATTTAGTGGATTTGTAGCTGAATTAAAGGAAAACGAAAGGGAATATATTGTCCAAGCACAGCTCCCAGGAACAAAAAAAGAGCAAATCAATATTGAAATACTCCCACAGTATATTACGATAACGGTTAATCACCGGGAGTCTGTTACGAAGGAAGATAAGGAGAATACGGTTATTCAAAAAAGGGAATCTTGGAAACAATCATCACGTACCATCCCGTTTTCAAAACCAATTGATCAAGGAAAAGTAGAAGCAAATTATGAAGATGGAGTGTTAACTGTTATTGTTCCAAAGAAAAAAGGAAAGAAAATTAATATCGAATAAAAGAAATAAAAAGGAATCGCTTATTTTACGATTCCTTTCATTCATTTTACATTATACCTTAAATATACCACCTAGACCTTTGGCCATATTTGATACTTGAGTAATAGCATTTACTACTTGACCTGCGGTGTTCACCATTTTATTAATATCTAAAGAACCCGTCTGTGTTTTAAAGGAATTTAAAACTGTATTAAAACCCCCGTTAGGCGGTTTAGGTATTTGAGGCGGCTTTGGATACGCATTAGGAAAACTTTGTTGTTGAGCATATTTTTCGTAAAAATATCCATCTTCAGGCTGTAAAGGATTTTGAAATAAATGACTCGCTTGATTCTCGCTTCCTTGTTGGTACTGCCCTTGATCCATGCCGGTATATGGGTACTGCATCCCGTTCATATAGGGCATCTGTAAATGTGAAGGCATCCCCTGCATATGGGGATATTGTGATGGAAACATGCCATAAGGATGCGAATATTGTGCATTTGGATGTTGAAATGGTGGTGGCATCGGCATTCCTGGTGGCATATGAACATTTCGATATTGATGCAGCATAAAGCAAGCCCCCTGATTAAATGTAGGTACTATACCATATGCCCAGTGAATGTAAAATGTGTCAATCTAACATGATTCCATACTTTCTAACATACGCCTTAATATATAATCAATCGATTGCACATGACTATTAAACTTGTTTAAACTTGTATCAGGAAAAAATGCCCGTACTGAAACCATTTGTAAATTTTCTGCAGTATTTCTCACTTGCATAGGATGGAGATTTTTTGGTCGATAACTCATTACCCACTCAAGTGCAGCAGGTTCCCATTTTTCACAACTATCTTTCACTTTATCTGCAAATGGTTTGACTTCCTTATAAAAGTCACCCTTTTCACCTGTTGCTCTGCAATGTATAAAATTTTGATTAGCTTCTTCGTTGTATTTAAGCAGTTTTTCAGTTAAAACTCGCAATTCATCGATTTGCATTTTTTTGCTCCTTACATATTAGAAAAGCGCAAGTGCCTGTCTACCATTGATCGTGACCTGCATAGCACTTTCTTAATCTTAGAAATTCAAGCTTTTTATGCTTTTTAATAAAACTAAAAAGCAGCACGGTAGCTGCTTTCTAAAATTTCCTTAATTTTACTGTCTTTTCATTGTTTTTTCAAGTTTGCTCTTCTCATTAAATCGCTTTGCTGAAAGTATTTCTTTCATTGCTTTCATCATAAGACATTTCTAATTTCCTTATAGTCTGTTCCAGCTGTTTCTCGTTATAATTCATCTTATTGTACATTGCTTGCTTTTTTTCTGCTGATTTCTGTTCCACCATTTTTTCTAGGTGATCTATTTGAGAGCTTATTGACTCAAGTCTATCAATTATTTGTTTTTTAGTCATTTTGTCAGCCTCCATTCACATCCTTTTTCTATCATATTCGATATTGGATTTTAACTTCCTGCTATGCTGACAAAACTAGAAGAGATTCGCTAAACAAAGTGTAGAAGTAGGTTTTTTTGCAATCAATTCGACAATGTATCAAGTAGATGGCCGATTAGGTCCTGATAATTTCGGATTCCCTTCACCGGCTTTTTTAGGATTATATCTTTTATCATCTTTTTTTCTTTGACCTTTTTTGTTTTCCATATTAATATTCTCCTATTCATTTATTTTTTACTTTTGTTAAATTTGTATTCCGCTTGCATCAATTACTCCTTGGTTACAGTTAACAAAGGAATTTTAAAATAAAGTGAAACAAATTGATACCTTAGTTCGTCAAATAATGTTATAGTGAAAAATTATTATCCTTCCATCATAAGCATGGCTCTTAAATCATTTTTTATTCATCCCTCAGTTATTTTATCTACTGTGGTATAATTTAGCGAGTGAGGTGTAGGTAAATGGAATTTCATTACCCTAATGGAAGGAAATATACGTCGCAGACCACTTCGACAAAAAGGAATGAAAAGGAAAAGATTATCTCTTACGGCAAAAGAGGAATGACACTCGAAGATGATTTAAATGAAACAAATTTATATTATTTAGCGAATGGAATTGCTGTCATTCATAAAAAGCCGACCCCTATCCAAATCGTTCAAGTAGACTATCAATCTCGAAGTACGGCCGTCATTAAAGAGGCGTATTTTCGCCAGGCTTCAACGACTGATTATAATGGTGTGTGTCAAGGAAAATATATAGATTTTGAAGCAAAAGAAACCCAAAGTGCCACTTCGTTTCCATTACGAAATTTACATGAGCATCAGATTAAACATATGAAAAATGTGGTAAGACATAATGGAATTGCCTTTGTAATTTTACGTTTCGTTAAAACTGATGAAGTATTTTTATTAGAATGCAAGGACTTATTTTCTTTTTGGGAACGAATGGAAACGGGTGGAAGAAAATCAATTACGAAAGATGAAATTATAAGCTGTGGCCATCGTATTGAATACGGGTTGCATCCGAGAATTGATTATTTAAAAGTAATTCAGCATTTATTACTTCAATAATCATCTCTAGAAAGTGAGGATACTGCTAATGGCAGAAAATTATAAAACACGTATGGAGCGTCGAAAGCAACAAGCTCCTGCTAAAAAACAAAAAACGAAAAAGAAACCTAAAAAAGTAATTAAAACAATCTTTCTAACATGCTTTCTCATTGGGGTTGCTGTTCTTATCGCTGGAGCAACAACTTTTGCTATTTATGCAAAGGATGCACCACCACTTGATAAGGTGCTCCTTATCGACCCTATTGCATCTGAGGTCTATGATAAAAACGGAGAGGTATTTGCGGTCCTAGGTACTGAAAAAAGGGATTACGTTGATTATGAAAACATTCCAAAGAAAGTAGAAGATGCTGTTTTAGCTGCAGAAGATGTACGGTTTTATAAACATGGTGCCATTGACTTCCGCAGACTTGCTGGAGCGGTAGTTGCTAATATTACCCGTGGATTTGGAGCTGAAGGTGGATCCACCCTTACCCAGCAAATCGTCAAAAAAACGTATCTCTCTGATGAGAAAAAATTAAAAAGAAAAGCGCAAGAAGCTTGGCTATCTTATAAACTTGAACAAAACTATACGAAGCAGCAAATTTTTGAAATGTATGTCAATAAAATTTATTATGGCAATGGCATCCATGGAATTGAAACTGCTTCAAAGTTCTATTTCAATAAAGAGCTTGATCAATTAGAGCTTCAAGAAAGAGCCTTTTTGGCTGGATTGCCGCAATTACCTAATGGATACGATCCATACAAACATCCTGATCGAGCTGAAAAAAGAAAAAATATTGTACTTTCTCTTATGTATCAGCATAAAAAAATTACAAAAGAGGAAATGGAAAAAGCGAAAAAGATACCTATTACAAAAACATTGGTACCCGAGGAAGAAAATAAAGCGAATCCTTATAAATACGATGCCTTTGTTGATCAAGTCATACGTGAAGTTGAAGAAATGGGCGATTATAACGTATATGCCGACGGCTTGAAGATTTACACGACCCTTGATCCTGATGCGCAAGAATACACGGAGAAAATGTTTTTTACCGATGAAATCGTCCAGTTTCCAGACGATAAAATGCAAGCGGGACTCGTAATGTTAGATACAAAGACCGGCGAAATCAGTGCCATTGGCGGTAACCGATATAAAGATATTAAACGAGGGCGAAATTTTGCTACACAGCTGAATGACCGCCAGACTGGTTCCACTATTAAACCAATTCTTGATTATGGACCAGCCATTGAATACTTGAACTGGTCAACATATGAACAAATTGTAGATGAACCATATAAATATTCAACCGGAGAGTCAATTAATAACTTTGACCGAGGTCATCTCGGGCGCATGTCCATACGAGAAGCATTATATCGTTCTAGAAATATCCCAGCACTTAAAGCATTCCAAGAAGTTGGAGCAGATAAGGCTAGAGAATTTGCCGCAAATCTTGGATTGGATTTTGGCAAAGAATTTTATGAATCAGCATCGATTGGAGCTGTTTCCAATGTTTCTCCTTTAAAATTAGCTGGTGCCTACGCTACCTTTGGTAATAATGGTATGTATAATAAACCGCATACTGTAAAGAAAATAGTGCTGCGCGATGAAGAAACGGAGATTACGAATAAAATTAAACCTAAACTAGCGATGAAAGACTCCACTGCTTACATGGTAACTAACATGCTGCAAGATGTTGTTTCTAATAAACAAGGAGCAACTGGAAGGTCGGCGATCATCCCTGGACTTCCTGCAGCAGCTAAAACAGGAACAACAAACTATACTAGCGATGATATCAAAAAATATGGAGTTACAGAAAAAGATGTCCCAGATGCATGGTTTGCAGGTTATACGACCAATTATACAATCGCAGTTTGGACAGGGTATGAAAAACGAAGTATACCACTTCGAGCTGGAACGAACGATCAGCAGATCGCCAAAGAGCTTTATAAAAATTTAATGGCTCATGTTTCTTCCGGAATAGAAACTCCAGACTTCCCAATGCCCAAAAGCGTCGTGAAAGCTGCAGTTGAAAAAGGCTCAAATCCAGCGAAAAAGCCAAGTAAATATACACCGAACAGTAATATTATTTATGAATTATTTGTTGCAGGTACAGAACCGAAAGAAGTTTCTGCCGCATATGATAAGCTTGATGCCCCTTCTGTAAGTGGAGAATATCATGAAACTGAAAACGAAGTTGCGTTCTCTTGGGAACATCCGGAAACTAATGATAAGAAACTCCAGTTTGACGTAACAATTAAATCGTCCGATGGTAAAAAACAGTCTTTAGGTAAAATGGGTGAGCAAAGCTATACAATAAAAAATGCTGAACCTGGCATCACTTATTCCATTGAAGTTACAGCAGTAAATGATAATCAAAAAAGTACACCTGGTACAGCAAGTGTAACCGTTCCGAAAAAAGAAGAAGAGCCTGTCCCTCCTGATGAAAATCAAGATGATGAAGACAAAGACAAAAATAAGGATAAAGATAAAAACAAAGACAACGATGGAAATCAAGGAAATAACGGGAATAATGGCAATAATGGTAATGGCCAAAAACCTGGGCAAGGTGATAATGGATCTGGAGGAAAAAAGAATCCCGGGAATGATAACCAAAATCCAGAGCCACCAGGAGATGAGAATCCGGTTGAACCAACCGATCCAGCTGATAATGGCGAAAACTAGATCATAATTAAAGAACCAGCTGCAGGAAGCAGCTGGTTCTCTTAATTTTTTACTCTTTTCTTCCCTTCCCTGCAAACTACTAATAACGGACAAGTAGTACATTGTGGGTTTTGTGCCTTGCAATGGTATCTTCCAAAAAAAATCATGCGATGATGGGTCACGGACCACTCATCTTTAGGTATTTTTTTCATAAGTGTTTTTTCCACTTCTAAAACACTATCTTTCCAACGGCAAAACGCCAATCGTTTACTTACTCGTTCAACATGAGTATCGACAGCGATTGCGGGAATTCCAAAAGCAACGGACATTACAACGTTTGCCGTTTTTCTCCCAACTCCCGGAAGCTTAATTAATTCTTCATACTCTGTTGGTACTTCCCCATCATACTCTTCTATCAGCATTTTACACAGTTTTTGAATGTTTTTAGCTTTATTCCGAAATAAACCAATCGATCTAATATCTGATTCAAGTTCGTCTAGGGGCACTGCTAAGTAATCTTCTGGTGTTTTATATTTTTTAAAAAGATTTTCGGTTACTCGGTTCACTAATGCGTCGGTGCACTGTGCCGAAAGTGCAACAGCTATAACTAATTCAAACGGGTTTGAATGAACTAATTCACAGTGGGCATCCGGAAACATTTTCCCCATTTCACCTAGACAAAAACGGATTTGTTGTTTATTCAGCATTTATTATCACCTACTTGATTGCGACTATTGCTCTAGCCAGTTATAAAAAGGTACTGTGTTCGAACTTTTGTTAGGAGTACTTGAAGGTCTTGACTTTTGGCGAAATTTTAAACTATGGACTTTTGCCTGTTCAACAGTTGTAATTCCATTCTTTTTCCATTCAAATAAAATTCGATCTATGTATCTGAAATTAACGGTGCCAGACATGACTGCCTCTCGCAATGCCGCTTTTATAATGACGGGATCGTGTCCATCTTGGTCAATCCACATCGCAAGTGATTCGCATTCGAGAGGAGATAGTGGCCTGCCAAATTCTTGTTCAAACGTCGAATAAATATCCTTTTCTTCTTGAAAAATAGTTTCCAGGTCTAGTTGTTTTTTTTCTGCTATTAAGATCTCCGCAAGCTTTAACCATAGAGACGATAAAGTATATCTTTCATATCTTACTTTATCATCAGAGTATCCTTTTTCTATTTTTATCATTTCAAGCTGTACAAGCCTTCTTAAAATAGAAGTACACTCACTACTTGTAATCGTCATTCGCTCGGATATTTGTTCAGGTGTTGGAAAGTCATTCCCCTTTTCAATAAACGATATGATTTGCAATAAAACGACCAATTCCTTCTCATCAAGGCCTATTTCGCGATATTTACTCATTAATAAATATGGAACTTGGATCATACCCGATTCAATCCAAGATACCATTAAATCTTTATTCACGCTTACGCACCTCACTTAGTTCGATTATACCATGTTCTGCAATTGAATTTTTAAAAAAATAAAAGCTGTCCCAAGATTGTATAGTCCAAGTTCTTGGGACAGTTTCTACATTACGGATATAAACGATTTAGCAAGCGTGGGAATGGGATCGTCTCTCTTACATGTTCAACCCCTGAGATCCAGGCTACTGTTCTTTCTAGACCAAGTCCAAATCCTGAATGAGGAACGGAACCGTATTTTGAAAGATCTAAGTACCATTGATATGCCTCTAATGGCAGATTGTGCTCTTCTATTCTTTGTTTCAATAATTCATAATCATGTATGCGTTCCGACCCACCAATGATTTCACCATATCCTTCAGGTGCAATCATATCAGCACATAATACTACATCATCTCGATCAGGAGCCGGCTGCATGTAAAAAGGTTTAATCGCTGTTGGGTAGTGTGTAATGAACACCGGTTTATCGAAATGATCGGCGATGGCGGTTTCGTGAGGTGCGCCGAAGTCATCTCCCCACTGGATGTCGTCAAACCCTTTTTCGTGTAAAAACTTGATAGCATCATCATATGTAATTCTTGGAAATGGTGTCGTGATATTTTCCAATTTTGACTTATCTCTTTCTAATCGATCTAGTTCTAATGAACAGTTCTTTAAAACGGATTGAACAATATAAGCTACATATTCTTCTTGAACCTTTAAACTGTCCTCAAATTCATAAAAGGCCATCTCAGGTTCAATCATCCAAAATTCAATTAAATGTCTGCGGGTCTTTGATTTTTCCGCTCTAAATGTTGGACCAAATGAGAAAACTTTTCCTAACGCCATTGCAGCAGCTTCCATGTATAGCTGTCCACTTTGCGATAAAAACGCATCTTCATCAAAATATTTCGTTTTAAATAATTCAGTCGTTCCTTCAGGGGCACTCCCTGTTAAAATAGGAGGATCAACCTTTACGAATCCATTTTGATTAAAGAATTCATAAGTGGCCCGAATAATTTCATTTCTAATTTTCATTACGGCATGCTGCTTACGAGATCTTAGCCATAAATGACGATGATCCATTAAAAATTCAGTACCATGATTTTTAGGTGTAATCGGATAATCAACCGCTTCGTGAAGCACTTCGATATTTGTAACTAACAGTTCATAACCAAATGGTGAACGACTGTCTTCTTGAATTGTACCTGTTACGTAAAGAGAAGATTCTTGAGTTAATGATTTAGCTTTTTGGAATATGTCTTCACTTACATCATTTTTAACGACGACCCCTTGAATAAAGCCAGTTCCATCTCTTAATTGTAAAAAAGCTATTTTACCACTTGAACGTTTATTGGCTAGCCATGCGCCAATTGTTACTTCTTGACCTGCATATTTATGAACTTCTGAAATTGATTTTTTCACAATAACATTCCTTTCGAAACTACTGATGTCTTATGTTGTAAATTATTTATTAGCGACTATTACTTTTTTTCTCGATAAAAGAATGTATACGGCCTACAGCTTCTTCCAATGCTACTAGTGACGTTGCATACGATATTCTAATATTATTTGGAGATCCAAAGCTTGAACCAGGTATGACAGCAACAAGTGCTTCTTCAAGCAATGCTTCAACCAATTGATCAACATTTTCGAATCCTGCAATTCGTGCAGCTTCTCTAAAGTTTGGATATAGATAAAAAGCACCTTGTGGTTTTTTACATTCTACACCAGGTATTTCCACTAATTTATCATAAATAATATTCAATCTCTCTTCAAACGCTTGTCTCATTTGCTCTACCGCTGTTTGTGGGCCATTATATGCTTCAATAGCTCCGAACTGGGAAGTAGTAGTCGGATTTGATGTTGAGTGGCTGGCAAGATCCGCCATCGCAGCAACAATCTTTTCATTTCCTGCAGCATATCCAATTCTCCACCCTGTCATGGAATGTGACTTGGATACCCCATTAATTACGATTGTCATCTCTTTTAAAGATGGAGATATTTGTGCGACAGATACATGTTTGTTTTCTCCGTAAACTAATTTTTCGTAAATTTCATCCGATACAATCATAACATTATGTTCTAAACATATTTCCCCAAGCGCCGCAAGTTCAGCTTCCGAATAAATCATCCCTGTTGGGTTGCTAGGAGAATTGATGATAATCGCTTTTGTCTTATTTGTGATGGCAGACTTTAATTGTTCAGGAGTAATTTTATAGTCATTTTCTTCTTTTCCTTCAACATATACCGGAATCCCATCAGCCAATTTTACTTGCTCAGGATAGCTTACCCAGTAAGGAGTCGGAATGATGACTTCATCCCCTTCATTTAACATAACTTGAAAAAGAGTATATAGAACATGTTTTGCTCCATTTCCAATAATTAGCTCTGATGGTTTATATGTAAGACCTTGGTCGCGCTCAAGTTTATTTATGATTGCTTTTTTCAACTCCGGCAACCCTGCAGCAGGAGTATATTTTGTAAAACCTTCCGTCATAGAACGATAAGCAGCTTCAATTATGTTGTCCGGCGTATTAAAATCCGGCTCTCCAGCTCCAAGTCCAATAATATCGAGCCCTTGAGATTTCAATTCTTTAGCTTTTGCTGTAATCGCCAAAGTTGAAGATGGTGTTAGAGCATCAACACGGTGTGCTAAATTGATGTTCATCGTCATTCCTCTTTCTATTATAAATTTTCTATTTTTCTCCACCATTTGCCTGTGTCAAAATGGATGTAATAATAATTCAGCTTAGAATTTTGGTCTAAATAGGATAGCTCCCATACAGGTAATTTTTTTTCCATTCCAAGCCTCGCTCCAAGAATTTTTTTAGGATTTTCCTCTTTAATGAGCTTTGAAATTGCTTCATTTTCAGAAATCCCATCTGACGCTTTTTTTATTACAATTTTTTCGTTGTTTTTTTCAGGAATCCATACAATCGTTTTAACGTCGTCTTGGTTTTGTCCAATGATTACATAGTAAGTCTTTGTTCCATGATACACAAAAAATTCATCATTGCTTACTAATTTTGCTTCTGTTTTTGCCCTTTTTTCAGCATATTGTTCTGCTTTTAATAAAGGTCCTCTAGCATCTTTATACACATAAATAGATGCGGATATCAATATTATTATGGGCAAAATAATTAAAAACCACTTTTTCATTGAATACCACCTTATGTTTGTAAATACAAAAACAATAATTGTCATCATAGCGTCGTTATTTTTGGTGATACTACCATTACGCATATATTCATCATTATATCAGGAAATTTTGTTATGGTTGATGAAAATTGCGCAAGCTTAAAAAAATTTACAAAAAAAGCCCACATTATTGAGGCTGTGTCGAACTCGGAATTAAGTCCAACGAGTAACACAGCCTCAACTTTTTATCCATTTTTCAATAGAGGCTAAAATAGAATTTATGGGACCTCGTTCTATTGAAATGGTTGGAATAGATTGCAAAAATGTTTTCCCGTAGCTCGTAGTGTCAATTCGCCTATCTAAAACAATAACGACCCCGCGGTCTGTTTCCGTTCTAATTAAGCGGCCAAACCCTTGCTTAAATCGTATAACAGCTTCTGGTAAGGCAAAATCCGAAAATGGGTTCTTACCAACATTCCTAATTAATTCATATTTAGCAGCAGTTATTGGTTCGTCTGGTGGGGAAAAAGGAAGTCTGACAATAACTAAACATGATAAATCTTTTCCAGGAATATTTACCCCTTCCCAAAAGCTGCTAGTACCGAATAAAATTGATTTATTAAATTGTTGGAAATTTCTAGCGAGTCGAGTTCTACTTCCTCCCGAAATTCCTTGCGCTAGAAGGACAAAATCCTCCAATGCCAATGATTCCTTTATAAGTTGATAGGTTTTTCTAAGCATATCAAATGATGTGAATAGTACGAGCATTCTTCCGTCAGTTGCACTAGCTATTGAAATGATATGACTGGCCATTGCTTCAATGTAATCATCATTAACAGTTCCACGAACTTCAGGTAAATCAGAGGGAACCATTAACTTTACCATCTCCTTATAATCAAAAGGAGAACGAATGATTTTTTCAATTAAATTTTCTTTTTGCAATCCTAACTCATTTTTAAAATAGTTAAATGAACGATTGACGGTTAGTGTTGCAGAAGTCATAATAACACTATTTTTGTTTTTGAAAAAAGTTGTTAATAATTCATCACCTAGACTGATCGGTTGCGTAATAACCCCTATGCTGTTAGGAAGTGCACGAATATCCCCTTCTATCCACTTTACATTTTGACTGGAAGACGTAAAAAAAAACTGATGAATGTTCTCACCGATCTTTATCCAATCACGTATGAAGCTGTTCGTTTCCTCGATAAAAGCCTGTTCACTTTCAGAAGTCTTTATATTTTCCTGCTTTATTAATGAAAGACGGTCCTCAAGCGCTTTGCTAATTGTTCGGTGATAATCGTATACTCTTTCTGCACATAAAACTAATGGTAACCATTGGCCATCAGAATTCATCGCCTCTGTGATTCGTATTTGTTGTTTAGTGTTTTTATTAGATTTTCGCGCAAATAATTTAGAAAGCTTGATGCTTATCATGTTAAATAAATCGTCTATTTCAAGATCCAACTGTGAGATGATTTGGTCTATTTCAAAAGAATGTAGAGATGGAGACAAACCTTTTTTATCTAAAAGCTTTTCCAATTTATGAAACAGTTGATTCTTATCTAATGTTCCAAGGCGTCCAATCCAAAATTTTATTGAATTATACTCCACTTTCTTTCCGAAACAACTTCTAGCCGCTTTCTCCAGATTATGCGCCTCATCAATTACTACGTATTTATATTCAGGAAGAATACTCTGATCTTTTTCCGAGTCAATTAATAACATAGAATGATTCGTTATAACTACATCTGCATTTTGTGCAAGATTTCGGGCATGTATGTAGAAATCATGAGAAAACCAAGGATCTTTTTCCTTTTGAAAAAACCAGCCATCATGTTTAATCCTTTGCTTATATAATCTTCCGCCACTTGAGATATTTAGTTCGTCCATATCCCCCGTTTCTGTCTGTACCAACCATACGAGCAATTGCATCTTTGTAAGGACTGTATCATAATGGGGATCCTTATCATACAAAGATTGTTCGAACTTCAACATATTAATATAGTTGCTTCGTCCTTTTAATAGCGCGATTTGGAAAGGGAATGGAATCATTTTTTTCATTCGGGCTATAACATCATTCAATATTTGATCTTGCATTTGAATAGTATATGTACTGATAACGACTGGCTGCCTCTCTGTTAAAGCAAAAAATATAGAAGGCAACAAATACCCTAATGTTTTTCCGGTTCCAGTCCCTGCCTCAATAACAGCATGCTTTTTTCGGAGATATGATTCATATACTGTGTCCATCATTTCCATTTGTCCTGGACGATATTTGAAATCTTTCATATATAAAGAAAGCAATTGAATTTTTTCTTCCGTCTCCCACGGATAATCAGGTGTTATCTCATCTTTATGTGATTGAGCAATCGTTTTTTTCTTTAGGGCAATTCCTCGATAAACTTCTAAATCATCTTGTAAATTTTCGATATTTTTTCTTTTCTCTTCTAATATAGATTGAAATACTATATACAAATCGCTTTTTAATGAATAAGCCATGTCGGCAAGCTTTTCTAATGTTATAAGAGGTAAAGCTTTTGCGCGTTCCAACAATATTAATAATAATTCTGCCGTTACTAGAGCGTCACTATCAGCTTGATGGGGATTATCATGCTCTAACTGCAGCATATCAGCCAATTCTGATAGCTTATAACTTGGTGCTGTTGGAAAAATAATTTTAGCAAATTCTACTGTGTCGACTGAATCTTGTCCAAAGTTTGTATATCCTGATTTTTCAAGTTCATTGTTTAAAAAGCCAAGGTCAAAGAGTACATTATGGGCAACAAAAATGGAATCTTGAAGTAAATCATAAATTTTAGGAGCAATATCTTTAAATTCTGGTGCATCAAGAACCATTCCATCTTGAATTCCAGTCAATTCTTCAATAAAAGGAGGAATAGGAATTCCAGGATTAATAAACGTTGTATATTGGTCAACGATGTGCAGATTTTCTATTGTAACAGCGGAAAATTGAATAATGCGGTCTCCGCGATCAGGGGTGTTTCCTGTTGTTTCCAAATCGACAACCACATATTTATGTTTCATTCCTAACCACACCTTACTAAAAAAGCTCGAGGCTTGAGATTATTTCGCTACTTACTCCGACAATTGTATCATATACTTAGCAGTACAGCTATTCAACGACGTAAAGGAATTGGTTTTCTATCCTTTAACAAAGATAAAAAACCAGCCCAATAAAATAGTTGATTGCTGGACTGGTTTATAAGTTAATCAATATATTGTCGTTTCCGGTTCGTAATGGATCATATCCTTAATTTTATTATCTTTTGTCATAAGCGCTATTTTTGGTTGGTGGGAATGAGCTTTTTCTTCAGGAAGCAAGCAATAGGAAATAATAATTACGATATCACCTGGTTGAACGAGCCTAGCAGCAGCACCGTTCACACAAATGACTCCAGACCCTTTTTCCCCTTCTATGATATATGTTTCAAATCTCGCACCATTATTATTATTTACAATTTGTACTTTTTCATTTGGCAACATTCCAACCTTTTCAAGAATGTCCCCATCAATTGTAATGCTTCCTACATAGTTTAAATTCGCTTCAGTAACTGTTGCTCTATGGATTTTTCCATTCATCATCGTTCGAAACATGATGTTGGACCTCCTTATGAAAGTATCTCTAGAATGATATTGTCAATAAGCCTTGCTCTGGAAAATTTCACAGCGAGTGCAATGATGATTTTACCGTGTATTTGTTCTACTGCATCTAGATTCGGGAAACTTAAAATTTCTATATAATCAATTTCCCCATTTGTATTATTCTTAATATAATCCTCTATGATATGAATAACCGATGCTGGGTTTTCCTCACCGTTTTTTATTGCCTCTGCTCCCTTTTGCAAGCTTTTATATAGATGGGGCGCCTGACTACGTTCTTCATCTGATAAATAAACATTTCTTGAGCTTCGAGCAAGCCCATCTTCTTCCCTTTCTGTTTCTACAGGTATTAGTTCGATTGGGAAATTAAAATCTTTGATTAATGAATCCACTACAGCTACTTGCTGTGCATCCTTCATCCCAAAATACACATGATCAGGCAAAATAATATTAAAAAGCTTTATTAAAATCGTCGCTACTCCATTAAAATGACCCGGTCTGCTTCTGCCGCAAAGGACATCGGTTCTTTTCTTTACATTGATTTCAAACGAAGGTTCATTTGGATAAATATCCGTGCGTTCTGGTAAAAATAATATATTTACGCCAGCATTTTCCGCTAGCTTTTTATCCCTTTCTACATCGCGAGGATAAGCTTCAAAGTCTTCATTAGGTCCAAACTGAAGCGGATTTACGAAGATGCTCATTACCGTTATATCATTCTCTTGCAATGATTGTTTAACAAGTTTTAAATGACCCTCATGCAAATATCCCATTGTTGGGGCAAATCCAATTGAGTATCCTTGTTTTTTAAGCTGCAAAGCTCGCAATTGCATAGCTTTTGTAGAAGTGATGATTTCCATCTTACTTTCCCCCATAAAGCAACTCTAACTCAGAATCACTCATCGTAAATGAATGTTTCTCTTCAGGAAAGGAAGAATTTTTCACTTCGACAACATATTGTTGAATACTTTCCTTCGTGAGTGTATTGATATCGCCATATTGTTTTACAAATTTCGGTACTCGATCTACTCCGAATGTTAATAAATCATGATAAACAAGAACTTGGCCATCTGTTTCATTTCCAGCTCCAATGCCTATTGTCGGAATATCCAATTTAGACGAAACGAGGCTGGCAAGTTGTTTTGGGATACATTCTAAAACGATGGCAAAAGCCCCTGCTTCCTGACACTTAATTGCATCTGTTACTAGTTCATTTGCAGCCTCTGCATTTTTACCTTGGACTTTATATCCTCCTAAAACACCAACAGCCTGAGGCGTTAAACCTAGGTGAGCCATAACCGGAACTCCTGCTGAAGTAAGGGATTTAATTGTATCCACTACATCTCCCCCTCCTTCAACTTTAACAGCGTGTGCGCCACCTTCTTGCATGAGTGCAGCTGCTGATCTTAAAGCTTCCTCTTTACTAATATGATACGTCATAAATGGAAGGTCCGAGACGATAAACGTATCTTTTGCTCCTCTTTTAACCGCTTTCGTATGATGAATCATATCTTGTAGTGTAACGGGTATAGTAGATTCATACCCTAGTACAACCATGCCTAAGGAATCACCTACTAAGAGCATGTCTACACCAGCTTGTTCAGCGAGTTTAGCTTGTGGAAAATCATAGGCCGTAATCATCGCAATTTTTTCTCCAGATTGTTTCATTTTTGAAAAATCTGTCGTTTGTCTCATTTTCTTTTCTCCTCCTTTACTTTTAGAGGAAACGAATTATTCCGAGTGAATTTTTCAATAAAAAGAAGTCCTCTCCAAATAGGCAGAAGGACTCCTTAAAATTTTCACTCGTTTCGGTCCTCTGTCCCCGTCCCCTTGGATCAAGGCAGAAATCAAATTTAAGTTGTAAATAATAGAGGTGCAGTTCACAAAGTGGATACCGCCCACGAAATTTTAAAAAATTTCGTCAAAAGCATTATAACAAATTATTATGATGATGACTACGAAGGAAATTCAATATCCGCTGAATAAATATGATGGATGTTTCCATCTTGATCTTTGACTTTTAAAATTCCTTCATCTGTAATGCCGAGTGCAATTCCTGATATTTCACCATTAAGGGTTCTTGCTATAATCGGCTGTCCAATTCCTGCTGCATAGCTTTCCCACAAGATTTTCAGTGGGGCAAAGCCTTTTTCCATATAAAGCTCATAATATTTTTCAAAGTATTTCAGGATACTTTGGACCACTTTTGTTTTGGATACCTTATTTCCAGATTCAATTTCTAATGATGTTGCTCTCTCTTTAACTTCTTCAGGAAAATCGTCAGTTGATTGGTTTACATTCATGCCAATGCCAATGATTAGAAAGTTCACTTTATCAGCTTCACCTTGGAGCTCTGTTAGAATTCCTGTTAGCTTCTTTCCTTTGTAAAGAATATCATTTGGCCATTTAATATGAGGCTCTAGTCCAGTAACTTCCTCAATTGCTCGGGCACAGGCAATCGCTGTAATGAGTGTAAACTGTGGTGCTTTTTCCGGCGGCAGCTTTGGTCGTACAATCATACTCATCCAAATTCCTTTCTGTTTAGAAGAATGCCATGGACGAGACATCCTACCTTTGCCCCCTGTTTGCTCCCCGGCAATCACTACCGTTCCTTCAGCTGCCCCCTCTCTCGCAGCCTTATGCGCAATCGTTTGAGTTGATTCAACAGAATCATAATAATGAATAGTACGTCCTATCGTTTTTGTTTCCAATCCAAATAATATATCGGGTTCAGAAAGATGAGCAGGCTTGCTGATTAACCTGTAGCCTTTTTTTCTGACAGCTTCTAATTCAAAGCCTGATTTACGCAAATCCTCAATATGCTTCCAAATGGCAGTTCTTGAGCAACCAATAATATTAGCAAGAGCTTGTCCAGACAGATACTTTCCATCTGCATTTGCAAGTGCTTCGTATAATTGTTTCTTTATGGAAGATGTCAAGACTTAATCCACCTCTTTATTTCCTCTGCATCATTCATGACCTCATTATGAATCACTGCTTTTTCAATTTGTTCAATTACTTCTTTCACCCACGGACCTGCTGGTTTATTATACCACTTCAATATTTCTTCACCCGTAATTTTTAAATCACTGCGAGATAATATAGGCAATTGCTTAAAAATGTGTTCAATATTACTTTCAATTTTCAAAATATCTTTACCTAGACTTGTTTGATAGACTCTTTCTACAACAGTAGAAATTTCTTTCCCTGCGCGGTAATAATCATAATGAGTCCACTCGTTCTCCCGACGCCAAAATAAAAATTGATATGCGCGCAAAATAAACTGTATTTTTTTACTTGGCAGCTTCCATTTTTTTAATAATTCATTTGAATTTGTTTGATTCGTTAAATATAAAGATAATATCCACAGTTCCATTTCACTCAATGGCTCTATTGGCAAAGATAAAATGGATTGGATGATCTTTTTATCATTAAATATAGACGGCCAGAATGCGTATAAATTCGTATCTATCGCTATTTTAAAAGCCTTGTCTCTATATGTACCATTCAACAGCTTAATCATTTCAGCTGTTATTCTTTCAACAGAAATATGTTTTAATAGCGATGCTAAATTAGCCATTTCTATTTCTGTTTTCTTTTCTAAGCTAAATCCAAGCTGACTGACAAAACGAATGGCTCTCATGACCCGTAAGGCATCTTCCTTAAATCTTTCTGATGCCTCACCCACTGTTTCAATGATTTGCTGTTCAATGGCTGACTCTCCATGGAAGGGATCAATTAATTGACCTGTTCTATCCATAGCAATCGCATTCATTGTAAAATCTCTTCTCTTTAAATCCTCTTGAAGAGACCTTATAAAAGTGACAGTTTGCGGTCTTCGATGATCTTCGTAATCCGATTCAGATCTAAATGTAGTGACCTCAAAGCCTTGCCCATTATATAGGACAAGGATGGTTCCATGTTCTATACCGACATCGACAGTAGATGAAAATATATTCTTAATTTCTAGAGGCGTAGCTGAGGTTGCAATATCTACGTCATGAATCTCCCTATTTAAAAGATAATCCCTTACGGCGCCCCCGACAAAATATGCTTCAAACCCAGCTTTTTCTATTTTTTCTAGTACTGGAATTGCGGCTAGAAACTCTTTATTCATAGCTACCATCCTTGTCCAACACTTTGCATTAAAGATTCATAAAGTTTTTCATATTTTTCTACAATTACATTGGATTGAAAACGTTCTACTGGGGTCATCATAGCATTATGTGAAAATTCCTGTAATAAAGACTCATTTTGCAATAAACTAAGTGCTTTATTGCTAATAGCGGCTAAATCGCCTAATTCACATATAAACCCATTATACCCATCTGTAATCACTTCAGGAATACCGCCTACATTTGTACCGATACACGGAACACCACAAGCCATAGCCTCCAATGCAACAAGACCGAAACTTTCTTTTTCAGAAAGCAATAACATTAAATCACTGATTGAATACAATTCTTCTAAATGATCCTGTCTACCTAAAAAGAGAACTCTATGCTCGATGTCTAGTTCTTTGACAAGCTTGCAAAGCCTTGTTTTCTCAGGACCATCCCCGACAAGAAGTAGCTTTGCAGGGGTAGCGTTCGCAATTTTAGCAAAAGCTGCAACAACATCACTAACCCTCTTCACCTTTCTAAAATTTGAAACATGAATAAGAACTTTTTCGTCATCTCTTATCCCATAAGCCATTTTTAAATGATCGGAATTGACTTTTCTATAAATTCTTTCGTCAATAAAATTATGAATGACATTAATCTCTTTATCTGCTGCTACAACTTCATTTGTTTGCATTTTTAAGGCATGAGAAACAGCAGTAACAGAATCTGATTTTTCGATTCCGAATTTTATCGCTTCTGCAAGTGTATCGTCATAACCTAAAACTGTTATATCTGTACCGTGCAAGGTTGTTACAATCTTCACATCAGTTCCAGCCATTTGTTTTGCCAAAATTGCACATACCGCATGCGGAATAGCATAGTGAACATGTAAAATATCAAGTTTTTCTCGCTTTATAACCTCAGCCATTTTACTGGCTAGTGCAATATCATATGGTGGATATTGAAAAACAGAGTATTGATTCACAAAAACTTGATGAAAAAATATATTATGATGCAACACATCTAATCTAAAAGGCATATTTGACGTAATAAAATGAATTTTATGCCCTTTTTCTGCTAACATTTTTCCTAGTTCAGTTGCTATTACACCTGAACCACCAACAGTAGGGTAACATGTAATCCCTATTTTTAATTTCATAAGCCTTCTCCAAACAAATTGTTATTTAGTAATAAAGGTTTACTGGAAAGAAATCCTTCTGCAAATGTTACACCGACTTCTTTACCAAATAGTCTATCTCTTGCTGTTACATTTTCAATATATCCGTCCGTTAAAGGTGTTTGGACCCCGCCTTCACGAATGAAAAATTGAGATTGATAAGCATTTAGAGCTTCTACCTTTTTATCGATAAAATTGGTAATGTCGACTGCAAAGTGCGGAGAAGCAAAACCATTTATCATATATTGATATAAGTTCAACGGTTTATGAGCTGGATAATTGCCTTCTACCTCATACTTGCGAATCCCAGCCGAAAAAAAAGCTTCTTCCACAAGGCGAAAGCAATTTCCATGATCAGGATGACGATCATGATGATAGGGTGCAAAAATTAAAGTTGGTTTGTATATTCGAATAATATTTACTATTTTCCTAATATGCTCGTCCTTTAAAAATAAACCTCGATCCGATAAATATAAATTCACCCGCTCTACCACTCCAAGTAGTTCGGCTGCTTTTTGAGCTTCTTTTCTTCTTGTTTCTACAGTACCATTCGATGATAATTCAGCTTCCGTTAAATCGCAAATAACAATTTTCTTACCGCTCGCTGACCACTTCGCTAATGAACCTGCCATACCTATTTCCACGTCATCCGCGTGAGCTCCAAAGGCAAGAATATCTGCTCCTTGCTGTTCCATATAATGCCGCCCTTCCTGATTAGTACAAATATATTTAAGACTGTTCCCACTCAATACGAAAACAGTCTTGAAACCATATTATTCTAAAATATGTTCTAATCCATATACGAGTGTATTTAATTTCATAACCGTTTCGACAGACATTTTGACGCCAGTCATAAAGGAAGCACGGTTATATGAATCGTGACGGATAGTTAGTGTTTCTCCTGGTGCACCGAATAAAACTTGCTGGTGGGCAACGAGACCAGGTAATCTCACACTATGAATACGCATTCCTTCATAATTTGCCCCTCTTGCCCCTTTAATCGTTTCTTTTTCATTTGGATGTCCTTGTTTTCGCTTTTCACGATTTGCCGTAATCATTTGCGCTGTTTTTAATGCTGTTCCAGATGGTGCGTCAAGTTTTTGATCATGATGAAGTTCAATGATTTCAACGTTTTTGAAATATTTTGCTGCCATTTGTGAAAATTTCATCATTAGGATTGCCCCAATTGCAAAATTAGGAGCAATAATACAGCCAATGTCTTTTTCTTCCGCTAATTTTCTTAATTCAGATATTTCTTCTTCCGTAAATCCTGTTGTTCCTACTACAGACCGTACCCCGTGTGATAATGCTGTTTTAGTATGTAGATAGCCAGTTTCTGGTACGGTCAAGTCGATTAGAACATCTGCATCAACATTTTGAAAACATTCTTCAACATCTGTATAGATTTTAACATCAAGAGTAGAAAAGCCTTCTAACTCTGAGAGCAGCATTCCATTATTTTTTCGGTCCAATACTGCGACCAATTCAAATTCAGGTGTTTCTTTTACTAAATTGACCGCCTCTCTCCCCATTCTTCCACGGGGACCAGCCACTACGATTCTTATTGGGTTTGCCATATTATTCATCCTCACTTTTTCTCGTCCATCTGTCTTTATCACGAGTATTAAATTTGTTCATTACTAAATCGTGAGCCGATTGCAAATCGATATTTAATGAATTCGCCAAACAAACTAGCACGAACAATACATCTCCGACTTCTTCCTCAATCGCTTTTTCTTCTTCTGTTGACTTTTTAGGTTTCTCTCCATAATGATGATTGAGCTCTCTAGCTAATTCTCCTAATTCTTCAGTCAGCCTAGCAAGCATTGCTAATGGACTAAAATATCCTTCTTTAAACTGACTAATATATGAGTCAACTTCTTCTTGAATTTGTTGTATAGTTTTCTGTTTAGTCATAATGTATCACCTTTCACCATTATGTTAGCTAATACTTTTTTTATATTCAAATATAACTGTCTTAGTGTAGTAATTTTGTACAGTTTGTCAAAGATTGGTTATAATGAATTAGCTTCGTACCCAACACGATATTAAATCGGAGGCGATGAAATGAAAGTTGGAATTAAATTTCAAAATGTTTTCTTCATTTTAATAGGCGCTGCCATCTTTTCTTTCGGTATCGTTCATTTCAATATGCAAAATAACTTGGCAGAAGGTGGATTTACAGGGATTACTTTATTACTTTATTTCGTGTTTCATATTAATCCTTCTATTTCCAACCTTGTATTGAACGTTCCTCTATTTTTTGTTGGATGGAAGCTGCTAGGCAGTAAATCTTTTATATATACCATTATTGGAACGTTAGCGGTATCCTTTTTCTTATTTATTTTTCAAAAATATCAACTGAACATCCCATTGAATGGCGATTTATTTTTAGCCGCGTTATTTGCCGGTGTTTTTATCGGCATTGGTCTAGGCATTACGTTTCGATATGGCGGGACTACAGGCGGAGTCGATATCATTGCTCGTCTGCTCCTTAAATATAAAGGATTCAGCATGGGAAGAACAATGTTTATGTTTGATGCAATCGTCATCACTGTATCCCTTTTGACGTATTTAAATCATGTGCAAGCTATGTACACTCTCGTAGCCGTTTTTGTAGGTGCAAGAGTCATTGATTTCATGCAAGAAGGAGCATACGCTGCAAGAGGAGCAATGATCATTTCTGAATTGGAGCATGAAAAAATAGCTGATGAAATCTTAATGCAAATGGGAAGAGGCGTAACGGTTTTACGGGGCTACGGATCCTTTACAAAGCAAAATAAAGAAATTTTATATTGTGTCGTAGCCAAGAACGAAATCGTCAATTTAAAAAGAATTATTAATGCCATTGATCCCCATGCGTTTGTCTCTGTAACTGTCGTACATGATGTAATGGGTGAAGGCTTTACATTAGACGAAAATAAAAGACCTTATGACGTATAAACCAAGTTTTGCTTTCTAATTCGTTGATTTCCGCTCCAGGCGCTTCGCTTTCCGTGGGCGGTACGGGGAGCCTTCTCGGCGCAAGCCGCCTGCGGGGTCTCCCTTGCCCCGTATTCCCACAGGAGTCTACGCGTCTTACGCTCCAATCAACTTAGTGAGAAAATCAACCATTGATATTTATAAACCGATATTATGTAAAAGCTAATCATTTTGAAAAAACAGATTTTTTTAGAATACAATCGTCTTATTCCCATCAACAATGACTCGGTCTTGCAGATGCCATTTGACTGCACGGGCCAATACGCTTCTTTCAATATTTCTGCCAATTCTCTTCATGTCGTCAACTTTATCATGATGGCTCACTCTTTCAACGCCTTGTTCGATAATTGGCCCTTCATCTAAATCATTTGTTACAAAGTGTGAAGTTGCTCCAATCAATTTTACGCCACGATCATATGCACGCTCATATGGTCTTGCACCAATAAAAGCCGGTAGAAATGAATGATGAATATTAATAATTTGATTAGGATATTGAGAAACAAAATTAGGAGTCAATATTTGCATATAGCGAGCAAGAATAATTAACTCAATCTCATGTTCCTTTAGTATTTTTAACTGTTTTTCTTCCACTTTAGCTCTAATATCTTTACTTGCAGGTATGTAATAAAATGGGATATTTACTGATTTCGCTAATTGCTCGGCATTCTCGTAATTACTAATAATACAGCCGATATCCATCATTAGATCACCATTTTGCCACTCCCAAAGAAGCTCCATTAAACAATGCAATTCTTTTGAGACAAAAATCGCAGTCTTTTTAATGTCACTAACATATCGAAATTCAAACTCCATATTAAATATCTCAGCTATTTCTTGAAAAGATTGTTCTATTTTTACTCGTCGATTAAGTAGATTGGGACAGCTAAATTCCATTCTTATAAAAAAATTCCCGCCCTCAGGATCTGCAGAATATTGGCTGGACTCTATAATATTAGCTCCATTATTCATAAGAAAAGTTGAAACCTTTGATACAATACCCGGTTGGTCCGGACATTTTATAAGCAGTCTTGCGCGGTCTTTATTTTGTTCCCGAAAGTGTTGATTACATACTTTATTTATCATCCATACTTCCCTCTTTAATGTTTTTAGCTATTTTACTTTTTTTCAACAACATTTGCAAAAAAAAACGTGTATCAAATAATCAAATTACAATTTCGCTTCTCGTGATATATGTAAAGAAGTACATGGCAGCAACTTTTACTCGCTTTTGATAAAAAGAATACCCGGTGTACAAGACCGGGTATTCTATCATTAATCGTTCCTCGTAATATTTGTGAAAATTAATATTAACCTTAACAATTCAAGTACTGCTACCGCTGCTGCAGCTACATATGTCATCGCTGCCGCGTTTAATACTTTTCTTGCATCTCGCTCTTCTGTATTGCTGATTAGACCGAGTGAAACAATTTGATCCATCGCTCTTGATGATGCGTTAAACTCAACCGGCAATGTGACGATTTGGAATAATACTCCAGCCGCCATCAAAATAATCCCGATTAAAAGAAAATTTGAAAGGGCAGTACTGAAGATAATCCCTATCATAATAAAAACCCATGCAAGTTTTGAACTTATATTTGCTACTGGAACGAGTGCGTGACGAAAACGCAAAGCAGCATATCCATCTTTATCTTGAATCGCATGGCCAACTTCATGAGCTGCAACGGCTGCACCTGCTACTGAATGTTGGTGATAGTTAGACGATGAAAGATAAACCGTCTTATTCATCGGATTATAATGATCACTTAAAATTCCTTGGGTTTCTCTAACCGCAACGTTTTCTAAACCATTTTCGTCCAAAATTCTACGAGCAACTTCAGCTCCACTCATCCCTGCAGAAGTTGGAATTTTTGAATATTTTGTGTATGCGCTTTTTACTTTCATCTGAGCCCAAATAGGGATAATAATAATAATCGCCAAATAAATAAAGTAAGCTCCCATAATTAACCCCCCATTTCTAGTTGTTTACACTCTATTTTATTTGATTTTAGGATTATGGTCAATCATTTGGACCTTTTCGCTTTTGCTGCTGCATATTTTGGCCACGATATTTTCTCCAACTTACATAAGACAATGTAGAAATGATTATACCACCTGTCATAATCATAACCCACCAAATGGAAGGATCCGTATCATCTTTATTTATTTCAGCAAACAGCTTTTTTAATTCGTTCTCTAGTCCATCCAATTCTTTCATCCATTTTTGTTCAGAAAATGTGGAACGATATCGATCAATAAAGGCAATTCTAGAATCTAGTCTCTGAACTTTTTCAACAGGAAGAGAAATTTTTATACTAGGTTGAATGATGGAATAAGTAGATAAAAATTCGTTCAGTTCGGTATTATAAAGAGTTTCATCACCTTCTAACGCCGCGCTTTTCACATCATTAAAGGCATTCATAATCGGTCTTTCCATTTCAGACCATAAAGGCTGATACTTAGAAATAATCGCATCTGTTGCTAATCGCAAAGCTGTAACTTTTTGTACTCTATCATTTGGATTTAATCCTACACTTGTTAATGCTTTTAAAGCTTCATGATGAGCTGCAGTTACAATACGAAGTTCATCCATTGTAAATTGCCTTTCAGCTACCCCTTTTTCTGAAAACAAATCCGCAAATCTTTCCAACATATTTTTAGCTTCTTCAAAACGGCCAAACCGTGTCAACTGTAAAGCTTCATCAGCAAGCTGATCTAATTCTGACATAGAGGATTTTGATTCGGCTAGTACAGAAAAACCAGAAAATAATAAGCCAACTATTAGAAGGATGATCAATTTTCCCCTCATACTTGTCCCTCCCCATACTACTGATAAAATGTATGTGAAATGGGACAAGAATAGACCTAGCATTTTACATTTTCTAGGTCAATATAACCGAAGTTGGTTACCTTTTTTGCATCTGTGTACATAATACAGCGCTATTGCTATTCCGATAATGCTGAGCCAAAATGTGAAATAACCAATTTCCCGAATATAGATCTCAAGTCCTGGATATTTTGGATATTGCATAAATACATAATCAATTACGTCATTGTGCAAGGTCCAAACTGCTCCAACGAGAACATGCCACAATTTCAATTTATAAAATGGCGCATACAATATGCCTTGAATCGCCATTGCTGCGTGAGAGCCAATCAACATATACCCTTGCCAGCTTAAATCCCCCAAAACGGCAAGCGATAAGAAATTCATCACTACAGCCCATATACCATACTTAAATAACGTAATGATGGCTAGCGCTTCGAATATTGGCCAATTTTTCCTAAGTAAAAACGCTGCTAACACAAATACAAAAAATAAACTTGCTGTTGGACTATCGGGAACAAATGGAATAAATATAGTGGGAGTCTGCGCTATTTGAGGTTCATACCAAACATATCCATACAAAGTTCCTGCAATATTGATAAGTAATAAAAGCCATAAAAAACGGCGATCGGCCAAATATGTATAAATGAAATTCATCGCGCTCTGCCTTCCGTATAATGTGGAAAAAGCCGGCAATTTGCCGGCTTTAGTGAATTCATTTTTTATTTGCTATCTCTGAGACGAAATCTGCCAGCTTATCTAAATCCTCATCGGAACCATCAAAGGCATTCGCAGGCATTTTTTTATATCCCTTTGTAGCGATTTCCTTAACCTCTTCCGGTGTATGACCAGTGCCAACTAAAGCAGGTCCTATACCAGATTTACCTTCCAGATTTTCACCATGACAACCGATACAGCTTTGGTTTGCATAAATTTTATATCCTTCTGCTTCCTTATCAACTTCAACAGCTTTTGTAATCTTCCCTTGTTGTTCAGCTGCAGCCCAATCGTGCATATCGACAGCTTGCCAAGTCAAATAGAAAATAGCTGCAAAGGCAAGTAGCATAAAACCTGTTGCAAATGGACGCTTTGAAGGACGACGTTCAGGTCCACGATCGATAAATGGAGCAAGCATCAATCCTCCAAATGCAAGACCTGGAATAATTACTGTTCCAATAATATTATATGGTCCAGAAGCATACGAGTATTTCAATAATTGATACAAAAATAAGAAATACCAGTCAGGCATTGGAATATATCCAGTATCAGTAGGATCCGCAATACGTTCAAGCGGACTTGGATGTGCGACAGTTAAACATAAAAATCCAATTAGGAAAACAGCACCAACAAGCCATTCTTTTAAAAGAAAGTCAGGCCAAAATGCTTCTGTTTTTCCGGGATATTCGGAATAATCTTTTGGAATATTCGGCTTGCGCTCAGCGGATACCCGTGAATCGCCGACGAATTTCATTCCTTTTCCACGATGCATTGTGTCCCCTCCTTTATTCGAAAACTAATTTTACAATGGTCCAGAGATACCTTGTCTCCGGATCATGATAAAGTGAGCACCCATTAATGCCATCAATGCTGCAGGCAAGAAAAATACATGAATGGCGAAGAAACGAGTTAATGTTTGTGCCCCTACTATTGATGGATCTCCCGCAATCAATGTTTTCAAGTGAATACCAACAAGCGGAACGGATTCAACAATTTCAAGTGTTACCTTCGTTGCGAATAGTGCTTTCATATCCCAAGGAAGAAGATAGCCAGTCAACCCAAGAGCAAGCATGACAAAAAAGATAAGGACACCAACAATCCAGTTAAGCTCACGAGGCTTCTTATATGCTCCTTGGAAGAACACACGAAGTGTATGTAAAAACATCATAACGATGACAAGACTTGCACCCCAATGGTGCATACCACGGACGATTTGCCCGAATGCAACTTGATTTTGAAGATAATATACGGATTCCCAAGCGTTTTTAATATCAGGTACGTAATACATTGTTAAAAACATACCTGAAAGTATTTGGATAACAGTTATAAAAAATGTCAAACCGCCAAAACAATATACAAACGCAGAAAAGTGGTGGGCAGGATTAACATGCTCAGGCACTTCATGGTCTGCAATATCTCTCCATATCGGCGTAATATCCAGACGCTCGTCAATCCAGTCGTACATTTTGTTAAGCAAGATTTATGCCTCCTTTACTTTCTCACGAATGGATTTGCTACTGGTGAACCTAGCATTAAAAAGCCGTCTTTTTCTTGCGTTGGATAAGCATCCAATGGTCCTCTAGGCGGAGTACCTGGCACATTTTCGCCATTTTTGTGATAAAGACCCATATGGCAAGGACAAAAGAACATATTTGGGTGTTTTTCGCTTCCTTCCCAACTTACAGTACAACCTAAATGTTTACATACAGGTGATAGTGCAACAATCTCGCCTTTATCATCCTTGTAAACCCAAGCTGTTGAAGTTACTTCTGAAGTGTACCATGCATCTTGCTGTTCGTATTTAAAATCGACACGTACTGGATCAGCCGTAATATCGGCAATTTTCTTATCCGTCATTTTAAAATCACCAGCCGCATGTGCCTTTAACATAGGATCTACGGCGAAACGAAGCATAGGCATCAGCATTCCAGCAGCCATAAACCCACCTACTCCAGTGAGTGTGTAGCTTAAAAATTGACGTCTTGTTACAGGATTTTTGCTCATCCTTTTCCCCCCTCTGTCAGTAAGGTAAGTCCATCGGACAATTTATGCACATTATACAAACTAGGACATAATTATGATATATCAATAACGCGCCTTGGTCAATAATATTGAAAGCTAAACATTGTCAACTATGTGGCGAATTGGTTAATCATTTCTCTTGCCAAGCATTAATAATTTCACCTATAAGGCCTTTAAGCTGATTATCGATGACAGAATGCTTGTGTTGCTCGTCCATGTGTTCTAGTGGAATAGAAGGCAGATAAATCAAAGTACCATTACAAGCTTCATTTAATGGCTTCCATTTTGGATCAGATGTTAAATAAAAAACATACGAAAATCCTGCTTGCTTTGCATTATTTGTCCAACTATCTAGTTCTTCTATTATTTCATTCGGGTCCTTCACGTATGCAAAAGGTGGCAAAATGAGAGTTCTTCCTCTAAATTGCCTTTCTAAATGAATGGATAAAAGTTGTATAAATTCACCTTGCTCGGCCGCCCGCTTTATCCCACCATCTAAAATGACTGGCATTAATGGGATAATGGCTGTATCTATGTACTCCCTCTCAGTGGTGTACACGTGAACATCTTTCGCAGTCCAATTCAAAACCTCGCACCTCTTTTTCTAATATGTTCTAATTGGTATTCTATCATTCATGATTAAAAAACGAATGTAATATGCACTAAGAAGAAAAAATCCTCCCTTTATCATTTGAGGGAGGAAGCTATGTTTTCCTTAATTCATTTAATTGCTTTGCAAGTTTTGCAAAAGCTTTATGATCCCGCTTTTCAAGAGATTCATCTATGGCCTTTAATAATTTTTCTTCATGGAACAGCATAATACTCTTCTCAAGGATTTGCTGTGCATACATTTTATCTTTCTCACTTAAATACACTTTATTTTGAACGAATGGGTTTTCTTCAAGTACGGCTGCATATTGGTGTGATAGATTTGAAGCCCTGAAATTAATTTGTATATATATGTCTTCTTCTCGATTTAGTCGAATATCATGAAATGATTTTTCAGCATCAGTAGTCATAATATTTTCCTTATAAAATCGAAATGGAACTTCTCTAGTACAATGTGTGGACATGATTAAACCTCTCGGACAGCATTGTGCATCTTCAACAAAATGAACTTTTTCCATGAGTTGATCGTGGCTCATTAAATAGTTAAGGATCCAGACCGATTCTCTTCTTTTTAATTGATAACGATTTAGAAACCAACGAATAAATTCTTTTTTCTCGTTGACAGATACAGGGGTTTCCATTGTATTTCCCTCCTCTGCAAAAGTTATCTTAATAATCATTCAATCTTTCTAATAAAGAAACCCATTCCTCATTGGCAGGATCGATGTCGACAAGTAAAGCAAATATTTCAGCTGCAGCTTTTCTATTACCTTCCTCCATTAAAAAGTATCCATAATCCGCTAAAAAATCTTGGTTATTTTTAAAATCATTATATGCAAGCTCATATTCATTTAATGCCTCTCGATATTGTTCAGTATGTTGATAACTTACGGCAGCATCCCAATGAAATTGAGGATCGGCGCCTCCATTTTCAAAAAACATTTCTGCAATTTCTAATACAGACTCGTATTTTTCTTGATGAATCAGTAAGCTATTTAAAGATATCGCTGCTTCTGCAAATTCAGGATCTAAAACAAGAGCTTGCCTAAAAAAGTGCTCTGCCTTATTTTCATCCCCCATTTTTAATGAAAGTTTACCTGCAAAATAATGTAAATCCTTATTATATTCGTCTAATGACAGCCCCGCTTCCGCCACTTCCAATGCCTCGTCCAACTTTTCTTCTTGTTCTAGACAGCGGGCTAAATATAGGTAAAGTGAGTGGTAATCTGGATCCATTTCGAGTAATTGTTTGAATAATTTTATGGCTAACTTGTATTGAGCGCATTGGTAAGCAGTCAAACCATAAGCGAATAATAAATCAATGTCCATTTTGTTTTTTAGCGATTGCTTATAATATGTTAAAGCTTCTTCGAATGCTCCACCTGCACTCAGTGCTTCTGCCATTCTGCTATTAATATCAACACCTTCAATTTCTATTTCCTTTTCAAGCAATAGACTAAAGCTTCTCGCGGCTTCCAAAAATCTCCCTTGAGTCATATAAAGCTCCCCAAGAGCATAGTCCATTACTGGTTCATCAGGTAATAGCTCCTTCGCTTTTAATAATTTGTTTTCACTTACCTCAAATAACCCTTGCATCTCATATAAATCCGCTTCAACTAATAGTGCCGACGGATAACTCGGATCGTCTTCTCGTATTGATTCCAAATATTGAAGAGCTTCACCATCTTGACCCATTTCAATTAAAACTTCAGCTAAACTTAATTTCAATTCCCCTTCATCTGGGTAAAAACGGAGTAGGTTTTCGTATAATTCCTTTGATTCCTCTAAATATCCATACTGTGACAAAGCTTGGGCAAGCATATACTTTTCATCATCAGTGCCGCTGATTTTCACCTTTTTAAATTGTTTTTCCGCTTTTGAAAGATTTTGTTCTTCGATGTATTTTAGCATCAACTCTGCGTTATTCATTACCAAAATCCTTTCTTATAGTTCAAACAAATAATGATGTTTTTTTAATTGTGATCTCATCACCATATCCCGGACGAAATATTGGTTTTCCATTTACAATTGAAAATTTTCCTTTTTGTACGGAGATAGATGGCACACGTTTGTTAAAGTCGATTGAATCACCATTATTAAGCTCGTTATCTTGTAAGTATAGATTATAACTTATTTCGCCGCCGACTTTCAAAATTCCTTTTTTCGGATAGAGACCAATTTTTTTTGTTATTTCCATGGTCAATGGTTGATCCGTTTGTAGAGGCTGTGATAAATGGGAAAGTTTTTCACTTTGAAGAGTACTGTTCCATTTTCTTAAATGCAATGACTGTCGATATGATTTCATGGAAGAAGGAAAATACGGAATGAAAATAGGATTGTATGGGAATGATGCATCTTTTATCCATCCCCAAGGAATGCTTTCTAATTCACTTACTCGAGTAATTTCTACGAAAATGATTGGTATTTTCGCTTGCTTACATTTTATGATGAGTAAAGGATTTAGAATTGTTGCAGGAACTGTAACGCCCAGTAAATAGTCTATAGGACTATTTAGAAGTAATTTTCGTCTATTTACTAGTATTTTGTCAAAATCTTTTAATCGTGTAACGTGAAAATTAGTAATGATTGTTCCGCATCCTTTCTTGAGGAAATAATCGGAAAAATACGCTTTAAATTCATCAAATGGTAAATCGGGTATATTAGGTGCAAAATATACAAAAGAAGGCGTAATGATAAAGGAGCTGGCGTCCATTTTAAGTATAGAATAATTTAAAGATTTGAAGCCGTAATAACGAATTTCACTACCTCTCACTAGCATTGAAACTTTTGTTTTTTTTCCATCTTCAATTGAAAATGCATTTTCAATAATATAGTCCATGCTTTCCTACCTTTCTTTTTCTTTTAAAACAATCTATGTAAAAAAGGTAGGAAACATGAAATATTTCTTTTGTTCTTCTCTATTTTTTCATTAGTTTAGTTGATGAAAGAAAAGTTAAATAGACTTTTTCCAATAAATCTTTATCAAGTTCTCTCACTACAGGCTTTCCGATTTTTTCCAACAAGACGAATCTCGGTTTACTGGAATATGATTTTTTATCTCTTGTCATACTTGTAAATGCTTGATCAAACTCAAAACCAGCGGGAATTTCCAAGCTGTATCCCAGCGATTTAATCCATAACTCAAATTCAGTAATATTAAAATCTAAATCTAAAATTTCCTTGCTTAAATATAAAGCATACACCATACCCGTCATGACCGCTTCACCATGTGATACATTTCCATATCCAGCTGATGATTCTATTACATGGCCTAATGTATGACCAAAATTCAAAAACGCACGTATCCCTGTTTCTCTTTCATCCTTCGAGACCACATCCGCTTTTATTTGAATTCCTCTTTTTAAAATTATGGCTAAATCTTCATCATTTATTGCATGTAAATCAGTAATAGTAGACATTTGAAATGTAAGCAATTCTTTATCGGCAATTAATGCATGCTTGACGGCCTCCGCAAAACCGGAACGAATTTCCGATTGTGGAAGAGTTTTTAGGAACTCAGTTTGGTAAATAACTGCTTCTGGCTGATGAAAAGAGCCGATCATATTTTTTCCGAGCGGATGATTTATTCCTGTTTTTCCACCTACCGCGCTATCATGAGCTAAAATCGTTGTCGGAACTTGTATGAAAGGTATGCCCCTCATATAAGTCGCTGCAACAAAACCAGCTAAATCTCCAACAGATCCTCCTCCAAATGCAATGATGCAAGACTTTCTATCAAGCCCTTTTTCAAGTGAAAAAGATAGACATGATTCATATATTGAAAATTTTTTCGCGTTTTCTCCTGGTGGAACTATGTATGTATAAGTATCGTACGACTGTGGTATTGCTTTTTTCAATTCATCTAGATGCAATCTGCCAACGATTTCATCTGTAATAATCAGAAGTTTTGTATAATCATTTGACTCCAAATGGTCGGTTAAGGACTCTAAAACATTTTTTCCAATGTAAACAGGATACGATTTTGATGGTGTTGTAATGTCAATCTTCAATATTATACACCCCTAAGATTTGATTTTGCGATAAAAAAATGTTTCTTCTACTTCTAACCCGTACTGCCCAGGATTAAAAATTTGTTCAGTACTTCCTACAAATAGCACTCCATCATCTGCCAAAGCGTTTGCGAACTTTTTGTATAGAGCGTCTTTCGCTTCCTCTGTAAAATAGATTAGAACATTTCGACAAACAATTAAATCAAAATCTTCATTAAATGGATCCCCGAGTAGATTAAGTTTTCGAAAATGAACCGTCTTTTTTATTTCTTCGTCAATTTTATAAACAGTTCCTTCTTTTTTAAAAAACTTAGTTATCATCGAAGGAGGAATTTCCGCTAAAGAACGTTCCAAATAATTTCCTGCTTTTGCTGCAGCAAGGGCTTGTTCATCGATATCTGTTGCCAAAATAGAAATTTGATTCAGAGGCATATATCTCGACAATACCATAGAAATCGTATAAGGTTCTTCTCCAGTCGACGAGGCTGCACTCCAAATCTTTAATTTTTTCTTTTTTGCTAGAAGACGAGGCAGAATTTTGTTTTCTAATACTTCCCAACGTTTACCATTACGATAAAATTCCGTAACGTTTATCGTCATCCTATCAAGAAATTCATTCATTATTTTCTGGTCAGTCAATATACCTGAGTAAAAATCTTTAAATGAGGAATACCCCATTCTTTGATAAAGGGATGTGAGCCTTCTCTTCATTTGTGCTTCTTTATATAAAGATAAATCGATACCCGTTTTTTGTTTTATATTTATAATAAACTGAAGATAATCTTGATCCACTGCCTACCCCATCACTTTCTCTTATGCTATTACTGATTATAACGTATAAAGAAGGAAAAACCACCTAGAATTTGATGTCTAGGTGGTTGTAACACTTAATATATCCAACTATTAATTAGTTTAGAGTATTCCACGAGCTCTTCCTCTTTAAAAAACAAGGAAATTTCTCTTTCAGCGCTTTCAGTTGAATCAGAACCATGGATAATATTCTTACCTACCGTTAAGCCAAAATCGCCTCGGATGGTTCCTTGCGCGGCATCTTTTGGATTTGTTGTACCCATCATTTGCCGTGCAGTATGTATAACATTCTCACCTTGCCAGACCATAGCAAAAACAGGACCTGATGTAATGAATTCGACTAAATCTCCAAAAAAAGGACGTTCTTTATGTTCTTCATAATGTTTTTCAGCAAGCTCTGTTGGAATTGTCATCAATTTAGCTCCAACAAGTTGAAAACCTTTTTTTTCAAAGCGTGATACAATTTCTCCAATTAAACTTCTTTGAACTCCATCTGGTTTTACCATTAGAAAAGTTTTTTCCATTATGATCACTCCTGCAATTATCCTCGGGAAAATCCTCGAAATCCCATGAAAATAATAACATTGTTTTCCAACATTAGCAAATCGCGATATGTAAAAACTTGTTTTCTAATATTTTCTTTTGCCTATGTAAAAAGCAATATCTCTCAGAATTTTTTTTGCTTTTATCGGAGGGAGTTTGTCTAAAACATGAATAGCCTTTTTTAAATACATCCTACTAACAGAATAAGCCTTATCGATTGCTCCTGAATCCTTTATAGCAGATATGAGACCAACCATTTCATCTTTTGTTGTACCTTCATTAACATTTACGATTCTAGATTTTAATTTCTCGTCTTGCATTGCATATAAAACTGGTAAAGTGATATTTCCTTGTCGCAAATCTTCACCAGCAGGTTTTCCCAGTTCTTTTTCTGATCCTGTAAAATCAAGAATATCATCAATAATTTGGTATGACATTCCAACAAAATATCCAAATTTATATAATAACCTATGTGTCTTTTCATCTGCCCCTGCTGTAACTGCACCGAGTTCACAGCTTACAGCAATAAGTAAAGCCGTTTTTCTCTTAATACGTCGTAAATAATCTCGTAAATTTTGATTGAAACGATATTTATCTTTAATTTGATCAATTTCGCCCTTGCAAACTTCGATTATTGCATTAGAAAGAATTTGATGTGCTAATGAATTACGAATATTTGTCATATATTCAAGAGAACTTCCCAGAATATAATCACCAGTGTACATAGCAATACGATCATTCCAAGTATAATTGATCGTTGGCTTTCCTCTTCTAAGTTCGGCATCGTCGATTACATCATCATGGACTAGTGAAGCCATATGTATTAATTCTAAAGCCACAGCAGTGTTTTTTATAGTATGTATATTATATGAACCAAATTTAGCCGATAAAAGGACAAAAACAGGTCGAATTCGTTTCCCCCCTGCTTTTAAAAGCTGCACCGATGCTTTCTGGAGCAGTCCTACGTCTGATTGAATAGCCAATTCCATCTCTTTTTCGATGATGTCGAAGTCAGCTTTTAAGGTCGAATTAAGTAATGTTAGTTTCATTTCATTTCCACCTAGGCTTTATTCTTTTTCATTCCAATATGCGCCGCTGCAACACCACCGCTAAAGGATTTATAAATAACATCAACAAATCCGGCTTTCCAGAACATTTGGGCTAATTCATCCATCCCGGGAAAATCACGGGCTGATTCTTGTAACCACGAATATTCTTTAAAACTTTTAGCGAATAATTTACCGAATAATGGCATAATAAAGCGGAAGTACAAATAATAAGCCTGTCTGTAACCCGGCATTGTCGGTTGAGATGTTTCAAGACATACTGCCATTCCACCAGGCTTTAACACTCTATTCATTTCTTTCAGTACTTGCATATAGTCTGGAACATTCCGCAGCCCAAAACCGATTGTTACGTAGTCGAAAGTATGATCTTCAAACGGTAGTTCCATAGCGTTTCCTTGAATGAATTCAATTTGATGCAATTGTTCTTTTTCCTTTTTTTGCTTTGCTACTTGAAGCATATTATGGCTAAAGTCAAGTCCAATAACTTTTCCTTCACTGCCGACTGCACGTGCAAGCGCAATGGTCCAATCACCAGTTCCGCAACAAAGATCAAGAGCATATCCCCCTTCAGGGACGTCCATCTTTTTCATTGTCTCTTTACGCCATTTTATATGTTGCTGAAAACTAATAATCGAGTTCATTTTATCATAATTTTGATGGATTTTTTCAAACACACTATGTACACGTTCTTCTTTTGATTGCATCTTTTTCAAAAACCTCCACTTATAGAACCAGCCAATTCATTAATGCGTTTATGCACTAGTGATGGCAAAGCATTCATTTCCGTTATCATATCATCAAGTTTTCCCTTCGATTCCTTCATCATATCTGTTAATAATTTTAACTCATCTTCCAAGGATGGTTTTGTGTTGTTCTTTAAATAGAAGCTTTTTATTCCCTCCATAAATAGAGAAAAATGACCATCTATAAGCATTTTCAGCTCTTTGCCAACCTTTTTAAAAAATAGATATTCAATGAAGAAGTTAATATATTTGGAAGGTGTTTGAAAATAAATACAAAATTGTTCTAGCAGTCCAGATTCAATTTTTCTAACACTTTCAAGGAAAACATTCAAATTTTCACCATCAAATTGGATAATTTTAATTTTATGCTCATTAATTGTTTTGATAGCAGATGCCAAAGATTTTATTAACTCTATGTTGTGAAATTCCGATAATAAATTATAATACATGCCACTATAGTAATCTCCGGCCAGTACGTTAAGTTGCCGTGCTGTCGTTGGCATATTGGGTTTAGAAACATTTTCATGTGTTTCTAGTGCCAAATTTGCAAGCATAGCTGCCATAATATATGCTTCAGTTTCTTCCGCCGTAAGATTAGAATCTCGCAATGAATATGACATAAAAAGAATTTGATCTACATCCAGTTCAGGCGGTTCAATATGTTTGTATAAAAAATGATGGTAGCATTTTTGCTGTAACTTCCTTTTTATTGAATCAATTTGCTTTTCATAATTACTGACCGCCATAACAAAAATCCTCGTTTCTATTGCAAATAAAAGCATACTACGTGCATGCAGGTATAATTATAACATAGAGAAATACCGAATGGCGATTTTGTTGGGTTAATGATTTGAGTTTAAATTAAGGTGATTTTTTATTCTCACTCTCTATTTCTCCAAATGAAGTAATAATATTTGCATCTCCTCTAACTTTGATTGCCGAGGTATGTTCAGTAAATTGAGCAACCATTACTTCGCCTGCATCTAGTTTTTCTGCATGATGAAATCTAGTATCTGAACCTCTCGTTAAACCGATAACATTTACCCCATCTTCCAAAGCTTTTATGATAATAAAATCAGATTGACCACGACCGTTGCTCATTTCTTCACCTCATCATTAATCTTTAATTAAGGAAAGTACTTCTGCCCGTGCTTGTGCATCCGCAGCAAGTATTCCCCGAACTGCAGAAGTTACGGTTTTGGAACCAGGTTTTTTTATACCTCTCATCGTCATACACATATGTTCTGCCTCTATAATAACCATAACCCCTTGTGGTTCAAGTTTTTTCATCATAACATCTGCGATAGTGGATGTTATTCGTTCTTGTAATTGAGGACGAGATGCGACTGTTTCTACAGCTCTTGCAAGTTTACTTAAACCAGCTACCTTCCCATTTTGTGGTATATATGCCACATGAGCTTTTCCAAAGAAAGGCACTAAATGATGTTCACACATCGAAAAAAACGGAATATCTTTAACGAGAACAAGTTCCTCGTGATCTTCTCCAAAAATGGTTTCAAAATATTCCTCTGGATCTTTTCCTAAACCAGAAAAAACTTCTTCATACATTTTGGCGACGCGTTCGGGTGTATCTATTAAACCTTCTCTATTCGGGTCTTCCCCTATTGCCTCCAATATCATCCGAACCGCTTCTTCAATTTGTGAGCGATTTACTTCTATCATTCCTCTTCCTCCTACATCTGTTGCAACAAGTCATCTTTTGTATTCCCATATTAGCATAATTAACGAAAGAAATAAAAAAAGGAACTGCCGATATGTACCTCGGCAGTTCCTTTTGATACGCTAAAGAGTGTATGTACTTATTTAACAGCATCTTTAAGCGCTTTACCTGGTTTGAACGCTGGAACCTTGCTTGCAGCGATTTCGATTTCTTGACCAGTTTGAGGGTTGCGTCCTTTACGAGCAGCACGCTCACGCACTTCAAAGTTACCAAATCCGATTAAAGCTACTTTATCTCCGTTAGCCAAAGCATTTTGGATGGATTGGAAAACAGCATCAACAGCTTTAGTTGCGTCCTTTTTAGAAAGCTCGGCTGTTTCTGCAACAGAATTGATTAGTTCAGTTTTGTTCATACCATTCACCTCCTCCCAAAAAAGAGAGATCTTGTTCCTCAAGTGCTATTACATTTGTGAACAATTTTTAAGATTCTTAAACATGAAATGTTAGAATCCGAATAAATTGCTGGTAAATAAGGGATTTATCAGCAATTCTGTTTAAAAGATTATCATATATATTTTATGTTAGCAAGAATAAAAGGCGTAAAAAATGGAAAAGATGCCGAATATCGTCGTATTCGACACCTTTTTATTATCTTCTGCTAACCTTGTATTGTAACTTCAGCTGAACAAGCTTGCTTTCAAAGAACGTTTCACTACTTCTTACTTCTTTTCTTTACAAGGCTGTGGGTACGCAGAAATCTCATTTCATACAGGATTGAAAAGATTAATGAACTTTATCAAACTTTTTTCTTAAAGAATGATAGCTATTAAACCACCTGATCCTTCATTGATGATTCTTTCTAGCGTTTCTTTTAATTTATATCTGGCGTTTTCTGGCATCATCGCGATTTTAGCTTGGATTCCTTCTCTTACTAATGAGCTTAAGCTTCTACCAAAAATATCTGAATTCCATATTGAAAGCGGGTCGTCTTCAAAATCTTGCATGAGGTAGCGTACGAGCTCTTCACTTTGTTTTTCAGTCCCAATAATCGGTGCGAATTCAGATTCCACGTCCACTTTTATCATATGAATTGAAGGAGCCATCGCTTTTAATCTAACACCGAAGCGTGCCCCTTGCCTAATGATTTCAGGCTCATCCAGACTCATATCCGCTAAAGATGGAGCTGCAATTCCATAACCTGTTTGTCTTACCATTGCGAGAGCATCAGAAACCTGATCATACTCCCTTTTTGCATCTGCAAAATCCTGCATAAGCTCAAGCAAGTGATCTTTTCCCCGCACTTCAACTCCGACGACTTCTTTAAGAACATTATCATAAAGATCATCAGGAGCAAATAAATCTATTTCAGCAATCCCTTGCCCCATATCTACTCCTGCAAGCCCGGCATTTTCAATAAAGTCAAACTCATAAAACTGTTGTACAACTCTATCTACATCTCGTAATCTCTTTATATCCTTAACTGTTTCCTTAACTGCCTCTTGGTAGTTTGTGCGCAGCCAGTGGTTATCCTTCAACACCATAACCCAGCTTGGGAGATTTACATTCACTTCAAGCACAGGGAATTCGTATAAAGCTTCGCGTAGAACATTCATTACATCCGCTTCTCTCATGCTTTCTACAGACATGGAAAGAACAGGAATATCATATTTCGCTTCAAGCTGTTTACGTAAATTTTCTGTTTCAGCATGATGTGGTCTTGATGAGTTAATGACCATTATAAACGGCTTTCCAACCTCTTTTAACTCTTCTATTACACGCTCTTCAGCATCTACATAGTCCGAACGTGGTATTTCTCCAATTGTGCCATCTGTTGTAATGACAACACCAAGGACTGAGTGCTCCTGAATCACTTTTCTCGTTCCAATTTCTGCTGCTTCATGAAATGAGATTGGTTCCTCATACCAAGGTGTATGAATCATTCTTGGGCCATTTTCATCCTCATAACCTTTTGCCCCTGGCACTGTATAGCCAACACAATCAACAAGCCGTACATTTACTTCAAGTCCTTCATCGACTTGAACGGCGACAGCTTGGTTCGGTACAAATTTCGGTTCTGTCGTCATGATTGTTCTACCTGCCGCACTTTGAGGCAGTTCATCTTGTGCTCTTGCTCTATCTGCTTCATTCGTGATGTTTGGTAAGACAGCTAGTTCCATAAACTTTTTAATAAATGTGGATTTACCTGTTCGAACAGCTCCAACTACACCCAAATAAATATCTCCGCCCGTTCTTTCTGCAATATCTTTGAAAATATCCACCTTTTCCAAGAGGTTCCCTCCTATCATTGAGTTCAAGGGACAAAACACCCAAAAACTGCTGGACAATAGATGTTTATGATGTTGTCCGATTCTTATATGACCATATTAAGAAGTAAATAAAAATTCCTTCTTCCACATTATATTAAGTGAAAGAAGGAATATTCCTATTTTTCCATGTAAATCGGTTCATTGTTTTCATCTACTGTGTAGGAAAGTGAATATGCAGGAACAAATAATGAATTTTCAGTAAGAATGCTTGTGATCTCATCACCAGGCTTAAACGTTTTCCCGCTTTCTTTTAATGTCAGATAGAGATCGCTTATATAATCTACAAAAACCTCACCATCTATATTGATAATAAGAGGCAAATTTCTATTAGTAAAGGGTGAAATAATATAAGGCTCACTTTTAAAACCTAGTTTTTTATAATCTAAACTATAGATATTATGAGCGATTGCTTCTTTAAATGGTGGATATCCTTGTGATTGAATTCTCAATTTTACTTCCCTAATTTTTTCGGCAATACGCAGATCAAACACTTTTACGGTTGGATTCGTCTCCACGTCTATTAAAACATATTGAAAGACTCCACCGCTTTCATAAGCATTCCCTGGAGGGGTAGCGATAAAACGGGGAGCAAGTTTTGAAAAATCAATCGGATATTTTATGTATATAGGAGTTTCATAATCACGAGTTTTGATTGGTAATAGCCCGTTTGTCGTTTCTTTATATTGATCAACAGCTGTCTGGACAGACTTGATCTGATCTTCATACGGTATTTGATTCTCAACTTTTTTTTCTTGAGGGTATAGACACCCGCTTAATAAAACGGATGCTAGTATTAATATTGCTATATTTACATTTAGTTTCATGAATAGCTTCTTCCCTTCAGCATCTTTCATGTTGATAGTGAAATTCAGCTAGTTGGACCAGTCAGGACAACGAAAAGCATAATAAGCCCCCCAATGATCATACATAACCAAGCTGAAATGGCGGTTACTATTTTTAATACTCTATTATTCAATTTATAACGACTGATATAAATTGTAAACATTGCTAAAGCTAGAAGCAGCATTCCAATAATCGAAATCCACATTTTTTGCATTGACGGCGACATGTACATTCCTCCACTACTAAAAATACACATTAATAGCTATTATATCATGTTCGAATGATTTAAAAGGTTATATAACCTTAAAATAATTGACAACAAAAAAAGATGAAGCAATGGACAGCCCTTTGCTTCATAGATGACAAACTAATACCCATTCCACCTGTTTAAGCATTTTACTTCAAAGCATTATATGCACTTAAAAAAAGAACGCATCCTCTTTTGCCTAATCACGTTATTGTTGTTCCATCTGTTCACTCAAAATATCGACAAGATCTTCCATTTCGTTTGTTTTTAATCTTGCCATTAAGCGTTCTCCGGCAATTTTCGCATTTACATCACTGAATAATATTTGATAAAGAATTTCAGTAATAGGCATTTTGCAATTATATTTTTGAGCCAATTGATATGCTGCTTTTGTCGTTCTTACACCTTCTACAACCATTCCCATATCCTCAAGGACATCTTCTAATTTTTGTCCCTTGCCAAGCATGTTACCCGCACGCCAATTGCGTGAATGAACACTCGTGCAAGTTACAATTAAATCACCTATTCCAGCCAATCCGGAAAAAGTTAACGGATTTGCACCCATTTTTGTTCCCAGCCGAGAAATTTCCGCTAAACCCCTTGTAATAAGTGCGGCTTTTGCATTATCCCCAAAACCTAGGCCATCAGAAATACCTGCTGCAAGAGCGATGATGTTTTTAAGGGAGCCTCCTATTTCAACTCCAATTAAATCTGGATTCGTATAGACGCGAAAATGTTGATTCATAAATAAATCTTGTATTTTTTCTGCCGCTTCCATATTTTTAGATGAAACAGCAACAGTTGTAGGATGTCTTAAGCTTACTTCTTCGGCATGGCTAGGTCCTGAAAGCACTACTATATCTTTTAGGATTCGTTTTGGCATCTCTTCGTCAATTATTTCTGATACACGCAATAAACTATCTGGTTCTATCCCTTTACTTACATGTACAATCGTAAGTGGCTGCAATTGGAACTTAATAATCTCTCTTAATGTTTCCCTTATCGCCTTAGTAGGAACCGCTAATACGACTATTTCAATCCCATTTAAAGCTTCTTCCAGCGAAACATATGCGGTAATCTTATCAGGAAGAGTAATTCCCGGTAAGTATTTTTCATTTGTGTGCGTATCGTTGATTTCATCTTTTTGCCGTTCATTTCTTGTCCATAATTGAATATGATGTCCATTATCCGCTAAAACGAGTGCTAAAGCTGTACCCCAACTTCCAGCCCCAATAACAGCTACTCTTTCTTTTTCATTTCCCAAGCTTGTACACCCACCTTCATATTATTTTCTTTGTCTTGTTATGATTTTTATAGGCGTCCCTTCAAAACCAAAGGCTTCCCTTATTCTATTTTGTAAAAATCTTTCATAAGAAAAGTGCATGATTTCTGGATCATTTACGAAAACAATAAACGTCGGTGGTTTTATTCCTACTTGTGTAACATAAAAGATTTTTAATTTGCGCCCTTTATCTGAAGGAGTAGGATTCATGGCTATTGCATCCGCAATTACATCGTTCAAAACACTTGATTGAACGCGCATGGAGTGGTTTTCACTTGCTATTTTTATAGCAGGAAGCAAGTTTGTCAATCTTTTTCTTGTTTTTGCCGAGACGAAAAGAATAGGAGCATAATCTAAAAACAAGAAATGAGCTCTAATTTTTTCTTCAAATTCCTTCATCGTTTTTTCATCTTTCTCAACAGCATCCCATTTATTGACGACGATGATAACAGCTCTACCAGCTTCATGAGCATATCCTGCGATTTTTTTATCTTGTTCTAATATTCCTTCTTCTCCATTTAATACAACAAGTACAACATCAGATCGGTCAATTGCCTTTAATGCTCTTAACACACTATATTTCTCAGTGGTTTCGTACACTTTTCCCTTTTTACGCATTCCAGCAGTGTCAATAATAGTATATTTTTGTCCCTCATATTCATATGAAGAATCAATCGCGTCTCTCGTTGTACCAGCTATATCGCTGACAATGACTCTATCTTCACCAAGTAAAGCATTGACGATAGATGATTTTCCGACATTCGGTCTTCCGATTAAACTAAATTTAATGACATCCTCATCTATATGCTCCTCGCCAGTTTGCGGAAAATGTTTGACTACTTCATCAAGCAAATCTCCCAAACCAAGACCATGTGAACCTGAAATAGGGAATGGTTCATTGAAGCCTAGTGAATAAAAATCATATATTTCTGCACGCATTTCGGGGTTATCTACTTTATTAACTGCTAACACGACTGGTTTTTTGGACCGAAACAGAATTTTAGCCACTTCTTCGTCTGCGGAAGTGACCCCTTCCCTACTATTAACGATGAAAATAATGACATCAGCCTCGGCTATTGCAATTTCCGCCTGTAAACGGATTTCCTCTAAAAATGGGGCATCACCGATTTCGATTCCGCCCGTATCGATTATATGAAATTCATTAGAAAGCCATTCACCAGTACCATAAATACGATCTCTCGTTACTCCTGGAGTATCTTCAACAATTGAAATACGTTCTCCCACAATTCGATTAAAAATAGTTGATTTACCTACATTCGGACGACCAACAATCGCCACAGTCGGTTTAGTCATTTCATCCACTCACTTTTAAAGTTAATCTTTAGTTCTACTGAGAAATCGTACCATATTATTTGAATAAAAGGTAATGATATTCATTTAGTGGGAAATTTTTTTATTTCCCTTTATTCTCATCATTGCAGTTAGATTCGAAATAAAGTTCATAAACAAAATTGAAAAGACAGTAATAGAAATAATGTCTAAATATTCCATTGAACCGATTAAATAAGGCATATCCCATTTGCTTAAGAACGCAGCAAATACAATATCTCCTTGAATAGTACCAAGACATATAAAAAGAATTCGAAGTTTAACAGATGATGAGTATATAAAATAACTTAATATAAATAAAACAAATGACATTAGCACTACTCTATCTATGAACATTAATATTGGATCATACATTTCAAATAAGAGAAATCCAGCATATCCTACCATTAAAGTAAAAACAGTACATAATAAATGAAGCTGCTTTTTCAACGGTAATCTAGATGCTGCATAATAACATATGCCCAACATCAATATGCTAGCTCCAGATATATTAAGAGAATAAAACCTTATCGTAATAGACTTTAATATAATAAAAAGTAAAGCAAACATTGCCATTATCCATCTATACCTTGAATGTTTATTCATGAAAAATGTTGCGTAAATCCAAATTATCCATGCGATTAGCAAAAAGATCATTCCTGACATTGCCACCACCTCCGCTAACAGTATAGGGAAGGTAATGAAAATTTAATCAGATAATTTGAAAAATAGTTAAAAAAAGCATAAGACTATGTGCAACGAAGTAATGGCCTGATGGATATTGGACATTCAGCGTTTTATCTAAGCTTTGAGTCTTATTAAATACATTCTAATTGTCTTTACTATAATTTGGGATAGACTCGCATAAAAGCCATTTTTAGATTGGTGAACTTTAACTTTTGAATTAAACGAGCTTAACATCCAATACATCAATTGAGGACTTTCAGCTATGATATCCATCTCGTAAAGTGCATCAATCTCTGGATTGAGGACCTTCAGCTATGAAATCCAAATCGTGAAGGGTATCAATCTCTGGATTGAGGACCTTCAGCTTTGAATTCCAACTCGTGAAGGGCACCAATCTCTGGATTGAGGACCTTCAGCTTTGAATTCCAACTCGTGAAGGGCACTAATCTTTGGATTGAGGACTTTCAGCTATGAATTCCAACTCGTGAAGGGCACCAATCTTTGGATTGAGGACCTTCAGTTTTGAATTCCAACTCGTGAAGGGCACCAATCTCTGGATTGAGGACCTTCAACTTTGAATTCCAACTCGTGAAGGGCACCAATCTCTGGATTGAGGACTTCAGCTATGAATTCCAACTCGGTAAGGGCATCAATGAACGGAATGTTGACCACGAAAATTCTTCCACCATTATCTAGATAATGATCTTCTTCAATAAATATCCTTACGTTAAATCCCTTTAAATCACATAAAAAACCTCCCGATAATTAACGAGAGGTTTTTCATTTAACTCATACGCCAATCTACTAGCAAACTTCATGTCCTTTTCCTTATGATAAGTCAAAGGACCTTATGTTTGTTCGTCGATAATAAGGCGCTTCTGCTATTATTTATTTAAAACCCTTTAATTTATCTCCAATCATATCGCTTAATTGGAATCCTTTGGACTCTTCTGGTAGTTCGTAATCTTTTACTTGATCATTTTGATCTTCAAGCTCTTTCATGCTTAAAGAAAGTCTTTGATCTGCTTCATTAACATCCAGCACTTTGACTTTAACAGTTTGTCCTTCTTGTAATACTTCATGAGGCGTTCCGATATGCTTGTGGGATATTTGCGAAATATGGACAAGTCCTTCTACCCCTGGGAACACTTCGACAAACGCTCCAAAGGAAACTAAACGTTTTACTGTTCCTTCTAAAATTGTTCCTCTTGGTGCTTTTTCAGCAATATTTGACCAAGGTCCTGGCAAAGTTTCTTTAATTGATAAGGAAATTCTTTCATTATCACGATCGACTGAAAGGACTTTTACTTGTACTTTGTCTCCTTCTTTTACAACGTCAGATGGTTTGTCAATATGCTCGTGTGAAAGCTGGGAAATGTGTACGAGTCCATCGACACCTCCAATATCAACAAAGGCTCCAAAATCTGTAAGTCTTTGAATTGTTCCTTCAATAACTTGGCCGGGTTCAAGTTTTTCGAGAATAGCTTGTTTTTCGCGGTTTTTTTCTTCTTCTACCACGATTCGATGTGATAAAATTAGACGGTTTTTCTCTTTATCCAATTCAACAATTTTAAAAGAAAGGGTTTTCCCTTGGTAATCAGAGAAATCCTCCACGAAATGATCCTCAACCATTGATGCCGGTACGAAGCCTCTCACACCCAAATCAACTACTAGTCCGCCTTTAACTACTTCATTTACTTCAGCATCGAATACTTCATTATTTTGAAATCGTTTTTCAAGCGTTTCCCAAGCATTCTCTGCATCGACTTTACGCTTAGAAAGTACAAGGAGCTCTTCTTCCACTTTGGTTACGATCAAATCCAACTCTTCACCTTCGTGGACCACGTCAGATGCTTTCTCAACATGAAGGCTCGAAAGTTCACTTATTGGAATAATTCCATCTAGTTTGCTTCCTTCTAGATCAACTAAGACTTGCTTTTCTTCAATCTTAGTTACCGTTCCTTTAACGCGGTCTCCTTCAGAGAAACTTTTAACTTCAATATTATTTATATCCTCCGTCATATGTACTCCTCCTATCCTGCTTTTCAAAACTGAAAGGATTTACATGCTGTCAATCCTCAACTAATCATAAAAAATCATCTTGTAATAAACTTCTTATAAATGCTTTATTTTGTCAAGCGATTGCCTTTATAGTTCCTAAAATAAATCAGTTTTTATGTTCATCTACTAATTTCCTAATCTCAGACATAATTACTTCCGTAGCGGCTTCTGCCGATACTTTCTTCTCTCTCATTTCAGTAAAATCTATCGGCTTTCCGTAAACAACTATTAATTTTTTAAATGGCTTATACGGACCGATAATCGCACAAGGAACTACAAATGCGTTTGATCTAAGAGCAAAAAATCCTGCACCCGCTAGTCCTTTTCCAACTTCTCCTGTTGTATTCCTGGTACCTTCTGGAAATAGTCCTACTACTTTCCCCTCTTTTAAATACTTTAAACCCGTTCTTAATGCTTCTCTATCACTTAACCCTCTTTTTACAGGGAATGCTTGGATGTTTTCCATTAGCTTCTTACTTAATGGATGTTTAAATAATTCTGCCTTTGCCATAAAATAGATTGGACGTGGTGCCGTAATACCCACAACAGGAGGATCCAAATTATCAATATGGTTAGAACAAAGCAAAACACTTCCATCTTTTGGGAAATGCTCTGTTCCCCTCGTTTCAATTCTATATAACGGTTTAAGGACGATACTTACTACTGTCCTCGCAAATGAATAGAAATTCATTTAGTTTCAATCCTTTCCAAAGCAAGAGCTAATATTTTTTCGGCGACTTCTTTTATAGATAATGAAGATGTATCAATTTCTATTGCATCTTTCGCTTTTCTTAATGGCGAAATCTCCCTCTCCGAATCTTGTTTATCACGTAGCATTATTTCTTCTTTTAATTTTTCCAAATTTGAAGGAAACCCTTTTTGAAGATTTTCCAGGTGGCGACGCTCTGCCCGAATGTCCACACTAGCAAGTAAAAATATTTTTAACTCCGCATTTGGCAACACTTTTGTCCCAATATCTCTGCCGTCCATTACGACTCCGCCATCCTTGCCGAACATTTGCTGACGAAAAACCATTTCTTCACGAACTGCTTTTATGGCAGCTACCTTAGATACTTTATTTGTTACTTCTTCTCCTCTGATTTGTGTTGTCACATCATTCCCATCCAAATAAATCAACTGTCCATTGGCCGAAGGTTTTAATTGAATAGTTGTATGCAACAATAACCTTTTCATTTCTGCATCATCGTTTATATCTACTTTATCTACTATTGATTTATACGTTATCGCCCTGTACATGGCACCTGTATCAATATAAATATATGAAAGTTTTTCGGCGATCATTTTTGCGACGGTGCTTTTTCCTGCTGCGGCTGGACCGTCTATAGCTATGCTAATTTTCTTCATCTTTTTCACCTGCTTAGTCATTTTCCTAATCTATATTACCATAGAACGACATAGACAAATCATATTATCAATAAAAAAATGAGAACAAGCATATGTCCTCATTCTTTGCTATTAAAAACATTTAATTTTGGTTGTTCTTCGATGCCTGCCGTACCCTCGTATAAAATTAGTTTATTCGTGAATTTAAGGAAGCCCATTTCATGAAACCCTTGTACTAGTATTAAAATGATAAGATGAATCATGACGAGTTTAAGTAAAATGCGTTCCATTGTACTCATAGTACTCCTCCGTTTTCTTCTTATCATCGGTCAAAAAAACGAACTATATACTTTTAATTTGATAAACCTCTTTTGCGATATTCTAATTGTTTTTCAAAACAAAAACGCATAAGCTGCTGTTGTTCTTTATTTTTAATGTTTAAAAACTGGATTGAGGCAAGATGTCGTTTATTTTTATCAAATGATCTAATGACCCTGCAATCAAGATTTAAATAAACATACTCTCCAGATTGCATAGGCAAGACTAAACATATCTTTCCTATTTCTCCTCTATTTATTGTTACATTTTTAGGAAGTAGGACCGCGCAGCCTCCAGCGCTAAAATCATCCGTCACAGTTGGAATTACTTCCCCCGATTCTAACAATTGTAGTGATACATCAATGGCAACATCGATTCGTACAAACTGTCTTCTTTGTATTTTCATTAAATGTTCAACATCTGGGAAGGTTAGCACGAGTAAAGGAATTTGATTTTTTACCCTGCCGATGATTTTAGTTTTAAATAAATATGCTCCGGATTCTTCATCCACAAAGCTGGCATACATATGGGTATCTGTCCGCAAAAATATTGTTTTATTACTTGTTACACCGAGCGGATAAGAAATATAAATTTTATTGCCATCAAAATCTGCAATTTTGGCTTTATACTTTTCTTCATTTTGATTATCCGTCTCCAAAATAAGCTCCATTCCGACCTTTAACATGAAAGCCACACCCCGTAGAATTTATAAGCACTTAATTCTATTATCGCATGTATAGGAAAAAAAATATAGGCAGAAATGTTATATTCTGCCTATATCGCTTCTTCATAAATAGGTTCAGCATTTTTTAGTTTCTCGACTTTTTCTTCAGTGCCATCTTGAGCATTAATATAAATTCTGTACGAATCTTGATCCATCGTACCTATAAACTCGTAGCACAACACGTCCTCACCAAGTTCATTCGTAATAACAGCTAGACTATCCTCCATTACCTTTAAATTTGTATTTAAATAGCCGCGCGCATCATCCAATGTCAATTTTGGCTTAGAAATATTTCTTTTCTTATGTCCTTTTAAATATTCGTTGGCTGAAAATCCAATAATTTGTCCATTATCCAAAGCCACTTTCACTTTAATAGATTCAGGATAAATCTTGACTCCATTTTGATTTGTGACGTACGTGAATAAACCAACCGTATCGTATTGCATGCTTTCTGCAGGTTCAAGATTTTTAAATCCATGTTTGTCTAAGAAATTATTAGCTTTTCCCATTGCATCATTCAAACTTAATTTTTGGGTGCCAATATCCCTGTGATTAATAAGCCAAATAGGGTAACCGCCTGATTTTGTAATATCTAAACTTGCACCGTCTCCCTTTCCATCGTCAAGGTTGACACTATAAAAATGAAACGGAGAGCCTTTTCCACTTTCAACAACCCTAGATTCATTAATAGTTTTAATCCCTGAATATTTTTGGGCAAGAGTAAGTGCTTCCTCTTTTGTAATGGTCTTGCCTTTTATATGGTCAAAATTTTGTTCCTTTTTCTGAAAAGAAACCACTGTTGGATCTTGCAAATTTTCTTCGTCATACCCTTTTGCCCTCTTATCTACTGTTTTAAAGCCATCTATTATGGTATTATCGGCATTTTCCTTCCCAGATGCGAGGGCCAATTCAACATCCATCCAGCGAAGATTATTTTTTAACACGAGATGTTGAACTTTTCTTAACTCATTGCGAATATCATCACTTTGACTATACATTTTTTTCAATAGAGCATATTCATTTTTGGATAACGGCTCTTTATCAAGGTCTCTTACAGCAGTCCTATAGCTGAAATTACCGATATTTGTTAAAAAGTTTTCAGTTTTATTAAAAGGCATAAGTGTTAATGGGAGTTGACCGACTTGACCACGAGCATCAGACGTTATTCGCCATACATCAGCAAGGGCCGGAGAAAGGGATTTTCTTGAGTTCATAGCTAGTGTCGTTCCAATTTTTTCGTGAAGAACATCCATCTGATAGGTTAAGTCATGAAAAGCTCTTTGATAATTATTTTCAGCATTTATTAAAACGGCATTTTTTTCTTGATGTTCCTGATACCCCCAATAGGCGGTGCCCGCGATACCAATTGTTAAAACTACAATTAAAATATTTCTAATCATAATGCCACCTCCCAATTACATGCAAAAAATATGTTTTCCGATTTGTTTGATTTGTGGTCTTGTCCAAATCCAAGCGCTTGTTGCTGTATCGGGATTAAAATAATATAATGCGCCAGTTGAAGGATCCCAACCATTAATTGCATCAAGAACAGCTCGTTTAGACGTTTCGTTCGGTGTAAGCCAAATTTGCCCATCTGCAACTGCTGTAAAAGCGCCAGGCTCAAAGATTACTCCTGCGACCGTGCTCGGAAATGATGCGCTGTTCACACGATTTAAAATGACGGCAGCTACAGCAACTTGGCCTTCATATGGTTCTCCTCTCGCTTCTCCGTGCACCGCATTTGCCATTAAATTAATATCGTTTTGTGAAAAACCTGTAGGCGTGTTGGCTGCAGTGGGCTTCGGCGTTTTTGTTGCCGGAGTTTTTTTACTTGGCCCCGTTTGTTTCTTGAGCGGTGTTCCTCCATAATGGGTAAATGATTTTCCTTTGTTTATTTGTCCCATTACAAACTTTTTATCATATTTAGATGCCTTAACAAGTTTTGCTTTTGTTTCCGCTCCTGCCAATCCATCTACCTTCATCCCAAAATCATTTTGAAAATTCCTTAAAGCCCAATAAGTTCCCCATCCGAAAACACCGTCAATTTTCCCTGTATAAAAGCCAATATATTGTAGTCGGGCCTGAAGCTCTATTACATCGTCTCCAACTGCACCTCTTTGAATAACTTGATTAGTAAAAGCGTTAGTTTCATTTACTTTTGTAGTTGATAACATAATGGTACACAAGAATAAAAGGAAGATAAGTCTTGCCACTTTGCCATATCTCATATTCATTTTCCTCCAACTATAATTTTCATAGGATTAGTTTCCGAATTTACGAGGTTTTTATGCAAAAATTTCTTTGAGATTAGAGCAAAAAAAAAAACACTGTACTCAAATTCAGATTACAGCGCTTTTTTCCTTTTCTCTTTCGTAATGATATTTTTTTGTCAGCAAGTGGGCATGCTTTACTTTCCTTAGACCAAAAAACCAAAGCAACAACATAAAAGGAAGGATATAATACAACCATTGTTTACCAGATATTAGAATATAATCGTATAGACCATGCAAAATAAACGGCACAAAAAAAGAAGCGAATAACCAGTATTTTCTTTTTCCATTAATATTAAATTTTGCTTTTCCTAAATAATATCCCATAAAGACCCCGAACAAAGCATGGCTAGATACAGGGAACAAGGCACGGCCGAACGCATATTCAATTCCATTTGCAATTAAATATAAAATATTTTCAACTGTAGCGAATCCTAAAGATAAGCTGGCTGCATAAACAATTCCATCATAAGGTTCATTAAAATCTGCATGTTCATAAACTGCAAACAAAATGATAAACCATTTAAAAAACTCTTCTAATAAAGAAGCCGATAAAAAAGAATGAAGGAAACCGTTCTCGAGTATCCCTTCCTTAACGAGGACATACTGAAGAAACATAATCGGAAAGGTTAAAAAGGCACCAAATAAAAAAACTTTAAATACATTTAAAACTGGTTCTTGCTCGTATTGATCCCGCAAATAAAAGTAGCTGATAAGTGCTAATCCGGGAGCGATACCAGCTGATAAAACACCAAGCATAGTTAGTCCTCATTTCTAATCCTTTCCTTAATGGTAACATGGAAACGATAGATTGGAAATGTAATAATTATAAGAAAATCCCACTTCGGTGGGATGATTTCAATTTTATTTAGATTGTATTGATTTAGCAATAAGTCCGCCATGGTGGCGTCCATTTTCTATAAATATTTCATTGGCATCATTACCTGCTGCAATCACTCCAGCGATATATAAGTTTGAAATATTTGTTTCCATTGTTTCTGGGTTAAACAATGGTTTTCCGGTATCAGCTTCTATTTCAACGCCCATTTTTCTTATGAATTTATGATCAGGATGATAGCCAGTCATAGCAAATACAAAATCATTTTTTATTTCATATTTTTCCGAACCGACTTCATATATGACAGTATTTGGTGTAATTTCAACCACGCACGCATCAAAAATCATTTCAATCTCATTACTTCTCACTAATGCTTGAAATTCTGGAATAATCCATGGCTTCACACTTGGAGAATAATCGTTCCCTCTATATATACAGGTCACTTTAGCTCCTGCTTTGTGCAATTCCAATGCAGCATCAACGGCTGAATTTTTTCCGCCAATGACGACGACATCTGTATCAAAATATGGATGACCTTCTTTAAAATAATGGAAAACCTTATTTAAATCTTCTCCGGGTATTCCCATATAATTCGGATGGTCATAATATCCTGTTGCAATTATGACATAATTTGCTTCATAATTACGGATACTCGTTTTAACTTTAAATTTTTCACTATCTTTTTCTACACTCTCTACAGTTTCAAATCTATTAATACGTAGATCTTTTATTTTGGCAACTTCCCGATAATATGTAAGAGCTTGATTTCTTTTAGGTTTCCGTTCAACAGTAATAAAAGGAACATCCCCAATCGACAGTTTTTCGCTAGAACTGAAAAATGTCTGATGGGTAGGATAATTGTAAAGAGCATTTACAATATTTCCTTTTTCTATAATGAGAGGGTTCATGCCTATCTCTTTCATTGCAATGGCAGCAGCTAATCCACATGGGCCTCCCCCTACTATAATACAATCTTCCTGTTGCATATGACGACTCTCCTTCTATCAAATCAATGACACCTAAGTTATATTTACACATTCGAAATTTAACGAATCCTTAAAAAATCTCCTATCTATTATGATAGGAGATTTCTAAATATCGTGCAAAGATTATGATTCAAAAGTAATGGTCCATTGTTTGTATGGCATTATGATTCATTATTTTTTTTCCATAATCCTCTAAATACTCAATCGATGTGTTGACTAGATTTCCATATTCCTCACATATACCGTATAGCTTTTCACTTTTTACACATGTTTTTATTATCGCTAAATAATAGTTGGATTTAAAGAAATATAAAGAGCTTTGCAATTCCCCAAGATTATGTTGTGAAAGACTTTTAGCCAATAAAATGCAATGTTCAATATCATCAAATGCAATGATAATAATATGATCATTCAGCGGATGATACTTTTTCTTGCCTTCAGCTGGCGTGTCTTTCATGTCATCTTCATCTATTGTTAAAATCAGTACTAACTCCTTAGATGTAAGTGAATATATATCGATTGATACAGCCCCGTATGTGTCTAATTCATATATACGGCTTGCCTCATCGAGCATTTCATCAAATAGTGAATCCCATATAAATGTATCTTTCATCATTTCCTCTTGTAAAAAGCCTTTACATGTCAGTTCTTCAAAAGATATGGAATATTTAATTTGATTAGATGATATGCGCTCCAGCCTCATGAAACCGCCCCCTGAATGTTGCTCTTACCCCATTGTATGAAGGATGCGTTGGATGGTTCATGAGATAGGTTGATCACTATTTTCATTTTTAATCATAAGTAAATGTGTTTCTGCTTGTGCTCCAAGTCTAAGCGGAAGTAAGGTTGTTCCATATCCATTACTAGTAAGAAGAATGGTACCGCGCACCTTTCTTATACCTCCTTTACGATATGGCCCGATTCCAAAAAAGCGAATTTGCCCACCATGTGTATGTCCGCTTAACACGAGTGAAATTTTTTCGATATTAGGTACAGCATGTATAGTTTCAGGGTTATGGCATATTAAAATGTTAAAAGCTTCTTCCTCTATTTGGTCCATTAAAAGGTCAAGAGGAGGCAATTCTTGGGTAAAGTCATCTAAACCAATTAAAGCAATTTTTTTATCATTCTTATTTATGTAATAGATGTTGTTTAATAGTTCTTTTACTCCTAATGAATGAAAAACCTCTCTTAATTGATGAGGAGCTATTTCATAATCATTATTACCCCATACAAAGAAAACTGGAGCAATATTAATAAGCTTTTTTAAATTATTTGTCACCCTTTCAAGAGGAACTCCTTTTTCTGTCAAGTCACCGCCGATGACGATAATATCCGCTTTTTCTTTAATTTGTTCAACGATAGAGTCACTTATCCTGCGTCTATGGATATCAGAAATAAAAAATAAATTGAATGTACCCATCTGCTTTGGGAAGTTTGGAAATTTCAATATTTGTATTTTTACCTCATCTCTAAATGCTTCTCTAAACATGTAAATTACAAGCATTACCGCAAATAAAAAGAAAGCGATAATAAACAGCTCCACAATATCACCTTATTCTCCTTTGGAATACAAAAATTATAACATGATGGAAGTTATATATCTTAATTCTATTGTGACGCTTTCGAATTAAGACGAGCAATATGTCATACAATGGATTGATGACAGTAAAAGGAGGTATTGTATGCCTAGCTTCTATAAATCATACATGCCGTATATAAGCCCATTTGACCCTTGCCCCCCAATCACGGTAAAAACTTATTCCACTCCTCCTAATTTATATATGGGTTTCCAACCGCCAAATTTACCACAATTTTCACCAAAGGAAGCGTTAAAAAAAGGGACGCTTTGGAGAGCTTTCTATGATCCTTATTATAGTCCCTATGAAAGAGCACGGGAGGAGGCAGAAATATGAAGCAGATGCCTCAAAAATATTATGATTTAATGCAAGAACTACAAGAAGTGGATTTCGTCATTGTCGAATTAGCATTATATTTAGATACACATCCAAACGATCAAGAAGCAATCCAACAATATAATGCATATGTCCAAATGAAGAACAATGTTAAAAATCAATTTGAAAAAGAATTCGGTGCTTTAACAAGCTTTGGAAGCAGCTATTCAAAATATCCGTGGGATTGGAAAGAAGCTCCTTGGCCATGGCAAGTATGAATGCGTTGAAATTAGGAGGTAGTGGTCTATATGTGGGTATATGAAAAAAAACTGCAGTATCCCGTTAGAGTCAGCCAATGCAACCCAATGCTTGCCAAGTTTTTAATTGAGCAGTATGGTGGTGCAGATGGAGAACTAGCTGCAGCCCTTCGCTACTTAAATCAACGATATAGTATTCCGGATAAAGTAATTGGGCTATTGACTGATATAGGTACAGAAGAATTTGCACATTTAGAAATGATTGCCACAATGGTGTATAAGCTAACTAAAGATGCTACACCCGATCAACTTAAAGAAGCGGGTCTTGGAGCCCATTACGCAAACCATGAAAAAGCTCTTTATTACGAGAATGCTGCTGGAGTCCCTTGGACTGCCACATATATACAGGCGAAAGGTGACCCGATTGCTGATTTATATGAAGATATAGCCGCAGAGGAAAAAGCGAGGGCCACATATCAATGGATCATTAATATGAGCGACGATCCTGATTTAAATGACGGCCTTCGTTTCTTAAGAGAAAGAGAAATTATCCATTCGCAACGATTTAGAGAAGCAGTGGAAATTTTAAAGGAAGAACAAGATCGTAAAAAAATATTTTAAATAAAAAAAGTGAAGGGAAATCTAATAAATTGGCTCCATCTATTTTCTTCCTGGCCACAAAACACCGTTTGGACATTCCAAACGGTGCCTTTTTTTTACTCCATCAGTCCCAGATATTCTTCCTAATCCGTTTCATTAGCTTTATTGTTTCTTTTTTGTCATTTTTACACGAAAAAACGAATCATTTGCTTTGATGGTATAAATTGATGTCGTATTTTTTTTTCATCTGCTCAAAAACTCTATGGCGCTGGTTCCATTTGTCCCCTTTCCATAAATCTTTACTTTTCTCGATAATTTCACATCTTAAAGCATGATATTCTTTTTTCGATTTCTCTTTTTTATCAAATATCACCTTTACAGATCCGAATAAAGTAAAAACAATAAAGAAAAGAGTTAGAAAATGATTCTTTCTCACAAAGAACGAAAACATATCGAACATATTGGAACCGCTCGTTTCCACAGTTGTTTTATAAAAAAAGAAAAAAACGAAAAAACCAAAAACGAAGGCGGTTGTCAGCAAAAGAAAATGGATATTTTTATAACGATTATATTTAAGGCGTTTATCAATTAAATTTTGAAGCATTTGTTTCGTCGTTTGATCGGTATGGTCACCTAAATCCACCAAAAATTGTTCCATCCTTTTCACCTTCCGATATCTAGTCCATATTAATAACGTGTTCAAAAAGGAGGATAAAAAGGACCAAGAATTTCGAGGCGGAGCAGTTTCGAGCAGCGGAATGTATGCTTTTAATACATGAGCAGCGGAGAAACAAGCCAACGAAGAAATTCGAAGTGTCATTTTTACCGGACTTTTTGAACATCCTCTATTAGAAAATATGAACTAGATATTCGGAGTATGACCTTATGGTAGAGGTATTTTTAGTGACTGGCCTACCTTTATTTCATTCCCATTAATGCCATTGGCTGCCTTTATTTTTTCAATTCCACTTTGACTTTTATAATATTGCATGGAGATTCTAAATAATGTCTCTCCTTTTTGAACAGTGTGATACACAACTTTTGCTTCCTCCTGTTGTACAGGTGGTTTTTCAGCCTTTTGTTCTTGATTTACCTTTTCAGGTTTGTTTTCAGGTTGAGAGTTCTCCACTTTTTGTTCTTCAGCTTTCTGTTCGGCGTTTTCTCCATCTGTTTTATTATCTTCAGTTTTTGTTTTACTTTCTTCCTTCTCTTCTTTGTTCTCATCCTCTTTCTTTTCATCTGTATCTAAAACAGGTGAATTAGAGGGATCTTTATGATCAATAGAAGCTTCGATGCTATTGTCTTCGGCAAAAGATATTTCTTCTCCAACTCCGTTTGCCGAATCGGAGTGATGATCTTTTTCTTTACTAGATAAATAGATGGCATATCCTCCCGGGAGCAAAAGGAGTACGACTAGCAATATGAGAGGAATGGTGATTTTTATTTTCTTTTGTTTTGATGTCTCCTTTTCCTCACTGTTTTTCCTTTTTCTTTTTCGATTTTTTGGTCCGTGCACTTCCGTTCTTGACGGAAGCCTACTTGAAAGATCTTCTGACTCACGGTATGTTTCTTTTTGATTATTTGTCATATTTTGATCCCTTCTTTAATCATTATGAACAGAATTTCGACTCATTTTAATGCCTAACAAAAAGTCGATCATAAAATGCATGATGATAACTGGAAGAATTTGTTGGCCAGACCATTCATAAATTAGGCCAATCCAAAGGCTTAACAAGGAAACGTTTAACAATAAATACCAGTTCGATAAATAACGAAAATGGATGAATGCAAAAATGATACTCGCAATCCAAAAACCAAAATGTGTTTGAATTGCCCCCCGGAATAACAGTTCCTCAGAAAAGGCAATTAATAATGAAAGGAGACCAATTTTCCAAATGGGCATATTGGAAAATATCTTTTCATTTATTCCACCATCATCATAATATTCGGGAGGTACTTTTTTCATTAATAATAAATCAATTACTACTACAGTTAGACCACTGCACAATCCTACGACAATCCAAACAATATCCATTTGAAAGAGTTTTAATAAAGTGGATATATCGGGAAATAAAATCCAACACAATAGGAGTGCCAATAAAATAATAAATAATTGTGTCAAGAATAAATGAAAAACTAGTTCCTTTCCCGTTAAATTTTTGGCAATTTCCGCCTGTCTATTTTTTTTCATCGTCATCCGCTTTCTAAAAGCAATAATTGCTGCAGCCTTTTTTCCCAAGAAAGGTTTTCCACTTTTGAATCCATTTTCTGTTTTTCCTGAAAATCATTGATATTAAAACTACAAATATCACAGCAATTCTTCGGGGATTCAAGTAGTTTTTCGTTGAAATGGATCATGACTTGATTTCTTCTGCAAGCATTGGAATGTACCCACTTTAGCATTTGCTGAAGTTTATTAAATTTAAACAAGTTTCTTTCTTGTTTAATTGCTTTTACTTGATCGGCATTCATATTAGCTGATTGATAAAACTGCAAAAACCGCCATTGGGTTTCAGTTAAATTAAGTTCTTCTGCCAATTTATTGCTGCTTTCATTTGAGTAATAAGATTCAATTTGTATATCAGTCGGAAGCTCGTTTTCAATGAGTTGGAGCTGTATTGATTCATCTCCATTGCAATACAACATCATTGCGATGCTTTGTTCAGAATCCCTGCCCGCTCTCCCAACTTCCTGTAAATAAGATTCCATTTGTCCGGGGATGTGATAATGAATAATAAAGCGAATATTATTTTTGTTAATTCCCATTCCGAATGCACTTGTAGCACAAATAATCTTGATTTGGCCGTATAAAAATTGTTGTTGTATTAAAATCCGTTGTTCTGGATCCATCCCGCCATGGTATGCTGCTGCATCGTGAAAACTGTTTTGGCGTAAATATTCCACTGTTTCTTCAGCGAGACGTTTACTAGAAAAATAGATCACTCCCGGCTTTTCTAAGAAACGTATTAATTCAATTAATCTTTGTTTTTTAGCCGTTTGATTTGCAAATTTTTCAACGACTAAACTTATATTTGGCCGATCAACAGAATAAATAAATTCTTTAGGGTTGTTTAATTGCAAATATTGTTTAATATCTTCTCGTACTTCTTTTGTCGCGGTAGCAGTTAACGCTAGAACGGGAGCATCCCCCAGTCTTGACCGAATAGCTCCAAGATTTAAGTAATCAGGACGGAAATCATGACCCCACTGCGAAATACAGTGTGCCTCATCTATCACAAATAAGGATATTTCCAATTGCTCAAGCTTTTTTATAATATATTCTGAACTTAGCATTTCCGGTGAGATGTAAATAAAACGAAAGGATGAAAGATTTTGCAGAGCTCTGTTTTTCTCATTAAAACTTAAAAACGAATTAAGTGCTACCGCTCTCTTTTCGCCAACCATTCTTAATTGATCAACTTGATCCTCCATCAAAGATATTAAAGGAGATACGATGAGAACCGTTCCTTTTAATAGATACCCGGGTAATTGATAACAAAGTGATTTTCCCGTGCCCGTTGGAAGCATCGCCAATACATCTGATTGATTTAAAACGGCATCGATAATCTCTTCCTGTCCTTTTCTAAAAGAGGTAAATCCAAATATGTTTTTTAACACGGCATGTTTACTCACAGCTTTTCACCTGCCTTCGCGAGTACTAGGCGAATTTGGAAGTAAGAGCTATCCTTCACTTTTTCTTTAATTGGTTTTAGCTTTTTGTGACCAAGTTGTTTTGCAGTTTCAAGTATTGCAACTGCCTGTCTACTATCCACAAATGGCTTAATAGAAAAGTTCGGATCCAACAATGCAATTTCAATAATATGGTCTTCAACCGTACCCTTTTTTAAGTTTCTCAGTTCAGCAATTTGTGTAATGGTGAGATCTTGTTCCAGCAGCTTGTAAGTATGAACAGTCGATTTTGTCAGCGGTAATGGTTTATAAATATCTGAAATTAATGTAAAAAGAAACGGATACCTTTTCTTTTCACTAATAACAGTTTGAATTAAATAGTGGAGTCCATTTAAAAATCGAAAATATGATTCTATTTCTTCTAAACCAAAATGATCGGCAACTTGTTTTTGTGTTAAACCAATCAGTTCAAAACCGCTTAGCCTGGATACAATAAAATAAGGATCATCCGGAAAATCATTTGAAAAAATTGCTTGCATTTCATTGTATAAATCCTTTGAAATACACGAACGATCCCCACGATCATTTCTGAAAAAATCTCTAACCCAGCTTAGTACTTCTTCATCTCTTTGGATCGGAAAATAACGATTTACAGAATGATTTATATGGGACAGAGCTTGGATTAATAAGGTGAGCCTTTTCCAAAATTGTATCGACGTATCTTGATATTTCCACCCGTCAATATAGTTGAAGGTTTTTCTCTCTTGAAAGAAAAGGGAATATGACTTCTTTCCTTCTTCAGTCACTAAACATTTAGTTGTATCATCTATAAAAGTTATATATGATTTCTCATGAAGTTCCTTTATATAATGTTCAAATTGCCTCCGCCCCAATCCCGGCAGTGTTTTAAATAATGGGGATAGCTTATACAAATGGGCATCTTGAATCGTCTGTGATGATTTCTTTCCTGCGAGTAAATGATATATAGAATAAACAGTACGATCGCCATTTATCATGTCTAAACATTTTAATATCAAGGCATGCAAAAAAGTCATAATAACCGCTTCCCTTAACAACTTTTAGTCTCTATATTTTACCATGTATTCAATATTTCGACTATGTCTACATTTATTTGGTTTTTTTCGACATACGGACGGAAACATTGATGCACCGTCGTATTTGTTGAAATGTACTTCTAAGAGACTTAAAATATAAGTAGTAAACTTTCAGGGAGTTTTTGAATATAGATGAGGATTAGGAGGCTTTTTAATGCCAAAATATACGATTGTAGATAAAGATACTTGTATTGCGTGTGGAGCTTGCGGAGCGTCAGCGCCTGATATATATGATTATGATGATGAGGGTCTTGCTTATGTTGTCCTCGACAATAATCAAGGAACAGCAGAAGTTCCAGAAATACTTGAGGATGACTTAATAGATGCCTTCGAAGGTTGTCCAACCGATTCGATTAAAGTGGCAGATGCACCATTTGATGGCGACCCATTAAAGTATGAATAAAGGAGATGCTGAATGTAGCATCTCCTTTTCTTATTATACATTTTTAATTGTCATATTCTTACTAAGTCTACTGCCAAGACGGCTGTATAGTAAAAGAAATACGATTGTTATAATTGTACCTTTCACTACATTGAAAGGGAGTATAGATGCAACAACCATTTTACGAAGTGCTGCATTGCTCATCGGTTCCCAGCCAAGCAAGCCAATATAAGCCGGCAAAAGAACGAAATAATTAAAGATGCTCATGAAAACGGCCAAGAATAATGTTCCTACAATAAATGCGATCATTAATCCCCATTTTGCCTTCAACACTTTAAAGACATAATAAGTAGGCAAGACGAATAATATTCCTGCTAGAAAATTGGCGAAATGTCCAATCGGAATTCCTGTTCCACCACTTCCAGTTATGAAATAATCCAATATGTTTTTGAATAATTCCACGAGGATAGCAGCAATTGGTCCAAACATTAACGCAGCGATGATTGCAGGGATATCGCTAAAGTCAACCGTTAAGTAAGGTGGAAATGGTGGTATTGGAAATTTAATCAGCATCAGAATAAATGACAAGCTGCTGAGCATTCCAATTGTTACATAAGATTTTACACTTAATTTTTTCATTTTCCTCTCTCCTTAGGAGATTCATCCCTCGCATGAAGAAAGGTGCCTTAATCGCATCCCATTGAAAAACCCTCAAAGAACATATCTTTGAGGGAGATTAATCAGGCATGCTTTAATAAGCGCTCAAAACCTGCAATTTTGAACACAAAGGCATCCTTCATCTTCTCCCATCCAGACTATACTGTCGGCTTTGGAATCTCACCAAATCCTGCCTCATTAAAGACTCGCGGGCTTGTAGGCATTGCCTCATTACCGCCGGTGGGGAATTTCACCCCGCCCCGAAGATGAATCGTATTTTTTTATCATTTTTATTATACACTATTTTCATTTGTATGTGAAGATATATACAAGCTTTTCATTATCGTTTTATGAGATTAGGTGCAATTGGTACTTTTATAGGTTGATCAAATTGAAAGTTTTCCCAATGGGATGGTTCGATATTTTCGAATTGGACTTCCTTTTTACCGAATTCTTTTGCCGTTAATAAAATTCCTTCGATGAGCTGCATATTTTTTAGTTGGTTCCCTTGATCCAATGCAACTGTTTTATTGAATTTTATTGTTACGTCTAATTCATTTTCCTTAATAACTTCTGGAGAAATAGCATCTGGGATAACAGAATGATAAAAGTCGTCTGGTTTAGTTTTCATGTATTCCAAAGCTTCCTCTAGAGTATCTGAGTCTTGATTAGCGGGAACAAGGTACTGAGAATTCTCGGCGACAGGATAGAGGAAAAATCCTCTTTTAACATTCTCTTCTATCGGATGATCCGGGACAATTCCAAAGTCTCCAAGTTCAACTGGCTCCCCATTTTCATTCACAAATTTTACTTTTTTGACATTATGAGCCTGCAATGTGTATTGAAGCATATCATTAATTTGATTTTGATGTGTTTCAAAAAACGGACGATTTTCAGGTGCAATTTTGACCCTAGCTTCCCCTGTCTCTTTATCAATATCTATTGTATCCAATAGTGGAGAAAAATCTTGTATATCATATTTTGCTGCATCGAAAGCTTTTGCTTCATTTCGATATTGAATGATCCAATCTTCATTTTGATGTTTTTCAGATCCCAATAATGTGATAGGTATGGCAATACCATCATTTTCTGTCACAACACCGAATGTGTAAACTTCATTTTCTAAAGCATCTTTTTCATATACAGCCGTGTTTAAAGTAGAGATTTTATCAGAAGTTTCTTCACTATACATTGCGATTTCTTGATTATCCTTATTTATATCTTTTTCTAATTTCCTTGAATCAGCAGCTTGGTTCGTCATGCCTCCAGAATCGGCAGACTCTTTTACTTTAGAATGTGAACCAAAATATTCAGTCGGTGCTGTTTGAAAAATGAAAGGAGAGGCAAGTAAGAATATTAAAAGTCCTGCTACACCTGTTAGGACGGGAACAAAAAACGGCTTCTTTTCCTTTTTATTCATGCCTAGCTTAATATTTCGATATATTTCATCCATCGGTCGCTTATCTTCCACGGATGGCAGCTGCTTTATTAATTTTATGATTTTATCATCTTGACGATCAGAGTGATGCATGACGATCCTCCTCCTTTCTCCGTTCGTTTTCCATTTTTACCTTTATTGATTTTAACGCTCTATGCTGGGTTGTTTTTACTTTGCTTTCGCTCCAATTTAAAGCTTCAGCAGTTTCTGCAATGGATAGGCCATTTAAATAACGCATAATCAATACGATACGATGATTTGTTGCACACGTATCTAGACATTCTTTCAAAATCCTTACTTCTTCATTTTGAATAACCATCTCTTCAGGGAGAATTTTTGAATCTTTTATTTCTCCGCGGTCCCAATCAAATTTCTCAAATAAACGATCCTTCCAGCCCCTTTGCTTTCGAAAGTGATCAATCGCTACATTTTTGGCGATGGAAAAAAGCCACGTTTTTTCAGAGCTTTTTCCTTCAAATTTATCGTACGCTTTCAATACGCGGATATAAACTTCCTGGACTAAATCTTCGGCTTCTACTCGATTTTTTACCATATAATAAAGAAATTGAAAAAGATCTTGATGGTATTTCGTATATAATTCGTTAAACACGGAGTTCATACATTCTCCTCCCCGTTAATGGATTAGTCGTTTTTTCGGGAAAAAAGTTACAGATCTATTATATTACAAATATGTTAAATTTTTTACGACCTATTTTATTTTCCCATATAAAAACGGATTGAACAACTTCATTTAAGATTGTTCAATCCATTTTTTTAGTTTCTCATGAAACAAGATTAGCTAACAACTTTCTACACATTCATCTATTTTTCTGGAATAAAGAAAGTGAACGTAGTGCCATGTCCTAATTTACTTTGCACGGAAATATGTCCGTTATGTGCATCAATGATATTTTTTGCAATGGCTAATCCTAAACCAGTTCCTGCTCTGCCTCTTGTTCGAGCTTTATCCGCTTTATAAAATCGTTCAAAAACAAAAGGAAGATCTTCTTCTGGAATGCCAGAACCATTATCTTGGACTGAAATGGTAATCCCTTTTGCGTTTCTCGTTTGAGTAATCAAAATGGTCCCGTGTTCATGAGTATGTCGAATGGCATTGTCGATTAAATTCGTTAATACTTGTTCAATTCTATCAGCATCTATATAGAATGATTCGCCATTTGATTCGATTTTACTTTGAAGATCAACCTTATTCTCCCTAGCGACACCGCCAAATTTATTCATAATTCGCTGTATGAATTTTTCAATATCAACAACTTCATAATTAAGAGCAATATGTCCTGCTTCCATTCTAGCCAAATCCAATAGTTCATTGACTAGACGGCCTATTCGAAGCGATTCGTCATAAATGATTTTCGCCAGTTCCTTCTTCTCTTCCTCGGATTCTACGATATCGTCAATAATTGCTTCGCTATAGCCTTGCAACATGGATATCGGAGTCCTTAGTTCATGTGAAACGTTGGCGACAAAATCGATTCGTAATTTATCAAGTCTTCTTTCTTCCGTCATATCTCGAATAACGGCAACCGCGCCCCTTACACTTTCCTGATTTTGTGTATAAAGAGGGCTAACGATTATGACATAGTATCGGCCTTGTAAAATAAGTTCTCCAGTTTGTTCGGTTTCCGTCTTTATCGCCTGAGACAGTAAATTTTCCAATTCAGGAGGCACAGGGTTCGCTTCATGTTCATTTTCAAAATGCCATTGCTGTAAAAATCGCTCTGCAGGAGGGTTTGTGATTAAAATCGACCCTCCTTGGCTAAAGGTCATGACACCGTCAGCCATACTGCTCAATATGCTTTTTAACTGCTCTTTTTCCTGACTTAAAACACTCATATTGATTTTAAGTCTTTTTCCCATTTGGTTAAAGGCAATCGCTAATTCACCAATTTCATCATGACTTAAAAAAGGAACCTTCGTATCAAATTTTCCTTTTGACACTTCAAATGCTGCTTCCTTCATTTTCCTTAACGGTGAAGTGATTCTTGTTGATAAGAAAAAGGCAAAAAATGTTGTTAATATAATTGCAATCCCAGCTGCGAGTAAAATAAGCTTCGTCGTTTTTTGTGTAGTTTCTTTTAGAACAGCGAGAGATTGATAAATAAATATTGCACCTTTTTGCCCATCAATATTAAGCGGAACTCCCGCGACAATTAGATTATCATATCTGTTTCCTTTTAAATTTATATCTGAAGGTGCTATTTCTTTCATTACTTTTTTTCGTTCTGAAAAAACTTTAACTAGCTCTTTATCCTTTAAAAAAGCGTCAACAGGAATGCTTCCTTTTACGGAACCATTTGGAGAAAACAAAAAATCATCTTTGTCATAGGCGATCGCCACTCCTAGCGGCTCGTCCAAAATTTCTAAAACAATTTCTTCCCCGAGTCCATCATGAGCATGCGCTTCAATAATGCGTGATATTTTTGTTGCCTGTTCGGTTAGTCCTTGTTCAATTTGACTTACATGATATTTTTGAAAAAACTCAAGCAACAGCATCGTTAAGATGATTAGAACAAACGAAACTAGGAGGAGTATGGTCATCCATAGTTTCCCTACAACACTACGCCATAATCTCATTCATTACCTGCCTCGAATTTATAGCCTACTCCCCAAACCGTCACAATCATCCCTGCTGCTTTTTCCGATACTCGATTTAATTTTTCACGAAGTCTTTTTACATGTGTATCTACCGTTCTTAAGTCTCCAAAAAATTCATATTGCCAAACTTCCTTCAATAAATGTTCACGGTCAAATACCTTATCCGGAGATTTTGCCAAGAAGTGGAGCAATTCATATTCTTTTGGCGTTAAGTTTACTTCATTACCGTCTGCCATTACACGATGGGCATCATGATCAATTGATAAATGCGGATAGACAATGATATCTCTTGCTGAAGTTCCTGATTGCGAAAATTCAGTTTGTGCCGTTCTTCTTAATAATGCTTTTACTCTTAATACGACTTCCCTTGGGCTGAAAGGTTTTACAATATAATCGTCTGTCCCAGCTTCAAATCCTTGTATACGATTCGTTTCCTCACCTTTTGCGGTCAACATGATCACAGGTGTTGCTTTTTTCTCACGAAGCTCGTTACACACTTCAATTCCATCTTTGCCCGGCATCATTAAATCAAGTAGAATGCAGCTATAATCATTTTCTAATGCCATTTCCAACGCATCATCACCATTAGAGGCTTCATCTATCTCATAATTTTCCCTCTCTAAGTACATTCTAAGTAATCTGCGAATACGATCTTCATCATCTACTACAAGTACTCTCACTTTATGTTCCATTTACAATCCCCCTAGGCAAAATATTCATTTTATAAATATCATATTATAAAATAGACCTCACATAAAGAATGAGGTCCAAAACAAAAGCGGAAGCGCCTGTTCAGCGACGTACAGGCCCACAGGATGTGGGTCCGTCGACGTGCCACAGGACGTGGCGGTTTTAGTCGACGTTCCTCTTTAAGCTTCTGACGAGATAAAGGAAACACGGCGAGGTTGGAAAAGCGTAAGGCGCTCGATTAGCCCCGACAAGCAAATGTTCTGAGTCAAAAAAAGTCTGCTTTTTGACTTTTATTGACTCAGGTTATTTGACCTCGAGGGGCTAGCGCCTGGAGCTAGACAAGACGAGCCGATGTTGACTTATCGTAGGAAGAAACCGAAAGTTTGCTAGTCGCTAGGCGCTGGAGCTAGACGGAAACTAAAACTTAAGCAGCATATGAATGTAAGCCTGCAAGAACTAGATTTACTGCAATAAGGTTAAACATAATGATGGCAAAGCCAATGACGGCCAGCCATGCAGACTTTTCACCATGCCATCCTCTGGAAAGGCGCAAGTGAAGAAATGCTGCGTAGAATAAGAAGGTAATAAGCGCCCATACTTCCTTAGGGTCCCATCCCCAAAAGCGCGTCCAGGCTATTTGAGCCCATATCATCGCAAATATGAGGCCCCCCAATGTAAATACGGGAAATCCTATCAACACGGAACGATACCCTACTTCATCTATTAAATCTAAATTCACTTTTTTAACGAGTGGTTTTAATAATGTGCTTATACGTTTTCTGAATATAAGCCTAATAATCCAATATAGGATTGTCCCTGTGATAAGCGACCAAATCACGGAGTTCAAGCGTTTCGCGTCGATGATTGCTGGCATGTGTATTGTGGGATTTAATCTATTTTCCGTTATAAGTTCACCTTCATGCGGTCCAACTAGAGCGGGCATGGCGTAGGAAACAACTTTTTCCTTCCCTTCTTTGTTGATCCAATTAAAGTCCGCTTTATAATCCGCGATTGAAAAAGCAGTCGAAACAACCATGAAGCCAATCGCCAGTATCATCGTGTACATAATCGCTTCAAGCCAAAATGATCGTTTCCCTTTTGCTTCTGTATCCACTGCTTTAAGTAAATATATAACTCCTGCGACAAAGCTTAATATTAGTATTGACTGTCCAATAGCTGCTGTCGTCACATGGATATAAAGCCAATGACTATTTAAAGAAGGTATGAGTGGACTAATATCTTTAGGAAACATACTTGCATATGCAATTAATAGCATTGCAACGGCAAGTGCGAATATACCTAAGGAATTCAATTTATAGATAAAATAAATAACGATAAATGCTCCTACTAACATCATGCCAAAAAATGTTGTAAATTCAAACATATTGCTTACAGGAGCATGTCCTCCTGCAATCCAGCGCAAAATGAAATATCCGAGCTGTGATATAAAGCCAAGAATAGTTAAAAATATCGCAATTTTAGACCATCTGTTTGGTCCGGCACTTTTATCTCGCCCTCGATTCTCTCTGATTCCACCACCAAAAAATAGTGTTGCGATTAAATATAAAATAAATGCTGTTTCTAATAGATTACCGCTTAATTGTACGAGATCTTTCATTTGTTTTCCTACTTTCTCGACCTTGATTTCCCATTAACTTAGCCCCTCGTACAGGACGTGGATAGTCTGCAACAGCCAATAGGCGTTACGCTTTTCTATCGTTCTGATCAATTGGGTCAGGGACAGTCGTGTCTTTGACAATTGCTTCAATTTCTCTTTTCAATCCATACCAGTTTTTATTTGTATGGGCTGCAATCAGCACATCACCTTTTATTTTTTGAAGCCATATACGGCGGTGATTCCAATAAGAACCCTGGATGACACCAATCATGAAGATTGCCCCGCCAATTCCAAGAATCCATAGTGTTAAATCTTTCCTTACGATTAAAGCAGTTGCATTTTGTGTTGTAATATCTTTAAACGCCATTTTGTACTCTGTTTCACCTAGTGGTTCTACTGTCTGCCTAATGGCGGCAAAACTTTTTTCTCCATCTGGATGTTCAGGCGAAATCATATTAAATAAAAAGGCAGGATTATTCGGAGTCTGTGAATCTGTCTGCGGCTCCCCATCTTCGGCAAATCCAGTGAAATCCGGATAATAGCCGAGCAATTCCACTTTATAACCATTACCTAGATCGTATTCTTCCTTGGGATCAAATAAATCTATCGTAATTTCCCCTTTAATATCCTTATCAGCTTTTTTCAAGAAATTAAAGGTCATTGTCTTTAATTCATCTAGTTTATAATCAATTTGATATACGGCATAGCGGTCGAACTTTAAAGGCTCGTTCACTCGTATTTTTGCTTCTTTCACTTTTTTGAGATTTTCAGTATCGCCTATAGTGCTGTCTGGATCTCGTTCATATAGAACTACATCGGATTCAAAGCTTTTCACTACGGTCCCTACTCTATCAAGAGCCGCACCATATACTGCTTTATCTTTTTCCTTATCATATAGCTCCATTGTAAACTTTTTATTTTCTAAAAGATATTGTTTATTCGTGCCTGGTATCGTTTTAATCTCGCCATCACGAAGCCATAATTGTTCATCAACATACATTCCTGGCACAAATCTAAGCATTCCACCAATAAGAAAGATAATAAGGCCAATATGATTTACGTAAGGGCCCCAACGTGAAAACCTGCCCTTTTCGGCTAAAATATTTCCATCTTCTTCGCGGATGCTATACCTTTTTTCTTTTAATCTTTTTTTAATTAGTTCAAAGTCTTGATCTGATTGTTTCGATGCTTCTACACGATTATATAATCTTTGCCTCTTTAAAAAGCCTTCGTGTCTGCCTACCCGCTGATTTTTCAAGGCTCTATATAATGGAACAACTCTATCAATACTGCAAATAACGAGAGATATTCCAATAGAAGCAATTAGCAATAAATACCACCAAGAACTATATAAATCATGAAATCCAAGTACATAATACAATGTTCCAAGTATTCCATATTGTTCAGCATAATATGTAGCGGGATCGACATTCTGTGGTATATACATCACTTGAGGCAAAAGTGTTCCAAGTGATGAAGCAATCAATGTAATGACGATTAGCCAAATACCTACTTTAACAGAAGAAAAAAAGTTCCATATTTTATCAATTACGCTTTTATTATATGTTTGAGATCTGCGAGCACTTCCTTCATAGCGCATATCATGCAAATTCTCTTTTTGCGCTTCTTCCGTAAGGGCACGTCCGCATGCTTCGCATAAAATGGTGCCAGGTGGATTTACGTGTCCACATTCGCATTTTACTTCTTTCATGTTTAGCTCTCCTACTTAAGGCTTGATGCTTTCCATCATAGCAATTATTTTATCCTCTGGTAGTTCTCCCTCAATAATTTCAACGATTTTCCCTTCAGGGTCAATTAATATCGTAGCTGGTAAATTGTATATATTATAAGCACCCATGACATCTTTATTAGAATCTTTTAAGATTGGAAAAGATAAATCATGCTTTTCCAAAAACTTTTTAATTGAAAATTCTGGTTGCCCGACATTTACGGCAAAGATTTCGACTCCTTCGTTTTTAAACTCTTGGTATTGCTTATCTATATAAGGCATTTCTCTTTCACAAGGTTTACACCAAGTAGCCCAAAAATTCAAAAATACTCCTTGTCCTTTATAATCGGAAAGCTTATGCTTTTTCCCATCCATATCCGTAAGTACGAAGTCAGGTGCTTGATCGCCCACAGCTATTTTTTCATTCTTGTCTTTCGTAAAATTAGCATATAATGTATATACGACTGCAGCTAGTAGTACGACCAAAATAATCGTTCTTAACAAGTGCCGTCTTTTTTTCTTTTCCGACATTTTAACTCATCTAACCTCCCAGCATATTGCCAGACTTATCATTCATTATATCATCTAGAATTGACCTTATTAGTGCATGTTTTGAAGGTTATGTGAAATTTTCAATTAATTCGATGCCAACCTTTTCCTGTTTCTGCAAGTGTTCTTAGCTGTTTCACTTCATGGGGAGTCAATTCTCGAAACTCACCTGCATTTAATCCGCGTAAATGTAATGTACCGTATTGTTCGCGTTTAAGCTTGAGGACAGGATGTCCAATCGCATCCATCATTCTTCGAACTTGTCGATTTCTGCCTTCATGAATAATAATTTCGATAATTGAGCTGCCTTTCCGTTTATCCAAAGATAGCAATTTTACTTTTGCCGGTGCGGTTTTCCCATCTTCAAGTTGAATTCCACGTTCTAATTTCCTTAACGATTCTTTTAATGGAATTCCTTTCACTTTCGCAATGTAAACTTTCGGAACTCCATAACGAGGGTGTGCAAGCAAATTAGTGAATTCTCCATCATTCGAAAGGATTAAAAGTCCAGAAGTATCGTAATCAAGCCTTCCGATTGGATAAATTCTTTCTTCAACATGAGGGAAAAAATCCGTTACTACCTTTCTTCCTTTATCGTCCTTTACAGCCGAAATAACACCACGTGGTTTATAAAATAAAAAGTATTTTTTTTCTTCCTGAACAAGAGGAATTTCATTCACTTCAATTTTATCTGTAGAAGACACTTTCGTTCCCAGTTCCTTAACGATCTGTCCATTTACTTTCACTTTTCCTTGAAGGATCAATTCTTCTGCTTTTCTTCGGGATGCAACCCCCGCATAAGCAATGACTTTTTGTAAACGTTCCACCTTCATTCACCTCATCATACATATTGCAAAACGTGAATATATCTAGCTTTTACTTAATGAATTATTACATTAAGTATCTTGAAAATCAAAAAAAGACAACTTTTTTATTTAGAAAAAAACAAAAAAATGTCCAGATTAAGAACTGAACATTATCGTTACGATGATGATAGCGGCAGAAATGCCTACGAGGTCCGCTAATAATCCTACCTTTAAAGCATCTCCCATTTTTTTAATTCCCACTGCCCCAAAATAAACAGTTAGTACATAAAATGTTGTATCCGTACTGCCTTGAATAGTTGAAGCCAGCCTGCCAATAAATGAATCTGGCCCATGTTGTGAAATTAAGTCACTCATTAAACCTAGTGCCGCATTCCCCGATATTGGCCTAATCAATGCAAGTGGTACTACTTCGGCGGGAACTCCTAATGTATTTAATAGCGGTCTTAAAAGATCTATGAAAAAATCGAGCGCTCCTGAAGTTCTAAAAACGGTTATGGCGACAAGCATCCCTACTAAAAATGGAATAATGGAAACGGCTATTTTTATGCCTTCCTTCCCGCCTTCAACAAAATGCTCATAAGTTGGTACTTTTTTTAATGTGCTGTAAACGAGAATCACTCCTATGATGACAGGAATGATCCATAATGATATGAGTGATACAATCTGCAACCTACTTCACGCCCTTTCTACTTCGGCGCATATAAAAATATCGATCTATTATAATTGCAAAAATGGTAGCGCAAGTTGTTGCTAATAAAGTAGGTCCAACAATTTCGGTAGGAGAAGCTGACTGATAGTTCATTCTAATCGCAAGTACTGTTGTTGGTATGAGGGTCAATCCAGAAGTATTTAATGCTAAAAAGGTGATCATGGATCTAGAAGCGACATTTTTACCACCATTCAGCTCTTTAAGCTGTTCCATCGCTTTAATGCCTAAAGGTGTAGCGGCATTTCCTAAGCCGAGCATGTTGGCAATGATGTTAGATAAAATATATCCGACTGCCGGATGATCTTCAGGAACTTCTGGAAATAGTTTTAAAATAATAGGCTTAAAAAGATTTGAAAGCTTATTTAATAGGCCGGATTCTTGTGCGATTCGCATCATGCCTAACCAAAAGACAAGAATACTAATTAAGCCAATACATAAGGTCACCGCTTCATTTGCCGAATGGAATATCGCCTCATTCACATCTTTCATTTTTCCATTAACGGCCGCAAAGATTAATCCGATTATAGTCATGGCGACCCAAATATAATTAATCATAGAAAATCACACCCATCTGGCTAAATAAAATATTCTTTAATTTCACCCACCAGCTTTCTTCATGCTTTTTATGTGTTTGTCTGATATAAATAGGAACTTTTTCTACAGCCTTATCTTGAAAATGAAATATCGCCGTTCCGACTCTTCCCCCATTCATTTTAGCCAGTATACTAGGGTTATGAAGCTTATATTCTATTTGCAGATCACTATATTCTTTTTTGGATAATGGATAGATAATGGTGTTTTTTACGTATAATTCCTTGTTTTTTAACCCTTTTGTATTAATTGCAAGGGTGCCTTTAGGAATGATTGTTTTAAGCGAGTATTCTTTAAAACCTCGTTCATACATGGTGATATGGTCATTCCAATCATCCGATGCTTTTAACGTCACAGCAATTAATTCAGTTCCGTTTTTTTCGGCAGTTGTGACGAGTGTTCTGCCAGCTCTCTTTGTAAAACCCGTTTTCCCGCCTGTGCAATACTTATATTTTTCAGTTAAGAGACGATTTTTATTGATCCAACTTTGCGGTCCATTTTCTCTTTGGAATTTATACACTTTCGTTCCCGAAATTTTTTGATATTGTTTATTATTCATGGCGTATCTCGTCAATAATGCCATATCATAGGCGGTTGAATAATGATCTTCACTATCGTCTAATCCATGAGGATTTGCAAATTTAGTATTTGTCATTCCTAATTCTTCTGCTTTCTGATTCATTAAAAAGACAAACCCTTCAATACTGCCTCCTATATAATCAGCGATCGCATTGGCTGCATCGTTACCCGACCTAAGCATAAGGCCATATACAAGATCTTCTAGTTTCATTTTTTCTCCAATTTGAAGATAGATCGATGATCCTTCCGCATAAACAGCCTGTTTTTTTATTGTGACAACTTTATTCATCTTTCCTGATTCGATTGCAAGAATGGCGGTCATTATTTTTGTAATGGATGCAATTCTATGAATTTCATCAGCATTTTTTTCAAATAGCACTCTTCCCGAATTCTTTTCCATTAAAATTGCACCTGACGCACTTACTGGTATATTGACAGCTGCGGTTGTTTCTCTCGGTAAATAAAGCATCTGCATTAACAGTAAACAAGAACATATCATTGCCGCTACTCTTCCTGCTCCCATTCTTCCGCTCCCCAAAAGTATGCCATTGTTTTATTTGTACAAGTCTATGCTGTTTAATGAATGTTATGATAAAAAAACTACCGGTCGTGTATAACCGGTAGTTGAATGTCTTATTATTCAATTTGATCTTTAAATGTGGAGAAAAATAAATCTGCATCTTCTTGAAGTTCATCTTCTTCCGTCTGTTTTGGAAGTTCAGGTAGTTCTTTTAAATGATTCAGGCCAAAATAGTCAAGAAATTCCTTTGTCGTTCCATATAATTTTGCCCTACCTGTACCCTCTGCTCTTCCTACCTCCATAATTAACCCCTTAGCGATTAACGTTTGCAGAGGTCTTTCTGTTTTAACTCCCCTTACTTCTTCTATTTCCATTCTCGTAATAGGTTGTTTATAAGCAATAATCGCCAGAGTTTCAAGACCGGCTTGAGATAGTGTTGAGGATCCCGGACTTTCTACTAGCTTTGCCAAATAATCAGCAAACTCCCTCTTCGTAGCGAGCTGAAAAGTTTCCGCTAATGCCGTTACTGTAATACCTCGGCTATGATCTTGATTATAATTTGTTTGAAGTTCATTTATTAAGGACATGGCTGTTTCCTCGCCAATGTCCATTGTAGAACATATTTGTTTCAACGATAAACCTTCATCGCCTGCTGCGAATAAAAGGCATTCGAGAATACCTAGCAGCTTAGAATCCTCCAATAGCCTCATTCTCCCTTCTAGCAGTTAAATAAATTTCTCCAAATATCTCATCTTGTTCCACATTGATTTCGTTTCGCTTCATTAATTCCAACATTGCCAGAAACGTAATGACGATATGCCCTCGGTCATCATGTGGAAACATATCATAAAAATTAGTACGAGTATTACGATTTTTAAGTTCATTCAGTATTTCTACCATTCTATCATCTATCGATACGTCTTGATGAGTAATTTTAGTCGATAATGGCTTTTGAAGTTTTTTTCTTCTTAGTAACTTATGATATGCACCAAGCATATCATAGATGGAAAAGCCATACTCAATTAGTTCATGCTGACTTTTGTCCGCATATGGCGAGAGATCTATTGGCGGCTTCGTATACATTTGACCTCTCTCAAATTCTTTTTGCTTCAATGCTTCGGCAGCTTCTTTATAACGTTTATATTCGATAAGCTGTTCTACTAATTCATCGCGAGGATCTTCTTCTTCATAAAAATACTCATCATCCATGTCCTCATCATATTTAGGCAATAGCATCTTACTTTTAATAGCAAGTAATGTAGCGGCCATTACTAAGTACTCACTTGCAACATCAAGCTGCAATTCAGTCATTGTATGAATATAGTATAAATATTGTTCTGAAATTTCCGCCATAGGTATATCATATATATCTATTTCTAAACGATTAATCAAATGCAGCAATAAATCAAGCGGGCCCTCAAAGGCATCTATTTTAACATGATATTCCATTTTATCACCGATTTCGCACAATTATTAATGAATATGCCTTTATTATCATATAATAGGTCGGCTGGAAAATGAAGAAAAATTACTATAAAGTACATAATTCCTTTTAGAGTGCATGTTATAATAAAAGATATTCAAATAGGAAGGAGTAGGATAATTGTCGTTTACTGAAGCATATGTATCATTTTTAATCCATTTTCATGGTGATCGTGATTATTTTGAATGCCATGAAGTGTTAGAGGAACATTGGAAAGATAATGGTATGGCCAGGGATTCAATTTGGGTGGGACTTATTCAAATAGCTGTAAGCTTTTATCATTATCGGAGAGGAAATATAAAAGGATCCTTAAAATTAATCGATAAAGCTATCCACCTTTTATTATATAAAGAAATAGAAGTAAGTATGCTAGGCATTGATTATGAGGGATTGATCGAGGAACTTAATATAAGTAAGGCAAGGATGCATCTCAAAATGCCATACAAGCCAATAAATATTCCGATATATGATCAATTGTTAGTGACAATTTGTACAGAGAGAAGCGCTATTAAAGGAAATGCATGGGGAATTCTAGTTGACGAAGCTCCTGATAGCATTGTCCATAAGCATATATTACGAAAGCGTTCAAAAGTTATTACTAAAAGACGATATGCACTTATATAATAAAAACCGGGCATTTTTTAAAATGTACCCGGTTTTCTTATAGTCTGCAACAATCGACAATCTAAATTTCTTGTTCTAATCAGTCAAACATTACTTGTTATGTCTAGCTACAGATGCTTTTCCTCTTTTTAATATTCCATATCACATTTATCAAAAAAAGCTGCTGTATACTTACCAGGAATGACGTCCTTATCCTGATAAATCTGCTTTATGGATAATAACATATTTTTCCCAATTCCTTCATATCGATGGGAGGGATTGACCGATATATGCTGAACTTCCACTGTATCATCTGTGAGAACTACACCTATCAACCCTGTAATATCTTCTTCTTTCCATAAAAAAAGCTGCCAATTATCTTCAGATTCATAATTTTTCATTGTCTGTTGCAATTTCTTCAGGTCTTTCTCATTCGGCATAAATGAGAGAAGACCCATTGCGATCTTTTCATAGGCTTTCTTATATCGAATTAACATAATAGACCCCTCGTTTAACTTTTTTCCAGCAAAAGCTGTTAACGGATCAAAAAGAGGCGATTAACGATTTGGTGCAATAAACAACCAATAACTAACTCCCCATAAAATGGCTATGATGAAGATCAAGACAAATACGATAATATTCTTGTTACGCAAAGAACTGACTCCCTTACACCATCTTAAGCACACATTTATAAATTGTGCGACCATAAAATTAATTGTACAAGCTATTTCTTATCTATGCAACTTAATAGAAAAGGATTACAATCCTCATTCATGTTAAATCTTTGTTTTTTCCATAAAAGGAAGATCGAGTCTTAATAAATCTTCATATGATTCTCTTTTAACAACGAGTTGATCATGCCCGTTCTCTACAAATACTACTGGAGGTCTTGGGATACGGTTATAGTTATTTGCCATCGAATATCCATAGGCGCCTGTACAAAATACCGCAAGTATATCATTCGTTCCAGCATCGGGTAATGGCAAGTCCCAAATTAGCATATCACCTGATTCACAACATTTACCCGCGATGGATACTTTTTCTTTCGGTTGCTCATTTGCCCGATTTGCGAGTATTGCTTCATATTTAGCATCATATAATGCCGGTCTAATATTATCTGTCATACCGCCATCAACAGCAAGATATTTCCTAATATTCGGGACATCCTTGCTTGATCCAATCGAATATAAAGTTGTCCCTGCATCCCCGACAAGCGATCTGCCCGGTTCAATCCAAATTTCAGGCATAGGAAGGGAAAGGCGTTCGGTTTCTTTTTTTACCTCATTAATCATTTCCTCTACGTAACTAGAAGGGTCTAATGGTGTATCTTCATCCGTATAGCGGATACCGAATCCTCCACCTAGATTTAAAACACTTGGTATAAAATTTAGTTCTTTTTGCCATTTTGACATTTTATCAAGAATTTTTCTTGCTGCCAACACAAAGCCAATTGTTTCAAAAATTTGAGAACCAATATGGCAATGCAATCCCAAAACATTCAAATAGTTGCTTTCTATAGCAAAAATTAAAGCCGTTTCTGCTTGGCCATTTTGTAAATCAAAACCAAACTTAGAGTCCTCTTGCCCAGTCAAAATATAATCATGCGTATGGGCTTCTATTCCTGGTGTAACTCTTAATAATATATTTACTTTCTGATCCCTTTCCGAGCAAAGATGATGCAATGTATGAAGCTCGTGAAAATTATCGACTACGATGCAGCCGATTTTGTAATCCAAAGCCATTTTAAGTTCTTCATCACTTTTATTATTTCCATGAAAATGAATCTTTTCTACAGGGAAGTCAGCTTTAATTGCTGTATAAAGCTCGCCTCCAGAAACTACATCAAGTGAAAGACCTTCATCTTTAATGAGCTGAAGCATCGCAATTGTTGAAAATGCTTTACTCGCATATGCCACTTGTGCAGGAACACCTAATTTAGTAAATGTATTTTTAAAAGCCCTAGCTCGCTTTCGAATTAGTTCGACATCGTATACGTATAGTGGAGTACCATATTTTTCTGCAAGCTCCACCGTATCTTTGCCTCCTATTTCCAAGTGTCCATTTTGATTAATTTTTGCCGTACCATGTAAATGCATATTTCTCCCTCCGCTAACTAACAAGCCGCTATGACTCAACTTTCAATCTATTCTAGTGCGTGTTCAAATTTACCGGACTTTTGAACATTCTCTTATAAGTAGCATAAACTTTACCACACAATAATTAATTCTGCAATGGACTCATTGGGATTTAGGCGGCTGTCTGAAACGATCGCGAGGATGGACGATGCTCGGTCTTAGCAGTGCGCCTGGAACAGTGCGCCTTACTAATATATGAACAAATGCAGCAGGGTTAAAAGGTATTACCGGCCATAGATAAGGAGCATTTAAAGGACGCAGTTGGGCTAAATAAATGATATAAACAGTGGCCCCAATGATTAATCCTGGCGCTTTGAATATTGCCACACTCATTAGCAGAAACATTCTAACTATTTTATTCGCAACACTTAACTCATAACTAGGTGTTGAAAAAGTTCCTACCGCCGCTATGGCAACATAAAGAATAACCTCTGATTGAAATAATCCTACGTCTACTGCTATTTGCCCAATTAATACAGCTGCAATTAATCCCATTGCTGTTGCTAAAGGTGTTGGAGTATGAATGGCCGCTATCCTTAAAAACTCCACACCTAGATCTGCAATTAGCAATTGGATAATTAACGGAATATCCGATTGTTCATTTGGTCCTATAAAAGACAATTTATCTGGAAGCATTGAAGGTTCTATTGCAAATAAAAACCATAATGGCAGTAAAAAAATAGATGCCCAAATCCCCAGAAATCTTGTCCAACGTACGAATGTTCCAACTGCAGGAGATTGTCGATATTCTTCAGCATGTTGAACATGATGAAAAAAAGTAGCCGGGGTAATCATTACACTAGGGGAAGTATCAATAAAAATGAGCACATGCCCTTCCAATAAATGAATGGCTCCGACATCCGCTCTTTCAGTGTAACGAACAAGCGGATATGGATTATAACCTTGTTTCATTAAATATTCCTCAATTGTTTTATCCGCCATTGTGATTCCATCTATATCGATACTGGATAATTCTTTTTTTATCGTCTTAACTAGATCAGGATTTGCTACACCTTTTATATACCCAATAGCTACATCCGTTTTTGATCTTTCACCAATCTTTGTTATTTCAAATCTTAATCGTTCATCGCGTATGCGTCTTCTCGTTAATGCTGTATTCACTATAATATTTTCTACATATCCATCCCTCGAACCACGGATCACCTTTTCCGTATCAGGTTCTTCTGGTTGTCTACCTGGGTAAGAGCGAACATCAATAATTAATGCTTCTCCCTCACCTTCTACAACAAGTGCTATGAGTCCGGATAGCACTTGATCAACCATCTCATCTTTAGTCTTCACTTTTTCCACTGACTCGTGGATTATCCGATTTTCAATTACATCGTAAATTTTTGTTGTTCGTTTTTCATGATCATTTAGATTGACTAGTTCCTTAATAATATTCGTAATAAATAATGTTTCAACTAAACCGTTGACGTAAAATATTTGTACTCGTTTATTTAAAACAACAAATTTCCTATTACCTAGATCAAAGCTTGTTCCTAATCCAATCCTTTCTTTAAAATACCTTTCAAGGTCATCAAGATTTTTGTCGATTGCATCCTTTGATGTTCGATACCTAGTTGACATGCGATCTGCTCCCTTTTGGTTTCCGTCAAATGTTATTAAAATAAAGCCATTGGAACAAAGAACCTATAATCTTTCCAAGTACAATTGCCATCAATAAACTTAATAATTGTTTTTCAAGTCTAATTCGCTTCGATAGTATCGGGATAACATTAAGTACCTCTGTTAAAGCTGCAGCCAGCATTCCGATAAACAATCCGCAAAAAAGACCGACTATCGCCATAATAAAAGAAGCTTCCATATGTAGTGATTGATTGCGTAGATCGATCCATCCTACACAAACCGCCCCGAGGATTACGGCCCACTCATAAATTTGAATCATACTAGCTGTTTTTGTTAGCTGAGTGAGACGCGGTATGATGCCAAGCACAGTTAAGAAAGCAACAAAACCACTCCCTACTGCTAAGCCCCCTGCCAAACCAATTAATATGACTATTACTTTCTCAATCACCATCTAGACGTTTAACACTTTCATTGTTTTCTTTTATTGTCACATAATGATCAAGGTCTTGCTGGTAATTAAACATTTCGATTTCTAAAGGACTTGGTTCTTCATTGAATCTTTTTTTGAAAATATGATTAAAAAACAAAATCATTCCCATGCCAATGCCAAATGAATATGGGATCTGCAGCAGCAGAGGTTTTGCAACTTCTTTACCTGTAATAATCCAATATAATTTTTGGTGAACAGCCTGCATACTTACTTCTTCATGGAAGTTTAGAATCGCTAAACCAGACCCGGTAAAAAGCAAAAGCCAGACAAAAAGAAATAAAGGCCATGATGTTAACTTCTTTTCCTTTATAACCTCTATGATTGTTTGTGAGGGACCGATTGTTTGAATTTCACAATCTGGGTAATGTAATGAAATGATTTTAATAACGGACATCACATCGAGTACAACAAGCTGATGATCATTTTTACTAAGTTCATAAACAATAAGATTGTGTAAATCTTGAAAGTCTTGATCGGGTGCAATAATTTGTGCAGTTTGCGAAAGGGTGATTTTCTTACATTCTTTTGTTTCAACCCGACTTCGCATTCGAATATATATGGTATTTACCACTAATTTCACTTCCTGCATTTCTTGATTATCGTAAATAGATTGTAAAGAGCTTTAATTAGTATGTGAAAAACTCTATTGTTTCATGCAGGAAAGGGTAAATCCTAAAGAACACATCGATGCCTGTTCAGGCGTCCATGTGTTCTTTCATTTGCTCCAATATTTTCTTTTCAAGTCGTGAAACTTGGACTTGTGAAATTCCGAGGCGTGCGGCAACTTCCGACTGTGTTTGATCTTTATAATACCTCAGATAAACGATAAGACGCTCTCGTTCATCAAGTCCTCTAATAGCATCTTCCAATGCAATTTTATCAAACCATTTATGTTCGTTCTGATCAGCAATCTGATCAATTAAAGTGATGGGATCCCCGTCATTTTCATAAACCGTTTCATGAATGGAAGAAGGAGAACGTCCGGCATCCTGTGCCATAATTACTTCTTCACGACTAACACCTAAGTAATCAGCAATTTCACTAATAGTCGGAACCCTTTCCTGTTTTTTGGCGAGTTCATCTCTCGCTTTTCGGATCCGATTCGCTAATTCTTTTAAAGATCGGCTTACTTTAACTGTACCATCATCGCGGATAAAGCGTTGAATCTCTCCAATAATCATCGGCACGGCATAAGTTGAAAACTTCACATCATAGGAAAGATCAAATTTATCAATAGACTTTAATAAACCGATGCTGCCTATTTGAAAAAGATCATCAGGTTCATATCCCCTGTTTAAAAAGCGCTGGACGACAGACCAAACAAGCCTTACGTTTTTTTCCACCAGAATGTCTCGTGCTTCTTGATCCCCTTCTTGGCTTCTTCTAATATATTCTTTTACTTCCGCATCCTTCAAAAAGCCTTTATTTGCCTCTTTCTTTAATTCCACATCCATAGGCGCGGCTCCTTAATTGCATAACGCTTTGTTTTTAGTTACGTGTTTGATTAAGCGAATCGTTGTGCCTGTACCTGGGTGTGATTCCACTTCCATATGGTCCATAAAATTTTCCATAATTGTAAAACCCATTCCTGATCTTTCTAATTCAGGTTTTGTCGTAAACAGCGGCTGTCTTGCTTCTTCAATATCCTTAATCCCTACACCATTATCTCTAATAACCAAATCGATCATATCATCTTCAATGGCTACAGAAATGTATACAATTCCTGCGGGGTTGTGTTCGTATCCATGAATAATCGCATTTGTAACAGCTTCCGAGACAACGGTTTTAATTTCCGTCAGTTCATCGAGTGTTGGGTCCAATTGAGCGATAAATGCAGCAACTGTCACACGGGCGAAAGATTCATTTTGGCTTAATGCACTAAATTGAATTTGCATCTCGTTTCTCATTTGTTACGCTACCCCCAATCTTTCAAGCGCAAATTGTTCCGATGGTTCCAGTCTTATAATTTTAAATAAACCGGACATTTCAAACAATCGCTTTACTGGAGGGGTAATCGCACAAACGACCATCTCACCGTTTTTTGATTTTATTTGTTTATATCTCCCTAACACGACTCCGAGACCAGAACTATCCATGAACGTTAATTTTTCTAAATTCATGACGATATGGAGGATTTGGTATTTTTCGATGGCATCGGTTACTCTACTTTTTAGTTCCTCGGCTGTATGATGATCCAGTTCTCCTGATAATCTGATGCATAGTACATCTTGCTTAACTTCTAAATTAATTGATAGACTCACTTATCTATAGCCTCCTCGCATAAGAGTATAGTGAGTCAATTCTATTTTTTATCGCTCAATTCCTTCTTCATGACAAAACTAGAAGAAATTCGCCAACATTTTTCATTATCTCGCAGCTTGAGCTAGAACCTTGGGCAACATTTTTATGCTCAATTAGATTTAGTGAACATTCCGAATGTACGTTTATAGAGCTCCCACCAAGTAGCTTTTTTAACATTTTTCTCAGCTACTAGTTTTGTTTTTGTGAGGGTTTTCCCGTTTTGTGTAATTGTTAACATCCCAACTTCATCACCTTTATGAATAGGTGCCTTTAAATGCTTGTTCAATTTTATATCCTTTGTAAGATTCGAAATCTGCTCTCCTTTTTTCGTCAAAACCGAAACTGATTCACCTGTTACTGCTTTTACTTCTTTCATATTTCCTTTGCTGATTTTTACTTTTCCAAGTGCCTGGCCTTTTTTATAGACAGAGTGTGAGGCGTAATTTGCAAAGGCATAGTCAAGCATTTTCGTTATTTGGGCATTTCTACTTTTAGAAGTCGGTGCTCCGAATATAACCGCAATGACACGCATTCCATCTTTTTTCGCTGTTGCCGTTAGACAATACATGGCTTCTCTAGTAAATCCAGTTTTTAGTCCGTCTACTCCAGGGTAAAATTTTACTAGTTTATTCGTATTGACTAGCCAAAACTTCTTATCCGTGTCTTCCCTTAAATAGGACTCATACATTTTTGTAAAATCGGTTATTTCCTCATATTTTAGTAATTCTTTTGCCATTATAGCCATGTCGTACGCCGTACTATAATGATCCTTGGCTGGTAAACCCGTCGTATTCTGAAACTTTGTATTTTTGAGCCCTAACTCCTGAACCTTTTTATTCATTATATTTACAAAGTTTTCTTCACTTCCAGCTACTTTTTCTGCTAAGGCAACAGAAGCGTCATTTGCGGAACCAATGGCAACTGCTAATAAAAGTTCTTCTACTTTCATTTCTTCACCAGGCTCTAAAAAGATCTGGGAGCCTCCCATCGAAGCAGCGTATTCACTCGTTGCCACTTTATCTTTAAAAGAAAATTTACCTTCGTCAATCGCTTCCATAACGAGAAGCATCGTCATTATTTTAGTCATGGAGGCAGGGGAGTATTTTTCGTGCATATTTTTTTCATATAAGACAGTTCCAGTATCTCGTTCTATTAAGATAGCTGATTTTGATTCGTTTGAAAGTTCAACTTGTTTCTCTTCTGCCATTACAGATTGTGATAATATTGAAAAAAACATAACTATACCAAGGCAAGAACTGATCCATTTCTTCATACGGGTCCCTCCAATTTTTCATAGATAAATAATCGGAAATGATTTCCATATTTATCATTGTCTCCCATCATTAATGTATTTATACAAGGTAAAAAGAAAAAGCTTGTTGAGAACGTTTTGAGTTCCCAACAAGCTTCTGTTCATTCATTATTCATCTTAATTTTTCTAAAAAACTTTCTCCTTCCCCTCTCCATTGAATATTAAAATTATGAGCTACTGTTGCGCCAATATCTGCGAATGTCTTTCGTAAAGGAAGTTCTCCCCCACCATCAAATTGTTTTGAAAATACAATGAGTGGGACATATTCCCTCGTATGGTCGGTTCCATGATGAATCGGATCATTTCCGTGATCTGCCGTAATGATCAGCAAATCATCTTCTTTCAATCTTTCCATTATTTCCGGTATCCTTGCGTCAAATTCTTCAAGTGCTTTTCCATAACCTTCCGGATCTCTTCTATGCCCATATAAAGCATCAAAATCGACTAAATTAACAAAGCTTAAACCTGTAAAATCCTGTTCCATCACCTCAATGAGCTTGTCTACTCCATCCATATTGGAAACAGTTCTTACCGCTTTTGTTATTCCTTCTCCATCATATATATCGTTAATTTTTCCAATAGCAATCACATCTAGTCCACCGTCTTTTAGTTCATTCATGACTGTTTTATCGAAAGGCTTTAGCGCGTAATCATGACGATTAGGTGTTCGTTTGAAATTGCCTGGTTCACCGATAAATGGTCTAGCAATCACCCGTCCGACCTTATATTCATCAACCAATGTCAGCTCCCTGGCTTTCTCACAAATTTCATATAATTCGTCAAGAGGAACAATTTCCTCGTGTGCCGCAATTTGTAATACTGAATCTGCTGAAGTATAAACAATCAGCGCATCTGTTTTCATATGCTCCTCACCAAGCCGTTCAATGATTTCAGTTCCACTCGCCGGTATATTGCCTATGACACTTCTCCCTGAAGCTTGTTCCAGTTGTGTGATAAGCAATTCAGGAAAACCATTTGGAAAAACTTTAAATGGGTGACTCGTAATAAGTCCCATTATTTCCCAATGGCCAGTCATCGTATCTTTTCCTCTGGAGGCTTCTTGCATTTTGGTGTAATAAGCTAGTGGACGTTCCACTTCCTTAATCCCTTTTATTTTTTTTATATTGGAAAGTCCGAACTTTCCCATATTCGGCATATTTAGTCCATTCATTTTTTCCGCGATATGCCCTAAAGTGTCCGCCCCCTCATCATTAAATGCCGCTGCATCAGGAGCTTCTCCGATCCCTACTGAGTCGAGTACGATTAAGTGGATTCTTTTAAATTTTGCAGCCATCATAGTTACCCCCTATAAAGTTGAAAGTATATTTGTATCATACCCTTATGGACA
>NZ_JAIAZY010000080.1 GCF_019459225.1 Bacillus sp. IITD106
TAAAAAAATATAGAACTTCGGAATCGAAATTCTATATTAAGATTATCATATAATGCCTTATTGTAATGGATTTTTACAAAATCTTTACATGCTTCCAAGTGCCCCAGAAATCGAGTATGTTTCTAAATCTAAATCGATTTCTTCTTTTAACGCTAATTTTGCCAATAAAGAACCTAGATAAGGACCCATCGTAAGACCAGAAGCGCCTAAACCGTTGGCGATTAAAACTCCCTCATACTCTTGCAGCGCACCGATTACTGGTAAAAATTCAGGCGTAAAAGGGCGGAAACCGACTCTTGTTTCGACCACCTCAGCGTTTGATAGCCCAGGAGCAAATTGTAGAGACTGAGACAAAATTTCTTGTATACTTCCAGCTGTGACACGCAAATCAAATCCAGTGTTTTTTTCATGGGTTGCACCTGCCACAATTTTCCCTTTATGAAACGGTACGATGTATTGGCTGCCTGGTGGCATGACAACAGGCCAATGATCTGTTTCTATTCCTTTTAGATTCATATGTAAAATCTGGCCCTTTTGAAAATCAATTTGAAAATGAACCCCTAATGGTTTTAATAGTTGACTACCCCAAGCACCTGCCGTCACGATTACGGTATCTGCGATATACAACTCATCAGTCGTCTTTGCGCCTATTACTTTCATTCCATGTAATACGAGTTCCGCATCTCCATGAATTATGTGTGCTCCATGCCGCTCCGCCGCTCTAAGTAACGCGTCACGTAGAGCCCGGCCATCAACACGCGCTGCTCCACTAACGTGAACCGAGCTGTATCCATCTGCAATTAAAGGAAATACTGCTTTCGTTTCCGATGGGGAAAGTAATTGAATTTCACCAATTTCTGGAGCATCTTCACGCCTTTTCCTTGCCCTTTTTTCCATTTCAATGAGTTTTTTTGAATCCGTATGTATGCTGACTGCTCCTACGCGAGCGTAGCCCGTGTTCGACTCACCTTCATTTTCCAGTTCTTGAATGAGATTCGGATAAAAGCGCGCTCCGCCTTTTGCAAGCTGATACCAAGCTTGATTGCGCCTCTGCGAAATCCAAGGACATACAATCCCTGCAGCAGCATCCGTAGCCTGTCCTTTATCCTTCCGATCAATAACGATAACATCGGCACCGGCTTTTGCTAAATGATAGGCCGTCGAAGCACCAAGAATCCCAGCACCAACTACAATAAACTTTTCCATCTAATACATCCTTCTTCTCTTCTTCATCTAAACCAAATATTACTGCAAGAACAAACAATTTGCCAACTTCCCAAACCTGTCCCTATTGAACCCGTCCCCATTGAACCTGTCCCCAAAAAAGAAAACCTGCAAAGGTGCAGGCAGGTTTGTTTGCCCGAGTTTCCTTTGCAGGTTATGTGAATTTTTATACCCACCAAGCGGCAGCTGGTTGTTCTTTGATTAGTACTGATTGTAGGTTGGTGACAGCGCGTTGGAAGCCTTCTTCGATGGACATGATTGGGTCTTCGTGCTCAATGCTGACGACGTAATCATAGCCGTAAGTGCGAAGGGCGCTCATCATATCAGACCAATCTTTCATGTCATGGCCACATCCGACGGAACGGAAATTCCAAGCTCTTGTTCTTAGTTCCGTGTATGGTTGCATATCTGTCAGTCCATACATATTCACATTTTCTTGGTCGATGAATGTATCTTTCGCATGGAAATGATGAATCGCATTTGCTTTTCCAAGAATTTTAATTGCTCCTACTGGATCAATGCCTTGCCACCACATATGGCTTGGGTCAAGGTTTGCACCGATTGCATCACTTGTTAATTCTCTTAGTTTTAGCAACGTATATGGTGTATGAACTAGGAATCCGCCGTGTAGCTCTAGTCCAATTTTCACATTATGCTCTTCAGCTAATTTACCGACTTCTTTCCAATATGGAACGAGTTTTTCTTCCCATTGCCATTGGAGAACGTCGCTATATTCATTTGGCCATGGTGCAACTGGCCAGTTCGGATATTTCGCTCCTTCATGGTCGCCAGCTGTTCCTGAGAATGTATTTACTACTGGTACATTCATTAATGAAGCTAGTTTAATTGTTTTCACGATTGTATCGTGGCATTGCTCCGCAAATTCTTTATCAGGAGAGATTGGGTTGCCGTGACAGCTGAATGCGCTGATTGTAAGACCTCTTGATTCTACTTGATGCAAGTAGTCTTTGCGTTTTTCTTCACTCTCAAGCAAAGCGTCAAGATCGCAATGCGCATTACCAGGGTAGCCACCTGTACCAATTTCTACTGCATCAAGACCAGAAGCTTTTACGTGATCTAGCATTTCTTCGAAGGATTTGTCTGAAAATAATACTGTAAAAACACCAAGTTTCATCGTTAACACCGATCCCTTCTAAAATTTATTATGTATTGATTTGAGGTTAAACGTATAACCTCAAATCAATTTTAACCCATTTAATTAAAATTGAACAATTTGTTTTGTTTCGCTTGATTTAAGAGCCGCAAGAACAACTTTTAACGACTTCATACCTTCTTCACCATTAATTGGCGGCTCAGTATCATTCACGATGCTGTTTACGAAATTTTCGATAACTCTTGTACTAGTTTGTCCGCCTTCATCGTTGGACTGAATTTTACCGAGGTTAAAATTCTTTGTTTCACCATTTCGATAATGAACAATCAATGAGTACTCTGGGTCGTCTTCAAGACGTAAAACACCATTTGCTCCATAAATAACAGTTGAATTATCTTCTTTTTGGTACGCCCAGCTTGCAGCCAATGTTCCGATAATACCACTTTCAGATTTCAACACGCATACTGCATTATCATCAACTGTGCTATCTTCTTTTGCTCCTGACTCAACAAAAGCTCCTACTTCAACAAAATCTTCGCCAAGTAAGTAGCGCATTAAATCTGTTTTGTGAACACCAAGGTCTCCCATGGCTCCAATGAACGCTTCTTCTTTTCTAAAGAACCAGCTATCTTTTCCATCAATGCTCCATCCTTCTGGTCCTGGATGTCCAAAAGCAGTTCTGAAACTATAAATCTTTCCAATCTCTCCGTTTTCGATTAATTCTCTCGCTTTTTCATGAGAAGGTACGAAACGTTGATTGTGCGCGATCATCAATTTTTTATTATTATTTTTAGCCGCTTCAATCATGGCAAGTGCATCTTCTTCAGAAGTGGCCATTGGCTTTTCACATAACACATGTTTGCCTGCGTTTAAAGCATCAATTGATACTGGAGCATGCAAGTAGTTTGGTGTACAGACAGAAACGATATCCGCATCTACTTCAGCTAGCATGGTCTTGTAGTCCGTAAAAGCTGTAGCTCCGTATTGTTCCGCCATTTCTTTTGCACGATCTTCAACGATGTCACACACTGCGACTATTTCTACTTTGTCATTCGCAGCATATTCAGGTAAATGGCGATATCTTGCTATACTTCCGCAGCCGACAACCGCTACCTTAAGTTTACTCATATGTATCTTCTCCCTTGTAAATATTACACATTTTTCGCTTAATTCTATCAAATTTATAATGAAACTACAATTGAAATAGCCTTAATATTTGAAAACGATACCAACTATTATTTTTTATGGCTTAAAAGCCACTTATAAAAGTCAGGGTTATTATATGTTTCGGTCCAAGAATCATGATTAGCGTCCGGATAAACAGTTAGCCTTACATTTCCCCCTACTTCACTAAGCGCGTCTACCATGCGTACACTTTCTTCAACAGGAACAACCTCATCCTTCGCCCCATGAAAAGCCCAAACAGGAACATTCTTTAGCTTTTCTATTTGCTTTGTGGAACCCCCGCCACAGATTGGAGCTGCTGCGGCAAACTTTTCAGGGTATCGCTTTGCCAAGTCCCATGTACCGTAGCCTCCCATACTGAGGCCTGTCACATAGATTCTTTGTTTATCTACTCGATATTGAGCAATGATTTCATTGATTAGTGCATTAAGATCATCCATGTAAAGATGCCAAGTCGAATATCTTTCTATATCGATTGGACATTGAGGAGCCACAAGAATAAAAGGAAAATCACGTTCCTCGGCAAGTTTAGGTGGTCCATGTTTTTTTACTAGATTTAAATCTTCGCCACGCTCTCCCATCCCATGAAGAAACAAAACGAGAGGATAAGCTACTCCGTCATTTTCTTCGTAGTCTTTCGGCAATGATAATAAAAAAGATAACCCTACTTGCTTAGTAATGGTTACCTCTTTCTGAAAACGACGCTCATACAATATTACCCACCCCCTTTGCAATTCACCTCTATAAAAAATGTAACCCCTACCAAACATTATATCAATGTTTTTCTTTTCTTTTTCTTTAAAAATACACTTAATCTATCTGAATTATTTCGACGAGGCTACTTACACCTATTTTAGCATATTAAGGACAAATAATAAAAACGTTTCGATTCTCTTATTGACTTACGTTTTCTCTGCGTATATAATCCAATTAGCAAAGCAATCGAAACGTTTCGATTGCCGATAAAAATATCAATTATTCAAGGGAGTTAATCATGACTACTATGACAGATTCAACGATTAAAATGAATGCCGGCAATCTGCAATTCTCTTTTTTAAACAGTGGAGATTTGCAAGTGGCTGCGTCTAATCACCTCATGATTAGTCAATGGATCGCCAATCCAATTGATGGTTCGTTAAATAATATTTATTTACGCTTTCATGAAGGTGAAAAAATTGAAGCAGTTCCTCTACTAGGCGTGCAATCTACTAGTAAGTTCTCATATTCTGACAATCAAGCTCGTTGGGAAGGTTCTTACAATCAAGTAAACTACAAAGTTACGTTTACATTAACAAATCATAACATTTGGTTTTGGGATGTTTCTGTAGATGGTCCTGAAGTAGAAATAGATGTTATTTATGCTCAGGATATCGGCCTTGCAGATCAAGGAGCAGTCCGTTCCAATGAAGCATATATGTCTCAATACGTAGACAATAAGGTTTTTAACGATGAAAAAAGAGGTTATATTGTTTGCTCTCGCCAAAATCAGCCGCAATCTACAGGCTTCCCCTATGTGCAGCAAGGGTCACTATCCAAAGTGGTCGGCTATTCAACAGATGGCTTCCAATTTTTCGGAAAATCTTATAAAGAAACGAACAAACCGGAAGCATTATCTAAAGCCACACTCGCAAATGAAGTATATCAATATGAATTTACGTACACAGCACTTCAATCAGAACGAGTGAAACTCTTTGGTCAAGCACAGTTTGTTTTTTATGGTCTTTTAAAAGAAAACCATCCAGAAGCAGTCACTACATTAGAATTTGAAAAAGAAATAAATGATGCATGGGAACTAGTTAACCAAGCTAGTCAAAATGATTTTACATCTACCGAAAAAGTGGCGATCTCTCCTTCCATTGGTGAACCACTGCAAACAAAATCAATGACAGTTGAAGAGATCAAACAGCTCTTCCCTAATCGTCATCAGGAAGAATGGGACGGCGACACTCTGCTTTCGTTCTTTACAGATACGCATGAACATATTGTCTTAAAGGAAAAAGAACTGCTAGTTGAGCGCCCTCATGGACATATTTTAATGAGCGGAAATAATGTTGAAGATATTGAGGAAGTTATTACAACGACGTCCTATATGTACGGGATTTTTAACAGCCAGCTCGTAATCGGCAACACTTCTTTCAACAAATTCAATACGAATGCCAGAAATGCTCTTAACGTAATGAAAACTTCCGGGCAACGTATTTATGTAAAAGTTGATGACCATTATCAACTACTAACGATGCCTTCTCTATTTGAATTAGGCTTTAACTATGCCCGTTGGTACTACAAAACTGAAACAGAAACATTTGTGATTACGAACTTTACAACTGTTGATTCTACTGAAGTTCATTTACAAGTCCAAACATTAAGCGGCAAAGCTTATCCTTATCTAGTAACAAATCAAGTTATTATGGACAGCAACGAGTTTCAATCACCATTTGTAATGGAAAGAAACAATGAAGTACTTACTTTTAAGGCTGGTCAAGCAGCTTTTAATAAAAATAACTACCCTGAATTAACATATCGTCTCCGTGTGACAGGTGCAGAATTCGATGTAGCTGATGAACAATTACTGGCTCAAAATGTAGAAGCTAACTCCGCTTCTCTAGTTGTTATGGAAGTACATGAGTCAGCTGATTGGTCCATGACGATTCAAGGCCTTCTCCATGGAAACGCAGTACCTTTCACTGATTGTGAAGTAGTGGATGAAATTGAAAAGTACCGTGAATTTTTCAAGAAGACAATGAATGGTTTTAAATTGTCTTCTGATGGCGTTACACCTGAGTCTATCGAAAAATTCAATACGTTAGCTTGGTGGTATACGCACAACATGCTTGTACATTACTCGGTGCCGCACGGACTTGAGCAATATGGTGGCGCTGCTTGGGGAACTCGCGACGTCTGCCAAGGGCCAGTAGAATATTTTATGGCAACACAAAAATATCACGTCGTGAAAAATATCGTAAAAACGGTATTCTCCCATCAATTTGAAGACGATGGAAACTGGCCGCAATGGTTTATGTTTGATCGTTATTTAAACATTCAAGCTGGAGAAAGTCACGGAGATATCATCGTTTGGCCTCTGAAAGTGTTGAGTGATTATTTAAATGTAACGCAAGATTTCGGAATTCTAGAGGAAGAAGTTCCATATATGGATCGAAGCAGCTTCCAGTTTACGGAAGAAACTTTCACGATTTTCGACCATGCTAAGAAAGAAATAGACTATATTAAGAACCATTTCTTGCATGATACGTATCTATCTTCTTACGGTGATGGCGACTGGGATGATACCCTTCAACCAGCAAACGCTCAACTGAAGCAATATATGGCAAGCAGCTGGACAGTTGCTTTAACTTATCAATCTATCAAGCAGTTGGCAAGAGTACTTGAAATAGTAAAACCAGAAGAATCAAAAGAATTGTATGAACTAGCAGCCGGAATTAAGGTTGATTTCCATAAATATATGGAGCCAGCTAATATCATTCCTGGGTTCTTATACATGGAAAACGCAGATCAGCCGGAAAAAATGCTTCACCCTGAAGATACGAAGACAGGTATCCAATACCGTCTCCTTCCAATGACACGCAGCATGATCAGTGAGCTTTTAACACCGGAGCAAGCAGAAAATCATTATCAGCTCATTCAAGAAACATTCTTCTGCCCGGATGGAGTACGCTTGATGAATCGTCCTGCAAATTATCAAGGTGGAGTGAGCACTCATTTCAAACGTGCTGAACAAGCTTCTAATTTTGGACGAGAAGTTGGATTGCAATATGTTCATGCTCATATTCGCTATATTGAAGCAATGGCGAAGCTTGGAAAAGTGGAGGATGCTTGGAAAGGTTTAGAAATCATTAACCCTGTCAGTATTCAGCAAGCTGTTCCAAATGCCGAATTGCGTCAAAGCAATTCTTACTTCAGCAGCTCTGACGGTAAATTTAACACACGTTATGAAGCACAAGATCGATTTGACGAATTAAGAACTGGTTCCGTTGCGGTAAAAGGCGGCTGGCGCATTTATTCGAGCGGCCCAGGGATTTATATGAATCAATTAATTTCAAACGTTCTTGGTATTCGAATTCAAGCTGGTGACCTCATCATCGACCCTGTATTACCAGAGAGACTAAACGGTCTTCGCTTTGATTTTGAAATTGATAGCATGCCAGTTACCTTTGTCTACCATCTGACAAGCAGCACTGAAACGTCAGTCAAAATAAACGGAGAAGCATTAACTACGGACCTAGTTGAAAATCCATATCGTAAAGGCGGAGTACGCATAGCGAAAGAAGAATGGATAAGTCGATTGAACGAGCAACAAAATACAGTGGACATTTTTAAATAAGAGCAAAAGCGGCGGCAAATTGACCGCTGCTTTTTCTTTTTAGTGATTGTCAAAATCAACAACTATCGCTACATTAGAATTAAGTGGATTTGCAAGAATGGAGAGGACGGAATGGTAAGTATTAAAGATATAGCGAAAAAAGCAGGTGTTTCTATTTCTACTGTTTCATATGCACTGAACGGCAGTCCAAAAGTGACAGAAGAAACGAGTGCAAAAATACTTGCTATCGCAAAAGAACTGAACTACATACCGAACGCAGCAGCCAGAACATTAAAAAAGCGAAAGACCAAAATAATTGGTGCTTTTTTAACGGATTACAGCGGCCCCTTCTTCGGGCAGCTTTTACACGGTATGCGAGAAACTTTGAATCATCAAGACTATGATTTGGTCGTATGTACAGGGAGAGAATCTCACCGATTTCTACCAGAGGGAATTATTGACGGCGCGATTATACTAGATGCTACTTTCCCGGATGAAGAACTTATTAGCTATGCGGACCGTGGTCATAAACTCGTTGTGTTAGATCGGGAAATTGATCACCCCAATATTGAACGCGTGTTGCTCGATAATAAAATGGGGGCTGAGCTTGCCGTGAATTTCTTGTTGGAGAATGGACATAATCAAATTGTGTTCGTAACTGGTTCACCAGGTTCATATGACTCCGAACAGAGATTGCACACTGTACGAAAAATAATGAAAAACTCCCCTTCTATTTCTTATCAAATCATACGAGGCGACTTTGACAAACCCTCGGGAGAACGAGCAGCCCAACAAATCATTCAAAATTATACCGATCCTGTTGCCGTCTTCTGCTTTAACGATGAAATGGCAATTGGAATGTATGATTATTTGTCTGGGACTGATTTCATCGTCGGCGAACATATTCATATTATTGGCTTCGACGATATCGAAGTTTCCCGATATGTCCATCCTAGATTATCGACTATTCATTATTCGAAACAAGACTGGGGTTCTAAGGCCGCAGAGCAATTAATTCAGTTAATTAAAAATGAGAAAACCGAACCACTGAAGATTACCGTTGAATTGCTTGAGGGTAGTTCTGTGGGAAGATTAAGATAAAATTGGAGGTGCCCGGAATATACACTCGGGCACCTTATTATTGGACATTAAACAGGAGGAACCGAATGAACATTAAAACAGAAAGATTACTTATAAGAAACTTTGAGCCTAATGATTGGAGGGCTCTTTATGAGTACACTTCAAACCCTGAAGTCATGCACTACCTTCCGGAAGATGTATTTTCTGAGGAAGACGCAAAAAGCTTCATCGAAAAAAATTCTGGCCACAGGGCGGAAAAATTCCCCGTTATTCTTCTTGAGGAAGATAAGTTAATTGGACATATTGTCTTTTTTAAATATTTTGGTGAACATACTTATGAAATTGGCTGGGTTTTCAATCCCGAATATCAAAATAAAGGATATGCGTCTGAAGCTGCATACGCAGTGATAAAATACGGATTTGAAACAATGAAACTACATCGTATAATAGCTACTTGCCAACCCGAAAACATAGGCTCTTACAGAGTCATGGAAAAAATCGGTATGCGAAGGGAAGGATTTTTTAAAAAATGCATTCCTCATGGAGATGAATGGTGGGATGAATTTTATTATGCCATATTGGCTGAGGAATGGGTTTAAGGCAAGAGTTCAATTCACTGATGAATTGAACTCCTTTTTAATTCCTCCATAGTTTGGTATAACTCATCTATTGTCCCCCACCGCTGAACTACCCCTTCCACGCTTGAAGATAATAATTCTTACGGAAATCGATAAACATTTTAAGAGAATAATAACCAAAATGAATAACCGGGTTTGGTCGAAGAGAAGTTATCTTTTTTGGTTGATTGGAAGAAAACAACAAAACCAGTCCGACAATAAGGAAAAATGACAAAAAAACACCATTTTTCACGATTCTTTCAATTTTTCCGTGGCTGTTAAAATATCTTCTAAAAATACTCTAGGCTCCCTCTGCATATTTAATACTCCTTAATATGCCAGGTTTTAAAGCAGGCTTAATATCATCCAAAATAATTAAATCCACAGTTTTTTGGAAATGATCTTCAAGTAAAAATTTTATTTCCATATAGTT
>NZ_JAIAZY010000081.1 GCF_019459225.1 Bacillus sp. IITD106
TTGTCAAATAAATTAATGGAGGAATTTAACGATGGTAAAAAAATTTGCATATGATGATGTGGCTCTTGTACAAACAAAATCCGGAAAATTGAAAGGGTATTTATTCGATGACATGTACATTTTTAAAGGCATTCCTTACGCGGAAGCAAAGAGATTCCAAATGCCAACACCAGTCACTCCTTGGGAAGGAGTAAAACAAGCCACTTCATATGGCTTAGTATCTCCATTGCTTACAAGAGACACTCCAACTGGTGAACTTCTAGTACCACACCGATATTGGCCACAGGATGAAAATTGCTTGAATCTAAACGTTTGGACAGAAAGCTTAGATACTCATGCTAAAAAACCTGTAATGGTCTGGTTACATGGTGGTGGTTATTCAGCAGGATCTTCTATTGAACAAGTAGCTTATGATGGCTTTAATATGAGTCGTCACGGTGATGTAGTTGTTGTATCGGTCAACCATCGATTAAATGTTTTAGGATATTTGGACCTTTCTCCTTTTGGTGAAAAGTATAAAAACTCAGGCAATGCTGGTCATGCCGATCTTGTAGCAGCATTGCAATGGGTTAATGAAAATATTGCAAATTTTGGTGGTGATCCAGAAAATGTTACAATTTTCGGTCAGTCTGGTGGTGGTATGAAAGTCACTGGTTTAATGCAAATTCCGAGTGCAAACGGTTTGTTCCATAAAGCGATTGTGATGAGTGGTGTTTCTGATGGAAAGCTTTTACGTCCAGGTAAAGGTGATGGTACAAAAATCGTCAATGCTTTACTAGAAGAATTAAAAATTTCAAAAAATGAAATAGAAAAACTAGAAACCATTCCATATCATGATTTAGCACAGGCATATAATAAAGTAAGTCCCCAAATAGCACAAGAAGGTGATTATGTTGGTTGTGCACCAATCAAAGATGACTTCTATATGGGTGAACCACTGTTAAGCGGCTATACCGAACATGCAAAAACAATTCCACTTATGGTAGGCTCTGTTTATGGTGAGTTTTCTTTCGCACCTTTGCCATTTAATAAACAAGAGTTAACAGACGAGGAAATGAGAACAATTGTCGCTAAAAAATTCGGTGAACGTTCAGAAGAAATAATAGACTTGTTTGTCAAGGCATACCCAGACAAGAAGATAATAGATTTACTGTCATTGGATCGCGTTTTCCGCATCCCGACAAAAGCATTAGCTCAGTTACATGCTACGGATGGAAAAGCACCTGTATACCTATACAATTTCACCTTGGACTTTCCTTATGAACATGGAAAAACTGCTTGGCATTGTGCAGATATCCCATTTGTCTTTCATAATACGGATAAAGTGGAAGTATGTAATATTCCAGGTGTGTCTGATAAATTGGAAAAACAAGTATTCAATGCATTTGTTAGCTTTGCCCGCAATGGTAATCCTAACCATGATAGTCTACCAAATTGGCCAGCCGTCACGGTTGATAATGAGCCAACAATGATCTTTGACCGTAACTGCGAAGTTCGTAACAATTATGATCATGCACTATTTGCTCTATTCGAAGAGGCTTTACCGCCATTTTCTCTTGCAGAGTTGTTTCAGCAAGATATTCAACACTGATCCTTAAAAAATCACACAAAACCAGTCGTTCATTGACTGGATGATTTCCATAACAGTAAATGGATATCAATGTTCTATACGTTGAGGTGAAATTGATGAAATTAAGAAATGTAGCACATTCTAGAACAGGAGATAAGGGTAACATTTCTAATATATCTCTAATCGTTTATGACATGAAAGACTACGAGTTTGTCAGAAAACAAGTAACTGCCGAAAGAGTGAGAGAATGGTTTTCTGGGATTGTGGAAGGTGAGGTAATTCGTTATGAAATACCATCGATTGGGGCACTTAATTTCGTCATGCATAATGCATTATCCGGTGGTGTAACACGTTCTTTAAGTTTGGATGCTCACGGAAAAAGCCTTAGTTCTGCTTTATTGGATATGGAAATCGAAGAATTTTGAAAAATTGCATATAAAAATAAAGGTGAGAGGTTAATAAAATAGAAGTTGTAATTGTTAGTGCTATTAGGACTCGTATTGGAAGTTTTCAAGGTTCACTCAAAAATGTTAGGAAGGGTGAATTTAATGGAAAAAGGTAGTAAAAATAATGATTTTATTAATACTCTTATATCCCAATATAAAAGGTTGGAGGTAGAACTGCCCCCAACCCATTCTTTTTACTGTGTCGTTGAAAACATGGTCGAGATGCGCGATGGAGTAAAATTAATGACAAGAATATATTTTCCATATGGGAAAGGACCCTGGCCGGTTATCTTGGAAAGAAGCCCTTATCCTCAACAAAAGCAAATGTTAGAAATAACAAGTAAACAATTCACTAAGTATGGATATGTTGTTGTTTGCCAAGAGTGTCGTGGAAAGGGTGACTCTCAGGGGAATTGGATTCCATTTGATAATGAAAGGAATGACGGGTTAGACACATTAGATTGGATTATTAAACAAGAATGGATGAACGGAAACATTGCAATGTATGGTCATTCCTACGGTGGCTTTGAACAGTGGATTCTTGCCAATCAATTGCCTAAAGAAGTTAAGACTTTATTTATTGGAGTATTCGGGACTGAACGCTATGCACAAATGTATATGAATGGTATGTTTCGACACGAAATATATACTTCTTGGGCTGTTGAAAACTCGGATGTTACGGTAAAAGAAGAACTAGGTGAGACTTATCAAAAAGCATTACATATTAGACCTCATATCGATATGGACATTCAATTATTTGGACGAGAGTTCCAATGGTACAGGGAATGGGTTACAAATGTAGATAAGGATTCCGAGTACTGGAAAAAAGGAATTTGGAATCGGTTAAGTAAGATTCCAAAGGAAATTAAAGTTCCGTTGTTTTTAGTTGGGGGCTGGTATGATCATCACATAGAAGGAATGGTTGCCGGATATCAAAAATTACCTGGTGATATTAAGAAAAAAAGCAGATTTGTAATTGGGCCGTGGGTCCATACTTTAACACCGGGCGGAGATTTAGATTATCCAAATTCTGATTTTAATAGCTTTAAAGAAGCGGTAAAATGGTTTAATCATCATTTGAAAAAAGAGGATTATAGTGAACAAAAAGGAGTTGTTGAAACTTATTTTATTGGCGATGGAACTTGGAAAACGTGGGATAGAGCGTTTGGAAATTTGTCTACCAAAAAATTATATCTTGAGAAGAAAAGTTATTTAGGGATAGACTCATTTACGTTAACTGATGAGATTCCTTCATCTTCTAATTATTGTTCATTTCGATATGAACCAACCAAACCTGTAAAGACAAGAGGAGGGGAAGCTCTTTTGGCTTGGATTTCTCCCGGATTCAATGGAAGTCGCCCTTCAAGTGTATTACAGGATCCAATAGGAAATAGAGCTGATATTTTATCATTTGTATCAATGACTTTAGAAGAAGATTTAAACGTTTCGGGGTCGTTTAAAGTTCACCTTAGTGTTTCAACTGATGTAGAAGACACCTCTTTTACAACAAAAGTCATGGAAGTGTTTCCAAACGGTGATGCATATAATATTCGTGATGGAATTACAAGTATTCGTTACCGAAACGGATCTAAAGCTCCTCAAGAATATAAACCTGGTAATGTCGTTGATATGGAAATAGAATTGTGGCCAATTACTTGGAAATTGAAAAAGGGTTCAAAATTAAGGTTAGATATTTCCTCATCAAATTTTCCGGCATATCACATTCATCCAAATAAAAAAGGTAACTGGGCAAAAGAGACAGAAACATTAATCGCAAATCAACAAATATTTATTGGTAAGGGGTATAAGTCTTATATAGAAATACCAATAGCTAGTGCAGAGGAAAAGATCGATACTAAAGGGGATATATGATGCATGCCAATTGATGCGTGTAAACAATTCTTCATTCCTATGAGAGATGGTATAAAATCATCTACATACGTTCATTTTCCGAGGGAGATGGACCTTGGCCAGTTATTTTAAGTCGTTCACCGTAACCAGATATGTTATCAATATGGAAAGAAAGGCAAAAATTATGAGTAAAACATGGATATGTCTTTATATACAAGATTTTAGAGGAACAGGGGAATCGGAGGGTGTATTGACGCCATTCATTAATAAAAAAATGATGGATTTGATACGTTTAGCTGGATAATTAAACAAGATTGAATGGATGAAAATATTGCTGAAGTAACATCATGTACAATCACTATTATGGAAATGTTCCAGATGGAACATCTTATTATATAAGAGATGGAATTTCCATTCTTAGATATAGAGACAATAAACATACTCACTATTACTCAGGAGAAATCGTAATGGTAGAAATAGATAGTTGCCCAATCACACATAGACTGTAAAAAGAGGCTCACGTATAAGAGTAGATATTTTCCGACATATCACGCACCCGAACATAGCAGGTGAATGGGCTTGTCAAAAAGAAACAAAGATAGCTAAACAAGTGATTCATTATGGTGTTAACTATCCCTCATGTATAGAAATCCCTGTTACACGTAGTGGACTAAAAATCTTAGTCGAACCAATCGGTACCCTCTGCTAATGGATTGTACTTTATTATCCTGTAGGGTCATGTTATTTTTTAGTTAGATATTCTAAATGGTTTATAATAAAAATGGAGGGATCATATGAACAAGGTAAAAGTCGGTGTTATTGGTTGCGGGATGATCAGTGCCATTTATCTTAAAAATTGCACTCAAGTTTTTAACAATGTTCTAGAAGTAGTGGCGGTTGCGGACTTAGTTCCGGAATTGGCAGCGAAACGTGCTGAGGAGTATAATATCCCAATTTCATGTTCAGTTGAAAAATTGCTAGCTAATCCTAATGTTGAAATCGTTATCAATTTAACAGCTCCAGTCGTTCACGCGGCGATTAATTTGCAAGCGCTTAATGCTGGCAAGCACGTATATACCGAGAAGCCGTTTGCTCTTAATCGCGAAGATGCTGATGAGGTGCTAAATGTAGCAGAATCAAAGGGTTTACTTGTTGGCTGTGCCCCTGACACATTTTTAGGTGCAAGTATTCAAACTTGTATTAAGTTAATTGAAGACGGTGAGATTGGGCAACCTTATGCAGCTAATGCTTCTATAATTATGGGAAGTGCTGCGGATGGGATGCATCCTAATTTTCAAAATTTCCTAAAGCTCGGCGGGGATCCGCTTATGGATATGGGACCTTACTATTTGACCGCATTAGTTGCCATGTTAGGTCCTGTAAAAAGAGTGACAGGTTCTGCACAAAAACTATATGAAAAGGTTACCATTACGAATGAAAAGTCCCCACGATTCGGAGAAACTTTCCCAGTGGGAGCACCGACAAACGTAGCGGCCACTTTAGATTTTCATAGTGGAGTAGTGGCCAATCTTCAAGCAACGAAGGAAAGCTTTGGCTATCGTCCAAGACTCGAAATTTTTGGAACGAAAGGAAATCTGACCGTTCCGGATCCGAACTTCTTTGGACCTATCCCTGGATTCATTGGCGATGTAACAATTCAATATCCGAATTTTGAAACGAAAACAATTCCTCTTACCCACGGTTTTAGTGAAGATAGTAGGGGAATTGGAGTTGCTGATATGGCGTATGCGATTCAATCAGGAAGAAAACATCGGGCAAGTGGTCATTTAGCAAGACATATATTAGATATTTCATTAGGAATTTTCGAATCATCAGAGAGTGAAAAACACATTCATATTCAATCAATGGTAGACCGTCCTGCAGCATTGCCGCTCGGCCTTCAGGATAATGTATTAGATTAATAATTTGCGAGGATGATAAATATATGAAAAAGTTTCCTATTGGCGTTCAGCCTTACACGATTCGTGAAGCGATGAGTAAAGACTATGTTGGTTCAATTAAAAAGGTGGCGGAAATCGGTTATAAAGGAATTGAACTTGGTCCTCCTCCAGAAGGCATGACCATTCAAGAGCAAAAAACACTTTTAGATGGATTGGGACTCAAGGTTGTCGGGACACATGCGGGATTTGATTCTTTAGATTTTGAAGTAGATAAAATTGCAGATTATCTTGAAGAAATGAATGCTGAAAAGTTTGTAACGGTATCGATGATTTTTAAATCTAAAGATGATGTTTTAGAAAAAGCGAAAAAAATGAATGAGGTTGGCGAACAGTTCCGTAAGCGGGGAGTTACTTTCCTATACCATAATCACCATTGGGAATTTTTTAAAGTAGATGGAGAATACGTTCTCGATATTTTTCTACGTGAAACAGACCCTGAGTTCGTGCAAACAGAATTGGATACATATTGGATTAGAAGAGGAGGAGAAGATCCAGTTGAATATCTTCGCAAAGTAAAAAATCGAGCTCCGCTCCTCCACATTAAAGATATGAAAGCGGGTGGAGAAGATATTTCGAATGGGTTTGGAGAAGGTTTCTTAGATTTGAGAGAACTTTTTGCACAAGGCGTTAAAGAACCATTTGTAGAAATTGGTGAAGGGATCCTTGATTTTAAGGAAATCGCTAATATAGCAGAGGAAATCGGTACGAAATGGTTAATCGTTGAGCAGGATGAAAGCGATAGAGATCCATTTGAAAGCTTGAAAATAAGCTATGACAATCTTATGAAATTGGGGCTAATAGAATCATAAGAATGGAGAATGACTATGCTGTGGGAGTCTCAAGACTGTGGAAAGTCGTGAGATTGAGCATTTCTCATATAAGGAAATGAGGAGAAAAGTTCATGCAAATTGTAAAAGTTGGAATTATTGGATTAGGCGAAGTAGCGCAAACGATTCATTTACCTATATTAGAATCCCTTAAAAACAAATATGAGATCAATGCTATTTGCGATATATCTGAAAGATTGCTAGAAACGTTAAGAGAAAAATATCAAGTTAAGAACCGATATACAGATGCAATGGAGCTAACGAAGCAAGAGGATCTTGATATAGTGTTTGTCCTAAATAGTGATGAATACCATACGGAATGTGTCGTAGCAGCTGCAGAAAACAAGAAGCATGTATTCGTTGAAAAGCCAATGTGTTTAACAATGGAAGATGCGGATAAAATTATTGCTGCGCGAGATGCAAATGGTGTTCAAGTGATGGTCGGGTATATGCGACGTTTTGCTCCAGCTTTCATTCAAGGTGTGGAAGAAGTAAAAAAGCTAGAGAAAATTAATTATGCGAGAGTACGAGATATTATTGGTCATAATCATTTATTTATAGAACAATCTCATAATGTTTTTCGCTTTAATGATATTAGTGAAGAAGCGAAGGCAGATCGGGCAGCAAGAGCGAAAACAATGGTTCATGCTGCAATAGGGGATGTTCCAAGCGAAATCCAAAACGCTTATCGCCTTTTATGTGGTTTAAGCAGTCACGATTTATCTGCCATGAGAGAATTGATTGGTTTTCCTAAACGGGTCGTGACGGCGACTCAATGGAATGGAGGCAGCTTTATAAGTGCTATTTTTGAATATGACGGTTTTTGCACGACCTTTGAGACAGGTGTAGATAATCTTAGGAGATTTGATGCCCATTTGGAAGTCTTTTCAGATACAAAACAAATAAAAATACAATACAACACACCTTATATTCGTCAATTGCCTACAACTCTCTCTATAAAAGAAACAATTGGTGAAGAGCTGGAAGAAAAAACAATTAGACCCACATTTATAGATGCATATACAGTGGAATTAGAATATTTGTATGATGTTGTGACACAAGGTAAGACACCAAAAACAACACCAGAGGATTTTAAAGAAGATTTAAAGCTTTTTAAAATGATCGTTGATGAGCTTGTTATGACTTACAAATAGAGACAATCCAAGTAATTGCTTAGGATTGTTTTTCTTTTTGCATCGGGTTAGAACAATACACTATTGGGTAATCTGTAACAAAGGATGAAGAATTTTTCCTATATATTGTGATATAATTTACATGGTTTTACTCTTTATCCTGATAGCGCACGAATTGAGGAATGTTCATGGATTTCTATTCAATCAAAGAATGGTTTACACTAGAAAATGTAATAGATTTAATTGATAAATACCGCTCGTTCGGACCACTTCCAGGAATTTTATTACCTTTATTGGAAGCATTTCTACCATTCTTACCTTTATTTCTTTTTGTTATGGCTAATGCAAACGCATTTGGTTTGGGTTGGGGATTCTTATTATCTTGGTTAGGGGCTTCACTTGGGTCGCTTCTCGTTTTTTTGCTTATACGAAAATACGGGGAATCTCGTGTATTGCGTTTTTTACAGAGGAATAAGAATGTGCAGAACTTAACGGCATGGTTTGAAAGAAGAGGATTTGGCCCATTATTTTTATTATTATGTTTTCCTTTTACTCCATCTGCCATTGTAAATATAGTTGCAGGACTTTCTAAAATAAATGTGTACCAATACATTCTTGCTGTTTTTGGTGGAAAAGCCGTTATGATTTTTACTTTAAGCTTTATTGGCTATGATATTGTATCTTTGATTAAACAGCCAATTCGAACAGGGATCGTTCTCGTTATTATATTCATTCTTTGGTACATCGGAAAGCATATTGAAAGCAGAATGAAGAGAAGGGTACATACAAAGGGATAAAAGGATCTTAATGACAAATTTTCAGGTATGTTCGTTATGTTAAAATATCTTCATGTCATACTTACAAATAATTGAATCAGAACCGTCCTTTTTTAACTGTGGCATAATCAGACGATTTCAAGGCTAACATTCTATCGATAATGGCACGAATAGAGGAATATTCATGGATTATTATTCTATTAAAGAATGGTTTACACTTGAAAATCTAGTGGAATTAATTGACCAATACCGTTCTTTAGGACCCTTGACAGGTATATTATTACCATTTTCGAAAGCTTTTCTTCCATTTTTACCTTTATCTCTATTTGTCATGGCTAATGTAAATGCATTTGGTTTTG
>NZ_JAIAZY010000082.1 GCF_019459225.1 Bacillus sp. IITD106
AAGCTACCCCATTCATGCGAAAGGGTAGCCTTAAAATATTATATTTTCTTAACGGAAATTCGATTCTTCCCTGCTTTTTTCGCCTCATATAAAGCTGTATCAGCGCGGCTAAATAATTGGGTAAGTCCATCCGGTTTGCAAGAATCCCAGTTAGAAACTCCACAAGACATTGTAACTGCAGGTTTTGTTTGTTGTGATACGTAATTTAAGAGTCGCTCTGCAATTTGGGCTCCTTGTTCGATTGGGATGTCTGGCAAATACACGGCAAGCTCCTCTCCACCCCATCGAGCACCAATATCAGTTGAACGGAGGCACTTACGGATTAAATCTGCAACTTGTATTAGCACTTGATCACCTGTTTGATGACCAAATGTATCATTGATTTCTTTAAAATCGTCCAAGTCAATAAGGATGAATGTTCCACCCCGATCAGATTTCATCGATTTTTCAATCGTATCATTTAAATAATTTCTAGCGTATAACTGTGTTAATTGGTCTGTAATCACCAATTTCTCCAGCTTTTCCCTTAGCATTAAATTCGCAACAGCTAGTGAAGATCGTTGAATTAATGATTGAAGAAGCTTAAATTTTTCAAAGGAGAAGCTATATGGCTTGTCACCAAGAACAATCGCTACACCGTTCACTGCATTACTATGAATCATCGGTACTGCCATTAAAGAACCATAAAATGTTTGAACCGATAATGGCAATTGTTTGGTTTCACCCATAAAAAGAGGTTCATTGCTATTTTCAATTTTTTTTAAAACTTCGTGAATTAGCTCATTACTTGATTCTTCTTCAAAATAACTGGAACTACCTTCTAACACTCTCGGTCGGTCGTCTTCAAGAATGATAAAACCAATTGCAGTTGCTTGAAAAGACTTCTTTATTTGATTATGTAAATAATTCATCGTTTCCCTTAAGCTAGAAGTAGAATTCAATTGTTGTGAAATTTCATCTATTAATCGCAAATCCTCGACAAGCTTTTGTGATTGCTGATATAGTTTTGCATTTTCCAATGCATTTCCTGCCGTATTAGCTAATAAACGTATAAAATCAATCTGACTATTTTCAAGCTCAGACGTTAAATGGGACTTAACTTGCAAAACACCATATACACCTTGTTTTCCTTTTAATGGTGCATACATAACTGGATATTCTGTTTCTTCTAATTCAACTGTCGCATTTACATACGACGCAATAGCTGTAGCGTTTTCAGAATTATATTCTAAATTTTTGATAGGTAAATCTTCGCCCGCGTCATGATCGTTCGATAGAAGCAAAAAGTAATCATATGTAGGAAAAACTCTTTTTAGCGTTTGAATAATCTCCGCTAACACACTATTAATATCCATACTAGAATGGAATTTTTCAGTTACCCTGAATAATTCTCGATACTTTATTTCTTCTAATGTTTTATTATCATCTATGGGATATGTCCGATTTGGCATCATTCTACCCACCCATCAAATACTAATAGTTTAAGATAATACTTTTTGCCTAGAAAAGTTGTTGCTTTTCCTTTTTCCGCTAGAGTATATAATAATCATTATAACATAAGTAGACCTTTTTACCTACTTAATATCCGAAAAAATACATTTTTCATTTGTTGACTTTGTATCATAAAAATAATATAATGGTCGTTGTGTAAAATAATGCAGCCTAGATGAACACATAATGCTCGTATTTTGTTCCTCGGAATTAAGAGATTCGAGGTGCATCTCGTAACCCGCCGCTGCTAGGGCGAAGGTGCATGAAAACAAAATACTCATATATGCTGTCTCATAATCGGTTTTTATTTTACAACAAAATAAAAACGAAGGAGGAGACAATTATGTCTCGTTACACCGGCCCAAGCTGGAAAATTTCCCGTCGTCTTGGAATTTCTCTAAGCGGCACAGGAAAAGAATTAGATCGTCGCCCTTATGCACCTGGACAACACGGTCCAAACCAACGTAAAAAGCTTTCTGAATATGGCTTACAGCTTCAAGAAAAACAAAAGCTTCGCCATATGTATGGAGTGAATGAGCGTCAATTCCATAATACATTCATAAAAGCTGGTAAAATGAAGGGTAAACACGGCGAAAACTTCATGATCTTACTTGAACAACGCCTTGATAACATTGTTTACCGTCTCGGCCTTGCTCGTACTCGTCGTCAAGCTCGCCAATTAGTAAACCATGGACACATCCTAGTTGATGGACGTCGCGTAGACATTCCATCTTACAAAGTAGTTCCTGGCCAAACAATTGGTGTTCGTGAAAAGTCACGTAACCTTGACATCATTAAAGAATCTGTCGAAGCAACGAACTTTGTTCCTGAATTCGTATCTTTCGACGCAGACAAGCTTGAAGGAACATTAACTCGCCTTCCAGAGCGTTCTGAACTTCCTGCTGAAATTAACGAAGCGTTTATCGTTGAGTTCTACTCACGTTAATAAAATCGCTTTGTAGAACGCTATATTCAAAAAGCCCTAAACCCTTGATATAAAAAGGATTTGGGGCTTTTAATTTTATTCAGGAAAGTTATTGGGAAAAATGGTGCAAGTTTTAAATAAAAATTTGCCGACAGTTGCTGATTTGAGATAAATTTTAGAGATTCTGCATAAAGTTTGATTATTTTCTGTTTGTGTTGTTCAATTCATGCTCTATTTTATTGAGCCATTAATATAATTTCTATTTGCTATATTGCGGAAAAACAAATGGAAATGAACTTTAGATAAACATATTATCAAAAATACTTTTATTAAGGGGTCCCTTCACATGAAAAATACCAGAAATCTTTAGTCTGAATAAATCCACCCCCATCCCACCTATAAGTCCATCCATTATCTAACATATTTCCATGTACGAACATGTCTTCTCCAGGCAGATACACATCAATGACCTCTCCCCCTGGCCAATCATAAGCTTCAGTGTATTCATTTACAAAACCGTGTCCATTACAGGCAGCGGAAGCCTGGTTTGGCGATATGCCTACTACAAGCATCAAACCAAGTACGAAAGCCAGGAATCCTCCTCTTGCCTTTCTCATTTTTACACCTCCTTCGAATATATGGAAAATGATATCCTATTTTTTTCATGTACCCTTTTCGAAATGAACTTAATCCCCAGCATTTTTTCAGAGTTATCTACAGTTTCACCGACAAAACTATAGAATGCATCTTTTACCTTTGTGTATACATAAAAATAAGTGGTTAAGAACTTAGCGCGGAGCCCCTTGTATAAATTGTCTTGAAAAGCGAATCAGCTGTGTCATAAGGCAATCAACATATATCAATCCACATATTCTTCATACCTTGACACTTCCTAATATTGGGAATATACTTTAACTAATTAAAATGTTTACATATATAAAATATTTATTTTTATAAACATTATGAGGTGAATAATTTGAACCAAGGAGAATTCATTAAAGAGGGATTTTTATTATTTGATAAAATCAATCATTTTTTAGCAATTAACTATTACTCTTTACTAGAAATCGAACTCACTCCAAAGCAGTTTATGGTCCTCCATCTTATAAATGAAATGGAACCAGCAAAGATTCAAGACATTTCTAATCATTTACAATTATCAATGAGCTCAGTAAGTCAACTAGTCAATAAGTTAGAGCAAGAAAACTATGTCTTAAGAAATATTAATCCCCAGAATAGAAGAGAGATTTTGGTGACAGTAGGCAAGAGAGGAAAGGCATTTTTTAAGAAGTATGATGAAATGGATGACCTAGTGATAGAAAAGTATTATTCAAAATTATCCATAGAAGAAACGAAGCAATTTAGAGATTTCGCCAAAAAATTGTATACTCTCATTACTGAGGAATCAGACCATGATTAATTGGACAATGTTTTTCACTCTTGTTTCTATTTCTATCCCAGGAATTGTTATTTCTTCAATTCTGCTTAATGATAAAAGAGCATCAGGAAAAAGAGATGTTCCAATTATTGTAGCTATTATTTTACAAATTGTTTTACTAAGCATATTTGTAATAATAGGTGTCGCATTAATCAATAAAATAAGTCTTAATACAGATAATGTCTATATTAGGAGCTGGATTGAGGCAGCTTTAGTAGGGATTGGGTGTTCAATTACGCATATTATTATTTATTACGGACTCTTTAAACTCTTTTTAGGCAAAGCTTTTTATAAAATTGAAAAGCATAGAAATTCAATCGGCATTACTACAAGAATATTGTATGCGAGTGTTGTTGAAGAGCTAATCTTCCGTTGGGGAATTATGAGCTTACTGCTATGGTTAACGCAATCTCTATTCATAGAAATAATATCAGTACTCACTTCTATTATTGCATCTAGTTTCATTTTCACTCTAGCGCATTATCAAGGTTCTTCAATAGCCGGAAAATCATTTACACTATATAGCTACATTTTTATAGGTAATATGCTAGTTGGCATAATTTGTGGATGGCAATTTTATGTAAATGGCATATTTGCTGCAATACTGGTTCATATGTGCTTCCATCTAATTTTATATCCTTTTGAAGCTAAAATTCTAGCAAAGTACGCAGAACAAATGCTAAACTTCCGCTAAAATTACTTCGGATAAAAATAAAACAGCCCTCACTTCATTTTTGTGGGGGCTGTTATTATTAGCCTCTTAATCTTACACAAACTACTTTTTCCAAAACTAAACTTTTGTCCGTTTCATAACCATTCTGAACTGCATGTAATATTAATACTACTCTAAAAAATTATTTAGGTTAGTATCCTCCAACTGTAGTGTTTTCTTTAAAGTTGTAACCATTATCATAGTGTAAGGAGATCATCATGAAAAAAACAACGAAATTAAAACATTTGCTGAATTCTCCCCAAAATCCTGAATTTATAATGGAAGCCCATAACGGTCTTTCTGCAAAAGTTGTAGAAGAAGCAGGTTTTAAAGGTATATGGGCTAGTGGTCTATCCATATCTGCAACAATGGGGGTGAGGGATAATAATGAAGCTTCGTGGACACAAGTATTAGATATTCTTGAATATATGAGTGATGCCACAACCATACCGATTCTTTTAGATGGTGATACAGGGTACGGAAATTTCAATAATGCGAGAAGACTCGTTAAAAAACTTGAACAATTGGATGTAGCAGGAGTTTGTATTGAAGATAAAATTTTCCCGAAAACAAACTCTTTTATTAATGGAGAGGCTCAGCCACTTGCTACAATTGAAGAGTTTTGTGGAAAAATTAAAGCGATGAAAGATACTCAGAGGGATGAAGATTTTGTTGTTGTAGCTAGAGTGGAGGCTTTAATTGCGGGATGGGGATTAGAAGAAGCTCTTAAACGTGCGGAGGCATATAGGCAGGCAGGTGCTGATGCAATCCGTTAGGAGTGAATCTTGTAATCTGGGCTAACCATAACTTAAGAGCCTCACTTTCTGCCATGCAGAAAATCTCAAAACAAATTCTAGTAGATGAAAGTATTAATCATGTTGAAAATTCTATAGCAAGTGTTGAGGAAATTTTTAGAATCCAAAATGCTGAGGAGCTTCAAAAAGCTGAGAAGAAATATTTACCTTAAACGGATAACCTATCCTGTTTGGAAATGGAGTTATGGAATGTTAAACACTAACAGTTTTGGAAACGAACTTAAAAGACTTGGTTTTGACTTTTACAGCGGAGTCCCGTGTTCTTTCTTAAAAAATCTTATCAACTATGCTATAAATGAGTGTGAATATATCGCTGCAGTAAACGAAGGTGATGCAGTTGCCATAGCATCGGGAGCATATTTAGGGGGTAGGAAACCAGTTGTTTTAATGCAAAACTCCGGCCTCACCAACGCAGTTTCCCCATTGACTTCCTTAAATTATCCCTTTCAAATACCTGTCCTTGGTTTTGTAAGTTTAAGAGGTGAACTTGGATTAATTGACGAGCCTCAGCACGAGCTAATGGGGAAAATTACAACACAAATGCTCGATCTTATGCAAATAAAATGGCAATACCTTTCCCCCGATTTTAACGAAGCTAAGGTTCAAGTTGAAACTGCAAACAAATGGATTGAAAAAAACAAACCATTTTTCTTTGTCGTCAAAAAGGGAACGTTTGAAAGTGAAAAATTGATGAAAGTGGAACATTCTGTTTATACCAATAAAGTAATTATAGGAAAAACCTTAATGGATGAGCTTCCTAGTAGGTTTAATACTTTAAAAGTAATCAATAGTTTGAAAGATAAGAAAACTGTGCAACTCGCAACTACAGGAAAAACAGGTAGAGAGCTTTAAAAATAGAAGATTCTGCTAATAACCTATATATGGTGGGGTCTATGGGTTGTGTCAGTTCTTTAGGAGTTGGTTTAGCCAAGTCACGAAAAGAAATAGATGTAGTTGTCATAGATGGAGACGGCTCTCTCCTTATGCGAATGGGCAGTTTAGCTACTAATGGCTATTATCGACCTGAAAATATGCTTCACATACTACTAGATAATGAAACTCATGATTCAACTGGAGGGCAAAGTACCGTTTCCCACAATGTTAATTTTATCGCTATTGCTGCTGCTTGTGGTTACGAAAAATCAATTTATATTCATAGCTTAAGGGAACTTGAAGAACATATTCAATTATGGAAAAAGACTAAGGGCCTTACTTTTCTTTATGTAAAAATAGCGAAAGGTTCTAGTCCTAACCTAGGCCGCCCGAAAGTCCGCCCATATGAGGTGAAAAATCGCCTGCGAAATTTTATTAATAATGAAGGATGAACAGCATGGAGAGTATTAAGCGAAATATATTATTAAACCCTGGCCCTGCTACTACCACTGATTCGGTTAAATACGCACAGGTGATACCCGATATTTGCCCCCGTGAGAAAGAGTTTTGCGATTTAATGAAATTTGTATCCTATGAACTAACTAGCTTAGTAGCAGATTCGGACGCATATATGACAGTACTGTTCGGAGGATCAGGAACCGCCGCTGTGGAGTCCATTTTGAGTTCCGTTATGACCGATGGGGTAATTCTAATTATTAATAATGGAGCCTACGGAAAACGAATGTGTGAAATTGCGGATGCTTACCAACTAAATTGGATTGAGTACCAAAGTCCGCCACATCAACCGATTCAATTAGATTTGCTTGAATCGTTTATTCAAGAATTTCCTTATAAGATTTCTTACCTAGCAGTCGTGCATAATGAAACAACAACAGGATTGCTAAACGATATTGAGGCAATCGGGACTATTTGCCATAAAAACAATATTGAGATGATGGTAGATGCAATGAGTTCTTTTGCAGCCATTCCTATAGATATGAACAAAATGAATATTAGTTATTTGGCAGCAAGTTCGAATAAAAATCTTCAAGGGATGGCGGGGGTCTCTTTCGTTGTAGCACCAAAAAGCATATTAGAGAAAGGAAAAGAAACAAAGCCAACGAATTATTATTTAAATCTTTATTCACAATATAAATATTTTATTGAGACAGGGCAGATGCGCTTTACACCACCTGTCCAAACAATCTATGCACTAAAACAAGCAATAATAGAATTAAAAGAAGAAGGTATTAAAGATAGATATGAAAGATATTCACTGTTATGGGAAAGATTGATTTCAGGAATCAGTAGATTGGGTTTAAAATATCTCGTTTCTAAGGAACACCATTCAAAAATAATAACAGCCATAGTGGAGCCTACATGTAAAAATTATGATTTCAACTCCATGCATGATTATTTTTATGATAACGGAATAACGATTTATCCAGGAAAGCTTAACGATATGAAGTCTTTTAGAATAGCCAATATTGGCAATCTCACCAAAAGTGATATCGATTTATTTTTATCTTTATTAGAAAAATATCTTCTGAGCATAGGAATCGACACAAAGGAAGAAAATTTGTCTGCAATACTTTATGAGATTCAAGAGGATTAGCTTTTGGTGAAATGAGAAAATGAGGTGTATTTTTTTGAGCAAGCCAGTAGGAAAATGGGAGCAAAGTGTTCTGTTGCAACAAGATCCCTTAACGGCAAAGAATATTCCAAAAACGAAGATATACAGTATTAAAAATCTACAAAAATTACTCAAGCATTACGCTTATGTATATGTAAAACATGATACAACTGGTCAAGGAAGGGCCATTTATAAAATCTCCCAAAAAAAAGACGGAACCTATTGTTTTAATGGCTTTAATATTCAAGGAGAACCAATAAATAAATGTGTTGGCACATTAAATGAATTTCACCAGATTCTACATCCATTTTTGAAACTTGGAAGATTAAGTGGACCCTATATTATACAGGAAGGAATTCCTAGTTTAACTCAAAATGGTCAGCCATTTGTCATTCGAGTACATGTCCAAGACCTAAATGGCAGCTGGGTGGTCGGTGGTATGTATGGAAAAATTGGGTTGGAAGAAACTGAAGACAATGGTATTGTAAATTCTCATCGAGGTGCACAAGTGATATCGATAAACGAGTTATTGTCGATACATTTAAAAATGGATAAAACAAAGGAAAAAGAGGTAATTGAGGCTATAAATACATTGGCTATTTCAGTTGCTAAAGTGATCGCTCCTCAATATCTTCGTAGGGAATATGGAATAGATATTGGACTAAATTTACAAGGTGAACCCGTAATATTTGAAGTGAATACAACCCCAAGTATACGTAGTTTTGCTGAAGTTGAAAATAAAGCTGTTTGGAAGCGAATTGTCGAAATTCGAAAACAGCAGAATGGCTAAACTTATTATTCAAAATTTTAAAAAAGCGTTACCGCATAACCCTAGTTCTTTTTGAAACTAGGGTTTATTGATATTTTGACCTAATTCATTCCTAGTTTACTAGTCCAAAGCTCAGATCAAAGATTAAATTTATAATTCCAGTACGGTAAGGCATCCATACAAACTAATCAGATCTTTAGACATAAAATAA
>NZ_JAIAZY010000083.1 GCF_019459225.1 Bacillus sp. IITD106
GAAAAACATTCCAATACCGTTGGAATTAGTATTCAGTAAATTTACTTTCGTAATTTGGGTTTATAACAAAGAAGCAACAAGAAGATCATATTTTCAGAATTTATGATCCACAGTCACAGGCAAACTCCAAGAGAATAAAAGTAAGGATAGAAAATGAAGAATCACTACTAGTTTATGTTTATTGTAGAAGTAATCAAGAATCAAATATTGAATTTGAATATTACCAAGTTAAAGATGCACAAATCCTTTCCATCTTTACCTCACTATACGGTCAAGCAATAACAATTAAAAAAGATAGGGAAGTATGGTCTAAAGATCATGTTGTCTTTCACTTGGATACTGTTGAAGGTGTTGGAAAGATTTTTGAAATTGAGCTTTTACAATTGGAAACTACTCCAGTAAATGTAGACTTAGAAGGCTACAAACAGTTGTTTCAAAACTATTTATTAGATAAGATTGAAGGTTCCAATGAGGACTTAGTAAACTGAAAGGATTTTATATAGATCAGTTAATGGAGTTTTTAACAGACTAAGTTCTAATAACAAATTTTAGGGGAAATGATGGTTTTTATTATGATAGCTATGACACTATGTATAATTAAAAGGAATAATGAACTACTTTTATTAAATCGGGACTCATCTCCAGCCAAAGGCTTATGGAACGGAACTGGAGGAAAAATAGAAGGAAAAGAAACACCATTAGAATGTGTAATACGAGAAGTTAGAGAAGAAACTTCTATAGATATAAGGAAATTCCATATTGTATATAAAGGACAGGTCGGTTGGACAATAGATAACAATAATGCTGGGGGCTTCCACATTTATCTTGTAGAAGTTCCATCTGATTTTAGTTATCCAACGCCTATAAAAACAATAGAGGGGATATTAGATTGGAAAAGTATAGATTGGGTGTTATCAAAAAATAACTTTGGTTTAGGAGAAGCAATACCAAGATATCTTCCTTTTGTCTTATACGAAGATAATCCATATGACTTCCATTTTACATTGATGAAAAACAAACTTATAGATTTTTCATATAGAATATTGGTTGAAGAAGATTAACGCTATTTTTGGTGAACGTATTAAGTTTTCATCCAGTTTAATTTAATAAGAGGGGCGTACCATGCAAGGATATAATGTTTTAATGATTTATAACAAAGATATGAATCAATTGCTAATGTGCAAACGATTGAAGAATCCTTATAAAGGATTAAGTAATTTAGTCGGTGGAAAAATCGAGAGTGTGGAAACTGGTAGATAATCTTCTTACAGAGAACTATTTGAGGAAACGGGTATATCTGAAGAGGATGTTAATCTCCATCGCTTAATGGACTTATAATATTATGTACAAAATTGTTATGTTGAAGTTTATGTTGGTAGATTAAAGCGAGAAGTAACGGTTACTGGGGATGAAAATGTTTTATACTGGTCCAATTTGAATAAAGACTTTTTTGATATGTCCCTCTATGCCGGTGAAGGAAACATTGGGCATATGATTGAGCAAGTAAATATGGTCAAAGATAGTTTATTATCCAACAAAAAAATCTTGGTTAAAAAATAGTAAGTTTTCGTAGCAGAAAATCTTATTGTACTCTCTCAGTAAGATACGATTATCTCTTAAATACTCACTTAATCTCAGGATTTCATACCGATTCGTAAGAATATTAACGAATAATTGGTAGATTTATTAGATGGTTAGCTAAGAAGGAAAATTATCTTACCACATGAAAATAAATATAATCGAATTCCAAACTAAATTACAGAAAGTAGGTAGCTCGTTGAATATTTCTATCTTGCTTATTGAAAGTATGTTAAAAAAGTTTATTGCTGAAAAAAAAATGGGTTTATCAAGCAATTAACCAATTATCAGAAGAAGACATTGTATGGCATCCAACTCCAGAGAGTAACAGCATAGCAAATCTAATATCTCATATAAGGGGAACAGTACATCAACGACTTGAAACAGTATTTTTTAATGTACCAGACAACAGAGATAGAGATAAAGAGTTTGAGCGAGGACTTCAATTATCAAAGGAAGAAGCTCTTACACTTGCCAATGAATCATTTGATGTCATTATTCAGATTTTAGAAGATGTGAGATTAAACCCCCAATTGTTAGTGTCGCAACCTTATCTGAATATGCCACCACTTACTTTTAGCACTAATACCAACGAATCAACATTACTCGATATGATGGTACAAATGGTTCGAGAAGTGCATAACCATACAGGGCAAATTATGTACATTGCAAAAATGAGGAAGGGACAGTTAAAGTGGATTTATGAGATTAAGTAAACTTAGAATCTAATGTATATTCAATTGGAACCATCCCATTAACCGTTTTAACAGGTGGTTTAAAACTATATCATACATCCGAATCTTGGGGTTACTGGACAACATTTCAAAAAGAGTTAGTTAATATGTCTTCAAATGCAAACATATTATTGTGGAAAATGCTTGCCACGCTATTCTTATCGATAATCCGAATTCTATTGTGGAGGCTATTATAGAAATGGTTATAAATATAAAATAGGGATAGATGAGATTTCTTGTAATATGTGGATCTCTTATTTAATTAAAAAGTGCTTCACTACAAGTTAATTTAACATTTGGGGATATCTACGAACAATGCACAAAGAAAAATCTTGTGGAGTGATTATATATCGGGATAGGCTTGACACTCAGTATCTAGTTGTTAAAAGCAAAGCCAATGGTCACTGGGGGTTTCCAAAAGGTCATATAGAAGGAACAGAAACAGAGATTGATGCTGCAAGAAGAGAAGTTAAAGAAGAGACAGGTCTAGATGTTCTAATTCATGAAGGTTTTAAGACAAGTATGGAATATATAATTTCAGAAAAAAATAAAAGAAAACAATTAATTTTATTTTTAGGGACACCCTCAAGTAACTCTTTGACCATTCAAACAAGTGAAATTGCTGCATATAAATGGGCTCCATTCACAGATGCAATTAATCTGTTTAAGTATGAAGATCATAAACAAGTTCTGAAACTAGCAGATGAGTTTTTAAGACAAAATTTTAGTTAACTAGTCAAGAATCGTGCACTTTCCTTAATAAAGAGCATTCATCTTACATATAAAGTCTAGGCTGTTGAAAAATGTTTCAAGAAATAATTACATACATAAATCAATAATATTTATGAATTTTGTTTACTCTTTATAAGTGTAAAAGAAAGGGAAACTATAATGACCGAAATTTATTTGTATCATGTAGTTACCGAAAAGCCCATGGTACTTGGACAAATCATAATCTTTGATAATGACCATTATAATGGCGTTTATGATCGGGTTATGGCTTGCAAAAATATTTTAGATGGCAATAAACCAATTGATGACCTTTCAAAGTTTATAAATTTAAATTTAGAATATTGGACTGTAAGGACATACAGGGAACTAGCCTTGGAAAAGGTTAGAAAGGAAAAATATCCAAACTATCCTTCTAGAATGTCATGTTTATATACCTCAAAAACATTATCAGATGCAGAAATGTGGGCCAATTCATTTATAAAAAGTGGCAGAAAAACTTATCAAATAGTAAAATTACGAACAAATGGTAAGATGTTTGATGGTGATGCGTATAATGTGTTTGATGGAACTGATAATGCTGAGGAAAATGAGAGAAATGCAGATGACTACTGGAGTAATAAACCCAATAAACGTGGTAAGAAAAAATTAGTTGAAACGTTAATTGATGGCAATATAGAAGTCATAGAAATAGTAAAGGAGTTATCAAAATAGGTTAGCTGTGGATGAGTAAGAATCAACAATATAAAAATCCATCTTATGTTACAGGCGCATGCAATGCTAACATGCTGACGAATGACATAAAAGTATCTACTCTTATGCAAGATGACGTAAGAGTACCTACTAAATTGCAAAATGGTTATGACACAATAAATTTCCTTAATTTATAATAAAGTCATTTAAAAAATTCAATTTAATTCAATCCGGATCCTTAGCAAAAAATGCAGTACAGTTAAGTTTTTCTCAATAATCAGAAAAAAGACTTCATTGACATGAAAAATGGAGTAGATTATGATGAAAGAAAACATATCGTAAAAATACGATATGTAAATAAACGAAAGGAGTTCAACATTTGATTAATGAGGAAATCTTGCGCTTTTTAAAAGCTTTGGCTAGTGAAAAGAGACAGGAAATCATATTTTTATTTTTAAACAGAAATGAGGTAACTGTAAATGAAGTATCTGATTTAGTTAGTATTAGTCAATCAACGGCTTCTGAGCAATTAGCAATTTTAAAAAAAGCAGGGCTCCTTTCTTCTCGGAAGGAAGGGAAAGAAGTTTTCTACTCAACAGATAGAAATAAAATCATGGAGTTATTACAGAGCTTAAATCAAATACTAACGGATTGTTGTAAGTGAACATGTAGGAATTCTATATGTTCATATTTATTCAATTATATATCGTTAAATAACGATATGAAAAGGGAGAGTATAAAATGAGAAATGAATTTGATTGTATTGTTATTGGTGGAGGGCAGGCAGGATTAGCTTCTGGTTACTACTTGCAAAGAGAAGGTATAACATATTTGATTTTAGAAGCGGAAGAAGAAGCCCTTGGTTCATGGCCAAAATACTATGATAGTTTAACCCTATTCTCTCCAGCTCGTTATTCATCACTTCCTGGACTACAGATTTCTGGAGATTTGGATCGCTATCCATCTAAGGATGAAGTGATTTCCTATTTGAGTCAATATGCAGAGTATTTTGGATTGAATATTAGGACAAAACAAAGGGTGTTGGATATTCAGAAAAAAGGTGATTCATTTGAAATTAACACTGCTGATAGAAACGTTTATTATTCAAAGACGATTATTTCAGCTACTGGGGCGTTTAGTAACCCGAATATTCCTCAAATAGAAGGAAGCGAACTATTCAAAGGTAAAATATGGCACTCCAGCCAATACAAAAATGTAGAAGAGTTTAAAAAGCAAAGAGTGATAGTTGTCGGGGCAGGAAATTCTGCTATACAGATTGCCTACGAATTAGCAAAAGTTTCAAACGTTACACTCGCAACGAGGAAACCCATTAATTATGCTCCCCAACGAATATTCGGTAAGGATCTTCATTTCTGGCTTAAAGTAACGGGAATCGACATCCTTCCTTTCGGAAAGAAATTTGCCTTGAGTAGCTCTGTATTGGATACAGGAATTTATAAGGAGGCAATTTTAAATAATATGCCAGAAAGGAAAGACATGTTTATCCGTTTTACAGAAGAGGGGATTATATGGAAAGATGGAGCAAATGAGAAAGTGGACTCTGTCATCTATGCAACTGGTTATCTCCTTAATGCGAGTTATTTAACATCCCTAGAGGGAGTTGTAGAATTAAATGGCACCCCGTTACACAGAAGAGGAATAAGCATCACAACACCTGGATTGTACTTTGTAGGAATTTCTGGGCAGAGATCATTTTCTTCTGCTACCCTACGGGGGGTGGGAAGGGATGCAAAATATGTAGTGAAACACATTAAAGAACATATAATTTAAAAGTTCTTTTATAATATTAGTTGCATTTTGCAAGTAATGTAAATATAATGTGATTATGAGGTGAAAATAATGGATAATCTCCGAGGTATGTTTCAAATAATGACACGCCGATTTGGTTTACTTAATAAAAATTGCTGTACTGTTGGTGGATGCGATCTTTCTCTAATTCAAAGCCACATCCTATATGAGATAGATAATCAAAATAAACCATCCATGCAGCAGATAGCAGAAACATTAGGAACTGATATTACTACTTTTAGCAGGCAGGTTCAATCACTGGTTAAAATGAACTTAATAAAGAAAACACCAGATCCTAGTGATAAAAGAATTAGTATTCTGTCTCTGACTACTGAAGGTAAGTATATTGCAACAACTATAGATCAACAAATGAATGCATTTTTAAATGAGGTTTTTTCTCATATGAATGAGTTTGAAAAAGAAACCGTTATCCGTTCCATTCAATTATTAAACAATGCCATGGCAAAGTCTAGCGCATGCTGCAAGCCACTGCAGGGGTGATTCCCCAGAATTAATACTTGCATTTTGCAAGTAAAAACGTTTTTTGTTGTGTACATAGGTAAAAGAATCCTATTTAAAAGAAATGAGGAGAGAACATGACTGCTTTGAATGATAATATCCAAGGATGCTGTAATCCTAGAAAAAATGATTTAGGAAACAACAATGTAACAAATAAGGAAATAACTAAGCAACTGCCTGTTGTGATTATTGGAGCTGGACCGGTTGATTTAGCAGCAGCTGCACATTTAGCAAGCAGAAGACAATCGTTTATTTTATTGGAGGCAGGGATGGAAGTAGGCTCTAATATCAAGAGTTGGGGACATATTCGGTTATTCTCACCATGGCGATACAATATAGATAAAGCTGCAATGAACTTATTAAATGACAGTGGTTGGGTTCAGCCGGAATTAGAAAATTTACCGACTGGGCAGGAGCTTGTTGAACAATATTTGAGGCCACTTTCTAACGTACCAGAAATTCAACCTTTCGTTTACCTTAATACGAAAGTTTTATCGATTGGTAGAAAAGACGTAGATAAAATGAAAACTGCAAACAGAGAAAATGTTCCATTTGTCATCCATGCTGAAAACAATGGGGAGTACAAAACATTTGAAGCTAAGGCAGTTATTGATGCCACGGGTACATGGGCAAATCCCAATCCTGCTGTTTCAAGTGGTATTTGGTTAGCTGATGAGAGATCCCTCCAAGAAAAAATATATTATGGAATTCCCGATATTTTAGGAAAGGAACAAGAAAGTTATGCAAATAAACGTATAGCTGTTGTTGGAGGGGGCCATTCAGCCATAAATACCTTATTAGATTTGGTTAAATTGAAAGAGTCCTATCCTGAAACTGAAATATTATGGATTATGAGAAGACAGAGAGTTGAAGATGCATATGGCGGGGAGGAAAAGGATGCGCTTGAAGCTCGTGGCCTTCTCGGTAGTAGAATACACAATATGGTAGATAATCGACAGGTTAAAGTAATTACGCCATTTCGTATCCAATTAGTCAGGAAATCAGAAGAGGGTATTGAATTAATAGGCAACCAAAATGACAAGCAGATTAGACTGGATGGAATAGATGAAATGATAGTAAATACCGGAAGCCGTCCAGATTTTTCAATAATAAATGAACTCCGTACTTCTATTGACTCTGCTACTGAAAGCGTAAAAGCGTTAGCACCTTTGATTGACCCTAACATTCATAGTTGCGGTACTGTTCGTCCTCACGGTGAAAAGGAATTAAGACAGCCAGAAAAGGATTTTTATATCGTAGGTGCCAAAAGTTATGGCCGTGCCCCAACTTTCTTAATGGCAACAGGATATGAGCAAGTTAGGTCTGTAGCCGCATATTTAAGTGGTGATTTGAATTCCGCTGAGAAAGTGGAATTAGATTTGCCAGAAACAGGTGTCTGTAGCGTCAATTTAAATAGTAAAAGCTCATGTGATGGACCTGTATCTACTTGTTGCAATTATTAAAACACCTTCAAAAAATGGGAGCGTGTGCTTCCTTTAAAAATTTTTATTAAAAGGTGAGTGTAAATGGTTATTAATCATGGTGGATCGCTCAAAAAGGAATATTTCATTTCTTATATGGAATTAATCATGAATGCTTTTGGGTGTACAGTTGAGGAAGCTAAAGATAAAACCTTTGAACGGCTGTTTCGTTTACAGGAAAATGAAATGGGTCAGCAAACGTATAAACAGTTTCTCTTAGCATATCAAGAAATAAAGAATCATCTTAATTATTGTTGTGGAGGAAATTAAATGATAGGAGAAGCAATCGTTCGTGGAGCCAGAGAGACAGACTTAGAATCTATTATGGAAATTTATAACCAAGGTATAGAAGATCGGATAGCCACGTTAGAAACAGAGGCTAAAGATATTTCATATATGGTAGACTGGTTCAAGCAACATCAGAACAGATATAGTGTAGTGGTTGCAGAAGAAGGAAATAAAATAATTGGATGGGCTTCTTTAAATCCATATAATAACCGTTGTGCTTATGATGGGGTTGCGGATATTTCAGTTTATATTTCAAAGGAATACAGAGGCAAAGGAGTAGGTGGTAAACTACTTTCTACTCTTGAAATCAAAGCAGAAGAACATAATTTTCATAAGCTGGTTCTATTTACTTTTCCGTTTAATCGTTTAGGGCAAGGACTATATAAAAAAATGGGTTTTCGTGAAGTAGGCGTTTTTAAAAACCAGGGTATTTTAGATGGGGAATTTGTTGATGTAATGGCAATGGAAAAAATTCTATAACTTATTTCTTATTAAAGTGCGGCTAATATCCAGCCGCCTTTTTGTTCTTTTTTCATCATTAATGAAGTAAAACTTTGAAATGAACATACTAAATGTAAAGATTTTGTAAATGAGAATAAAAGCATTTACTTATATAAGCAAATCATTATCCCAAATTACGAAAGTAAATTTACTGAATACTAATTTCAACGGGGAGTGGAATGTTTTTTCA
>NZ_JAIAZY010000084.1 GCF_019459225.1 Bacillus sp. IITD106
TAACAAAGATTTGTTGAATATTTATAAAATCAACGGCAAATATTATGGGGTTCCTCTAGTGAGTAATGCTACGTATTTATATTATAATAAGGATTTGTTTGATGGGGCGGGTATTCCCTATCCAACAACTGATTGGGACGATAAATCGTGGAATTTTGAAAAGATGCTCGAAATTGCACAGAAATTAACCCATGACGTAGGTGACCGTAAAAAACAAGTTTTTGGTTTTAGCAATTCACTATCTCCAACAGCAATGGCTTGGACTTTTGGAGGCGATTTCTTTAAAACGGAGGCGTATACAACTGGAACAATGGGAGAGCCTGATTTATTTAAACAAGAAAATATTGAAGCGCTTCAATATAATGTCGATCTCATTAATAAGTATAAAGTTTCCCCAAATCAAGCAACGTTGGATGCCATGACTCAGCTTGGAGATCCATTTCTAACTGGAAAAGTTGCCATGACTATTACAGGAGGATGGGCATTGGGATCTTTCAGGGAAGCAGAATTTAACTGGGGAGTTGCAGCCGTTCCGTATCATGAAGGTAGAAAAGTTCCTCTTTACGTTGATCCTTGGAGTATTTCAGAAACCAGTAAGCATCCTGAAGCTGCATGGAAATTTGTTAAACATTTAGCGAATCCGGAAAAAGGAGTCGGTCCATCCTTTAAATATATGTCAGAGGTTGGTAGGACGCCTGCGGATTCAACACTCTTTGATATATGGTACGAAGAGCAAGCCGAAATTATCGGGATGGATGTAGAAGATTTTAGAAAAGTCCATGAAGGTTCAATGAAGCACGGTAGAGAAGCGGAAAATCATCTTATTGTTAAATTTAATTCCATTATTGAAGCCGTTAATCAAACGATGTCTTCAGTCTTTAGTGGAAAAGAAAGTGTAGAGGATGGTTTAAAGAAAACAGAAGACCATCTGCGTTCATTAAATCTCAACTAAAATATTCTGGAGGCTATTATGAAATTTGATTTTCACACGCATCACGAACGCTGTGGTCACGCCACAGGTTCCATCAGGGAATATATAAATGAAGCAATTGAAAAAGGTTTACACAGTATCGGCATATCGGATCATACACCATTATTTGCTAGTGAGGAAGATCATCCTTCACCTGGAGGGACGATGGCAAAAAGTGAGTTTCCGAAATATGTGCAAGAGGTACTCGAGTTAAAAAAGGAGTATGCTGGGAAAATTGAAGTGCTCTTAGGCGTCGAAGTAGATTTTATTCCCCAACATATAGATTTATATAGAAAAATAATAAATTCATACCCGTTTGATTATGTCATTGGCTCAGTTCATAATTATCAAGGAATAAGCATATATGACGGTAAATATTGGGATAGTTTAACGTCTCAGGAAAAAGTCAAAGTGAAAGAAAAATACTATGATTATATTTCCCAATCTGCAGAAAGCAGAATGTTTGATATTTTGGGGCATGTTGATGCATTGAAGAGGTATTATTCAGGATATACCGATGTAAGAACGGAGGAAACTGATTTTACTCTCAAGAAGATTGCGGATAATGATGTGGTTATAGAAATCAATTCATCTGATGAAAATTGGGCTCCTGGTACTGACTTTTTAGAAAGAGCACTTTACTTTGGTGTAAAGGTAACGTTTGGATCAGATGCACATAAACCTGAAGAGGTTGGAAATCATTTTGAGGCAGTCAAAAAACAATTAAAAGAAATTGGTTTTCGCGAATGGGCGACGTTTCGTGAACGAAAAAGATTTATGCAACCGCTATAATTTACTCCTATTTGGGCTGGCCTTAAAGGGGGAAGGAATCGGAAAAAATTATGAAATCTACAAAAAATAGGAAGCAGAATATTCCTGCTTCCTTAACTATCCCTCTATTATTAAATTCCTAATATAAATTACAGTGTAGCATAAACGGAGGGAAGGATTAAAATGGATCAAAAGACAAGCTTTTCTGCAAATCCAATTAAAGTAGTTGAAAAGAAGCAGAAACTTTCCGCGGAAGCAAGAAAAGAACAAAGGGCATTTTGGATTTTTATTTCTCCTTGGGTGATTGGGTTTTTACTTTTTACTGGAGGGCCAATTATTGCATCATTAATTTTAAGTTTTACGGATTATAACGTTATTGATTCTCCTAAGTTTGTTGGCTTTAAAAACTTTGTAGGACTATTTGATGATAAGCTATTTTACAAATCATTGACCGTTACTTCTTATTACGTCGTTTTGGCAGTACCTTTCAGTATTATCATTGGCCTCACATTGGCTATATTACTTAACCAAAAAGTAAAGGGGCAGGCATTTTTTAGGACGATGTTCTACGCTCCATCGATTATATCCGGGGTTTCGGTTGCATTTTTATGGTCCTGGTTATTGAATCCTGACTTTGGGATTGTAAATGGTATATTGAATATTTTCGGAATTGAAGGCCCTGGTTGGTTTACTAGTACTAAGGCAGTCATTCCTTCTATGGTACTTATGCAACTTACAGCTGTTGGAGGAACAATGGTCATTTTCCTTGCGGGCTTGCAATCATTGCCAGCAGAATTGTACGAGGCAGCTGCAATAGATGGCGCTAGTAAACTAAAACAATTTTTCAAGATTACAGTTCCACTTATTTCACCAGTTATCCTATTTAATACAATCATGGGGATCATTGGTTCCTTCCAGGTGTTTACACAAGCTTATATTATTACTAAAGGTGGTCCCGATTGGATGTCTTATTTCTATGTACTCTATTTATTTGACACAGCCTTCGGACAATTCAGGATGGGCTATGCGTCCGCTCAAGCATGGATATTATTCATTATCATCTTCACTTTCACTATGCTATCTCTATGGGCTTCAAGAAGGCTAGTTCACTATGAATATGATTCAAAATAGATTAGGGGCGAAATTAATGCAATTAATAAGTAAAAATAAGACCTTTAAATATGGAGAAATTAGTTTAACTGGTAAAGTTATTGTTTATGTACTGTTATTATTAGGATTATGTTTATTTGGATTTCCCGTGTTTTGGATGATTTCTACCTCCCTTAAAACATTAGGGGAGGTACATCTACAAACATTACTACCGAAAACGCTGGAATGGACAAACTATAAGGAAGTATTTAGTTCACATCCAATGGGAATGTATTTATGGAACACGTCATGGTATACATTACTAAGTATGTTCGGAGCGGCTTTCTCATCATCATTGGTGGCATTTGCTTTTGCAAGGCTTAAAGCTCGTGGAAGCACAGTCTTATTTGCTCTTATTTTAAGTACGATGATGATACCGTCTCAGGTAACAATGATTCCACAATACTTAATATTTAATAAAATTGGTTGGATTGATTCCTATTTGCCATTAATCGTACCATCTTTTGGGGCAAGCGCGTTCCTGATTTTTCTATTAAGACAATTTTATTTAGGTATACCTAAGGAACTAGATGAAGCAGTGAAAATAGATGGTGGCGGATATTTTATAATGTATTTCCGCATTATTTTGCCTTTATCTATTCCAGCTCTAGCTACTGCGGGGATTATGGAATTTATGTATCGATGGAATGATCTCATGGGTCCGTTGATTTACTTAAGCACAGAAATAAAATATCCTTTATCATTAGGACTTGCGAGCTTTAGAGGTGCTTATTCAACGACACCATGGAACCTACTAATGGCCGCATCCTTGGTCGCAGTATTGCCGCCATTAACTTTATTCTTTTTTGCGCAGAAATACTTCATTCAAGGAATCGTGATTTCAGGTACAAAAGGATGATAATATGAAGATAGGAGACCGCCACATTTGGTGGGGCTGTCCAGAAATCCAGTGAAATCTGAATTTCTGTGACAGCCTTTTCTTATTTATTTCGAAAGCCCATACAATAAATTTATCCCATCTAGTAAATTGAAAATGAGCAAAGAATCATTCAGAAAGGACGGCATTTTTACGATTGATTGAAAGGAAAGGTGCAAAAAAGTGAAAGGTTTCTCTAACAATAATTAGTTCTAACTATACTAAATTGATAAGTAGACGTCCTCTAGTTTTATGCTGAACTTCCACTCGTGAAAGCATTTGCAGTTATCCAGAGGACAATAAGTTATTCATCTCCAAAAGGGACATGCACTGTTTTAGATGCTCCTGAAGGTGAATCTGCTGATATTTTTGCATGGGTACATTCATTCCGTGATTTTGGACCAAAATATATTGGTGAAGGATTTAACGAAAAAGTAACATTGCCTACTACTGGCGGTGACGGTTTAAAACTGGAATTGGATAAAGAAATTAATAAATATGTGAAAGACTAATTCCCGAATGTCGTTTACACAGAAGAAGAAATGAATCGTCTAAGCGCCCTAGCCACTGATATCGATGCATATATAGGATCAATGCAATCGAAATGGGTTGTAGAAGGTTGAGCAACAAAAGAATGGGATTCCTATATTGCTCAATTGAAAAAAATGGGCTTTGATGAATATATTGAAATACAAAATAAAGCATTTGGGAGATATCAAGATTCTCTTAGATAAGATGTTAGGATAGTCGGTTTGAATGGAGAACCGACTATTCTTCTTAATATGAGGAGTGATTACTTTGGGGCAATTATTTAATCTGGAAAGTCCCTTGTCTCAATTTTTGTCAAGAATAGTTGATATCTTCATTTTAAACGTGTTATTTATTCTTTTTTGATCCCGATTTTCACTATTGGATCTTCCACTGCAGCATTATATTCGGTTTTGATGAAAATGATTAAAAATGAGGATAAGAATATAATAGTGAGTTTTTTCATTTCCTTTAAAAGAAATTTTATAATGGGTACGGCTCTTTGGCTAATCATGGTCATTGCGGGGGCATTTATTTTTCTAGACTTTTTACTTTTAGGAAGTTTAAACGGGATTCTAAAATTTATGTTCACAAGCATGGTGTTTATCTTTGGATTCGTATATTTTTGTATTTTGTTTTCCCTTATACTTCCAGATATGAAGATACGATTAAAAAATCAATATTAAACTCATTGCTAATGGGGGTCTCCAATTTCCCTTATCTTTTGGCTATATGGGTATTAAATGGTCTCTTCTTCTTTACCATCTTTTCTTCACATATTGGTTTTATTTCAGGGTTATACTTTGGTACATTTGGCGGCTTTGCATTACTTGCCTATCTAAATACCCATTTATTTAGTAATGTTTTTAAAAAATATGAAGTTTGTAATTGCTGGACGAGTATCAAGTAACCCCGAGACGGAGCGGAGTGGCTCTACTGGGAAAGAAGATTCGCGACCCTAATCAACAAGAATTCATTGTTTGTTATATTGTTATAAATGGATTAAAAACTATAAATGACAACTTTGGTCACTCAGTAGGAGATGACCTAATCAAGACAAGCTGCGATGTTTTCAATCAGACTATCAATTCCGGAGATATGCTATTCCGATTGGGTGGTGACGAATTTGTCTTATTTTCTTCGGAGAAAATAAGGATAAAGCGGAAGAAATATGGGAGAACATTAAACGAGATTTTCATAGTCTTAATCAGACGGGACAAAAGCCTTATAAATTTTCAGCGAGCCAAGGATCCTCCTATTATAAGTCTGGAACGTTTAAACTGTAGGGGAAATCTTAGATGCGGCAGATCAAACTATGTATGAAGAAGAGGTTTTAAGTAAGGGAATAGCTGAGCGTCCCTCAATTTAGAGAGTACTTTTGAGAAATTTGTTTAACAATTATTATTTTTTTCAAAAGTGCCTGACTCCGAACGTATTCGTAAGGTGATAGGCACATTTCATAATGTTAAAGAAAGCTTTACAACTACTTATTCTTACATAAAAACCTCCATCTCGACTCGCTCCGCTCCTCGAGTCAAATAGTGATGAAAACGAATGCAGATTTTCGTTTATAATAGAGTTAGGAGAGGCACACTACAAAGCACGGTGAGGTGAGTTGTAAGAAACCTCGTTTGTTTGAACCAGCATAAAAACCAGTGTAAGGTCGGGGCTTTCAAGCACAAATGAGTGGAACATAGAGTCCGCACACTAATCATTGTTTTAACAAATCCTGTTAAATGCTGCCCCGATCAGTCCCTGCCTCTCCGCTACTTATAAAAAGGAGCGAAGTCCTATGAAAGTCGTGTATCCCGTTTGCTGTGGTATTGATGTGCACAAACGCTTTTTAATCGCTACCATCATTACCACAAAAGCTAGTGAGTTAACACCACACTATCAAAGGAAACGATTTTCAACATTTAATAACCAAATTCTGGCGTTGAAAAACTGGTTATTAGAACACAACTGTTACGATGTTTGTATGGAAAGTACCGGGAAATATTGGGTTCCTGTTTCCAATTTACTTGAAGGTGAGATGAATGTCACCATTGCGAATCCTAAATGGGTTCGAGCAGTAAAAGGAAATAAAGATGATAAAAAGGACTCCAAATGGATTGCCGAACTTTTCCGTATGGGTTTAGTCAAAGGCAGCTTTATCCCCGCGAAAGATATTCGTGTATTGCGAGAATTTACACGCTACCGCACCCGCTTAGTTAGCCAGCGTTCCAGTGAGAAGAATCGGCTCCAAAATGCATTTACCGTTGGTAATGTTGCGATGGACTCCGTCGTTTCTGATATGTTTGGTGTCAGCTCAAAGAAAGTCCGAGATTATCTCATTTCGACAGATGACTTTAACCCTGATCATGTCCTTACTTTACTTCACGGTCGTATGCAATCAAAAGGACAGGAATTAATTGAATCGATTGAGGGTTACAGCTTTACACCTGAACAAATTATTCGGATTCAACTCATCGAAGAACACAAAACATATCTCGATCACTCCATTGAGCATCTAGATAATCAGCTGGATGAGATGATTAAACCATATAATTCAGCAGTTCAGCTTTTAGAAACCATCCCAGGAATACGTCGTCAATCAGCGATTCAGATTATCTCAGAAATCGGTGTGGATATGTCGCAGTTTTCATCTTCCAAGAGGCTCTGTTCTTGGGCTGGACTTGCACCGAGCAGTAATGAATCGGCTGGAAAAAAGAAATCAGTCAAAATTTCACGAGCGGGTGTCTATCTTAAACCGGCACTTGTCCAGTGTGCTCATGCAGCAGTTAAATCAACGGAAAATCAACCTTACTATCGCAAAAAATATGAACGCATCTACAAAAGACGTGGGAAGAAACGTGCCATTATTGCGATTGCCCGTATGATGCTAACGGCAATCTATCGTATGCTTTCCACAGGTGAAATATGGAATCCAACTGATTTGTACAAAATTGACATGCCAGACAATTTAGTGCAGAAACAGAAGGAGAAAGCAATCAAACAGGCGACAAAACTATTAATATCAGAGGGGCTCTTACCTGATAATTTTGCTAGAGAAGAACAATCAACTACAGCTTAATAAACAGATAACCACCAAAAAAAGTGCATTTTTTTATGGTTTATTTGGTGTGCCTCCTGAAATATTTTATATAAAGAGTTTTACTGATTTTGTTTTCACACTATCACCCTTGATTTTAATCCACGCAACTCTACCAAAAGATTTAACTAATGCTAGAATAGCCGGAATAACCAAATTAAAACAGAATATTAATGATGTCACAATTGTTTCAATGGAAGACACTAATCATTTGGTTCATTGGGATGACCCTAAAGTAGTCGCTAAAGAGATTCATAATTGGGTAAATAAAAATTGAAGATTTGGGGTGAAAAGTTGTTCTACGATAGCTTTATTTCAGCTATTTATGCTGTATTATTTTGGTGGGCATTATTTCTTGTATTTCAGAGAATAAATAACCGCTATCCAAAAAGTAATACATGGAAAAAAGATATTATTTTTACATTGATTCAAAGTTTAGTAGTTTCCTTACTTTTAGTTCCTATAATGGCTTTTTTCCTTAGAAACTGAATTGAATTTCACTAAAGCTCTTCTCAGGCTATTATTTTCTATTAAAGCTAAAAAAATCTTTATTCTTCGA
>NZ_JAIAZY010000085.1 GCF_019459225.1 Bacillus sp. IITD106
AATAAGAAGAGTATTTTTGATTCTATTAAATCTCTGTGATATAATTTACAATTGCGTAAATTAGGAGAAAATCTAATATAAACTAGGAGTGGTTCTATGACTACAAAATATGAAACGGGAGCGGTATTAACCGGTAAAGTAACCGGAATCCAACCATACGGAGCGTTTATTGCTTTAGACGATCAAACTCAAGGACTTGTTCATATTTCAGAAATTAAACACGGTTTTGTAAAAGATATCAATGAAGTTTTATCAGTTGGTGATGAAGTAAAAGTTAAAGTGTTGAACGTTGACGAAGAGAAAGGAAAAATCAGCTTATCCATCCGCGCTACCGAAGAAGCACCTAAGCAACATGCGCCTCGAACTCCCCGCCGTCAAGGTACGATTAAAACAGAACCAGCCCAAACAAGTAATGAAGGTTTTAACACACTAAAAGATAAACTGCAAGAATGGATCGAGCAATCACGCGATGAGTTAATAAAAAAATAATTTTGTTGTAAGGATGTCCTTCATTAGGGCATCTTTTTTTGATTGCCTCTTGTACTTTTACTCATGGGATGCAGTTTCTATTATGCTCATGAACAAAATATGTTACTATTTATGTGATGTAAAAAAAATGCCGATAGGGGGACGTAATGTGATTCTTTATAGACATGAACCTTTTACAGATTTTTCTAAAGAGGAGAACAAGCTTGCTTTTGAAAAAGGATTACAATTAGTGAATAGTTATCTTGGCAGGGAATATCCGTTGATCATTGATGGTGAACGTATCTCAACCGAAGAGAAGATAGTTTCTATCAATCCGGCAAATAAAGACGAAATAATTGGATACGTTTCCAAAGCGAATAAGGAGCTTGCCGAAATGGCGATGACTAGTTCTCTTAAGGCTTTTGAAACATGGAAAAAAACGAAACCTGAAACAAGAGCAGATGTTTTATTTAAAGCAGCTGCCATTATTAGACGTAGAAAACATGAATTCTCAGCACTATTAGTTAAAGAAGCAGGAAAACCTTGGAATGAGGCGGATGCCGATACGGCTGAAGCGATTGATTTCATGGAGTATTACGGCAGACAAATGCTTGAAATAAAAGATGGAAAGCGCGTTGAAAGCAGGCCAGGAGAGTTTAATCGTTATCACTATATACCACTTGGTGTAAGTGTTGTTATTTCGCCTTGGAATTTTGCGTTAGCTATTATGGCTGGTACGACTGTCGCTTCCATGGTGACAGGAAATACTGTGTTATTAAAACCTGCATCCACAACTCCGGTCATTGCGGCAAAGTTTGTGGAAGTGCTGGAAGAAGCGGGAATGCCTAAAGGAGTAGTTAACTATATTCCAGGAAGTGGAGCAGAAGTCGGAGATTATTTAGTCGATCATCCGAAAACTCGTTTTATAAGTTTTACTGGTTCTAGAGAAGTAGGAACGAGAATTTATGAACGTGCTTCAAAAGTGAATGCAGGTCAAATTTGGCTTAAGCGTGTCATTGCCGAAATGGGTGGTAAAGATACAATCGTTGTAGATAAAGAAGCTGATCTTGAGTTGGCAGCAGAAGCAATCGTTAAGTCCGCCTTTGGCTTTTCAGGACAAAAATGCTCGGCGTGTTCACGAGCTGTTATTGTAGAAGACGTTTATGATCAAGTACTTGCACGCGCAGTAGAGCTGACGAAAGAATTAACAGTAGGGGATCCGGCTCTTCAACATCATTTTATGGGACCCGTAAATGACCAAAGTGCGTACAATAAAATAATGAAATATATCGAGATCGGAAAAGAGGAAGGCAAGCTAATGGTCGGAGGGGAAGGCGACGATTCTAAAGGTTATTTTATTCAGCCGACCATTTTTGCAGATCTAGATTCAGAAGCAAGAATCATGAAGGAAGAGATTTTTGGTCCAGTTGTGGCGTTTGCAAAAGCAAAGGATTTTAAAGAAGCTATTGATATCGCCAATAACACAGAATATGGATTGACAGGCGCCGTCATTACGAAGAATCGTGAACATCTAGAATTTGCTCGCGAAGAGTTCCATGTTGGTAATCTTTATTTCAATCGAGGATGTACTGGGGCCATTGTCGGCTATCAGCCTTTCGGAGGTTTTAATATGAGTGGAACCGATTCAAAAGCAGGTGGACCAGACTATTTATTACTCCATATGCAAGCTAAAACAACGTCCGAAATGCTCTAATTTCTTATCTAGAAAACAGGGGGTTTTGAATTTGGGTACAGAGGAAATCATTGCGCAAACCGAAAAATTCGGAGCGAAAAATTATAATCCTCTGCCAGTTGTTATTTCCGAGGCAGAAGGGGTATGGGTAAAAGACCCAGAAAGAAATAAATACTTGGATATGCTGAGTGCATATTCTGCTGTTAATCAAGGACATCGTCATCCAAAAATTATCCAGGCATTAAAAGATCAAGCAGACCGTGTTACTCTAACTTCTCGTGCATTCCATAACGACATGCTCGGACCATGGTATGAGAAAGTTTGTCAATTGACAAATAAAAATATGGTTCTTCCTATGAATACAGGGGCTGAAGCGGTAGAAACAGCAATAAAAGCTGCAAGGCGTTGGGCATATGAGATAAAGGGCGTTCGAGAAAATAAAGCTGAAATCATTGCTTGTGAAGGCAACTTTCATGGCCGAACAATGACCGCTATTTCTCTATCATCAGAAGAGGAATATAAATATCGCTTTGGCCCAATGCTACCCGGAATCAAGCTTATTCCTTATGGTGATATTGAAGCATTGAAAAAAGCCATAACGTCTGAAACTGCTGCATTTTTATTAGAGCCGATTCAAGGAGAAGCAGGGATCATCATTCCTCCTGATGGTTTTTTACAAGAAGCTTATAAGATTTGTAGAGAAAACAATGTATTATTCATCGCGGATGAAATCCAATCTGGATTAGGTCGATCCGGGAAAATGTTTGCCTGCGATTGGGAAGCGGTTGAACCGGATATGTATATATTAGGCAAAGCTTTAGGCGGTGGAGTCTTTCCCATTTCCTGTGTAGCAGCAAACAGTGACATTCTTGGAGTATTTAATCCGGGTTCCCACGGTTCAACATTTGGTGGAAATCCAATGGCCTGTGCTGTATCTATAGCTGCACTTGATGTGATTCATAACGAAAAACTTTGTGAGCAATCACTTGAACTTGGACTATATTTTATGTCAAAATTAAATGAAATTAATAATCCGTCGATAGTAGAAGTGAGAGGAAAAGGTTTATTTATCGGTGTCGAGTTAAATGAAAATGCTCGCCCATATTGCGAAGCGTTAATGAAAGAAGGACTTCTCTGTAAGGAAACGCATGAAAACGTCATTCGTTTTGCCCCCCCATTGACGATTACGAAAGAAGAATTGGACTGGGCGATTGAACGGATTAAAAAAGTACTCATAAAATGATATAATGAACCTGATTACACAATAAAGAGGCGAAAAATAACAATGGCAGAAAATCTTAACCTATTTACATCAACACAAGAGGTAATAAAAGATGGCCTCCATAAGCTTGGTTTCGGTGAGGAGATGTATGAACTTTTAAAAGAACCAATGAGAATGATGACAGTGCGTATTCCTGTAAGGATGGATGATGGGTCTGTCAACATTTACACAGGTTTTCGGGCGCAACATAACGATTCAGTTGGACCTACAAAAGGTGGTGTCCGTTTCCACCCAGATGTAACGGAAGAAGAAGTAAAAGCAATGTCTATGTGGATGAGTATTAAATGTGGAATTGTTAATCTTCCTTACGGTGGAGGGAAAGGCGGAATCATTTGCGATCCCCGTACGATGTCGATGGGCGAAATAGAACGTTTAAGCCGCGGCTATGTTCGCGCCATCAGCCAAATAGTAGGCCCGACAAAAGATATTCCGGCACCAGACGTGTACACGAACTCACAAATCATGGCTTGGATGATGGATGAATATAGCCGGCTTCGAGAAAATGATTCTCCTGGCTTCATTACTGGAAAGCCAATTGTGCTTGGTGGTTCGCAAGGTAGGGAAAAGGCAACTGCTCAAGGTGTAACAATCTGTATTGAAGAAGCAGCCAAAAAACGAGGAATCGATTTAAAAAATGCAAGAATCGTCATTCAAGGATTTGGAAATGCAGGAAGTTTTCTATCTAAGTTTTTATATGACGCGGGCGCAAAAATTGTAGGGATCTCTGATGCATATGGAGCTCTCCATGATCCAGATGGTTTGGATATCGACTACTTGCTAGATCGTCGCGACAGTTTTGGAACGGTTACAACCTTATTTGATAATACCATTACAAATAAAGAACTATTTGAACTTGATTGCGATATTATTGTACCAGCTGCCGTGGCTAATCAAATTACTGCAGAAAACGCACCTAATATTAAAGCCTCGATTGTAGTTGAAGCAGCAAATGGCCCGACAACAGAAGAAGCAACGAGAATATTAAGTGAAAGAGGAGTTTTACTTGTTCCGGACGTACTTGCAAGTGCCGGAGGAGTTACAGTATCCTACTTCGAATGGGTCCAAAATAATCAAGGCTACTATTGGACAGAAGAGGAAGTTAACGAAAAGCTTCAAACAAAGCTAGTTGAAGCTTTCGAAAATGTTTACAATACCGCCGAAAGCCGTCGAGTAAATATGCGACTTGCAGCATATATGGTTGGCCTGCGCAATATAGCAGAGGCTTCCCGTTTTAGGGGATGGGTATAAACTTAATGATTGGAAATACCACAGTGAGAAACCGCTGTGGTATTTTATTTGGACTTTATGTTGTCTCCAGCTCTATTGAATTCGTAGAAGGTGTATATATAATTGGGGATTGACATGCTTGAATCCCTCGTTGCCCTGGGCTATAGAAAAAACTCTTGGACGGCACGTACTCTATGATCTTGAAGAAGATCAATTCAGCTATTGGTGCTCTTGGCGAGGTGGGACTGGTATCTGAAGGTCACCAATCGTTATAGGTGCCCTTGGCGAGATGAAATTGGTATCTGAAGGTCACCAATCGTGTTATAGGTACCCTTGGCGAGGTGTAGCTGGTATCTGAAGGTCACCAATCGTGTTATAGGTGCCCTTGACGAGGTGGAACTGGTATCTGAAGGTCACCAATCGTGTTATAGGTGCCCTTGGCGAGATGAAATTGGTATCTGAAGGTCACCAATCGGGTTATAGATGCCCTTGACGAGGTGGAACTGGTAGTTGAAGGTCATCAATTTGAAACATATGCAGAAGTATGTCGAGGGAAAAATTTAGCTCATTGCAAGTACAATAATTCAGTAAAAATATAATACAGATTTTAAAAATACCAGCCCCATTACAAACTATTAAAAAATGTAAATCATGAAAGATAAGACGTTTTCCGCTAAGATGTCCCTTGCTGCATTAATTTTCTTGAAAATATCCTCTCGTTCCGCTAGAGTAAACCATATAGATTTTGAACTAAGGAGGAAAAGTGATGGGACATCTTAAGTTTGATTACTCAAAAGCACTGACATTTTTCGGTGAACATGAAATTACATATTTACAAGCAGCAGTTGAAACGGCACATAAGCAATTACATGAAAAGAGTGGAGCTGGGAATGATTACACGGGTTGGGTGGATCTTCCAGTTGACTATAATCAAGAAGAATTTGCTCGTATAAAAAAAGCATCAGAAAAAATCAAAGAAGATAGTGATGTTTTGCTAGTTATTGGTATAGGCGGTTCTTATCTAGGGGCACGAGCAGCGATTGAAATGCTCAATCATAGTTTTTACAATGCTCTACCTTCTGAAAAACGTAAAACCCCTCAAGTATTTTTTGTAGGGAATAATATTAGCTCGACATACATGAAAGATTTAATGGATTTGCTTGACGGAAAAGATTTTTCACTTAATGTTATTTCTAAATCGGGAACAACGACGGAACCTGCGCTTGCTTTCCGGATTTTTCGCAAACTTTTAGAAGAAAAGTACGGAAGTGAAGAGGCTAAGAAACGTATTTACGCGACGACTGATCAAGCGAAAGGTGCTTTGAAAACATTAGCAAATGAAGAAGGCTATGAATCATTCGTTATTCCAGATGACGTGGGAGGACGCTATTCTGTTTTAACAGCAGTAGGGTTGCTTCCAATTGCAGTAAGTGGAGTAAATATTGAAGAAATGATGAAAGGTGCTGCTGATGCACGCGACGAATTTAGCAGTCCTGATCTTGATAAAAATATTTCTTACCAATATGCGGCCATTCGCAATGCTTTATACAATAAAGGAAAAACAATAGAAATGCTCATTAACTATGAACCGGGCTTGCAATATTTTTCTGAATGGTGGAAGCAATTATTTGGTGAAAGTGAAGGAAAAGACCAAAAAGGAATTTTCCCATCATCAGCTAATTTTTCTACAGATCTTCATTCACTTGGTCAATATGTACAAGAAGGCCGTCGCGATTTATTCGAAACGGTCATTAAGGTGAAAAACCCTCGCCATGAGCTTGTCATCGAAAGTGAAGAAGGCGACTTAGACGGATTAAACTATTTACAAGGTAAAACAGTTGATTTCGTAAATGATAAAGCGTTTGAAGGAACACTTTTAGCTCATACAGATGGAGGAGTTCCAAATTTAGTAGTAGAAATTCCTGCTATGGACGCCTACACGTTTGGTTATCTAGTATATTTCTTCGAAAAAGCTTGTGCGATAAGCGGATATTTACTCGGTGTGAATCCATTTGATCAGCCGGGAGTAGAAGCGTACAAAGTCAATATGTTTGCACTTCTTGGCAAACCTGGATTCGAAGAGAAAAAAGCGGAATTGGAGAAGAGATTGAAATAATGTGGAGTCACCTACGTAATGTAGGTGCTCTTTTTTTGCTTTTATGAAACATTAAATTGGTACATCGCATCAGACCTTTCCGCTTTAGTTTTTAGAATAACCCTTCGTTTTCCAAGGAATAATAGATGGAAAACGAAGGAGTGGTTGAAAAGTGTATGAAATTAATTCAACGATAGAAGGCAAGGAATTTAATTTACATAAGCTGGAACAACTAATGAAGCCGAAGGGATATGTCATTGGTGGCAACTGGGAATATGATCGCGGTTTTTTTGATTATAAAATGGCAGATGATGGCGGCTATCAATTCCTTCGAATTCCATTTACAGCTGTTTGGGGTGAGCTTGATACACCGGGGGTAGTCGTAAAATTAGGAACTCCATTCGTTCTATCGCATGTATATCAAAAGGGGTTAGATGACCATGCTGATAGCAGCAATATGTCGGCTTCGTTCAACCAATTTTCCGAACCGGAAGATCCCGATGGCAGTCTCTATGAAAAGTATATTCAAATGGGAAAGGACTTAGTAAACGAATTGGAAACGATATTATCCTTTTAATTCCTAATTGAAAAAGTCGAACGTTTGTTCTATAATGTTTTTAAAGGAGGTTTTAAAAATGAGGAGGCTTCTTTCAAAATCTTTGGAATCCGGAGTTAAGTTAGAAATGATATATTTATCGGATAAAATGGATGTAACTCAAAGGACGATAAAGGTTTTAGCACTAGGGGAGTCATCATTTAAGGCCTTCTGTTATTTGCGCAGAAAACAAAGGTTCTTTAAGTTTGTTAATATTCTTTCTCTAGGAGTTCCGAAAAAGAAGTTTAGCCGAGGGGCTTAAATTGGTAAATTATTAATACCCTTTTATTATTCTA
>NZ_JAIAZY010000086.1 GCF_019459225.1 Bacillus sp. IITD106
TTATTCTAGCAGTGATTAGTAGTGATGCAGAAACTATGATATAATACAAAAGTTAACTTCCTTAGAAAGAAGGAAATTAAAATGGACGTAGCATCAATACTAGGAATCACATTTACCTCGGCAGCCATCATTGCATTGTTGAAGATTATCGCTATTGATATTGTATTATCGGGTGATAATGCGATTGTAATTGCTATGGCAACTAGAAACTTAAAGAAGGAACTACAGAATAAGGCTATTATATGGGGCACAGCTGGAGCGGTCATCTTACGAATCCTTTTTGCCATCATTATTGTTTGGTTTTTGCAAATTCCTTTTGTACATTTTATAGGCGGTTTATTGTTATTGTGGATAGCATACACTGTTCTTGTTGGTGGAAATGATGAGTCGCATGTAACATCGCATAATGGATTTATGAAATCAGTAGGAACGATTATTATGGCTGACGCCGTCATGAGCTTGGACAACGTTGTAGCAGTAGCGGGCGCAGCAAATGGTCATGTTGTGATGATTGCCATAGGGGTCGCCATTAGTATTCCAATCATGATTTTTGGTTCAAAATTTATCGTAAAAGTGATGGATAAGCATCATTGGATTGCTTATGTAGGATCCGCTATTTTAGCTTGGACGGCTGGAGAAATGCTATTTAAGGATCAAATTGATGAGTGGATAGGTATCTCTGAAGGACTAATGACTTATTTAACCATCGCATGCATTACGGTCCTCGTCCTACTTTTAGGATATTTTACAAATAAAAGAAATGCCTTTAAAAGAAGAGAAGGGCAGCAGTATAGCCAATAACATTAATTTTTAACAATCAGTTACCGGTAAAGGTAGCTGGTTGTTTTTTTGTTGCTGAATGTGGGCCGTAACCGTAATTGCTAAATATACATATGATGATAGATAGAAGGGGCTAATGAATGAAATCAGAAAGGTGCTTGCTGTGTCAATCGTGATAATTAATGAAGAAGGAGGAAATCAAACTGGTGAAAATCTTTATTGATCCTGGCCATGGAGGCTCTGATACAGGAGCCACTGGTTATGGATTACGGGAGAAGGATTTGACGTTAAGTATTTCCAAAAGAATTGAATCAATTTTATTGAATGAATATGACAATGTGCAAGTAAAGATGAGCCGTACGGGTGATCAAACCGTTTCATTAAATGAACGGACTAATGCAGCAAATGCTTGGAATGCAGATTTTTTGCTTTCAGTCCATATAAATGCAAGTGGTGGTTCCGGTTTTGAAAGTTATATTTATATCGGACAATTTCCTAGTCGAGCAGCAACAGACCAAAAACGAAAAATCATTCATGATGAGGTCATAAAAGCTACCGGATTAATTGATCGTGGAAAAAAAGAAGCTGATTTTCATATGGTACGTGAGTCTCATATGCAAAGTGTTTTAACTGAAAATGGTTTTATTGATAATGCACACGATGCAAACCTCTTAAGCCAGTCATCCTTTTTGGACAAGATTGCAAGAGGACACGCAAATGGATTAGAAAAAGCGTTGAAATTAAAAAAGAAAGCCTCTCAATCTGTAGCGGCAGTCTCTTCAACATCGGTCGTTTCTTCATCAAATGAAAAATACAAAATTAATAAAACGTTGGCAGGCTACTCCACAGCAGCTGATGCAAAGGCGGAAGTTAATAAGAAAACCACTGTACCGAAAGGAGAGTATTTCGTATACAACCGCTCACAGGGAATGGTTAACGTTACACAAGTAAAAGGGATGCCAGGCAGTTGGATTAATCCCAATAATAATAAAGGGACAAATCCACAGAAAAGCTTTTTGATAAAAGTGAAAGCAGATGAATTGTGGTATTACAATAAGCCCGACTGGAATGCTCGAAAAGGAACTGCCAAGAAGGGGGAAGTCTTTACGGTAGTCGATACACTCATCGTAAATGGAGCAAAAATGTACGAATTAAAAAGTGGAACATATATTACGGCAAATCCTCAGTATGTAGAGAAAATATAAAATAAAAGCTATAAAACTACACTTTTAGTAGTTTTATAGCTTTTTTATTTTAAAAGTATTTGAAATAATGCAATAATCATTGACAATAATAGGGGAAACAATTCTAATTAAGTAAAGTCAATTCACAATTTAATAATATTTAGAAAAGCATTATATGAATGAGAGAGAAACTTTTACTAGATAAATAAAAAATTTTATAGTGCTATTTACGCGAAAATAAGACAGTCTTAATGTTGATTTGGAGGAGAACTATATGAAAATGCTGCTTGGGATTGATGTTGGAACTACAAACTGTAAGGCTGCTGTATTTGATGAAACTGGAAAGTGTTTGAAAATTTCTAGCAGGCCGACGAAAACTCATTACCGTTCGAACGGCCAAGCTTATTATAATCCTGATGAAATATGGGAGATTGTCTCTTCAAATATAAAAGAGGCTATTAAAGATTATAAGCAATCCATTTCAGTTATTGGGATTACGAGTATGGCTGAAACAGGGCTGCTCATTGATAAAAAGTCAATGTTGCCGAAAACGGAAATGATTCCTTGGTTTGATAAAAGAGCAATGGAAGAAGCGGAATTTATTTTTAAATCATCTGATCCAATTGATCGTTTTTCTAAATCGGGTTTGCGACCTAGTTTTAAATATGGTTTGCCAAAGTTATTATGGTTAAAAAAACAAGAATCCAATATTACAAGAGATGCGGTTTGGCTATCAGCATCTGATTTTATTGCATTTAAGCTAACAGGAGAATTTGGAACGGATTATTCACTTGCAGCAAGGACGTACGGTTTTCGAATCGACGAAAAAATTTGGGATGTTCCTTGGTTAAACACATTTGGTTTAGACGATACTTTATTCCCTTCGGCTCACCTGGCTGGAACACCGATTGGGGAAGTAAATAATCAAGAATGTATTGATTTCGGACTTTCAAAAGGTACACCTGTTGCTGTATCTGGTCATGATCACGTTTGTGCGGCTCTGGCTGTTGGAGCGGTTAATCCTGATACTGTTCTTGATTCAATGGGAACCGCTGAAACACTAGTTGGATCTTTTGGGGAGAGACAACTAGGAGAAAAAGAATTCAAATCAGGTTTATCGTATGGCTGTCATGTTGTGAAGGATCGATATTTTTGGATGGGAGGAAATCCATCTTCAGGTGGATCTGTTGAATGGATGCGTACTCAGCTTTCTGATACCGAGCTTAGGTATGACGAAATGCTTCGATTACTTGCAGAAACTACTGAAGGTCCTACGGGGATTTTATATTTTCCATATTTGTCTGGAAGCGGGGCGCCCAATCCTAATCCATACGCAAAAGCAGCTTTTATCGGCTTAGAGAAAAACCATGGAAGAAAAGACATCATTAAGTCAATGCTCGAAGGTACAGCTTATCAATTGAAATTAGTTCAAAAGTCAGCTGAAGACATTGCAGGAAAAGAGATATCCAAGGTAGTGGCGGTAGGCGGCGGCACGAAAAATCAATACTGGATGCAAATAAAAGCAGATGTGTCAGGATGTACATATTCTATTCCTGATATAAGCGAGTCCACCCTACTAGGTGCAGCGATGGCGGCTGGAATTGGTAGTGGAATATATCGCGATGAACAAGAAGCCATTGGAAAAATTAGTAATCAATTTCGTAGTGAAATCACTCCAAATGAAGAAAATCGTTCTGCTTATCAGACTGTTTATGAACGGGATTATCTTTTGATGGAAGAGCTGCTTCGGACTTATTATAAAAAACAACAAAGTTGAGGTGAGTCTGACGGTGGGCTAGCAAACGTATCTCCAATGTTAGTAATTATTAAGTCATATAAATATGACAAGATAAAATAAAATTCAACACTTTATCTAACACACTAATTAAACTTAACTTTTATCGTGATCATCACAATTATTAGGACAGTATATTGTCCTTTTTTTATGGGGAAATATCGGTATTAATCAGTAATCACGATTCTTCTGGAATTAGATTTTTGGAGATATTTGAGTATTTGGTTTTCAAATTAAAATAAATACTGAAATATATGGGAACCTTTTACAATCTTTGCAGTCTAATGATCAAAGGGGGGGAGAGCGAATTGGAAAAGGATGTATTGTTAGCGCAAAAAGGAGATAAAGAGGCGTTTACTCGTTTAATTGAAGATTGCCAACTTACTTTATACCGGGTTTCATTAGGCATTTTAAAAGATGATACGGATTGTGCCGATGCCATACAGGAAACAATACTCAAGAGTTATCATTCTATTATTAATCTAAAACAACCAAAATATTTTAAAACGTGGCTTACTCGAATACTTATCAACGAATGTAACGACATATTAAGAAAAAGGAAAAAAATAATTTTATTAGACTCGGTTGATGATATTGGAAATATTGAAGAACATAAAGAAGAACATATCGATCTTAAGTTAGCGCTATCGAAGCTAGAATGTAATCATCGTACTGTACTTATCCTTTTTTATTATGAAGAATTTTCGATTAAAGAAATTGCACAAATACTGAAAATAAGAGAAGGAACAGTCAAATCAAGATTGAACCGTGCTCGTCATAAACTCTCATCACTACTCAATCTATATAAGGATGAAAGGGGTGTGGAAAATGAATGAAAATAAAATAGATTATGATTTGAAAAAACAATTTGAAAAGAAACAAATAGAAATTCCTGAATTAATTAAACAAAGAATACATTACACACTAGAAAACTTACCTGAGAGAAAAAGATCGATATTAAATTTTTCTACTATTAAATTTAAATACGTTTTAGGCAGTATCGTTTGTTTAATGTTAGCATTCGTAACGATAATTCCTTTTATCTCTAATCAGTTTCGATTAGGGAACCATTATGCTATCCCTGACGATATGACAACTGTTCAAAATCCATCCGAAACATTTACAACTGTTATGCCTAAGTCATGGAAAACAATTGAATTTGGGGATGAAAGGAACCGTATGATTAATATAGTACCACCTGATCAAAGTGTGTCGATAACAGTTTCAGAAGGGGTTTACTATATAACGACTGGCGTTGGAGAAAGGAACATTTTGATGGAGAATTTTGAAGCAAGTGATTCATATAAGGATTTTATTGATAAAATGGTTAATTATCACTCTCACAATGGTTCTCGAAATATTGAAGAAATTGATAAAGTCGACAATATTCCAATTTTTATGGAAAAAATTGAAGACAATATTATGTTAATTGCCTATTCTGTCGTGGACAAAAAACCCTTCGCCATTTTTATGCAAAGTGGTCATATTAATACTGTGGAGAAACTAAAAGAGGAAGGGTACTATCAGTATTTTAAGCAGGCAATTCAGCTGACGCATCCTAATTAATGATTAATAAAACACGACAAAAACTAATCTAATGGTTAGGGGTAAACAAATTATGATTGGAATATTGAACCAGCTAAAAGAAGCTGGAGTGCATAGCATAATAAGTGATGAACAAATTATCTTGGAAATATTGGAAGATAACTTAAATCAACCGGAGCAAATCGATAGTCTTATAAAAGATCTTTTAAATAAAACGAAAAATAGTAATTTCAAAAAAGTGTTGCTAGAGTGTCCAAGATTTCATTTGGAACGATTAAATTTCACTAGGAAGAAGATGAAGATTAAAGGTGAAAGAGTTATATATAAAAGATCTTTCAGTAATCCAATAAATATAGGGATTTTAGATCACGAAATATGGTCATGTACTGAGAGGAAATCAGTTTTATTTTTATCTGAAGTAATGGGAAGAAATATAGATGATACAGAGAAATTTTTAATGAGTATGACAACTGAACTGCCTTCACAAGCACAGAGAATGTTTACTATCTATATAGTTAAAAATGAACCTGTTGGAGTGGTCTTTCCTCACCTTGAACCAGATAGGGACAAAGAAGGACGTATTTTTTGGATAGGTATTCATCCGAAATTTCGAGGAAAAGGACTGGGCAAGAACCTACACCTAATAGGGCTATATAGGTTGCAAAATGATTTCAATGCAAAGTCTTATCTGGGTGCTACCCAAATTAAAAATAATCCTATGAGAAAAATAATGCTATCTAATGGATGTATTGAAAACAAACATACAGTTATGACATTAGAGCATTCTAGTTAGCCGACAGTTCCCATCATTTTCTGTAAGATGCTTCACATCATTTTATTGAGGTATTCTTCTAGAAATGCCTTTGGTTAGACGTAAATTCAAGAATAGTTGACTTGTGGCGTTATCGTTTTTGTAGAAACAATGAAAAATAACTCGGAATAGGATATATTAAGGTTAGTATAAATTAAAAATGGTTCGGAACTAGTCTGTTTTATTTTCTAGCCTACAAATAATGGTAGAAAGGAAAGTTATTTTCAATATGATTATGAATAAGAAAAATAAACAAGTTTTCGTTGAAAGCGAATTTTCTCCTTTGAAAAGAGTTGTGCTAGCGCAATCACAATTTTCTGTACCCACCAAAAAATATATGCAGAGTGAGCAATTCCTAACTGAAGATTCATTAGAAGTATTAAAAGATGCATACGGTAAAGATATCTCAGATGCTTTACCAGAGGTACAAAAAAAGTGGGAAAATGAAAAAGAAAACTTTGAAAAGCTGTTTAAAAAATATGGAATTGATGTAATCCGACCTAGGCTACTTACTGAAGACGAAAAAAAAGATGCAAAAGAAAAAGGCTACAGTAATTTCTTTGCAAGAGATCCCTTTTTTGTTATAGGTCAAATGATTATTGAAGGAAGTATGAAATTCGGTCACAGAAAAAAAGAAGTTATGCCTA
>NZ_JAIAZY010000087.1 GCF_019459225.1 Bacillus sp. IITD106
TAAAAAAACCGCATTTTGCGGTCAAAATTTTATTATGCCCGTGGATGAAACTTTGTATATACATCTTTTAATCTTGTTTTTGTTACATGTGTATAAATTTGTGTTGTTGAGATATCGGCATGACCAAGCATTTCTTGTACAGCCCTAAGGTCAGCTCCATTCTCAAGCAAATGCGTTGCGAATGAATGGCGAAGCGTATGTGGTGTCAGTTCCTTTTCTATTTTTGCTTCAGTGGCAAGCTTTTTAATAATTTTCCAAAACCCTTGCCTTGTAAGACGATTTCCATGGTGATTAAGGAAGAGAGCCTCAGTCCGATTTTTAGGATTTTTTAGTTTTGGTCGTGATTCTTTTATGTATTGCTCAATGACAGATTGTGCCATTTTTCCAATAGGAATAATCCTTTCTTTGTTACCCTTCCCGACACAACGCACGAACCCCATAGTCAAATGTACATTTTCCATATCAAGATTAATTAGCTCGCTAACTCGAATTCCAGTAGCATACAACAGCTCCATCATCGCTTTATCTCTTAACCCAAATGGCGAGGACTGATCTGGTGTATCCAATAATGATTCAACTTCCCGAAAACTAAGGACCTTTGGTAAGGTTCTTTCCAATTGCGGTGTCTCAATATGGACGGAAGGATCTTGATCAACGGCTTTTTCACGAAGTAAAAATTGATGAAATGCCCTGATGGATGCTATATGCCTTGCTAGTGTTTTAGCCGATTTCCCTTCACCTTTTAAAAAAGACAAAAACTGAACGATATGGATTCGAGAAACATCGTTCAGTGAGTTCAATTGTTCAACTTGTTGCAAATATTTTAAATAGCGTTTTAAGTCTCGTTCATATGAAATAATTGTATTTTGGGCCAATCCTTTTTCGACGATCATAAAATGAATAAAATCCTGTAACCGATCTTGCATTGTATCCTACTCCCCATTCTGATAAAAAAGCAGAAGACGTGAAAACCAGCCATTATCTTCATTGCCAAACGGCTGAAAAGCCTTTACCGCTGTTCCTTCCGGCTCATCATAACGCCGATAATTTTCATATTCTTGATTTATCCACATAATACCATAATAAAAGAGGATAGTGCATCCTACAAATAATAAAAGTAACCGTAATGTTCCAAAAAAGACCTTTACCATATTTTTCATGAAAACCATTCCTTTTAGTCTGCTATGCATTTTTTGATCCCGTGCCTATCGATTAGGAAACTTCTTGTCCTCTACAAAAGCTAGAGGCCTTTGGTTATACGTAGATTACAAGTGAGCTTCATCATATCGTAATACAAGCATATGCCCAGCTTGTCTAAATTTATTCATGGTTTCGGAAAAAATTAAAGAGGTTTATCACATAATAGAAAAAGCCCCTTCCTTAAAATCGGAAAAGGCTTCATTGTTTTTCTTCTTCATTATTTTTATTTTCTTCGTCGTTTTTTTTATGGCAGCGCCAGCAAATTCCGTGGAAGGTAAGTCTATGATCCGTAATTTTAAATTTCCAATCACGTTCAACAATTTTTTCGACATCACCTAGTAGGTCTTCTTGGATTTCATCCACTGTCCCACACTCAATGCAAACTAAATGATGATGGAAATGGGCTGCCCCTTCCTTCCGCAAGTCATAGCGAGAAACACCGTCACCAAAATTGATTTTATCCACTACTTTTAATTCAGTTAAAAGTTCCAAAGTCCGATATACAGTCGCAAGTCCAATTTCTGGTGCCTTCTCTTTAACTAGCAGATACACATCTTCTGCACTTAAATGGTCCTCTTCGTGTTCAAGTAACACCCGAACTGTGGCTTCTCGCTGGGGAGTAAGCTTATAGCTTGCAGAATGCAATTGTTTCTTTATGCGATCAATACGACTTTCCATACTATGTATCCTCCCTCGCCACTATCCACTTTATTATAGCAGAAGGGAAGTCATAATCAAACTATAATGATTTTAATTAAGAAAAACGAAAGCGCCTTGATATTGAAAATTTATTTTGTTATTGATGCAATAATTGACTTCATCAATACTGGAGAAACATATGCCTCTAAGCTCGCCGCTACAGTAATGAAGGCAATTGCAGCAATATAAGATAAAAAGTATCTCGTGAAAACTGGAACAAGATGGAAGGGAAGAGATTGTCGAATAAAAATTTTCTTTATTAATTTTAAAGAAAGTGAAATAGAACAAACAGAAATAAAGACAAAGATTGGGATAATGAATAAATTTTGCGGAAGCAAGGAACCAAATGCAAGTAATAGTCCATTCCAGCCCATTTGGTTGACAAGAAACCCTACAGAAAAACCTATTACAATCCCTTTTATGAAAATTAATATAAATATAAGAGGAAAACCAATTATTGAAATGCCTAATAGCCATATAAGCCCGGCAAATTTGACATTATGCCAGAAACTCAATTTCAGCAATTCTTCAGGAGGAACCATTTCTCCCTCCCCTACTTGACCAAAAAATTGGTTTAAATAGTAAAAGAGATCTTCTTTTTGATTAATAGATAAGCTATTGACAAATATGGAACCAAAAATAACCCCCATTAAAAATAAGACCATTATAAATGTGTAGATCGAAGAATGTTCTTGAAAATGACGACTGATTATATTGGTAGATAGTCTGTTGCGCATCTTTTGCTCCTCCTGTCCTGCGAATGGTACATTATATGTTGGACGAGCAGTGAGTATGTCAACAACGATGATTCAAATAACTATCAAATTTTTTGAATCCTTCCATATTTGCCGCCGCCACCTGCAGCTACTTGCAAGTTTCCATTCCGAGCTTGAATAATCATATTAGCAAGCTCTTCTTTCACGACTCTCTTTAGTTCGGACTCGCTCACACGATGTAATATATTCATTTCCGTTCCAAAATGATTCAACAAGCTTTCCATCGCTTTTGGCCCTAGCCCCGGAATGAATTCCAATGGTACTTGGTGAACATAAGGTGGCCTGTCAGGTGTATGCTCTGCATCCGCCAATTGATTAATCCTTTCAAATACCCCCATTGTAAATTTTTCCGAACCGCATTTCGGACAAATAGCCCCTTGTTTAGGGGTAAAACAATTTGCACAAGTCGTCCGATAATATTTCCCTAATAAAGGATTCAACCCATAATTGACTTTAATTGTATTTCCGTTGATATTTTTAAGAGAATGGTTAAGCGCTTTAAAAGTTGGTGCCTCAAGTTCCAGCATTTGGTATTCTCTAGCCATTTTCGCAATAGAATGAGCGTCCGAGTTCGTTAAAAATCCATATTGATGTAATTCAGAAAGCTGATCAGCCATATTTGTATCAGAACTTAAACCTAATTCAACTGCATCTATTAAAGCTGGATTGAATACTTCTGTCAGCGATTTTTCTACACCTTTTCCGTAAAGACTTTTAAAAGGAGTAAATACGTGGGCAGGAATGAATAAACCATTAAGTTCTTTCACTTTTTCCTGTACGACTATGGCATCTTCATACATTCTTTGCGTGCTTAGCTGGATATTTGTCACTCTTTCTGAAAGCCAACCTGAAAATTCCTTAAGTGAAAACATGGTTGGAAAGTATGCAAGGACATGGATAGGCCCTTTACAATGGCGATCATTAATCTCTATTTCTGATCCTGGGATAAGGACAACACCGTTTTCATACTGGAAGCCCCCGTCCTTCATTTCTACGAGTTGCCCCGTCTCCATTAATTGTTCCATTTCCATCAATACTTCAGGTGAATGACAATCAATAATACCAACGATATCTATACCCTTTGGAAATTTTGCCGCTTTTAATATGTTCGTTAAAGTGAGGCTTCTGCTCGCTGTTATTTTGACAGGTTTTCCAGTAATTGTTCTGCCAATATGAATATGCAAATCAGAAAAATATTCATTCATTAGGTGTCATCGCCATTCTAAGTTGTAAATAAAGGACTGCGTATGCCGTTTTCGCATCGTAGATTCGTTTATCATTTACGCATTGAATCGCATCTTGCAGCGTTATTGCGTGAAGTTCTACAAACTCATCCTCATCGCCAATTTTCGGATTATCAATTCTTTTTAAATCAGTAGCTAAATAAAGATGGATCAGTTCATCTGCAAATCCTGGAGAAGTGTAAAACGATATTAAATGCTCCATTTTCCCTGCTGCATAGCCCGTTTCTTCTTCTAGTTCACGCTCTGCGGTCACTAATGGCTCTTCTCCATACTCAAGCTTCCCTGCCGGAATTTCAAGTAAAGATCGTTCTAGCGGTTTTCGGTACTGTTCAACCATAATGATTTTATTGTCATCATTAATGGCGATTACCGCAACAGCCCCTGGATGTTTCACAATTTCCCGTTTTGCTGTTTTTCCATCAGGCAGTTCCACATCATCAACTTGCAGACGGATTATTTTTCCACTAAAAATCTCTTGACTATGTATCGTTTTTTCCTCAAACTTTTTCATCATTTTCCGCTCCTTCTTTATCACTTTTCCAATCATAACATAAAGAAGGCGGAACATTAATTTTGTTATCCAGGATGACTTTCCAGTAAAATGAAGAAAAGAACTGGGAGGGTGATGTTGAAATGGAAAAAAGACAGCTGGGAAATTCCGATTTACGGGTTTCTAAAATGGGGTTAGGCTGTATGTCCATTGGGACTGATTTTAATAAAGCGCAAAAAATTATTGAGGCGGCACTGGATGCCGGAATTAATTACTTTGATACGGCCGACTTATATGATTACGGATTAAACGAAGAAATTATCGGTAAGACTCTATCAAATAAAAGAGAAGAAGTCGTCATCGCGACAAAGGTAGGAAATCGTTGGAATGAAAATAAGGATGGTTGGAGCTGGGATCCATCGAAGGCTTACATAAAAGAAGCTGTAAAAAAGAGCCTCCGTAGACTTAAGACTGATTATATAGATTTATACCAACTTCACGGGGGAACGATTGAGGATCCTATCGATGACACGATTCAAGCTTTTGAAGAATTGAAAGAAGAAGGATTCATTCGTTATTATGGCATTTCTTCGATTCGTCCAAATGTAATCCGTAAATATGTGAAAGATTCATCAATTATTAGCATTATGATGCAATATAGTTTATTAGATAGACGCCCGGAAGCAGTGATGTCACTTTTAGAAGAAAATAATATTAGTATCGTTACAAGGGGCTCGGTCGCAAAAGGTATTTTAAGCGATAAGACACTTGGAGCAATTGAAGCTGGAACCTTTAATATAAAGGGATATCTTGATTATTCTACTGAAGAAATAAAAGATTTGATAGAAAGTATTAAAACTAAACTTTTATCCCATTCACGTTCTTTAAATGAGGTCGCCCTTCAATTTAATTTAGCTCATGAGACCATTGCATCTGTTGTAACGGGTGCTAGCTCAGTAGAACAGTTACTTGATAATATAAGAGCTGTTAATTCTAAAACACTATCAAAAGAAGAGTTTGGATATCTAGAAATGATAACGAAAAAAAGCGATTATACCGAACATATGTAATTTTTAAAATATTTCGTTCATCATTATTCTAAACATTTCTACAATGTTATTAACTTTTCTACTCAGGGGCGCATGACCTTTACGGGACTTTTATACTATTTACAACTCATATTACTATACTCCGACAAAATTATACTCAATATTGACTATTTTTACAGTTAGTAGTATACATTTGCCATCGACATTTTTTTTGCGACTATGACTTTTGTAATGTCTATAATGATTCATGAAT
>NZ_JAIAZY010000088.1 GCF_019459225.1 Bacillus sp. IITD106
TTATAAATTTGAAAAGTTGTGGATAACTTTTTAAGATAGTTTCCGTCTAGCTCCAGGCACCCAGCGACTAGCAAACTTTCAGCTTCTTCCGATAAGTCAACATCGGCTCGTTCCTCGCCGTGTTTCCTTTATCTCGTCAGAAGCTTAAAAAGTTTGTACGTCGCTGAACGGGCGCCTTGCGCTTTTGTTCAATCCATACTGTACTTTATCATATCATACTAAAGTTGTAGAAGAAATTCCGCCATAATGAGAATAAAGTCTAAATCGGTTTTTTTGTATACTATAGAGAGAGTAGCTGGAGGGATTTCGGATGTCAACGGATAAAAATGTAAAAAATTCCAATTTGCGAGTACTTAAAGAAATTGCTGAATTACTAAATGAAGGAACTGAAATTTCGCCTATATTATCGGATGTTCTTAAAAAGCTTTTAGAAGTAACGGGTGTTACAACAGGATGGATATTTTTAATCGGACCTGATGGGCGGCATACCCTTGCATCTGCAGAACATTTACCACCTGCTCTCTCCAAAAATAATTGTGATCCTTTGAAGCACGGCGGTTGTTGGTGTATAAAAGGTTTTCGCAATGGAAGCTTGACGAAGGCTTCAAATATTATAGAATGCAGACGACTTGAAAAAGCTGCGAAATTAAATAAAGATGAAACTGATGGAATTGCCTTTCATGCAACGATTCCACTCACTTCAGGCGATGAGGTTTTCGGTTTATTGAATGTAGCAGTTCCAGAAAAAAAGGAATTCAGCCGTGATGAACTTGCGTTGCTTGAGTCGATTGCTTTACAAATTGGTTCTGCAATAAAAAGAGTGCGATTAACAAAAAAAGCACAAGAAATTGCCCTTATTGAAGAAAGAAATCGCCTTGCCCGTGACTTGCATGACTCCGTTAATCAGTTATTATTTTCCCTCACTTTAACTGCAAGAGGAGGGGTAGAAATGACGGATGATATGGATACAAAGCATACATTTCAACAAATACAAGAGCTTGCTCAAGAAGCATTGACCGAAATGAGAGCCTTAATATGGCAGCTTAGGCCAAGTGGTTTAGAAAAAGGTCTTATTCAAGCTATTAAGGGGTATGGAGAAATGCTAGGGCTACATGTTCATACAAAATTATCCGGATTACTTGCATTACCTTCTCTAATAGAAGAAGCTTTATGGAGAATTAGCCAAGAGGCACTTAATAATTGCAAGCGACATTCTGGTCAAGAGGATGTATCTGTATCAATTAAGGTGACAAAATGTAATGTTACACTTACCATTAGTGATTCAGGGTGTGGATTTATTTACGAAAAAGACAAAACCCTTCCTTCTTTTGGGATCGAAAGTATGAGGGAACGCGTAGAAGCTCTGAATGGACAATTTGAATTAAAAAGTGAACTTGGAATAGGGACAACGATAAATGTAGCATTGCCATATTAGGGGGAGAAAAGGAATGACGGTTCAGGTGTTGATTGCGGATGATCATCATGTCGTTAGGCGGGGGCTTGTTTTTTTCCTGCAAACTCAAAAAGATATCCGTATTGTTGGTGAAGCTAAAAATGGAAAAGAGGCAGTAGATCTTGCCCTCCAATTGCAGCCAGATGTTGTATTAATGGATCTTGTTATGCCTATTATGGACGGAATCGAAGCAACAGGAAAAATAAAAGAAATATGCCCTAATATAGAAATTATGATATTAACAAGTTTTGCAGACCAAGATCATGTCATTCCAGCCATAGAGGCAGGAGCTTCTGGATACCAACTGAAGGATATCGAGCCTGATGAACTTGCATCGGCTATTAGGAAGCTTGCAAATGGTGAAAATACATTGCATCCAAAAGCAACGAATTTATTGATGACTCGAATGAACCGTAAAAATCCCGCTAATGATCGAATAGCTGCATTAACGCAAAGGGAAAAAGAGGTGCTGGCAGAGATTGCTAAAGGCAAAAGCAATAAGGAAATTGGGGCACAGTTAAAAATAACGGAGAAAACTGTGAAGACTCATGTATCCAATATTTTTATGAAATTGCAAGTTGCTGATCGAACTCAAGCTGCTCTCTTTGCCGTTAAAAATGGATTCATTGAACAGTGAGGCAGTCATAAATGAAGGAGCGGAAAGAATGAATCGGATTTTAGTGATTAATGGAGGTATGCCAAAAGGCGGAAGAACTGAACGATTAACACGTTATATTGCACGGAAATATAACTTTCAATATATTGATATTAGTGAAGCAAACCTACCTTTATTGACAGGAGAAGAAGAGCAGTGGCGGCTTCCATCAGTCGTCAATTTTAAAGATAAAGTCCGTTTTTCCCAAGGAATTATTTTGATTTCTCCCGAATATCATGGGGGAATGACGGGAGCGCTGAAAAATACGTTAGATTTTCTGACAAGCGATGAACTTGAATATAAACCTGTGGCATTGGTCGCCACTGCAGGTGGAGGAAAAGGCGGCATTAACTGTTTAAATAATATGCGAACCGTTATGCGTGGGTTTTATGCAAATGTCATACCAAAACAAATTGTACTTGATCCGGAATGCTTCAATTACGATGACGGCACTCTTTGGGAGGAATCGGCAAAATTAGTGGATGATATGGTTCAAGAATTACAAATGTTTGTTAAAATCACATCAAATATTGAAACAAAAGCGTAACTCGGCGTCCTTATAGGACGCCGAGTTTTTTATATAGACAGTACAGGATGTTCATTTTGGTGAATTCCGGTAACATTATTCGCATGATCAAGGTAACGGAGCAAAGAATATAAATTACGCTCAATCACTGTATAATCACTTGAGAATTGATATGCATGCAAAAATCGTTCAATCCTCTTGGAAAGCATATGATCCTTCGTTCTTACCATCAAAACAATTAGATTATCCCATTCCGATCGATGAGTGTAATACAAAGCACGATCATAATCTAAAGTGTCCATTTTAAACCTCCTTTTGGAGTTATCATTATTATTTGCTTGAAGGAAAGTTGTTTACGGTGTAAATGTTGACATTTAGATTGGTTTTTTTACATACATTGTGGATAAAAGGGGGTATTGAAAATGAATTCCGATTCGAAAGCGTTGGAATATGCCATAAGTGAAATTACCGAAATTGCAAGTGGAATGGGATTAGATTTTTATCCAATGCGTTATGAAATATGCCCTGCAGATATTATTTATACGTTTGGCGCTTATGGAATGCCGACCCGTTTTTCACACTGGAGCTTTGGGAAACAATTTTTCAAAATGAAGCTTCATTATGATTTTGGTTTAAGTAAAATTTATGAATTAGTCATAAATTCCAACCCTTGCTATGCCTTTCTTCTCGATTCTAATTCCCTTATTCAAAATAAACTGATTGTAGCTCACGTTCTTGCTCATTGCGATTTTTTTAAAAATAATGTGCGCTTTCGTAATACGAAAAGAGATATGGTGGAAAGTATGGCAGCCACCGCTGAACGTGTCAGGCAATATGAAATCGAACATGGAAAACAAGAAGTGGAAAGTTTTTTGGATGCAGTACTTGCTATCGAGGAGCATATCGACCCCTCCTTAGTAAGGCCAAAATTAGATTGGTCATTGGACGACGATGATGAATGGGAAGAGGATGATGAGAAGGTATCCGAATATGATGATTTGTGGTCACTTGATCATAAAAAAGAGAATAGAAAGGAACGTAAAAAGAAGAAAAAACCGTTTCCGCCAAAGCCTGAGAAGGACATCATGCTCTTTATTCAAGAATATAGTAGAGAGCTTACTGATTGGCAAAGAGATATTATGACGATGATCCGTGAAGAAATGCTGTATTTTTGGCCACAACTCGAAACGAAAATCATGAACGAAGGTTGGGCATCCTATTGGCATCAGAGAATTTTACGTGAGATGGATTTATCTAGTGATGAGTCGATTGAATTTGCAAAATTAAATGCAGGGGTCGTTCAGCCATCCAGGACAAATATTAATCCTTATTATCTAGGCTTAAAAATATTCGAGGATATTGAAGAGAGATGGAATAATCCTGATGAAGACATGATTAAGGATGGGGTAGAACCAAATTCAGGCAGGGAAAAAATATTTGAAGTTCGAGAAATTGAATCTGATATTTCCTTTTTACGAAATTATCTTACAAAGGATCTTGTTTTTAGAGAAGATATGTATCTTTTCCAAAAGCAAGGGCGAGATTATAAAATCATCGACAAAGAATGGACTGAGATTAGAGACCAGCTCGTAAACATGAGAGTGAATGGAGGTTTCCCATATATTACGGTGAATGACGGGGATTATATGAAAAATGGTGAACTGTATTTGAAACATGAGTATGAGGGAATCGAGCTTGATTTAAAATATTTAGAGAAGGTATTACCATACATTCATCAATTATGGGGAAGGTCGGTTCATCTCGAAAGTGTTGTGGAAAATAGACCGATGTTATTTAGTTTCGATGGAAGAAATATGCAAAGAAAGTTTATATAAGACGATTTATAATGCATCCCATTTCTCGGGTATGCATTATTCTTTTTTTGAATTTCGATAAGCGTAGAAGGAAGTTTTCAAACCTGCATACACTCCAACAGCAGCATTCCCATAAAAAAAGCCCATGAAAACAGCTGCCCCAAAATTGTATTTATGAGCGATAAAGATAGAAAAAATGAGACCGAGGACCGTAGCAATTGTAGGCACTAAAAAACGAGGTATACGCAGAAAGATCTTTATAATTTGGGTAACAACTATAACTAATGGGACTGCTATAACTGCGTCCCAAAAATTCGTATGTATAATTGGAAAATGCTCCATATCTCTACCACCTTATACTTTTTAATTAGCATTTCCTAATTACTAGTAAAAAAT
>NZ_JAIAZY010000089.1 GCF_019459225.1 Bacillus sp. IITD106
AACAATATAAATATTTACAGTCGTGGTGGACATCTTTTCCTTGCCAGTGGAAATAAGCATCAAGAAGATATAAAACTTGGATCAAAGAAATGGACCCATTTCAGGAAAGCGCTTGAAAGCGGTAAACCGGTAGAGGTTAAGGGGAAATTGCAAGATTTAGATGTTACATATCGATATATCCCCTATGAAGCAACGGAAAAAAGAGGATTTTCTACTGATAGAGTGGTTGAAATTGTGTACAACGATCTACCATTAAATAAAGCTTTAATGGATAATAAAAAACAATTTGCCTTGCAGCTGCTCGTCATTTTTATTGGAGCGATATTACTTTCCCTTTTTATAGCTCGCCGGATTGAAAAACCAATGTTTTTAGCCTTTCACGATAGCTTAACAGGGCTGAAAAATCGTGCCGCTTTCGAAGATTTAATTAGTGATCAATTAAAGAAGAAAAATGTAGACACAGCATTAATGATGATTGACCTAGATAATTTCAAACTTGTAAATGATCGGTTAGGTCATTCTGAAGGAGATCGCATCCTTAAAATAACGGCGGAAACGATTGCTTCTTTTTTAAGCAAAAAAGATAACGCAGTCAGAATTGGCGGGGATGAGTTCAGTGTCATTTTTGCTAATATTCAAGAAGAAGATATTAAGATGATTGCTTCAGGGATGCTACATTTGATGGAGAGGCGTTTTCATGATCTGCCTGAAGACATTGATGTATCGATGAGTATCGGGATTGCATTTGCAGATGAAAACGATAGTGTGGATACTTTATATGCTAAGGCGGATAGTGCTCTTTATCGATCAAAAAATAACGGAAAGAACCAATTTCATATATACGAAAACTAAGGTTTATCAAAATCGTATTATCATATAAAATGATAGTACGATTTTTTATTAGGAGTTGGGTAAGTATGTGGGAAGAATTTAAGAAGTTTGCTATTAAAGGAAACGTGCTAGATTTGGCCGTTGCGGTTGTTATCGGAGGAGCGTTTGGTAAAATCGTTTCTTCACTCGTTGATAATATTATTATGCCGCTTGTCGGTGTGTTGCTTGGCGGCAAAAGCTTTGAAAAGCTATCATTCACTATTGTGGATGCTGAAGTCAAATATGGCATTTTCATTCAGAGTATAGTAGACTTTTTCATCATCTCTTTTTCGATATTTATGTTTATAAAAATATTGAATAGCTTAAAACGTAAGAAAGAGGAAGAAGTTGTAGGGGAAGAACCAAAAGTTGATCCAGAAATAGAGTTATTAGCAGAAATTCGTGATCTATTAAAGGAACAAAAACAAGAAAAAGCAGGGAACTAATAGAAAGATGAGAAAAATACCACACGGCAATGTCCATGTGGTATTTTTCATTATTAAGCCTCTCTAGCCACTTGAATTTCCATCGTCACCTTAATGTCATCCCCAACAAGAACGCCGCCAGTTTCAAGCGCTGCATTCCAAGTTAAACCGTAATCGCTGCGCTTGATTTTGCCTTCCACGCTGAAACCTGCTTTTTCAGCCCCACTCATAGGGTCTTTCGCTAGACCTTCAAACGTAACAGTGAAGGTTTCAGGTTTTGTCACACCATGCAAGGAAACATCTCCTGTTACAGCGTATTCATCTTCACCTTGTTTCTCAATATTTGTTGATGTAAACGTAAGGTTTGGATATTTTTCAACTTCAAAAAAGTCAGCTGAACGAAGATGATTGTCTCGATCCTCATTTCTTGTATCAATACTTGCAACATCAATCGTAAAACTGATTTTTCCAGTTGTTAAATCAGTTGGGTCTAACTCGATATCTGCAGAAAAACTGTTGAAAGAACCTTTTACTTTTGAAACCATCATATGTTTTACTGAAAAGTCAACGTTACTGTGGGCAGTGTCAAGATTCCATTTAGAAATTGCCATTTTTATATTCCTCCTCAATATTGTTACAAAAAGTAAGTTACTGATATTATTATAGTTGATAATATTTAAGATGTAAAGTGTTTGTTTTTTTGACATTACGCCTTGAAAAATGAATAATTGAATATACTAAATGTAATCGTTTTTGTTAGTTTAACCTTAAAATTTATACATAAACCTATTAAGAGAGGTGTGTTCTGTACGATGCGAATGGTTGATATAATTGCTAAAAAAAGAGATGGATCACATTTATCAAAAGAAGAAATCCATTTTGTCATTGATGGATATACAAACGGACAGATTCCTGATTATCAAATGTCTGCATTTTTGATGGCTGTATTTTTTCAAGGGATGTCTGCACAAGAAACGGCGAAACTGACGATGGCGATGGTGAAATCTGGGGATCAAATCGATTTATCAGGAATTGAAGGAGTTAAGGTCGATAAACATTCTACGGGCGGTGTTGGCGATACAACAACTTTAATCCTTGCACCGTTAGTTGCTGCACTTGGCATACCTGTCGCAAAAATGTCAGGTCGCGGACTAGGACATACGGGTGGAACGATTGATAAGCTTGAAGCCGTTCGAGGATTCCATGTGGAAATTCCTGAGGAGCAGTTCATTGGATTAGTTAATCGTAATAAAATTGCGGTTATAGGGCAATCCGGAAATTTAACTCCAGCTGATAAGAAAATATATAGTCTTCGCGATGTGACGGCAACAGTAAATTCTATCCCACTCATAGCAAGCTCTATCATGAGTAAAAAAATTGCTGCGGGGGCCGATGCAATCGTTTTAGATGTAAAAGTGGGAGCAGGAGCTTTTATGAAAAAGCTTGATGATGCTAGGGAGCTTGCGAATGCAATGATGGAAATTGGAAGTCAAGTTGGAAGGAAAACATTGGCCGTCATTTCGAATATGGAACAACCACTTGGCTATGCGGTAGGAAACGCATTGGAAATAAAAGAGGCAATCGAAACATTGCAAGGGAAAGGTCCAGCTGATTTGCACGAACTTTGCCTCGTACTTGGAAGTAAAATGGTTGTTTTAGGAGGCAAAGCGGATACAGAAGAGGAAGCACGCTCAATGCTGGAGGAAGTCATCGAAAACGGAAAGGCTCTTCAAGTGTTTAAACAATTTTTATCTGCTCAAGGAGGAGATGCCTCTGTTGTAGATGATGTTAAGAAGCTCCCACAAGCTCAATTTCAAATTCCGGTAAAAGCAACAGAGAGCGGCTATGTAACAAGAATTATCGCTGACGAAATTGGAGTAGCGGCAATGCTTTTAGGAGCGGGTCGTGCAACGAAAGAATCAGAAATCGATTTAAGTGTAGGAATTGTTTTGCATAAAAAAATCGGTGATGCTGTCGAGGTTGGGGAGCCGATTGCTACAATATACAGCAATACAGAAGAAGTTGGTGAGGTCATAAATCGGATTTCTAAGGCATATGATTATTCCATAGATAAACCCTCTCCAATGCCTTTGATTTATACAATATAAGGTAATTTAGATGTGAGCCTTCGAAAAGAGGGCTCTTTTTTCTTGCAAAAATACTATTGAATGATAACATAAGTGATAATGATTATCATTATTAGTTTAGGAGGCTATACATGTTAGCTGTAAAGTCAATTGCAGATACTATCCGAGAAAGATCTTCAATAAAAAATGGGTATATTGATAAAGAAATCAGTAAGGAACTTGTATTGTCCTTATTAGAAGATGCCATTTGGGCGCCTACTCATGGGGTGCGTGAACCATGGCGTTTTATTTTTGTTTCGAAGGAGCGCAAAGAGGATTTTATTGAAGCGATTCTTCAATGTCATGAAAAAGGGAAGCATGAAATCATACGAAATAAATTTATTCATGTACCAGCATTTCTAGTTGTCATTATGAACGAAGATCCACGCCAAAAGGTTTGGGAAGAAGATTTTGCCGCCACTAGCTGCATGCTGCAAAACCTGCAATTGCTTGCTTGGGAACAAGAAATAGGAATGGTTTGGAAAACGCCTATCCATATCCATGACCCAAGATTCCGGCAAGCAATTGGAGTCCAGCCAGGAGAAAAAATAGTCGGTGTATTAAATATTGGATATTTTGATAAAGAGACAGCAGCGAAAAAGGTGCGTAAAAGAACCAATCCTGCGGAAAAAATGATTGCTTTTTAATGGATTGTTTAATTTTTCCTTATTAAGGGTATTTCAGGTACAAGACCCTTAATAAGGAGAGGTTAAGATGGACGAGCATAAGGAAATCGAAAGGACTGAGAGGAAGTCAGATTCCAGTCAAGTAGCTTCGACTTTTATAAAATATGCAGCGTATTTAATCATCTTTTTCGGGATACTTTGGTTTATTATAAGTTATTTAATCCCAATGATAAGAGGCTAGTGATTAAGAACAACTTTATCACATGTGATAAGGTTGTTTTTTCTTTTCTTTTCACATTATCGTCATTGACCGTGCATATGTATTGTTATATAGTTGAGTGGGTCAACTATTGATGAGGTGAACTAGTCTGAAAGAACTGAGAAATGTGTAATATG
>NZ_JAIAZY010000009.1 GCF_019459225.1 Bacillus sp. IITD106
TAAAAAGAGAGTCTCCACAAACTTTCTAGTACGCTCCCTCTAATAGAGTTATATGAGAAATCCCATCCTCTTAGCCTCAAAAGTCAGTTCATCCCTAAATTTTGGATGAGCAATTTCTATAAGCGACCTTGTTCTCGCAAAAATGCCTTTACCTTTTAATTGGGTAATTCCATATTCAGTTACGACATAATCAACATCATTTTTAGAAGTGGTCACGACAGATCCGGGTGCTAGTGTCGTGGATCAGGATTTTCTAATGAAGATTTACAGAAAGGTGCAACCCTTCTATAGGAACGAACAAGCCTGATTTAACGACGAACATTACGGTTTGGGCTTTATATATTGCAGGCACGAATATCAGGGCTCATGGCGGCATGATAGTGCTTGAGAATGCAGAGCGGGGAGCTAAGGTAACGTTAAAAATCCTTGCTTATTCTTTAAATATTGAACATTAGTCACAACACGTATCATTTTAAGCTTGCACCTACAGTAACTGTAGGTCTTACAATGAGGATAGATGGAAGGAGGAAGTTCGAATGAAAAGCACCTATATGATTGGTGAATTTTCGGAAATGACAGGTATTCCGGTTAGAACATTGCATTATTATGATGAAGCGGATCTTTTAAAACCGAGTAGACAGGCCAGCGGACATCGAATATATACACTTGACGATTTAGTGAAGCTGCAGAAAATATTAAGTTTAAAGTCACTTGGATTTAGTTTGGCACAAGTAAGCGAGTTGCTTAAACTCCCCCAGTATGATCAATCCCTTGTTGAGATGTTAAAGTTGCAGCAGCAATCCTTACAAAGTAAACGCGAGAAAATAGATGAGTCACTTGAACTCATTAGCAGGATTATGACAATTATGGAGTCCGAACAACAAGTAGATCATCCATTGCTGTTCAGTCTTATTCGGAATATAAGTCAGGAAAATGTGCAACGGGAATGGATAGCGAATCATCTGTCCGAATATACAGCGGAAACTCTGTTTGATCAACCGGAAGAGACTCAAAAAAAATTGGATGCGAAAACAGTTAGCTTTACTAGGGATGTTAAGCGATTAGCTGAGGGACCTCCTGATTCCCAGGAGGCCGAGTCCATCGTTGGGGCATACGTGAAGTGGGTGATGACTTATCTCGATCAGCAGGCCATAGATAATTTCAGAAACTTGAATGAGGAGCAGGTTGCTAAACTTGATCAATTGGTGGAGATGCCCTTCAATGAAACGGAGACTGCTTGGCTGGATCAAGCCTTGCAGCATTATTTCTCTAAGTATTCATTGTCGGAAATAGGTGAACCTCAATATGACAGAGGAAAACGCTCATAACTGGAGGGAGAGTATTTTGAAAATAAGAGAGATGGAACAAAAATTTAAGGCATTATTAGCAGAAGTGAAAGAGCAGGACTGCTTCAATGGCGTGGTACTTGTAGCTGTTCGCGGGGAAACCGTGTTATGTGAGGCGATAGGGATAGCGGAAAAAAACGGCGATGGCACTCGCCAATTGACGACAGATTCCATGTTTGAACTGGCATCTGTATCCAAGCCAATTACGGCTCTAGGAATTATTCGTTTGCAGCAACTAGGTCAATTGGATTGGGACGATCCTGTTGCTAAGTGGATTCCCGAGCTTCCATATCCAGGGATCACCATCCTGAATTTGTTAAGTCATACATCAGGTTTGCCCGATTACATGGAATTGTTTGCAAATAAGTGGGATCCCGCGTGCTACGCTTACAATGAGGATGTGCTTCGTATGCTGATTGAGCATCGGCCTGATTCGTTGTTTGCTCCTAATGAGAGCTGGATGTACAGCAACACGGGCTATATTATACTAGCTCTCCTTATTGAGCGAATAAGCGGCCAGTCATATAGCAATTTTCTGGATGAGCAAATCTTTCAACCGCTCCAAATGAAACGAACGATGGTATTTAACCGCCGAGTCAATTCTGGTTTTGTGCCTAAAGATTATGCCTTTGGATACGTATATCGAATCAGACATGGCGGTTATGTGCTGCCTGATGAATTGCCTGAGCTGAACTATGTACAGTATTTAGATGGTTTGCAGGGAGATGGGATGATCAACAGCACAGTCGGTGATTTGCTGCGACTGGATCGAGCCTTGCATAATGATACATTCGTTAGTCCAATGTTAAGGAAACTCATGTTTTCACCAGTGACGATGAATAACGGAGAAACATTCAATTATGGTATGGGGTGGCTGATTGAGCAAGATAATCGGTTGGGTAACGTCGTTCATCATACCGGTGGCTGGCCAGGGTACTCGACTTGGTTTAAACGATATCTCGATCGTGATATGACACTGATCCTCTTGCAAAACGGTGAGCGTAGTCATGCTTATACCCAGCAGTTGGTGAAGAGTTTTGAACAGATTATGGCTGGTGAAGATTATGATGTACCAATCCCTGCGAAGATCAAGAATGTCATTGCTTTTGAACCGAAAAAAGTAGAGGCTCAGCTTGGAAAGTACAAATTTGCAAATGAACAGGGAGATTCTCTATATGTAGAAATATATCTAGAGCAGGAACAGTTATATATGAAGCTGGGAAATGGGATGACATTATCGCTTTTGCCCTTGACTTTAACGCGATATTATGAAGAACACACAGCAACAGAACTTGAATTCCTCTCCGATGAAGATGGCAAGGGCATACGTCTGCTCTGGTATACAGAGAAAGAGCCGGAAATAGCTGAACGATTGGAGTATTGAGAGAGGTGGCTGATTGTGTCATGAACCAGCTTCAAATGCGTTTCACGGTGATGCAGACAAGTATGGTAAGGAGGCAGAGGAAATTGTAGCGGCTGTCGGCGGCGTGGAGAATATAAATGCAGCCACCCATTGTGTGACCCGTCTACGTTTTGCGCTAAAGGATGAAGATAAGGTTAACAAAACAGCCCTAGATAATATGGGAATCGTAAAAGGAACGTTTTCGGCAAATGGCCAATATCAAATTGTGATTGGCCAGGGTACTGTTGATAAGGTTTATAAAGCAATGGTTCACGAGACGGGTATTGCAGAAGCATCGAAAGAGGATGTTAAAGCAGCAAGCGGAGAAAAACTAAATCCTCTGCAAAAAGCAATAAAAGTATTGGCGGATATTTTTATTCCGATTTTACCGGCCATTGTAACTGCTGGTTTATTAATGGGTATTAATAATATTTTAGCGAATCCGGGAATCTTTGGGAAAGAGGCACCCGCACTTATCGAGACATACCCACAATGGGCTGGTATTGCGTATATGATTAATATCATTGCGAATACAGCTTTTACATTCTTACCTGCATTAATTGGTTGGTCAGCTGTAAAAAGGTTTGGGGGCCATGAATTACTGGGTGTTGTCCTTGGCTTAATTCTTGTCCATCCAGACTTAATGAATGCATGGGGGTATGGCTCAGCAGTTGCGGAAGGTAAAATTCCTACTTGGAATATCTTTGGGTTGGAAATAAATAAGGTTGGGTATCAAGGACAAGTACTTCCAGTACTATTTGCTTCATGGGTACTAGCTAAAATAGAGATTTTCCTTAGGAAACGTGTCGTTGATTCACTTCAATTATTGGTGGTTGCACCAGTTGCGTTATTGGTAACGGGCTTTTTGGCATTTATTTTAATCGGTCCTGTTACATTTAAAATCGGAAATTGGATTACAGAAGGATTGGTATACGTCTTTGATGTAGCGCCAGTAATCGGAGGACTAGTATATGGTGCAATATATGCTCCCCTCGTTATAACCGGTATGCACCATACGTTTTTGGCAGTAGATTTGCAACTAATCGGTAGTACGAAAACGACATTCTTGTGGCCAATCCTTGCTTTATCTAATATTGCTCAAGGTGCAGCTGTATTTGCAATGATGCTCGTTGCAAAAGATGAAAAGTTAAAAGGGTTGGCGGGAACATCAGGTATTTCTGCCTGGCTTGGAATTACGGAGCCTGCAATGTTTGGGGTAAATCTTCGGTTTCGCTATCCATTTTTTGCAGCAATCACTGGTACTGCGATTGCTGGAGCTTTTATTACATTTCAAGGAGTAAAAGCAACATCAATCGGTGTTGGAGGCATTCCGGCGATATTATCGATTGTTGCGTCTAATTGGGTATCGTTTTTAATTGGCATGCTAATCGTCATTGTTTTTCCGTTTATCGTTACGTATTTTATTGCAAAACGGAGATTATTAATGCCGGGGAGTGAAAGTAATGAGTGAAGCTTGGTGGAAAAAGGCTACGGTGTATCAAATTTATCCAAAAAGTTTTAATGACACGACCGGAAATGGTATTGGTGATATACAGGGGATTATCCAAAAGCTAGATTATCTCAAAAAACTAGGCTTCGACGTTATTTGGTTAACACCTATTATCGATCTCCGCAAAAAGATAATGGGTATGATATTAGCGATTATTATGCCATTGAACCAATGTATGGGACAATGGCTGATTTCGAGCAATTATTGGATGAAACTCATAAACGCGGTATGAAGCTAATTATGGACTTAGTCATTAATCATACATCGACGGAACATGAATGGTTTAAACAAGCAGCCTCATCCAAAACAAATAAGTACCGTGACTTTTATATATGGAAAGATGCTGTTGATGGAAAGGAGCCTACAAACTGGGAATCAAAATTTGGAGGTTCCGCATGGCAATATGATGAGAAAACGGGTCAATATTATTTACATTTATTTGATGTAACCCAGGCAGATCTTAACTGGGAAAACAAAGAGGTTAGAGAGAAATTGGTTGAGATGATTCGCTTCTGGGCAGAAAAGGGAATTGATGGATTTCGCCTTGATGTGATCAATTTAATCTCAAAGGATCAGAATTTCCCAAATGATCCTAACGGTGATGGCAGAAGGTTCTTTACCGATGGTCCACGAGTCCATGAATATTTACATGAAATCAACCAAGCCGTTTTTGCGCCTTATAAAATGATGACTGTTGGAGAAATGTCTTCGACGACAATAGAAAATTGCATCCTTTATACAAAACGTGAACGAAAAGAATTGGATATGACCTTTCAATTTCATCATCTAAAAGTAGATTATCCGAATGGGGATAAGTGGACAAAGGCACCATTTGACTTTATTGAATTGAAAAAAATCCTCTCCGATTGGCAGGTTGGTATGCATGATGGAGGGGGATGGAATGCATTATTTTGGTGCAATCATGACCAGCCACGTGCTGTATCTCGATTTGGCGATGATCAAACATATCATAAGGAATCAGCAAAAATGCTTGCAACCACAATTCATATGATGCAAGGAACCCCATATATTTACCAAGGTGAAGAAATCGGGATGACAAACCCCGGCTTTACCTCGATAAATCAATACCGTGATGTAGAATCTTTGAATACATATGAGATTCTAAAGCAAAAAGGAAAATCGGAGCAAGAAATACTCGACATTCTTCAGCAAAAATCACGTGATAATGCCAGAACACCTATGCAGTGGTCAAGTGAAGAAAACGCTGGATTTACAACAGGTGTACCGTGGATTGACCCAGCCCGAAATTACAATGAAATTAACGCTGAAAAAGCAATGAATGACCCTAATTCAATCTTCAGTCATTATCAAAAGCTAATTGAGCTACGTAAAAAGTATGACATCATAACGTATGGGGACTATCATCTGCTTCTAGAAAATGACCCTCAAATCTTTGCCTATACACGAGAATGGAAAAATGAAAAATTAATCGTTGTAAATAACTTTTATGCTAAAGAAGTTGCGATTGAACTTCCAGTAGAAGGAGTAGAAAACCCGCAAATCTTAATATCGAATTATGTGGATTCATCAAAGAGAATGGACAAAATAACGTTGAGACCTTATGAGTCAATTGTGTATAGGGACAGGGGGGAGGTTTAACAGAGGATATTTAGTGGAAAAGGTCGGCATATATCAAACGGTTCGAAGGTATTTAGGAATTTTCTTCCAGACGACGATAGCGAATATGTTCGTAAGTAGCTGTAATGTTTATGCAAAACCATTTATTCACCTAAGGTGTTTAATTTCGACCCCGACCACCGGTATCCTATTACCCCATATGAAAAAATGGTAGCGTGTTTGCGATAAAGGGTTAATAAAGAATCAGCATTTAGAGGAAAGCTCCAATGCCGTTTTTTACCTCTTAAATCACCACTGTGAACCGTACCATAAGTAACTGCGAAATTTTTATTTGTATTATATGTGACAACCAAAGTGCAGACTATTTTAAATCATTACACGGACAGAAGAAGAACTCCTTCCTCTGTCTTTTATAATTTAATTAAGTATAAATTGTTCTACAAAGGACTTTTACATATGTGCAACTATCTCTTGAAACAGATAAAACAAGGGTTGTGAAGGCACTTTAACGAATAATTGGAATTACTTTATTTTGCTGCCTTGGAAGTTACCAATTTAAAAATTTATTTAGCATTACTTTTACAAATCCATCGCTCTTTGCATCGAGTTCATCCTGTTTTTTCCATATTTCTTCTAATTCTTCACACCATCTGTTAATTCTTTGTTGGTCAAAATTTTCCTTTGCCTCTTCTTTATCAATGAATGTTAATAATGATTCAGCACGTTGATTTAATTGTGATCTTTTATCATTTCTAATCTGCTTCTGGATTTCTAAATCGGAATCTAATCTTTGCCTCATGTAGTCAACAATAACAGGAATCACTGCCTTTCCTGCTTCCATTACCAGTGTTTTTCCAAATGAACTTGTTTTCTTGGTATCTATTATATCCTTGTCTTTCACATCAACATTAATAATCTTTAGACTTTCTTTAGATGAATTTTTACTCATTTTTTCCACCTACCTTACCATTAAGGGTTATATTTGAGAACAAGACCACGATAACCTTATTATACATTAGTGAATACACAATACTATTACACTATTACCTTGTAAAAAATTCGGTGACTGTATCGTTCGGTATACCCAGTGCGATTCTTGAATGAATAATATGTGGCTATGCCGGAAATAAAGATATCATTCCATTCCCTTCAATCCTATCCCATATAATAGCACTCAAGCATTCCTTTCAAATCCTACGTAAACGTGATCCACTTACGTTCGGGGAAGTTGCATTCAGATTGATAGATGAAAGATAACCACCTCGGTTTTTGGCCTGGGAAAATCGAAGAGGATTCTGAAAAAACTCCCAATCGATGATACTCAATCCCCAAGCTTTGCAACCATTCATTAAGTTATCAAATATTACAAGTAATTGTCAAAAAATCAACTAATTTGTTGAAAAGTAATTATATACAATGTTCCTTTTCTCCCCAATGCCATCTGCTTTGATAATTTAAGATAATTCAGTGGAATAGAAACAGCCCTTCTCGTTTTGAAGGGTTTTAATCTGCACATTTTACACCGACAATTTTTGCGTATTTAATCTTATGCAGATCACTACTATGTTCAATAATCAACGCTTTCTGACTAATATAATCTAACTTTATTGATTAATCCCTTTACATCATTAAAAACACCATCATGCCACGTCTAGATAATCATTTGCAAACGAAACTCTAATCCAAATGTTATTTTTATATTGATTTCCTGTAGTTGATATTCATCAAGAATTGTTTTACTTTTCTTTTAATAATCTGTTTAGAAATCTACTGAACATGGTCAGGCATGAAAAATCCATGCCATATAGCTGTTATAAAAGATTACCGAAATCAAATGGTACATAAAGATGGATTCCTTTATCGACTGCATAGAAATGTAGAAAGCTTATATTATTTGAGAAAAAATTCTTTATAACTTTTTTTCAAAAAAGAACCACATCCATTGAAATACAAAATTAATATTGCGAATCACTCTGTAAATACTAACCAATATGCTATATTAAATAAGCCTTTATACAAATATAACGGCATTCATATAAGAAAAGAGACGTGATTAGCCTTGCTTGACTTCTTAAAACTTGGAATTCGAAAAGAAATTAACTATACATTAAAGTCATTAGGAATAGTAGCTCCTACTTCCATCCAAGAACGGACGATTCCATCCGTACTGGAGGGGAAGGATGTTATTGCAAAAGCACAAACAGGAACAGGAAAGACGTTGGCTTTTGTTCTTCCCATTCTTGAAAAGATAGATGTGCACAAGTCGGATGTTCAAGCACTTATTTTGACTCCCACAAGAGAATTGGCTCAGCAAATTTCAAAAGAAATAAAGAGAATCATGGAGAACGTAGAAGGCATCCATGTGTTAGCTGTGTACGGTGGTCAAGATGTGGAACACCAATTAAAAAAGTTAAAAGGGGCTCAACATATTGTCGTTGCAACTCCTGGTCGCTTATTAGATCATATTCGCGGTGGAACCATAGAACTTTCTACGGTTAAAATGTTTGTATTAGATGAAGCGGATCAAATGTTACTGATGGGTTTTCTTCCAGAGGTAGATGAAATCATACAAGAAGCACTTTCTTCCCCACAAACAATGCTATTCTCTGCAACAATGCCAAATGAAATTACAACTCTTGCCAAAAAATATTTGGTGGAGCCAGAATTCATTGAGGTGAAAGCAAAAAAGGTAACGGTGGAAGAGGTTAAACAAGTTGTGATTGAAACAACTGATCGCAGAAAACAAGCAACATTATTCCACTTAATCGACGAACATCGACCATTCTTAGCGATTATATTTTGTCGCACAAAAATTCGTGCCAGTAAGCTTCACGAAGCGTTAATTGCCAATGGGTACAATTCGGACGAGTTGCACGGTGATTTATCACAGTCTAAACGGGAAAAAGCGATGAAACGTTTTCGTGATGCGAAAACTCAGTTTTTAGTAGCAACAGACGTTGCTGCAAGGGGACTTGATGTAGAAGGGGTGACACATGTCTACAACTATGATATTCCACATGATGTGGAAAGCTATATTCACCGGATTGGGCGAACTGGTCGTGCAGGTGGCGATGGAGTTGCCATTACGTTAGTTGCTCCTAAGGACCAAGAGTACCTACGAATGATTGAAAAAGGGATTCATCAAAGATTGGAAATACAAGTGATTAAAGGAGTCAGTATCCCTGATCGCGAGGATTATGAGAGAGCAGGCAGCAAGCAACAATCTGGTAAACGCTCGGAAGGTCGTAAAAAATCTGCAACACCTTCTTCTAGTAGAAAAACTAATAATAGTCGACCAAAAGGGAATGCAGGCACTACAACAAGAGGTAGAAAACGTTCGCGCTAACGAGTTGATAATAATAGGAGGGGACACCTATGCTACATAAACAAATGCAGCAATACATTTCATCACAATTGAATGAAGAGAAAAAGCTGGAGATATATCCAGAGGAAAAAGAGTATATAGAGAAACATGATTTAATCTCAAACGACGTTACACTAATAGAAAAAGATCCTACTACACGTTTTCAAGATGCTTACGTTGAAAGATGTGACAAAGAAACAGAAGAAACTCTTTCAAAAGAATCATTCGCTTTTTTAAAAAACACGATGGACTACCTGCAAAAACACAAGAATGAATTCTTATACATAGAATCTAACTGGTTGGAACTAATCGGCGTCGATGCAATTTCGTTGGAATTGAATGATGTATTTGGAACATACGACGTCATGGTAGGATTGAAGTTGCAGAAAAAGTTTGAGGCAGCACTTAAAGAAAACTTACATAAAGAATTACATGGAGATGCAGCAAGATTTGAATTGATGTTTAATCAAAATGATGGCGTATGGGACTTAAATTTCCCGTTGAATTATGTGGATGGGTTCCAAGAGGAGATGACATTAGAGGAAGCTTATCGGTTCATTTATCGCTTTTTATTTACATTAGTAGAGAGAATAGAAGAAAGTAGTCAGGGGGGGAATTAACAGTTTAATCGCATTTCCTTCATACATATGATAGCATTTAGCCCTATACTAAAAGAGGACGTGATGAAACATGATAAAAATTAGCATACCAACTCCAGATATTACGATCACAAAACGGAAACAAACTCCGAAAGAAAATGAACCCGAAATCAAGGATATTTATGGATTTATCGATTTTCACCAAATACCACGAGATAAAGGCGGCATTTTCTTATTTTATAATAATAAGGATGAGCTTCTTTTTGTTGGAAAAGCACGGAAACTACGTCAAAGAATTAAAAAACATTTTGAAGATACAGTTTCACCTATTAAAAAGCACAGAGACGAAGTATACAAAATCGATATTTGTTTAGTAGAAGATCCAATGGAACGTGAAATATATGAAACGTATATCATTAATAAACTCCAGTCGAAATATAACGTAGAGAAAGTATTTTATAAATAAGGTTGTTTTCGTAAAAATTATTGCTTGTATACACCCTTTGATTGCAGCTAACTATCGGGTAACTTTTAAGTTCTTTCAGCTGGGGTAAGTTCATTTTGTTCATAAAGAAATACTCTTTACCTAGAAAGTAAGCATTTACGACCTTAGAGATGAGATTAGTTATACCATGTGAATGATGGTAAGAGGAGCGGTGTGCGGTAGTTCCGCTCGCACGGTTCTGAGAGGAGTAAGCCCACAATCTAATGTTCAGAGCAGATAGAGAGGGACTTATTTACTCGACCCAAGATTCTGCCAAAACATATGGAATCCATAAACCTCCCTCTATTTTTCCGGAATGTAAACACAGTAATTTAGTGAGTAGTGGATATAAATTCCTTTATTTTACAATAATATTTAGTTATGAAAAGAGTCTACAAAAGGAAAATTAGCTAAAGATATGGTTGAGAATATATTGGGAGGAATGCTGCATGACGAATGCTAGAGAGAACTGGGAGCTTATCGAACTTTCCCGTAAACTTGAAGAAGAAGCAATCGCAGCAAGAAATAGTGCTGATATTGAAGCTGTTCAAGAGGTAAAACTACAATTACATGAACTACAGAATCGTATTATAAACGCACAGGGAAGAGAAATGAAAGGAAACGTTACTTCTGGTGAGCCTTTATTTGACGCTCATTTGCGTGTAGAAGAATCGGTGGGGCGTATGGAGAGAGCACTTATAAACCTTCAAGCTATGCAGGATGATGCACAACCATAATCCCCAAAAACTGGAATTAAAATCACATAACAAATCCTCGGGGACTAAGTGCCAGTCCACTCCTACTATAAAGATTTAAAGTAGGGGAGGACTGGCACTTACATGTTCCAGGCACCGACACAATTCCAGTACAATTCAGAATAATTTTAGTGCATTTTTGTTTATTAAAATAATACTGTGGGTTTTTGTGTTAACAATGATATGTGACCTTATGTAATATAAGGGTATGTATTTCTTTAAATCAAAAATACTATTTCATCAATAATCATTGCCTGGAGTGAAAAGATGATACTCAGATTTGGTTACGTCTCAACGGCCCTTTCTTTATGGGAGGCTTCTCCTTCTCGAACGTTAACGTTTACGAATTGGAAGAAACTAGACAAAGATAGCCGAAAGGAAAAGCTATATCATCTAACTGAGCAAAAATTAAAAAGTACGATTCGAATCCTTCATTATAATATCGCACATGGCATTGATATTTACAGAATGTCTTCTTCCTTAGTACCGCTTGCGATACATCCAGAAGTAAAGTGGGATTTTATAACCCCTTTCCAAGATCTCTTCAAAGAAATTGGAGCATTGGTACAAAGACATCATTTACGAGTCAGCTTCCACTCAAATCAATTTACATTGTTTACAAGTCCAGATGATCATGTTACGAAAAATTCAATAATAGATATGACCTATGACTATCACTATGAAATGCTGAAAGCTATGAATTTACATAAAGATGCAATTAATACGAGCACATTCGGACTATGTTGATTTGGAGTTTGCAATGCCTTTTATAGAAGCATTAAAAGCATACGGAAAATCAGCTGATATTATGATAGAAGCGAAGGCAAAAAATAAAGCTGCTTTAAAGCTAGTGGAAGATTTAAGTAAAGTACGCGGTTTTAATAGAGTAAATGGAGGTGCCATAAAGATTTAAGAACTGGGGGGGCACATGTTTTTCTGGGATAATATTAATTACATAAAGGTATTTTCAAAGCAGTAGAAAAAAAGCCAAGTAATAATAGTGACATTTTTAATAAGGTCAACTACACTTTAGAAGAGATCCATTCTTGGAGGAGGATTGTAAGATAACAATTCAATCCTACCTAAGGGTGGAGACTTCTTTGTTTATAAAGCTAGCTTTTACTTTATAATTTGATGATAATAAAGAAAATAGTCGTCATTGGAGTTGCTTGTTATGATTACAATTTTAGATATCGCTAAGATGGCAAATGTCTCGCGGACTACGGTATCCCGCGTGTTAAATAATAATGGCTACGTAAGTGAAGAGGCTAGGGAGCGTGTCATGAAAGTAATTAAAGAAACTGGATATGTGCCTAGCCAGCAAGCGAAGTCACTTCGGACTAAAGAAACAAAAGTTGTGGGCGTCATTTTACCAAGAATTAGTACTGAAACCTCCAGTAAAGTCTTAAGTGGTATTGATGAGATATTAAGTGAACGCGGGTATCAAATTTTATTAGCGATCACGAATTTGCAAGTGGAAAAAGAAATTGAGTACTTAACATTATTGGCCAATCGACAAGTAGATGGAATCATATTAGTTGCAACGAATGTTGAGCAGGAATTGATAAAGGAAATTAAAAAATTAAAACTTCCTTTCGTTGTAATTGGACAAAATATGCCCGGGATATCATCTGTTTATTATGATGATTATCATGCTGCAAAATATTTAACACTATTGCTTCTCAACAAAGGCAAGGAGAAAATTGCTTATATTGGCGTACATGAAACGGACCAAGCAGTTGGTGTTTTAAGGAAAAAAGGTTATATTGATGCTTTAAAAGAAAACAATATTCATCCAAGCGATAAATGGATAGAAATCGGCAGTTTTCATTTGGAGTCAGGGTATAAGTGTATGAAAAAGTTAATAGAAAATAATGATGACTTACCAGACGCTGTTTTTGCTGCTACAGATCGGATTGCGATCGGTGCCATGAGTTACTTACGAGAAAAAAACGTAAGAATTCCAGAAGATATGAGTATTGTAAGTATTGGAACGTCGGATTTATCAAAATATATATCGCCGAAACTGACAACAATTGACTATGAAAACGAAAAAGCTGGAAAGGCAGGGGCTGAGATTTTATATAAAAAAATGAAGAGTGAGGTATTGGGAGAGAAAAAAATCGTATTAAATTATAGAATAATAGAGGGAGATACTTTATAATAAAGACAAAGAATTTTCAACCTTTATTATTCTTTCCCACAGTGTGGAATCGATTCCCTATTTTGTGCATACTATTTTTATATGGTATTGGTTTATTTTCTCTAATATGGAATCGATTCCACATAATGAAGAAGGAATGATGCACGCATGTATTATCAACTATCAATGCGGGTAAAGTGCAGCAAACAAAAATAATAAGGAGTGAGAATCTATGTCAGAAAATAGTCAAATTGCAAAAGACCTAATTGAAGCGATTGGTGGAGATGAAAATATCATTTCTGCTGCCCATTGTGCAACAAGATTACGAATTATGGTCAAAGATAAGGATAAGATTGACCAAGAACGTGTAGAAAATATTGATAAAGTAAAGGGTGCCTTTTTCAATTCCGGGCAGTATCAAGTCATTTTCGGAACTGGTACGGTTAATAGGATGTACGAAGAAGTGGTCAAACTAGGAATTAGTGGTTCGAGGAAATCTGAACAAGCTCAAGAAGCCGTTAAAGCTGGTAGCGGCTTTCAACGTGCTATTCGTACTTTTGGCGATGTGTTTGTTCCTATTATTCCGGCCCTTGTTGCAACCGGTTTATTTATGGGTTTGCGTGGACTAGTCATGCAAGAACAAATCTTAGCTTTGTTTGGCTTAACACCAAATGATATTTCACAGAACTTTATTCTTTTTACTGAAGTTTTAACAGATACAGCTTTTGTCTTTTTACCTGCTTTAGTAGCCTGGTCTACTTTTCGGGTATTTGGTGGTAATCCGATAATCGGTTTGGTATTAGGATTAATGCTCGTTAGTCCTGCACTACCAAATGCATATGCAGTAGCAGCTGGTGATGCTGATCCAATTAAGTTCTTAGGATTTATTCCAGTTGTAGGGTATCAAGGCTCTGTATTACCAGCATTTATTGCGGGTATTGTTGGTGCCAAACTTGAGCGCTGGATCCGTAAAAGAGTTCCAGAAGTGTTGGACTTAATTGTTACTCCATTCTTAACATTATTAATCATGATTACTCTAGCATTATTTGTAATTGGACCTATTTTCCATTCAGCAGAAAATATTATTCTCTCAATATTTAAAGGGATATTAGAATGGCCATTAGGAATTAGCGGTCTCATCATCGGTGGTTTGAACCAGCTTATCGTCGTCACTGGAGTGCATCATATCTTTAATATGTTAGAAATCCAGCTATTAGAAGCCTTTGGCAATAACCCATACAATGCAATCGTTACTTGTTCAGTAGCCGCACAAGGTGGTGCTGCACTGGCAGTCGGAATAAAAACAAAGTCTGCAAAATTAAAAGCTCTAGCTCTACCATCATCTCTTTCAGCGTTTTTAGGGATTACTGAACCAGCCGTTTTTGGGGTTAACCTTCGATATTTTAAACCTTTTGTTTTCGGATTGATCGGAGGGGGAGTAGGCGGTTTCTTGTCGGCAATATTTGGACTAAAGGCAACAGGAATGGCAATCACCGTTATCCCCGGTACTCTGCTCTATTTAAATGGCCAAATCTTGTTATACCTGCTCGTTAATATTGTTGCGATTGCTACGGCGTTTATTTTAACATGGCTTTTTGGATTCTCCGATAAGATGGTAAAAGAATTGAACAAAACTAATTGATAAAACTAAATGAGCGGTGAAGAGTAAGTATACTCTATACCGCTTTTCTGCTGTTAAAGTTATAGCTTACTATTTTGCAAAAGGGGTACATTATGGAGAAAGACAAACAGCTAAGAAATGAGATTTTACAAAGGTTAGAGAATTACCAGACACAGGATGACAATCGGCTAGCTTTTCATTTAACTCCATCGGTTGGTCTCATGAACGATCCAAATGGATTAGTATATTTTAAAGGAAAATATCATGTGTTTTATCAATGGAACCCGTTTGAGACGAAGCATACGTTTAAATGTTGGGGGCATTATTCTTCAAAGGACCTTATTCATTGGGAGGAACATCCACCAGCATTGGTTCCATGTGAATGGTATGAAAAAGACGGATGTTATTCTGGTTCTGCCATTGAATATGATAATAAGTTATTCCTCTTCTATACCGGAAATGTTAAATCAGAAGATGGTGGACGGGAAACATACCAATGTTTAGCCGTATCTGAAGATGGAATTCACTTTGATAAAAAAGGGCCCATCATTCATTTACCTGAAGGATATACACCTCATTTTCGAGATCCAAAAGTGTGGCGACAAGAATATAAGTGGTTTATGGTCATTGGTGCACAAACTACATCTCTTGATGGTACAGTTGTTCTTTTTTCATCGGAAGATTTAGAGCATTGGCAGCAAGAAGGTCCGTTAGCTGGAAATGGAATATCCCTACCAAACTATTTAGGATATATGTGGGAATGTCCAGATTTTTTTTCCTTAAATAATATGGATATTTTATTGGTTTCTCCTCAAGGATTAAAAGCTGAACCATTTAAATATGAAAATTTATATCAATCCGGATATTTTATCGGCAAATGGGATTTGAAAGCAAATACGTTTGTCCATGGTGATTTCAATGAACTTGATCATGGTTTTGACTTTTATGCACCACAGACGTTTAAAGACCGAACAGGCAGAAGGATTTTAATAGCTTGGATGGGCATGGGGGATGAACAAGAGCAGTCTCATCATTCAATTAAGAGAGGGTGGGTTCATGCACTAACAATCCCTCGAGAAATATACTTAGAAGATGGCGTCTTATATCAAAAGCCTATTGAAGAACTGAAGCAATTACGAAAAAAAGCAAAATCAAAAAAGCTAACAATCGCCAATGAGCAAATGGAAGTCCCATTAGACAGCGAACTAAATGAAATATATGTAGAAATTGATCAATTTGAAGGGAAACAGTTTGAAATTCAACTGCAGAACAATTGCAAGCTCATTTTTAATAATGAAAAAGGTATTTTAACATTAGAGAGAAAAAGCTTTGATCAGGTCCATGTTGAAACTAGGCAATGTAAAATTGATAAATTACAAAACATTCACATGTACTTAGACCGTTCTTCATTAGAAATTTTTATTAATGATGGCCAAATTGTCTTCACAAGCAGATTTTATAAGGAAACAGAAAAAAATGAATGTATTGTAACAGTTGAAGGAAAATCTAAGTTTTCATTGAAAAATTGGAGCCTGCATCCCTATCAAATTAAAAATCTAAGGTTTTAAAAAAGGTTGTGTTTATATGTTTAAAAATCTATTCGGCAAAAAGCAAGCAGCTTCTAAATCCATCGAGCTTAAAGCGTATGCTTCAGGAAACATCTTACCATTAGAAGATGTTCCAGATCCTGTTTTTTCGAAAAAGTTAATGGGTGACGGTATTGCCATTGAACCACATGAAGCGAAATTTGTCTCTCCAGTTGAAGGGGAAATCATACAAGTTTTTCCTACAAAACATGCTATTGGAATAAAAGCATTAAATGGTGCAGAAATATTAATTCATATTGGTTTAGAAACAGTTTCAATGAATGGTGAGGGCTTTACTTCCCATGTTGTGAAAGGGGAAAAAGTGAAAGCTGGTGATACTCTTGTCACAGTGGATCTAGAAAAAGTTAAAGAAAAGGCAAAAAGTATCATAACTCCGCTCGTTATTACGAATACTGATGATATGGAAAGCATCGACCATTCGATTCCATCCGGAAGCGTTTCAGTAAATGAGGAAGTTATTTTGAGTGTAACTTCCAAATAACTCTTAAAAAAGAAGTTCAAACTTCGTGAATTGCACCTCAATTGTTAGACATACATCTAACATTTAGAGGTGCTTTTATTTGGCTTACTTTTTAATGGAAGAGAAATAAAGAGCTTTAGAAAGTTATTTGCAGAAATTCATTAGACTATTACAAAATCTATCATGAACATACAATTGTATTTCAAACATGAATTGTATAGACTCATTTAATAGGAGAATAAGAACCTAACTATCTCATAATCAAGAATGCTCATACGGTTCTTTTCTTATTAGGGGAATTTAGTTAAAAATTAATAGGTTTCAACTACTAATTAAGAAATAATCTTTTTACACCATGAAAGGGAATAAAACTAATACCATTATGTCAAAAATAATAATTGACTGGACACTATCTGGTGTCTTATAATAAAGACACCAATTGGTGGCCATTTTGTAAGGAGAGGGTGATTTTGAACGAGAAAAATCAAGAGCGAGATGTTTATGGAGCCATTGCTGATCCAACAAGACGCAAATTGCTACGTTTGTTAGCAGAAGCAGAGGAGTTACCTCTTCATGAATTAACCCCTCAATTTCAAATGGGTCGTACGGCTGTTTCTAAACATCTGGCTATTCTTAAAAAAGCTGGTTTAGTTATTGACCGTAAAGTTGGAAGAGAAACACGATATCGACTAAATGCAGCTCCTTTAAAGGAGATTCAAGATTGGGTATCTTTTTATGAGAAGTTTTGGACGGATAGAATGGTGCTTTTAAAAAGTTTATTAGAGGAGGAGTAAATATTGGCAGATGTAACATTAGATTTTCAGTATAAAAGTTCAATCGATAAAGTGTGGAATGCATTAACAGATTCGGATATGCTTGCAAAATGGATATGGAAAAATGACTTTAAACCAATCGTAGGACATACATTTCAATTTCGTTCTGAGCCAAATGAATGGTGGGATGGAATTGTAGATGGAGAGGTGCTCGAAGTGAACGAGCCTCATACATTATCTTACACTTGGGTAAGTGCTGGAGAAAGAACTACTATTACATGGACTTTAACAGAAGCTGAAGATGGAACCACCCATCTCCACTTCGAGCAAACTGGATTCAGTGAAGCAACAAAAGCCCGTGCTGGAGCGATCCAGGGAGCTAAATATGCTTGGACGCAAAATGGTGAACAACTCGAAAAAGTGTTGGCTGAATTATAAAGATGATTTCTACATCCTTCTTTTCAGGAACATCCTTATTAGTTGGGGTGCTTGAATATATCATTCAAGTAGAAATTGATCCTTATTATCTTTAATTTTCTTATACAAATAAAACAATCTTCAATAAATGACGCTTTTCCAGAAAAAGAAAAGCGTCATTTTTATCATGTAACTGAGGATAAGTAAATACTTTGTGGGGACATTGATAAGAGGACTATTAACTGCTGAATTTGATCCATGAATGCTTCTTTTAAAAATTATAAATTATTATAAAACAAGAAATATATACAAAGTCTTCGTCTTCAATTATTATGAGTTTATCAATTCAAAACAAATAATAAATTTGAAGTTTTACTTATATGGCTATACTTAATTTAGAGAAGGGGAGGATAGCTGATGAAAATAAATCAATTAATTGCCAACAATATTAACCGATTAGATACCATCTTGCCTGAAGATCAATCGTTAGGAATTGCCGGGTTGTCCGGTTCCGGAAAAACTACATTTTCTCAAACGATTGGTGAAGAATCCAAGAAGCGTCTCGTTTCCTTATTGCCAAAGGCTGAATATCAGTATTTATTTCCAAATATTATGGAAACCAATTTCAGTGCCATCAAGATGGAAGACATGCCTTTAGTCCTTTTTCTTGGAAGATCATCCATTTCTTCCAATCCGCGCTCAACGATTGGCACCCATACAGGCGTTTTTAAAGAGATTCGCGCGCGGCTTGCTGAAAAATTTAATCTTTCTCCAGAAGTGTTTTCATTTAATAATGAATTGGGATGGTGCACAGCTTGTAAAGGACGCGGAACAACCAAAAATGTGGAATGTAAAAAATGTAATGGCCGGCGTTATAGTCCAGAAGTTGAGCAATATACAATTGAACTATTTGAAAAACCACATAGTATTTCCGATATCAACAACTTAAGTATTGAAACGATTCTTTCCCTTTCAGAAGAATTACATATTAGTGAAGCTAAGCAACTTATACTTAAACATATTATCAATATGAATATTGGGTACTTAACATTAAATCGCATTATGGGTACGTTGTCAGGTGGAGAATTAACACGGCTATACTTAGCAGAATTCATGGCAGCAAGTGAAAATACCGTGATTATTATTGATGAAATCTCTGTTGGTCTTGATCACGAAACGCTAGTAAAAATTTTAGAACAGATTAAGCAATTAGGCTATAAAAATCAAATTTGGCTCATTGATCATTCCGACACAGTACTTGATGCAACCGATGAGCAATTGTTCTTTGGACCTGGCAGTGGGAAATATGGAGGGAAAATTGTTGAAGAATCTCCACGACCACAACCAATCCATTGGCAACGAAACCAGGCAATACCAACAGAGTACTATCAATTTCATGATCTACACTGTCGTAATATTCAAATGGCAGAAATTCAGATTCCCAAAAATAGACTTGTAACGATTACGGGTGAGTCCGGATGTGGAAAATCAACACTTGTTAATGAGTGTATCGTAAAAGATTTTCTGAAGCGCTATCCAAAAGATAAACTAGTTATGGTCGGTCAAGATCGAAACCAATCGATTACGAGCAGGTCAACAGTTGCGACTTTTCTTGATATAAAACAGAAGCTTAAAAAATATAGTGAGGATATTGATGATATTTTTGAGCGCTCAATTGAAGACATAATTGATGAACTGCCTAATGAAGACGTTGCTCATAAACGTTTGAGCTTATTGATCAAACTGGGACTTGGTTATTTGACGTTGGAGAGAAAAACACAAACATTATCAACAGGTGAATTTCAATGTGTCCATTTAGTTTCTGAGTTGTTTTCGAACTCAAGAAATAAGCATACTCTCTTTATTTTTGACGAGCCTTCAAAAGGGTTATCACAAAATATATTAAACCAATTTATTGATAGTGTTAGAGGAATCCTGGAAGACGAATCTGTCAGTATCATGATGATTGAACATAACGACTATATGCTGGAAAGCTCTGATTTTATCATCGATTTTGGTAAAAGGCAGCTAGAACCTGTCGAGCATCTTGATGTTGTCAGTCATGATGATTATTTTCGACAAAAAAGTAGTGAGGAAAGAGTTGCTCCATCGCATATTTCTGCGAAACTCAAGCAGCAAACTGGCATTAATTACTTAAAAGAAAACCATATTAGCTATTTTAAAAATGCAGAAAACGTCTATAAGGGCGGTATCTTAAAGAGTTTATCATCAATGGCCCGTCTGATTTATGGTGAATATGAATCTGATTCCATCGCTCCCGTCATCGCCATTGATCTTGAAAGACATTTGTATAGTCAATACAGTTTTCTTTATGAGATAGGTGGATTAATCAACCATATTGTGGCAGCTCATCCAACCAATAAGGATACAAGAAGCTTCGATTTTTATAATCAAGAAAATTTTTGTCCATGTTGTTCAGGTCGTAGGGAAATTGAAAAGTTTGATATTGATGTTGTCATTCAAGACAAAACTGTACCATTCTGGGATGGCCTTTTACATCCAGACGTAATGGAAGTATTAAAGTATTATCAATATCCGAAATTACAATTCCTTTTTGATGAGATTAAGAATGAGCTAAATCAAGATATTAGCAAAAGCTATAATGAGATGACAGATGCAGAAAAACATACTTTTTTATATGGATATTGGGAACAGTCATTTTATGATAAAGCAGGCAAGACAAGGAGGACGTGGGAAGGCTTTAATAAAATCCTCGGAATGTATATGTCCATTTCGAAATCGGTTATAAAAGAGCAAATGAAAGAATCAAAAGAGAAGATTAAATGTCCGATTTGTGAAGGTTCCGTGCTTAAGCATCATAAAAAACTAAAATTTGGTGACACGGATATACGTGAGATTATTCATCTGCCACTTGATCAAGTTATAGAGACAGTAGGGAAGTTACCGGAATTGGAAAAATTAAAAACAATAGTTGGCGGCGATATGACACTTACGGAGGATGTCTCTCTACTCCCTAGGGAAATACAAGTTTCTCTGAAAATGCTTGAATTGGAACTAGCAAGCTTCGTGGGTTATGAAATTGTATTACAAAACGTTTTACCGTTCTGGGACAGAATTAAAGGCAATATTGAAGCAATAAGCAGTAAAAATCTAATAACAATCTGTGATTTTTCTAATATTCATGAAACTAGAGAAACCATTATTGATAAGTATTTCACCAATGGAAAATACAAAAAACTAACGTATGCATATGAAGCATTTGGTTACAAAAAAATCGTCACCGAAATTAATAAGATTAAAAAAAGTCATCCATGTCCATTTTGTAAAGGGAAGAAAGTCATCACAGAGGATAATTTACATGATGGAGTATTTAAATTAACGATACCTTGTGTGAGTTGTCATGCAAGTGGTATCAACGATGAAGGACGCGAGAAAAAAGTCGATGGCATAGATGTACAAACTTGGCTAACTGGAAAAGTAAGGGATGTTGTTAATGGAAACCTAATCACAGAAGAAGTGGCAGATATTCCGATTTTCAGTCGTATTCGTGAGTTGAATAAACGAGATATGATGGAGGTGTATCAGTGCTTAGAGCTATATAATTAAATTGGAATCAGCGATATCAAATTTCCGATTAGTTTTGAAATATAAACTTCAAAAAGACAGTAAGGGCAGCAAGACTCCTTACTGTCTGCTTAATCGTTCAATCTCCGATTCGGCTTTGTATACTCTTTTGTTTAAAACTTCAGTTTTATCATCGATATAATCAACAATATGATCTGTGTACAAACCTATACTATCGACAAGATTTCTCTGTAATGTCGCTTGACCAACTTCAAGTCTGTTCTGTCCTTGTTTCAATTCATTTATGTCTCCACGTATTTCTTTCAGTTCTACGCGCATTTCTTTCTGCCCTTGATTTAATTCATTTATGTCTCCACGCATTTCTTTTAGTTCATCTAAAATTTGTTCTAGGACTTTTTCCACAAGTTACGCCCCCATCTAAATGTTCTTGATCTTATTATATCATCCATTAATTATTTATGAAGATGTAGTAATTACGGGATAAAATTCTTTCCACAATGTTATTTCACTTTTGCTAAATGAATAAGTAACATATAATTTGATTAATAATAGTCGGATATAATATTAGTTGAAAAGCAGTATTATTTTGTTAGATATTTAAAAGCCTACTAGTAGTCAAATTTAGGCATACTAGTAAAACTTTTTCGGAGGACCTTATGTACGATCCAACTATTTTTGAAAATTTAAAAGTAGCCTTTGAAAATCATATATACGATCTTGATAATATCCATCGTATAATTACCATTATGAATCGAGTAGATCGAATGGATTTAGCTCTTCTTGCTAGGGAATTTTCTATTCAGTTTGCTTTGGTTGATCAGCCTGATGTTACAGCAGAAATTGTAATAGAGGCTTCATTAGAAGATTTGGCGGGTGAGATATTAGAATGGGCAGGGACAAATCCGGGCTGTTCCATCACATTGCGATTTTATAAACGTATCCATCACGTGGCGATTCAATGTAAAAATATTGAGCAAATATTAACTTCCATTTGGGAAAACGACATAGTGTTAACCCAAACATTAAGTTTTGTCTATGGGGATGATGTAGATTTCATAAACACAGTAGAAGCTAGATTTAAACATAAAATTAACGAAGAAAATATGAATGAGATAGGGGAGTTTCTTGATCACGTATTAGAAACGACGGAGGAACTATCTCAGATTTGAAGATATTTAAAAGCGGAAGTACATGAAATATGTATTGATTAGCAGAATAGACAAGGATCTGTTTAATGCCCCAATTAGCACAATAGAAAATTGAAAAATGCATGGACCAATGCCCCGCATTTTTCAATTTACTTTTTCTCCATTACAGCAAAATAATTTTCTTCACGATCAGCAAAATTAAATATTCTTCCAGATGGCATAAAGGAAATATCTTCTTGATTGTCGAATAATAGTCTAGAACCATAATTAACTATTCCGATGAGGAGGATTCTTGTGCGTCCACGACCATTATCCATTGAAAATCCAGAGCATGCTAGGTATGTTAGTCTTGTGCCAGATGGAGATATCGAAGAAATACTTAGTAAGCAACGAACTAAGACCATTACCCTCTTGAGCAGCATATCAGAGGAGTCAGCAAGGAAGGCGTATGCACCAGGGAAATGGACTTTAAAAGAAGTGATTGGGCATATGACCGACTCGGAACGTGTGATGTCGTATCGAATGCTTGCCATTGCACGAAATGAAAGTGCGCCACTCCCAGCAATGGATCAGGATCAATACGTTTCTGCGGCAAACTTCAACAAATTATCTTGGGAGCAGCTAATAGCTGGTTTAGACACGGTACGCTCCAACACGTTAAGTCTTATTTCAACCATTGATGATGCAGCATGGGATCGTAATGGAACTGTAATGAACAGCCAAGTTTCGGTAGGTACCATTGCATATGGCATTGTCGGGCATGAGTTACACCATTTGAAAGTGATTAATGATAAATACTTATAAGTCTTTTTCCATTGATTAAAAAACCTAATTTCTCATTTAATGCTGAGAAATTAGGTTTTTTAAATATTGAAACTTCCTTAACGTTGTAAATCCGCAATTCCAGACGCTACTGTACAGAGATAATAAAGTTGTTTAATTTACAATAAAGTCATTAAAAAATAATAATGTTGTTTAAAAATCCTTATGAACGGTCAGGATGCCTTTATTGCTTTTATTACAAAAGAAGGGATTATTATCCTCAATGGCGAATGTTGATTTATATAAATTTGTTACGGAGCTAATATTAAAATGAATCATAAAATTGCTGACTTACATATTCACTCTTTATTTTCCGATGGAACATTGTCTCCCGAAGAAATTATAGCTATAGCAGTAGAGAAAGGATTAGGTTTAATAGCGATTACTGACCACAATGTGCTAGAAGGTTCAAGAAAAATACAAAAGCTAAATCATAAAAAAGAACTATTGTTAATATCTGGTGTAGAACTGGACGCATTAGATAGGGGAAAAAATCTGCATATATTGGGCTATGGAATGGATTTAACTAATGAAAGGTTCAAAGAATTTACTGAAAAAAACAGATTGCTTTTTGAGTCTTTAGATGAGCGACTCATAGCAAGGATGCAAAGGGAATACAATAACATATCTCTAGAGGAATACTTAAATTATAATTATGACCGAAAAAGCGGTGGTTGGAAGGCATTGCATTATTTTGTGGAAAAGGGGATTACCAGCAGCTTGACAGCAGGCTTTGCATTCTATTCAAAGTACGAACTATCATTTGACTGTATTGAATTTCCCTCTGTTAGCATGGTATGTAATAGTATTCATAGTGCAGGTGGAAAGGCAATTCTTGCTCATCCAGGAAGAGTTATAAATGTTATTGAAAGGAACGATTTTAAGAGAGAAATAACTAGATTAATTAATTTAGGGATTGATGGGATTGAGTGTTATTATCCAACTCATTCTCATGAAGTCACAGAAGATTGCCTGTCTATTTGCAAAGAACTTGGCTTGTTAATTACAGCAGGTTCTGATTGCCACGGTTATTTTGGAAAAACTGAAATTGGAGAGATGGAAATTCCGATTTCCTGGTTAAATCTTGGGGATATTTTAAATCACAATTAGTAAGCAAATTCACCACATGATTAAACTAACGGGAAACGATCACTTAATAAACCGCCTTGATAAAAAGGCGGTTTTCTTATCGCAAAAAATCTACATTAGAATTTAACATAACTTTAAGCGAAACATTCCACTTAATTTTTCATAGCTAATTCTGATAGTCTATTTCTTTTTTCATAAAATGAAGTCAGAAATGCTTGTTCATAAGCAAAACCTGCACGTATTAAAACTCTTTCATTATTTCGGGCTGCAGCAAGTTGTAATCCAACAGGAAGTCCATTATCAGCCAATCCGCATGGTATTGATAATGCAGGATGTCCCGTTATATTAAAAACAGCCGGAAGCCTAATCATTGTATTAAATACACTATCTTGTATACCGTTGATTTCCACCATTTCCTCACCGATTTTTTGTGGTGTAATCGGAGTAGTTGGGGTAGCTAAAACATCTACTTTTTCAAATAGCTGCTCGAATTGTGCAGTTAGCTGGTTTTTTCTTTTTAAGGCTTTTATATAGTCAAGGGCCGTAATCGCATGGCTATTTTCAAGAGAGGCTTTTACGTCTAAACCGAACGAATCCAAAGCGGATAAAATGGTTTCTTCATGAACAAATCCAGCTTCAGATAATCCAATGGCAAATGAAAGAGCAAGATCCTCGGGCGAATATGGGACATCAATTTCGATTAGAATTGCTCCAAGACTCTCTAAATCTGTTAATGCTGCCTTATAAAGCGTTGATGTATTTTCATCAATTCCTTCGTTAAAATAGTTCTTTGGTACGCCAATTCTTAATCCACGAATATCTTCATCCAAGTTCACTGTGAAATTTTTACCCATCATGGCTTCCATCATTATTGCTAAATCATCCATATTTTTAGTTAGAGGACCTATATGATCGAGAGTCCACGAAATATGTTTTACACCAGAAGCATCTACTAAACCGTGAGTTGGTTTTAAACCTATAACACCACAGGATGCTGCGGGAATGCGAATAGAACCAGCTGTATCAGTTCCAACTGAAGCTACACTTAGAGAAGCTGCTACAGCAGCACCAGACCCACCACTTGATCCTCCTGGTGTATACTCATGATTCCAAGGATTTTTAACAGGACCGTAGAACGGATTGTTCGATGTAATCCCAAATGCAAATTCATGCATATTTACTTTACCGAGATTAGTAGCTCCTTCTCTTTGAAGTGTACGAACTACACTTGCATCTTCTTTCGGAATAAAATTTTCATCAATTTTTGAACCGCTTGTTGTTCTAATGCCTTTAGTATTGAGATTATCCTTGTAAGAAAGGGGAATTCCTTCTAAAACTCCGGATGCTTCATTGGCCGCATATCTTTTCTCAGCAATCTCGGCTTGTTGAAGTGCAATATCTTCCGTCACCGTTATGTATGCATTCAAATCTTGTAAATGATGAATTCTGTCTAGATACATTTTAGTAACCTCAACAGGGGAAAATAACTTTTTCTTGTAACCTTCTTTCAGCGAACGAATCGATAAGTTTTCCATTCATCGAACCTCCACAAAATAATTTACTTCAAGCTTATCATATAATAAGATTTAGTTCGCCAATTTGAATCTAGTAATAAAATTTGGACATGTTTTATATGATAAAGTAATGAGTACATTGGGAGTGTCCAAGATGGAAACGTGGATAATAGAGATTATGGAAAGGTTCGGCTATATCGGAATTCTATTTTTAATCGCAATCGAAAATATATTTCCTCCTATCCCATCTGAAGTAATCTTAACCTTTGGCGGCTTTATGACAACTAAAACCGACCTTACCGTTGTAGGAGTAATATGGTTTGCTACATTAGGTTCGGTTGTGGGAGCAGTTGTTTTGTATGGAATTGGCCATCTTATTAATATTGATAGATTGGAAATAATAGTTGATAAATTCGGCCATGTCTTAAGAATAACAAAAGATGATTTGAATAAGGCAGATTCATGGTTTGCCAAATACGGAGTATGGACCGTATTCTTCTGTAGATTTATACCACTAATTCGCAGCCTAATTTCTATACCAGCTGGTATGGCCCATATGAATTTTGGTCTTTTTCTATTGTTGACAGCGGTTGGAACATTCATTTGGAATATTATTTTGGTGAAGTTGGGTGCCGCTTTAGGTGAGTCGTGGGAAGAAATCGTTCAAATAATGGATGTTTATGCAAATTTCATATATATTGTTTTAATAGTATTAGTCGTTTTACTAGCATTACTATATTTTAAAAAAAGATTTTCAAGGAAGTAGGGTTTTTAAATGGAAATTACAGGACATACAGTAGAGCAACTTTTAGATCCAACTGGAATTCTTGAAGGAGATCGCTATGAATTTTACCTCAATATAGACGTGCCTGAAGATGATGAGTTATATTCGGAAAATGGAATACAATTACGAATCATATTATCTGTCATTGGGGAAGAAATGCGAATCGCTCATTATAATTTTATTGAACAAGTTACAAATCAAGTTTTGGACTTTGCATTGGAAGAAGAAGAGGAAAAAATGGTGAAGGACTATTGTGCTAACCATCTTGATTAAACCTCTTGACAATTATCAGTAACATCGTCATAATATTATAAAATCAATGAACGTTGAAGAAGGACTAGTATGTAGGCCTTGGTGTGAAAGAGAGCGAGATTTATGAGCTGAAAGGTTTCGCCACATTCAATCTGCAGAACCTGCCTTCAGAGTCTTATGAAAAAACATAAGCGTATACCTCACGTTATGAGGAAAAGTGAGATGTTTTTTTACATCTAATTATGGTGGTACCGCGGAAGCAACGCTCTTTCGTCCTTAAACAATAGGATGGAGGGCTTTTTTTATTTCCATATAATGTAAAATCGCAAGGGGATTGGAAGTATGAGAAAGCAACGGATTGTTGTAAAAATTGGAAGCAGTTCTTTAACAAATGAAAAAGGGGAAATTGACCAAGAGAAACTGAGTGATCACGTTCAAGCAGTGGCTAAGCTTCGTAAAGCAAGGCATGAAGTGATTTTAGTTTCTTCTGGAGCAGTTGCAGCTGGATTTGCACGATTAGGCTATCCTACAAGGCCGGTTACGTTAAAAGGAAGGCAGGCTGCTGCAGCAGTTGGGCAAAGTGTTTTGATTCAGTCTTATATAGAAAAATTTAGTGAGTATCAAATGATCCCTGCACAAATTCTTCTTACAAGAAATGACTTTTCTAACCGTGAAAGATATAGAAATGCATTTGCCACGATAATGGAATTACTTGAACGCGGAATTTTGCCAATAATCAACGAAAACGATACGGTTTCTGTTGAAGAATTAACGTTTGGAGATAATGACATGCTATCTGCACTAGTCAGTGGGTTCATTCATGCAGATCAGCTAATTATTTTAACAGATATTAACGGATTATACGATTCCAATCCACGTCAAAATCCGTCTGCCAAGAAATTAGACATTTTACATGAAATTACAGATGATATGTTGGCGGCCACGAATGATGTAGGTTCAAAAGTAGGAACAGGCGGTATGAGGTCCAAATTACTAGCTGCAAAAACGGCTACTTCATTAGGCGTTCCTGTGTTTATTGGGAAAGGGCAAGGACCAGATAAATTGATGGAAATCCTACGCGGCAATGGGGATGGTACGTATATTTCCAGTTCTGAATTTTCACCGATTAATACGAGTAGACAGTGGATTGCCTTTCATTCAGATTCAATGGGTAAGATTTATGTCGATCAAGGTGCAGAAGAAGCAATTTTATATAATGGCAAGAGTTTATTGCCGGCAGGTGTTTTTAAAATTAATGGGACGTTTCAAAAAGGAGATGTCGTCGAAGTATTTGGGATTAATGGATTAATAGGAAAAGGGGAAGTGAGTTATTCTTCTGATGAATTAAAAAAGGAAATAAAAAGAAGAAACGAAGAAAAAGGAATGGAGCCACTTGCACCTTCTATTGAGGTGATTCACCGAAATCGCTGGGTTCAAGTTTAATTAAATGGAGGGGTAGAAATGAGTGAAGTAAAAAGAAAAGGACATGCTGCAAAGATGGCAAGTTATTCACTTGTAACACTTTCCACCGAAGAGAAAAATGCAGCTTTAGCCTTAATTGCCAACCAGTTGCTTGAAGACAAAGCAACCATTCTTTCCGAAAATGAAAAGGACTTGAATGAAGGTAAAAAGAATGGACTGACTGATGCAATTCTAGATCGAATTATGCTGAATGAAAAGCGGATTGTAGATATGGCTAATGCGATTCATCAATTGATCGACTTGAGGGATCCGATTGGCGAAACTCTTGAGACGATAGAAAAAGATAATGGATTAGTGATACGAAAAAAGCGGGTACCCATTGGTGTCATCGGAATGATTTATGAAGCAAGGCCAAATGTAACGATAGATGCAGCAACCCTCGCTCTTAAAACGGGAAACTCAGTCATATTAAGAGGGAGTTCTTCAGCGAAATATTCGAATATGGCTCTTATAAAATCTATTCATTCAGCACTTGAAAAAAGTGTCGTTCCAGTTGATTCCATTCAGCTTATAGAAGACACAAGCCGTGAAACAGCAAAGGAGCTTTTTCAGTTAAATGAATATTTAGATGTACTCATTCCTAGAGGCGGAAAAAATTTAATTGATACAGTCGTTCGCGAATCGACTGTGCCTGTTATTGAAACGGGAGCCGGGAATTGTCATATTTTTATCGATGAAAGTGCCAATGAAAATATGACTCATGAAATCGTACTAAATGCAAAATTACAACGTCCGTCTGTGTGTAACGCTATAGAGTCAATTCTTATCCATGAAAAATGGTTTGACCAATTTGGTGAAAGTCTTTTAGCAAAGCTACTTGAAAATAATGTAGAGATCCATGGGGATGAAAATGTAGTTCAAGTAATTCCTGCTGCCAAACTTGCTAATGAAAAAGATTGGGAGACTGAATTTCTTGGCTTGACCGTGAGTGTAAAAGTGATAAATTCCTTGGAAGAAGCAATAGATCATATTAATAAATATGGAACGCAACATTCAGAAGCGATTATTACCGAAGACGAAGCGAACGCAGCGATCTTTTTAAATAATGTAGATGCAGCAGCAGTTTACCATAATGCATCAACAAGATTTACAGATGGATTCGAATTTGGATATGGTGCAGAAATCGGCATAAGCACGCAAAAACTACACGCAAGAGGACCCATGGGATTGCAAGCACTTACTTCAAGTAAATTTTTTATTTATGGGAATGGGCAAGTTCGTTTATAATTAAGGGAACGAATTAAAGGAGATGGCATTTTTGAAAGATTATCAAATTGATGTACAGCTAAGCACAACGAAAAAAGATAAGCCTGCATTTAACCAGCTTTCCTTCGGTACTGTATTTACGGATCATATGTTTGTTATGGATTATACGAAGGGAAAAGGTTGGCATGATCCGAGAATAGTTCCTTATCAGCCGATTTCTCTCGATCCAGCAGCCATTATTTTTCATTATGGACAGACCGTTTTTGAAGGCCTCAAAGCCTATAAAACAAAAGAAGATGAAGTCGTATTATTTAGACCCGATGAAAATATGAAGCGACTGAACCGCTCTAATCAAAGGCTTTGCATTCCTGAAATAGATGAGGAATTTGCTTTATTTGCCTTGAAAAAATTGATTTCGATTGATAAAGATTGGGTACCCAATTTAGAAGGCACTTCTCTCTACGTACGTCCTTTTATTTTTGCAGATGAACCTTATTTAGGAGTATCTCCTTCAAATACGTATAAATTTATGATTATCTTGTCACCAGTTGGTGCTTATTATAAAGAAGGAATCAACCCTGTTAAGATTGCGGTTGAAAGTGAATTCGTCCGTGCCGTAAAAGGCGGAACAGGAAATGCAAAAACAGCAGGAAACTATGCAGCATCATTAAAAGCTCAAGAAGAAGCTGAGGCAGAGGGCTTTTCACAAGTTCTTTGGTTGGATGGAAGAGAACATAAATATATTGAAGAAGTAGGAAGTATGAACGTATTTTTCAAAATAAATGGAGAAGTCGTGACACCTGAATTAAATGGCAGTATTTTAGAAGGGATTACGAGAAAATCAATTTTGGAGCTTTTACACTATTGGGATATTCCTGTTACTGAACGAAAAATTTCAATTGACGAAATTTTTCAGGCCTATCACGCAGGCGAATTAGAAGAGGCATTTGGGACTGGAACTGCAGCTGTCATTTCACCAATAGGAGAGCTTTCCTGGCAAGGCGAAAAAATCATTATTAATGATGGAAAAACAGGGGAATTATCTAAAAAGATATATGATTCATTAACAGGCATCCAAAAAGGAACAAATGAAGATCCTTTTGGCTGGAGAGTTAACGTGGAGTAAATAAAAATACTTATATTTGCCATAGTATAAGATTACGATCTACTATGGCAAATAACGTATTTAATTTTTTGAATTTTCATATATTATCTTTATAAAAATGCTTGGAGTAAAAATAACTTTATGGACGAAGGAGGAGTCATATGAGTGTTGGAACTGAATATTTGCGAGTTATTAGTGAAAGATTTAATAATATAAAAAGCCTTGGAGATCGAACATTCGAACAATTATCAGAAGAAGATATTCATTGGAGTATGAATGAAGATTCAAATAGTGTTGCAGTAATTGTTAAACATTTGAGCGGAAACATGATTTCAAGATGGACTGATTTTCTTGATTCTGATGGGGAGAAGCCTTATAGGAAACGTGAACAGGAATTTGAGAATGATATAACTTCCAAAAAAGATATGATCGAGATTTCAGAAAAAGGTTGGAGTATTTTATTTAAAACACTACATAGTTTAAAAGAATCCGACTTAATGAAAGCTGTGTATATACGCGGTGAAAAGCATTCAGTGATAGATGCCATCGAAAGACAGTTAGCCCATTATTCTTATCATATAGGGCAGATTGTTTATATTGGAAAGCAGCTAAAAGGAGAAAATTGGGATAGCTTAAGTATCCCGAGAGGAAAATCAGAGGAGTATCTACAGGAAATGTTGAAAAAGCAACAGTAAAAATGCTTCATCGTAAAACGTTCTGAAACATGGACGTTTTCTTTTTTTATCATTGCTTACAAAAATGTTCTATGCTATATTATCAACATAACTTATTAAAGAAGTTTAATAAGTGTTCGAGGTGAATCATTTTGAATGAAAATGTCACAACTCCAAAAACAATGAAAAAAGTTATTCATCGTAGGATTCGCTCAACTCTCTTGGAAAAGGGAAGTACTACAAAAGTTGAACTAAGCAATCATTTAGGAATTAGTTTCCCGACAATCAGTAAATTTATTACGCAGATGGAGAAGGATGGGGAGCTTATTTTAGTTGGTCTTGATGAGTCCAGTGGAGGAAGAAGGGCGAAAAGGTATGCCTATAATCCAGAGTATATGTTGGGTTTGGCCATTTTTTTAGAAAGAACTGAGACAAAGTTTATCATTTTTAATTGTTTGGGTGAAATGAAGGAACAAGGAAAAACAATTAGTGTATTAAACGATGATATAGAAAAACTCACCAAACATATTGAAGACATCATTAAAAAATTCCCGAAAATTGAATCAATCGCAATTGGTGTTCCTGGTGCTGTTGATAATGGACGAATTTTTTATATACCAGGTTACGAAAATTATAATAACTTTGATTTAAAAAAGTACTTAGAGCATTATTTTTCTATCCCTGTTGTAGTAGAGAATGATATGAATGCTGCAGTACTCGGATTTCAAAAAAATAATAAAAATAAAGATAATTCATCACTCGTTTATTTGTCATCTGGAGAAAATGGTCCAGGATCAGGAATAATGATAAACGGAGAAGTGGTACGGGGAAGTTCATTTTTCTCAGGAGAGGTTTCGTTTGTCCCTCTATATAATGAGCAAAATTTTTTACAAGCGATAAGTGATAAAAGTAAATCTTTTCAAGATGATAGAGAGATAGATGCTGTTGCTAGATTGATTGCTACGTTTACAGCTATCATTAACCCTCATACTTTTATTTTTTGCAATGACGAAGTAAGCATACATAGTATAGAAAAAATTACCCTATTAAGTACTAAATATATTCCTCGAGAACATCTCCCAGAGATTACCATGAGTGATTGGGAACAAGACTATCTACATGGATTACAAAGTCTTGGTCTTGATTTATTGATTTCAAATACAGACTGGTAGAAGTAATAATAAGTGAATAAAAGGCGGTTACATTAATGGCGACATTTTTTTTAATACTTATTTATTTGGCATTTATTAGTTTAGGTTTACCAGACTCACTGTTAGGAGTAGCATGGCCAGCAATGCAACCTGAATTTGGTGCAAGGCTTGATACTGCAGGTGTGCTATTCATGATAATAGCTGGGGGCACTATTATTTCCAGTCTCTCAAGCGGCATCGTTATTGGAAAATTAGGGACGGGAAAAGTAACATTTATTAGTGTATTGATGACAGCAGCCGCTTTACTTGGATTCTCATATGCTCCATCTCTTTTTTGGCTAGTCATATGTGCTATCCCACTTGGATTAGGGGCAGGTTCTGTTGATGCAGCATTAAACAACTATGTTGCTACTCATTACAAAGCTCATCATATGAGCTGGTTACATTGTTTCTGGGGAGTTGGTGCCACTCTTGGACCAATTATAATGGCACAGTTTATTTCAGAGCAAAATGCTTGGAGAAGTGGATATTTTGCTATTGCTGGGATACAGTTTGCATTAGTGATCATTCTTTTTTTCAGCTTACCTTTATGGAGTAAAGTAGGAAGCGGAAGCAATAATGTTTCAAAAGAATCAATTGATGATACGAATACTAATGTTGATGAAAGTGTGAAACATACGAAACCTTTGAAAATTAGAGGAGTTAAGTTAGCAATGATAGCTTTTCTTTTCTATTGCGGCGTGGAAGCAACTATGGGACTTTGGGGAAGTAGTTTTTTGGTAAATGTTAAAGAATTGCCAGTAGAGGTTGCTGCGCGATGGGTATCTTTATATTATGGTGGAATTACCGTAGGAAGATTAATTACAGGTTTTATTACATTAAAAGTAAACAACAAAATGCTAATTAGAGGCGGGCAAATGATTGCGTTAATTGGAGCGTTATGCCTATTTTTACCTTTAGCTCCAGGATTCTCATTAGTCGGTTTTATATTAGTGGGTTTAGGACTAGCTCCTATTTTTCCAAGCATGTTACATGAAACACCAGCACGTTTTGGCAAAGAACATTCTCAAACCATTATGGGTTATCAAATGGCCTTTGCGTACACTGGTGCTACTTTCCTACCACCATTATTTGGTTTCATAGCATCACATTCAACAATCAAACTGTTCCCGTTTGTTATCGTTATTTTTGTTGTGGCCATGCTTTTTGGATCGGAAAAATTAAATCAACTTTTGAGTAAAAAACCTTTGTCAACTGTGAAAAAAACGGCAAGTTAAAAACGAAAGTCAAAAAGGAGTTAGTAAAACAATTTTGTTTCTAACTCCTTTTTTAAATTATTTTGTTTAGACAAGTTATTATGCAGGGAATAAGACATACGTGCTGGGAAAACATAATTTAAAACGATTTGGAGGATCAATTTCACATGGCATTAGCTTTCGAAAAACAGTTGAAGGTTTTTTGTAATACTGAATACGAAACATTACATAAAGTGATTTTATGTGAGCCTATGTATATGAAGATTAAGGAAGTTATTAACGAAACGCAAAAGCAATACAAAAAAGAAAATATTGATTCTGAACTTGCCACTATTCAGCACAAAGAATTTATTAATTCTCTGCAAAATCAAGGTATAGAAGTTATTCTAATACCTCCGTCCCCACAATATCCAGAACAAGTTTTCACTCGAGATATTGGCTTTACAATTGGTTCCACTTTATTTGTTGCAGAGATGGCAAATGATATTAGATTAGGTGAGGAGCAGGTTTTAAAACGTATTTTACAGGAAAAAGGGATTTTATTTCAGGACTTAACAAAGGGAATTATTGAAGGCGGAGACGTTATTATCAATGAAAATACTGTTTATATCGGGATTAGCAGCCGGACAAATGGTAAAGCTGTGGAACATATGAAAAAAATCCTCCCCGATTACGAAATTATTCCAATCCCATTTGATGAAAAATATCTTCATTTAGACTGTGTTTTTAATATTCTTTCCGCAAACGACGCGTTATATTTTCCTGAAGCGTTTCATCAAAGCACTATTGATTTTTTAAAGACAAGATTTCAGTTAATAGAAGTCTCTGAGAATGAACAATTTACACTTGGAACGAATGTACTATCCATTGGGGAAAAGAGAGTATTTAGTTTACCAATTAATAAAAATGTGAATAGAAAGTTGAAATCGTTAGGTTTTAACATTATAGAAGTAGATATATCAGAGATCATTAAATCAGGAGGATCATTTCGCTGCTGTACATTGCCAATATTAAGAGGAAAAAGTAAATGATGTAAACTAGATTTAGTGATCGCCTTCTATAGTAAAACGGCTTAGTCATTTTGACTTTGCCTTTTTTCATTTACTTTTATTTTTATTTAGAGTGGAAAACCATTCATATATAAAGATAATCGGAAGCATATCCAAAATTTGGCCAGATACACCATGAAAATGTCCCTATCGACCATGAATTTAGAATTTTTAGAAAGTAAAATGATACTTAACTTAATATAACAGAGTTGATTATAATCTGTATCATTTGCTTAGGGGGTTACAATGAAAATCATCTGTATATCATTAGATACATTAAGAGCAAATAGGCTCGGTTGTTACGGGTATCATCTACCCACGAGTCCATATATGGATAAGATCGCGGAGCAAGGTGTACTTTTTGAAAGCGCTTTCGCTTCGGATATTCCTACTGAGGTTGCGCATACTACTATATTTACAGGCAAGGTCGGACTGACAACTGGAGTTGTATCACATGGTTCTTCGGTGACTTACTTACCAAAAGAAGTAGAGTGGTTGCCGACTGTTTTACGAAACGCGGGCTATACTACAGCTGCAGTTGACAATTTATACAATTTGAAGGAATGGTTTGCAAGAGGCTATCAATATTATATCAACACTGTCGGGAAAACAAGATGGATTGATGGGAAAACCATTAACAGTTTAGCAAAGCCATGGCTTAAAGAGCATAAAGATAAGGATTTCTTTTTATTTCTTCATTATTGGGATCCTCATACCCCTTATTTACCACCTGAAGAATATATCCCAGCATTTTACGATTCTAATAAAAATCAATTCGATCCTACTAATAAAAGCATGGAAAGAGCATTTAATCATCCTGCATATCCATTTTTTAAATATCACCATTATGATTTGCTTGGAAATATTACCGATACAAACTATGTTAATGCACTATACGATGCGGAAATTAGGTATTTAGATGATTTATTAAAAGAATTGGATGACTATCTCAAAGAGTTAGAAATAAAAGATGAAACGATGTTGCTCTTGTTTGGCGATCATGGGGAAAGTTTAACGGAGCATGATATTTATTGGGACCATTGCGGTTTATATGATCAAACTGTCCATATTCCATTAATTATCAGGTGGCCAAATATTATTCCATCCGGAAAAAGGATTAAAAGTTTAGTCCAACATGCAGATCTTATGCCGACTATACTTGACGCTCTTAATATTGAAATACCATCAGGATTAGATGGAAAAAGCCTTTTTCCATTAATTGATGGAAATGAGTCTGTTCACCATAATGAAATTTATTTAAGTGAATGTGCATGGCAAGCTGCGCGAGGGATTCGCACAACTCATTACAAATATATTGAAACATATGATTCTGGTCCATTTACAAGACCTCCAGCTGAGCTTTATGACTTAATTGAAGATCCTAATGAAGAGAACAACTTAATCGACAGACTATCGGAACAAGCATCTGCATTACACCAACAATTAACAAACTGGGCGAAAAACAAACTTCAATCTCGTGAAGATCCGATGCAATTAGTATTAAGAGAGCAAGGCTTGCCATTTAAACGTAGGATTGAAAAAGTTCTAGGCGAATATGGCTTAACATGGGATGAATGGAAAGCAAATCCTAAAAGAGAAATAATTGATTTTGCAACAAGGAGAGCATAAATAGTCAGGAAGTGGTGAAATTTTGATTAAAAAGAGGAGGGATTGCAAGAAATAAAGTCTTAATATTCGAATTAATTCAATTGTTCAATAATAAAAGTAGGGGGAAAATTTATGCGGTCATCTATTAAACGATTCTTTATTTTGATTGTCATTTTTTCGCTAATCATCGTTGGCTGTTCGTCGAAAAGTAATCAGTCCTCCAATGATCCACAAAAAGAAAGTCCTGATGGAAAGGGAAAGGCTCAACCAGGAGTAGTCGATGTCTCCGAAATAACGGAATTCCATCAATCTCCAATGTTTGATGGTATGGATTTACCAGATGTGAAGGATAGGCTTCCAAAAGAACCCAAACTCCCAAATGAAATGCCTCCTGAGTATCTGCAGTTCGAAATCGGGAAGTATGGAGGTACTCTAAATACAGTGGCTCAATCTCCTACGTGGGACCCTGATTTTTTTGTAATGAGCAATGAACCTTTGTTAAACACTCCGGGAATTCTAGGAGAAGAAGTAACAGGAAATGTGTTGAAAGATTATGAAGTATCAGATGATCAAAAAGAATTTACGTTTTATATGAGAGAAGGACTTAAATGGTCTGATGGAGAGCCTGTTACAACAGAAGATGTTAGGTTTGCAATTGAGGATTACCAGCTTAATAAAGAATTGGTGCCAATTTTACCTGCGTGGCTCCATTCGGGAGGAAATGTTGAAGGTTCTCCATTAAAACTGGAAGTTATCGATGATTACACGTTTAAAATATCATTCGATGAACCAAATGGTGGATTTCCGATTAGCTTAGCGATCCAAAACTGGAGAGGGTATGCCGACCTTCTAAAACCGGCTCACTATCTTAAGCAGTTCCATAAAGATTATGCAGATCCAGATGAATTAAAAAAATTAATTGCGGAACATAAATTTGAAGAAGATCAAGAAGTAAGCTGGGTGAATTTATTTAACTATATGGATATTACTGAAAGAGAAATGAGCCATCCGAACGCAGTCGGTTTTCCAGTTTTATATCCGTGGAAACTTAAAGAAATGACAAAAACATATGGATTATACGAAAGAAATCCATATTATTTCAAAGTTGATGCAGAAGGAAATCAGTTACCATACATTGATATGGTAAAAAGTGCTATTGTTCAAGACATCGAAATGACAGGATTGAAGATTATTGCTGGGGAAGTAGACTTTAACCGAGAAGCGACTGCATTGTCCAAAATGCCTGTTTATAGAGAAAACGCAGAAAAAGGTGGATATGAAGCACTACTAGCAAATATGCACTTAACTCCGACAGATGTCATGTTGAATTTAACTTATGATAATGAAAATTGGCGTAAAGTAGTCAGAGATGTGCGCTTTAGAAAAGCATTAAACTATGCCATCGACCGTGATGAGATTATCGACACACTTTATTATGGCTTTGCTGAACCATCTACAGTTATCGATAGTACGTTCGATTTAGATAAAGCAAATGCATTATTAGATGAGATGGGAATGGAAAAAGGTTCCGATGGCTTTCGAAAAGGTCCTGATGGAAAACGATTTACGATTCCATTTGAAGTTCAAGCAGCAGCTCCGGATATTGTTCCATTAGCGGAATTACTTACAGAGATGTGGAAGGAAATTGGCATCCATGTAACAGTTAAAACATTAGATTCAGCATTATGGGGAACGAGAAATGAAGCAAATGAACTGCAAGCAACCATTATTTGGACACACACACCTCTTTACTACATGCAAGACTGGGGACAGGGATTCTGGGGCAACCTGTGGAATTCTTGGTGGAATTCAGGTGGTAAAAAAGGTGAGGAGCCGCCTGAAGATGTAAAAGAATTCTATCGATTAATGAATAAAATGAACGTTAGTCCACCAGAGGAAGCTGTAAAAATAATGGATACATTGAGAGAAAAAATGCATGAAAACATTTACTATTTTGTTCATATTGAGAATGTGAAGCAACCATTAATTGTCAATTCCAAACTAGGGAATATTACAGATAAAGGAACTGCCATCAGCATTAACTTTGCCGGCGAGCAAATGTATTTTAAAGAATAATAGGTAAAACTAAAAAACTTAGGTAGTATATTGCATTGCTGCCTAAGTTTTTCCCTAAAGGGCATGTTCAAATGTTATGTTTACCGGACTGTTTAATCATCCTCTCAAAACTCGTAATAAAGGAGATTTTTGTATGCTTACATATATTGGGCAAAGACTCTTACAATTAATTCCCTTGCTGATCGCCATCAGTATCATCTCCTTTGCGCTCATTCAATTACCACCAGGCGATTATTTAACTACGTATATTAATCAGTTGGAGTTATCTGGTACTGAAGTATCTGAAGGTACCGTCATTAGTTTAAAGCAGCAGTACGGATTGGATAAACCAATGTATGTCCAATATTTTATATGGATTAAAAATATTGTGCTACACGGTGATTTTGGTCGTTCGTTTACTTGGAATGAACCTGTTGCTGATGTTATCGGGGAACGGCTCGGTTTAACTATAATTATTTCAATCATGACTCTTATATTTACATGGATTATCGCCATTCCGATAGGGATTTATTCAGCAGTTCGTCAATACTCGTTCTTGGACTATGTATTTACGTTAATAGGATTTATCGGACTTGCTTTGCCAAACTTTTTGATAGCACTTGTCGTGATTTATACAGTTTTTGTAAATACAGGAATAGCTATAACGGGTTTATTTTCACCTGAATATGCGTCGGCACCATGGAGTGTAGCCAAATTATTGGATATGCTGCAAAGGATTTGGGTTCCTATTCTGATTATTGGAACCGCAGGAACAGCTGGGTTAATAAGGGTTATGCGTGGAATGCTGTTGGACGAATTACAAAAACAATATGTCATCACTGCCCGTGCTAAAGGATTAAAAGAAGGAAAACTATTGTTCAAATATCCTGTTAGAATGGCAATTAATCCATTGATCAGTACAATTGGTTGGACATTACCAGCAATCATATCTGGTGAGGCAATAGTTTCCATCGTACTTAATCTGCCAACAACTGGGCCAATGCTTTTGGATGCGTTAATGACCCAAGATATGTATCTAGCTGGAAGTTTTATATTCATATTAAGTGTCCTCACCGTTATCGGAACATTAATTTCTGATATTTTGCTAGCTTGGATAGATCCTAGGATTAGGTTTGGAGGTGTACAAGATTGAAGCTAGTTTTTAATAAAAAGACGGCACCAAACATAACAATAAACAATAAAAAAATAGACGAAGATTACGAAATTGCCTCGCAATGGAAGTTGATGTGGTGGAAATTTAAAAAGCATAAACTCGCTATTATTTCTGCGCCTGTCCTGACACTACTCATTATTATCGCAGCATTTTCGGAATTTTTAAGCCCGCATTTACCGTTGGAGCGCTTTTCGGATTATAAATATGCACCACCTCAAAAACTCCATTTCATTCACCCTGAAAAAGGATTTAGTCTGAGACCTTTTGTTTATGATTTGAAGCAAGAAATGGATGAGAAAACATTCAGACGGACATTTGCAGAGGATACAACTAAAACACTTCCTATTCATTTTTTTGTAAAAGGAAAGGAATATAAATTTTGGGGATTATTTAAAACAAAAACCCACATTATTGGATTAAAAGATCCTAATGCTCCTTTTTTTATAATGGGTACCGATTCATTAGGAAGGGATTTATTTACTAGAACACTTTACGGTTCGAGAATATCCTTATCTTTTGCGTTTCTTGGTATCATCCTGACAGTTATTCTAGGAATTATTTTAGGTGGAATCTCAGGTTATTTTGGAGGGGTCACAGATACAGTAATTCAACGTTTAATCGATTTATTATTATGTATTCCGACCATCCCCCTTTGGATGGCGCTTGCAGCGGCACTACCATCTGACTGGTCGCCCTCGAAAATATATTTAGGAATGGTTATGATATTTTCGATAATCGGTTGGACAGGTTTGGCTCGTGTAGTGCGAGGGAAAATTTTATCACTTCGCGAAGAGGATTTTACAATGGCGGCAAGACTTGCAGGAGCAAGCCATATGAGAATTATAACAAAACATTTAATTCCTTCTTTTGCAAGTTACATCATCATAAGTGTCACGATTTCAATTCCGGCTACGATTCTAGGTGAAACATCGTTGAGTTTCCTAGGATTAGGGCTGCAACCACCAGTTGTAAGTTGGGGAGTTTTACTAGGAGAATCACAAAAATTAGAAAATCTAGCTCATCATCCATGGCTGCTTTGGCCAGCAGCATTTATTGTAGTAGCAGTTCTCGTATTTAATTTTCTTGGTGATGGCTTGCGCGATGCAGCAGATCCTTATAAATAGAGGAGGATGGCGAAAGTGGAGACAATTGAAGCGAAGGAGCAAAATATTTCTACCAATATAGAAGATAGCGATGAAATCATTCTAGAAACGAATAATTTAAAGGTTCATTTTAAGCTTGATGAAGGACTTTTAGAAGCCGTAAATGGTGTAGATATTAGAATTAAGAAAAAGAAAACATTGGGAATTGTTGGAGAAAGTGGAAGTGGAAAGAGCGTTACGGCAAAGGCAATTATGCAAATAGTCGAATCACCTGGTCAAGTGGAAGGGGAAATATTGTTTCGTCGTAGAGACAACACCATAGTTGATATTGGGAAGCTTCCTTCTAAAGGAGATGAAGTAAGAGAAATCAGAGGTGGAGAAATATCAATGATTTTTCAGGAGCCGATGAAAGCCTTTTCTCCGATACATACAATAGGAAATCAACTTATTGAAGGAATTATGCTTCATGTGACACAAGATGAAAAGGAAGCTAGAAAAATAGCAATCGATACTCTGAGAAATGTAGGAATGTCTAATCCTGAGCAAAGAATCGATCAATACCCTCATGAACTGTCGGGAGGGATGAGACAAAGGGCAATGATTGCAATGGCTCTGTGTTGTAATCCCTCAATTCTTATTGCAGATGAACCGACTACTGCATTAGATGTGACAGTTCAAGCGCAAGTCTTAGATTTAATTAATAATCTAAAAGAAAAATCGGGATCTGCCGTCATATTTATTACACATGATTTGGGCGTCATTGCAGAAATGTCTGACGATGTTGCTGTGATGTACTTAGGTAAAGTCGTAGAATATACGGATGTTGATACTTTATTCTTTGGCGCTGTTCATCCATATACCCAAGGATTATTACGGTCAATCCCTACCATCTCTTTAAAAAATCAAAGACTTGAGTCTATTGAGGGAACAGTGCCTATTCCTATGAATCTTCCAAAAGGCTGCGGATTTTACACTAGATGCAAATTTGCAAAAGATGGAGTTTGTAATGTTGATGACATCCCGCTCGTAAAGGTAAAAGAGAATCATTTTGTTAGATGTGTATTGGCAAAAAAAGAATAACAAGGGGGCATCTATCGTAATGGATGATAATATTCTTGAAGTACTTTCTATGAAAAAATATTTTCCTATTAAAAAAGGATTTTTTAAAAGAACGGTGGGTCAAATTAAAGCAGTAGATGATGTTTCGTTTTATGTGAAAGAAGGAGAAACATTTGGCCTAGTAGGAGAATCCGGATGCGGAAAATCTACTTTAGGAAAAAGCTTATTACGAGCAATTGAACCAACGGAAGGATCAGTGAAATTTAAAAACCGGCATAATGAAAAGATAGATGTAATGGACTTAGACTATAAGCAGTTACGAGATATTAGAAGGGATATGCAGCTAATATTTCAAGATCCTTATTCTTCATTGAATCCTCGGATGACGGTTTTAAATATTATCGGCGAGCCACTTATTTGTAATAAGTTAGCAAAAGGTGAGGAATTAAGGGAAAAAGTTAAGCATTTAATGGAAATTGTCGGATTGAATAGTAGGCATTTAGAAAGATATCCACATGCCTTTAGTGGAGGACAAAGGCAGAGAATTGGAATCGCCCGTGCCTTAGCAACAAACCCGAAATTCCTTGTTTGTGATGAAGCTGTTTCCGCTTTGGACGTATCGATACAAGCCCAGATTATTAACTTATTAGAAGACTTACAAAAAACATTGAATTTAAGTTATTTGTTTATTTCGCATGATCTTGGAGTAATTCAGCATATCTCAGACCGTGTCGGTGTCATGTATGTCGGAAAAATGGTCGAAACAGCTACTACGGAAGAATTATTTACTAATCCGAAACACCCATATACAGAGGCGTTATTATCAGCAAAGCCGATTCCAAATCCGAGATTGAAGAAGGAAAGAATTATCTTAAAAGGCGAGGTGGCAAATCCAGCCAATCCACCATCAGGATGCTATTTCCATCCAAGATGTCCATATGCTAAAGAAATTTGTAAAGTTCAAAAGCCATCGTTCAATGAGGTCAGTCCTGGCCATCAAGTAGCATGCCATTTCGCAGGTGAATTAGATTTAAAAGGATCTGTCGCAATATGAATACGATTCTCTTACTTATTTTTGTGTTCATATTAGCCTTATTTTTCATAATGGGTGCTTCAGTATGGGTTATGAATATGTTTACGAGAAAATATATAGGTGAAAAGCATATGGTTCTAGAGGAACTGACCATGGGAAAGGTTCCTGAACTTTGGTCAAGAAAGTATGAATCAAAACGATTGAAGTTTGAGAATGAAGGAAAACGTGATAAAGCCAAAAAAGTACAAAGGGAAGCTGTTTGCGATTATATGAATAAGCTTAATAAAATTGTTTCTTATATACAAAAAACGAGTTTGGTGGATAGTGAAGAAACACGTAATTCTATTCTCTCCGATTTAGAAGAAACGCGGCATCGCTGGAGGGAGAATAAAATTCATGAATGAAAAGAAGCATGGAAAAGCAATATTTTCAAGCTTTCTCGTATTATTGATGTCCACTGTTTCTTCAGGAGTTGGATTGATTCTTTGGTTTGTTTTAAAAGACACTTTCATGACAATTTTACTCTTCTATTCTCTTGATAAATGGAAGGTACCTGCAGCTGATCAATTCAGTTTTTTAATAATCGGGATTCTTTGGCTCATGTTTGTTTTTATCGCGTTTCATTTCTATAACAAAGGTAAACAAAACGGTCGCTTTCTTCACACTTTTTTGCTCATTACGGGTTGTCAATCACTCATCCTATTTATTTGTGAAAGCATCATGATTCTTTTGGACAAAGGGAAAGTTGTCAATATTTTTCTGTTAGCCTGTGAGTTTTTAATTGCTTGTATTTTGATTTCCTGCTCATTTTTTATAAAGGCAAAAAGCAAAGACAATAAGGCCACTGCCAAATTTTAACGAAGGAAGTAGGTATTCAATTATGGACGTCGGTGTTGTTTCAAGAAGTTTTCCACAGCTTAACAATCAAGAAACAGCGGAACTTTTATCAAAAAATGGATTCAAATGGACGGAGCTTTGCTTCTCCCAAACAGATTCGAATTATTGGGTGTATAACGGCCGCTCAGATATGGAAAATTTAACGAATGAAGAGAGCATTAAAATCGTAAATACATACCGAAATGAAGGAGTCGAAGTTACTGCAATCGGAGTATTTACGAATCTATTAGAAACAGAAAAAAAGGATGTAGATGAAAATCTTGCATATTTTGAAAGATTAATTGAAATTGCCGGTATAAACGACGTTCCATACGTATCAACGGAATGCGGTTTCATCCCTGGAAAAAGGGGTGTGAATGCAGATACGTATGAAGCAGATTTTCAAAGAATTGTAGAAAATGTAAAACATCTATCCAAAATTGCTGAAAAGAATAATGTGTCGATTGCGATTGAACCATGTGTATTAGATATTATCCCCAGTGCCAAGAGAATGGTTGATTTTATCAATCAGGTAGGTTCCGATCGGATAAAAGTATTGTTGGATCCAGCCAATTTAATTGCTAATAATTCTGAAGAAGATATGTTTGCTTATTTATCAGCTCATATTGCCTATTTTCATGGGAAGGATCGAAAAGTTAATGATACGTATGGTAGAGCAATAGGTGACGGGGATATCAATTGGCCTTTGTTTTTACATCTGTATCATAAATATACCGAAAATGTTCCTTTCATAATGGAATATGTAAATATCGATAACTTTTGTGATATTCGTGACAGAGTTATTCATTTTGACGAAATCGCGTCGTTCCAATTTAAATAAAAGGGACGTCGAATAGACATCCCTTTACATCATTACAATTGAACAGCGGGCGTTTTTCGATACACTACCGGAAAATCATCTCCAGCTAAAACTTCACCAGGTTTGACGGTAACAAAAGGTTCCATAGGATGTGACCCGGTTGGCTCATATCGGACATGTCCCGGCATATAATGGACGGCAATAGCTCTTCGCTTTCTTTGTGATGTATTTGGTCCGCTTCCATGCCATGTTAGACAATGATGATATCCTACTTGACCTTTTTTAATTTCAAAGGGAACAGGTTCGATATTAACACCTTCTGGTAATAATTCAGGTTTTGTGTGGTGTGGTTTATAGTCAGCAGTATTTTGTAAGTACTGCTGATGATCACCCCATTTATGACTGCCGGGAACCATCCACATACAGCCATTTTCAATTGTTGCATCATCAAGTGCTACCCATGCACTAACAAGATCTGCGGGTTGAATAATTGGCCAAGCTGGATGATCTTGATGCCAGTCGCCAGGGCCGCCAACCACTGGTGGTTTGTACTGTACTTGGTCGTGCCAGATTCGTAGGATATCAGTGTTACAAAGCTGAGCAACCTCTTCACATAGTGTTTCGTTGGCTGCATGGGTCAAATATGCTTCACTCGCCATCCACATATTAACAATTTGGACAACTGTATCTTTTTTTGCCATTTTCATTGCAAACTCTGAGTTATCTTTCATATCTCGATTTAACACTGGTTTTTTAACTGTTTTACCTGCCATGACTAAATCTAATTGCTCGCGCAAAAATTCAACTTCTTCATCATTTAAGATGACATCACCTTTGACAAAACCATTTTCTTCAAATTCTTTTAATTGTTGAGGGGTTAACAACTTTCTCATCCTTTCAAACTAAGATTGGGATTTCGTTAAATAAATAATACCAACCGAAAAATACGGTGTCGTTAGAATATTCATTAAAATCTTTGTACTTTTCACAGATGTTTATAACAAAAGTTAAGAACTGATTACTTAGGAGCATTTAATGGAAACAAATGAAGTAGTGAATGTCGGGTTACTTTCAATCCTTAAACCAACTGTTAATTTTGCTAATAAAATGACAGCAAAAGCTGGGCAAGTTTGGGGTCCACGTACAATTGCAGATTGTCAATTAATATTCGTAGAGTCTGGCAAAGCAACCTTAACATTTGGGGATAGTATTTTTCCGATTGGGGCAGGGGAATGTGTCTTTTATGGAGCGAATACACCCCATAAGTTAATTTCGTCCACTCATAACCCATTTACATTTATGAGTATTCATTTTGATTGGAATAGAGAATATCCTGATCCAATTTATCCACTACATGGAATCAAAGAATGTCAACTATCTAAGAGTGTAACAACTTACAAAATTAGAATTGATGAACAACGGGAAATCAACTTTCCACATTTTTTCATCATCCCAAATATAGAAAGTTTGTTTTCCAATATCGTAAGAGAATATCGATACGAAGAACCTGGCCACGCCTTTATTTTAAGAGGATTAATTGTTCAATTAATTACTTTAATTATTAGAAATGAAATAAACGGTGATTTATCTTTAGGAGAAAAAAGAAAGATTGCCCCTTCATTAGAAATGATTCGGAAACAACCTGAGAAAAATTGGACCATTTATGAATTAGCAGATATTTGTGGATACCACCCAACGTATTTTACTTCCATCTTTAAAGATTCAATGGGGTGCACACCTAAGCAATTTTTAATAAATGAAAGAATTAGGAAGGCAAAACATTTACTCTTAGAAACAAAAACAGTGGAAGAGGTTTCCTTAAAACTCGGATATACGAGTATCCATTATTTTTGCAGAAATTTCAAATCCATTACAGGTTTGACACCAACTGAATATAAGCTACAAAGTTTAGAGCTTTAGAACTATAACTTTAAATCAAAATGGCCGGATTAACCATAAAAAATGGCAGAATGAACAATGATGATTTAATTCAGTTCAGATAAAATGGTTTCATATAGAAAGCGTTTACAATTATTGTCGAACGGAGGAGAAAATGTTGATTGGTAAGCAAACTTGGATTGTCCCTGATGGCTTTTTACAGCCAAAAAGTACAGGGGAGCAAATCAGCCACGAAGCCGTTTGTGTATTGAACTTGACGAAAGGTCAAGCTGAGATTCATCTTACTCTATATTTTGAAGACCGTGAACCGATGGATCAATTTTATTCTGAATGTGGATCTAACAGAACCCATCATATTCGCTTGGACAAAATTAGAGATCGTGAAGGAAATGAGATTCCGAGAGGGATTCCCTATGCAATAAAAGTAGACAGTAATGTGCCAATCATCGTGCAGCACAGTAGATTAGACACTTCTCAAGAGGCACTGGCTTTATTTACAACAATGGGTTATCCCGCAAATTAATATAATTATAGGAGGATGAGCAAATGACGTTAAAAGTAGGGATTGTCGGAGTTGGGAACATTGGCAGTATACATGCTTCCGTTTACAAGGAAAATCCAGAAACTGACATTGTTGCAGTTTGCGATATTGATAAGGAAAAAGCAGATGCAGCAGCCGCAAAATTTGGTGGAACTCCCTTTTACAGCGTAGCAGATATGCTTAGCAGCAATATTCAATTAGATCTAGTCAGTGTTTGCACAAAAGGAGAAGAAAATGGAAGTGAGCATTTTGCTCCGACGATGGAATTATTACAGGCAGGCATTCCTGTACTTGGTGAAAAACCGATTTCCAATAACATTGACGAAGGAAAACAAATGGTTGAGATTGCAAAGAAAAACAAAATTCCTTATGCAGTAAATTTAAATCATCGCTTTACACCTGCGGCTGAAAGAGCGAAATCCTGGCTTGAAAGTGGAAGATTAGGAAAAATTCATATGATCAATATGCGAATGTGGATTAATAATCCAGTAGAAAGCTCACCATGGTTTCATTTGCGGGCACTGCACCCCCATTCCTTTGATGTGATTCGCTATTTTTGCGGCGATGTAAAAAGGGTGGCTGCCTTCATGATGAAAGGCGAAGGGCGCAAAATTTGGTCTAACGCCCAGGTTATTTTGGAGTTTGAAAATGGTGCAATTGGAAATCTTGTCGGTAGCTATGATGCAGGTGCAAGCTATGGTCTTGAACTGTGTGAAGTAGTAGGATCTAAAGGACGTTTTGTATTGGAAGACGCTTGCGAACATTTAACATTTTATCCAAGAACGAGCATCGAGACTGAAAAGTTCAGTTATCTTGGTGGAATGCGAGCTTTTCCTGAAACGTTCAAAAGCCGCATCAATTCTTTTGTTGATCAACTTGTTTCAGGTGTTACATATGACCGAGTAGATGGCTCAGGTGAAGATGCCTTAAAAGCGCAGTTCATTATTGAAGCGGCAATTAAATCGTGGGAAACGGGAACGATTGTTGATGTAAAAGAAGTAGGTCATATCTCGGGAGGGGTAAAATGATCAAACTTGGTGTAAACTCCGTCTTATTTAAGAATTTTGATTTTGCAACAGCTGCAAAACAAATCGCTGCATGTGGATATGATGGTGTTGAAATTTCCGCAATTAAAGGAATGTGTGAGCATCTTGTATTGGAGCGTTGGCAAGAACAAGCCGATGAATTGCGTTCAATTGTAAATGAAAATGGCTTGGAGTTTTTATCTATGGAAGTAGCATCATTAGATGAGGAGCGTCTTACTTTGGCTTTTGAAGCCGCAGCAGCTATTGGAATTCCAGTTGTAAACGTAGGTCCTGGTGGAAAATCTGGAGTGGAGGCCGATTTAGAGCATTCCATTGAAACGCTCTACCACTTATCAAAAAAAGCGGAGAGTTATGGTGTTACACTTTGCGTGAAAGCACATGTCGGGAATGCCATCTATAATACGGAAACTACCTTAAGAGCGATGGATGAAATTTCATCATCAGCGTTTGGAATCGACATGGATCCTAGTCATATTTATCGAGGAAATGAAAACCCCGAACAAGAATTGCCAAAAGTATTAAGTAGAGTAAAACATATCCATATACGTGATTGTAAAGGCAGGACGGCTGGACCTGGTCCGATTCAAAATCAAGCATGTGGACGCGGAGATATTGACTTATTTGCCTATTGTAAAGCAATGGTGGATGGGAATTATTCAGGTCCGGTCGTTCTAGAAGTGATTGGAGCCAATAACCATTCACTAGCGGACGTTTCCATTGTTGCTGCAGAAAGCTATGGCTATTTGAATGCATGCTTAAAGGCACTCGGTGCAAGAGAAGCAAATATCGTTCAGAAAGGATAGGTCCGATGAAAAAGAAAGCAAATGTCATTTTGTTTGGAATTGATAGTCTTAGAAGAGACCGTATGAGTTCATATGGGTACGATCGATTGACGACGCCACATATCGATAAGTTCGCTAAAGGCGGAATATTGTTTGAAAATCATTTTAGCCCCAGTATTCCAACAACACCAGGATACGCATCCATGCTAACTGGAATGGATTGCTTTGGGACAGATGTTGTCGCGCTCAGACATAAGGGGCCTTTAGGGGATCACGTTAGAACTTTGCCAGAGGTATTGAGTGAGAACGGCTATAATACAACGTGTGTAGGCTTTACAGGAAACCCCTCTTCAAGAGGATTCCAAAAATATATTGATTATGAAGGTTGGGGACCTGATGAAACTAGTCGTTGTCCGAAAGCTGAAAATTTAAATAATGTTGCAATTCCTGAGTTAAAAAGATTAGCAGGAGAAGATAAACCATTTTTCTTATTTTTAAGACATATGGATCCCCATTCCCCTTACTTACCACCAAAACCATATGAACGAATTTTTTACGACGGTAATGAATGTGATCCAAATAATGACTCATTAAATAAATTGAAGGAGTTTAAACCATTTGCCGATTATATTACTTCTTGGCTCCCAGAAGGATGTACTGATTCAGAATATGTAGATGCACAGTATGATGGTGCGATTGCCTATATGGATGCATGCATTCAAAACATTTTTACTACAGTGGAAGCACTTGGTATTGAAGAAGAAACGTTAATCATTGTTACCTCCGATCATGGAGAAACATTAAACGAGCATGAATGTTATTATGACCATCACGGTCTTTATGAAAATACTTTAATCGTTCCTTTAATCATGAAATTTCCAGGAAAACTGCCAGCTGGAAAGAGAATTTCAAGTGTCTCGCTTATAAAGGATATTATGCCAACAGTCTTAGAACTTCTCGCTATAGAAAGTGATATATCATTTGACGGTCGCAATCTAATAGAGCTAATTAATAAGGATAGGAAGCCAGTTTCACAAGTTTCGGAGTTTTATATAACAGAGTGTACGTGGATGAGAAAACATGGTTGGCGTACGCCAGAATGGAAATTAATTTGTTCACTTGAACCGGATTTTCATTTTAAACCTGAGATCGAGCTTTATAATCTTATAAAAGACCCGGAGGAGTTGACGAATCTCGCCGATGAAGAGCCTGAAATCGTAAATATGCTGATAGGAAGAATGAATAAATATATTGCTAAAAGAGAAGCTGAAACAGGCAGAACGAATCCAATGTATACTAACGTAAGCTGGCATGGTCGTGATCACGGACCATTCAAAACTTCTCAAGAAGCATATGATTCATTGTATATCGGATCAATCAGTACAGCGCAGCAGCTCCAGGAAAAAGACAAAGAGAAAGTTTAAGAAAAAAGTGCAGAACCACGCTCAGCCCCAACATGTTAAATGTAAAAGTCTTTGTTGATTCAGGTTATTTACCTTGAGGCGGCTGCTAACTGGAGCAAGACAGCAAATCCCTATGTTAAAAATATAGACGATACAAAAGTACTAATGCTTTTTTTACAGTAATTTAGAATGCTTCGAAAGAGTTACTTTCGAAGCATTCTAATTAAACTTGAAAAATATTAGCATTATGGAAAGGAGTGGACTATTTGATTAAAGTGGCAGTAGTAGGTGTAAACCATATTGGCAAACTTCATTGTCGTTTTTACAATGGAAATCCACATTCCAAATTAGTAGCCGTTTGTGATCTAAATAAAGAACTCGCTGGAAAAGTTGCTGAAAATTACGGGGTTCCGGCTTATTCCAATCTAAAAAAAATGCTTAAGTGTGAAGAAATTGACATCGTAAGTGTTGCAACTGGAGGATTTGAAAATGGTTCCCATCATTATGAACCTGCTATGGCTGCGATGGAATACGGAAAGGATGTATTGGTTGAAAAGCCAATATCTAACAACATTTTTGAAGCTAGAGAAATGGTTGACTACGCAATAAAGCAAAAGGTACGACTAGCCTGTAATCTAAACCATCGTTATGTCCCAACTGCTTATAAAGCTAAAGAATGGATTGATAATGGAGATTTAGGGACAATTCTATTTATGAATATGAAACTTACAATCGGAAATCCCAATGAATCTAGTCCATGGATTCACATAAGGGCATTGCACCCACATTCAATTGATGTTATGCGATATTTTTGCGGGGAAATAAAAAGAGTTCAATCTTTTATGACAAAAGCACCCGGAAGAACTGTTTGGTCAACTGCATCAATTAATATGGAATTCACTTCCGGAGCTGTTGGTCATTTAACTGGAAGCTATGATATGGATAACAGGCATCCGATTGAATATTGCGAAGTCGCCGGTACGAATGGTAGATTCATTATTAATGATGTATATAATGACATGACCTTTTTTCCACATGGAAATACAGAATTAAAAGTCTTCAAAAATTCTGTCCTATCCGGAATAAATGGTTTTAACGAAACAATAAAAAATCGTATTGATGTTTTTATTCAAGAAATTAATGATAATATTTCACCTGAGAAAATTACAGGTTCTGGAAATGATGCATTGGCAGCTCAAGAAGTAATCGAAGCAATCATTCGTTCACAAGAGGAAAATGGAAAAGTTATTGAGGTAAATAATGATAAATAAGAAGGCAAGCAACTGCGTTGAATTAGCTGAATGTTAGTAATATTCTTATCTATTCATTTATATAATGCCCTTTAAAAACATTGTAGTGACAGCAATTACTCAGTATTTCAAATGAATCAATTTGTAGGAGGAGTAACAATGAGTACTACGAGATATCAGAGTAGTGAATACATGAAGACAAAGGATTTCCCTTTCTGGATTCAACGATTCCGTCATGATTCTAATAATGTACCACCCGTTCACTCACATGAATTCATTGAATTAGTGTATGTAATACAAGGTAATGCAAAACACGTTTTTGAAGGTCAATCGTATACGATTAAAACAAATGATGTTTTTATTATCAATCCCGGCGAAGTCCATACTTTTGAAGTAGAGAAGAATAAAAGTCTTGAAATAATTAACTGTTTATTTTTACCTAGCTTAATTAAAGATTCATGGTTAAAAGAATTAGGTGTTTCGCAGTCAATGGATTATTTCTATATTCATCCATTTTTAAATCGAAATGAACGGTTTCATCATCTCCTCAATTTAGATGTGAACTATTCTGCTAGATTTCTATCCTTATTAGAAGGAATGATGCACGAATATAATAGGGAGAATTCTTGTTATTCGACTTTAATACGTCTGCAAATGGTTGAATTATTGATTTTGCTTTCCCGAATTTACAATGAAAGGAATTCTGTTTCAGAAAAAACCGTTACAACTGATAGTAGTAATAGCATATTAGTTCAACGCATTTGTGGCTACTTGTCGAGGAACTATGATCAAAAGGTATCGATTCAAGACCTATGCCATATTTTCAATATAAGTCCTCGGCATCTTAATCGGCTTTTTAAGCAGGAAACGAAGAAAACAGTTATTGAAATGTTACATAGTATTAGGATTGAAAAAGCGAAACAATTTCTTTTGGAGACAGATGATAAGGTGATTGATGTCGCCATAAGAGTAGGCTATGACGATTCTGCTTTTTTTAGTAAACTCTTTCGCAAAATAGTAGGCTGTCCTCCAGGAAAATATAAAGGAAGGTCGACAGCAAGCAAGATAAATACGATCGTTCCTATTTGAAGGGGAGTATATAAATGAGTGTCTATGCGTTGCGCTATAACGTTAACATCGACCCACATGGCGGAGTTTTAATTAATAGAGAAGTAAATAAGAATGAGAAAGAAAATCAATTAAAAAGGGCTTCACACTTGCCTTTCTTAATCGTTTCAGAATGGACGATTTCCGATTTAGAGTTGATCGCTATAGGTGGTTTCAGTCCTTTGACAGGTTTTATGAAACAATCAGACTATCAATCTGTAATAAATCATATGCGCCTAAAAAACGGACTTATATGGAGTATCCCGATTACATTACCTGTTTCTCTTGAGGAAGCACGTCTGTTTAAAATTGGCCAAGACATTGCCCTTAAAGGAACGGATGATCATATTTACGGAATATTAAAGCTTGAGGAAAAGTTTTTATATGACAAAAAAGAGGAAGCCCAGTTTGTTTACGGTACGACAGATATTGCACATCCCGGTGTAAAAAAATTGTATGAACAAGGAGACGTTTATTTTGCAGGGCCGATTACCTTATTAAATAGGCCTAATCACGGAGAATTTACTGCTTATTATAAAGACCCTGTCCAAACGAGAGAAATGTTTACTGATCTAGGTTGGAAAACGATCGTCGGATTTCAAACACGCAATCCTGTCCATCGGGCTCATGAGTATATACAAAAAATCGCGATGGAAAATGTAGATGGATTATTATTAAATCCATTAGTTGGGCAAACGAAATCTGATGATATTCCTGCACATATTCGGATGAAAAGCTATGAAGTACTCTTAGAACAATACTATCCTAAAGATAGAGTTAGATTAGTTATATATCCTGCTGCCATGCGTTATGCAGGGCCAAGAGAAGCGATCTTACATGCATTAGTACGAAAAAATTATGGTTGTACTCATTTTATCGTAGGACGAGATCACGCTGGCGTAGGTAATTATTACGGAACATATGAAGCTCAAGAATTAATTTGTATTTACGAAAGAGAAATCGGCATAAACATTCTTAAATTTGAACACTCATTTTATTGTAAAAAGTGTGAAAACATGGCTACTGCAAAAACTTGCCCTCATCCTCAGGAACATCATCTTCATTTAAGCGGTACAAAAGTTAGAGAGCTGTTAAAGAGCGGGATTAAGCCGCCAAAAGAATTTTCTCGTCCAGAAGTTGCTGAAATCTTAATAAAAGGATTGCGTGACAAAGTGAATGATGACAATTGAAATCGGATTCGTATTGTTCGTTCTTATATTAATGTTGCTTGGTCTAGTTTTTGAAATAATTAGGCCAGACATTATTCTTTTTTTTACTTTATCTATACTCATATTATCTGGTGTACTAACTACAGAAGAAGCATTCAAAGGCTTTTCAAACGAAGGGATGCTGACTATTGCTTTATTATTTATCGTTGCAGCTGCGATTCAAAAGAGTGGTATTGCAGATGGAGTAATTAGGAAACTATTAGGAAACGGTTCATCCATTAGATGGTCCCTTTTTAAAATTCTTACTCCTGTTACCGCATTTTCAAGTGTTTTAAATAACACGCCTATTGTTGTGACGCTTACTCCTATCTTGCGAAAATGGTGTTCAGATCAGCAAATCTCACCTTCAAAATTTTTAATACCATTATCGTATGCGACCATTTTAGGAGGGACCTTAACATTAATTGGAACCTCCACGAATTTAGTTGTTCACGGTATGTTGTTAGATGCCGGAATGGAAAGCTTTTCATTTTTTCAAATAGGTCTTGTTGCATTTCCTGCAGTGTTTTTTGGGTTGCTTTATATTATTTTATTTGGTTATAAGCTTCTCCCTAATCATAAAGTGCTGCTTGACAAAGTGAATGAGCAAAGTAAAGAATACATTTCTCAATTGGAAGTTGGGGAAGATTTCCCTTTTTTGAACAAAACTGTAGAAAGTGCAGGGCTTAGAAGATTAAAAGGATTATTTTTAATTGAAATCATTCGTAAAGACGAAAAAGTGTCTCCTGTAAAATCAACGACAATCATTAGGCAAGGAGATAAACTTATTTTTACCGGTCTTATTTCAACGATTGCAGAATTACAAAATATAAAAGGGCTTCAGCTTAAAACGGACTCAAATTTATCTCTGGACATGTTAAAAAACGGTAATACACAGCTCGTAGAAGCAGTTGTGTCTCATCATTCATCGCTTTTATATAAAAAGATACAAGATTCTTATTTTCGTAGTAAATTTGATGCCGGAGTGATAGCTGTTCACAGGCATAGGGAAAGAATAAAAAGTAAAATTGGAGACATTACGTTAAAACCCGGAGATGCACTTTTACTTTTATGTGGTCCAGACTTTGATAAAAAAATAAAAGTATCAAATGATTTTTATGTCACAACCCCTTTAAAAGCGCCTTCCATATTGTATAAGAAGCGGGGCTGGTTTTCGTTAATTTTACTAGTAGCAATGATTGTTTTAGTAACCTTAAATATACTTTCGATGTTAAAGGCAATGATCATTCTTGTATGTATGTTATTAATTGTGAGAGCCATTACTCCAGAAGAAGCAATGAAATCACTACATTTGCCGGTACTTTTATTAATTGCTTGTGCATTTGGAATCGGTACAGCTTTGTTAGAGAGTGGTACAGCTTCATTTTTAGCAAGTGGATTAATCCTCATTGCCAAGCCTTATGGAGTTTTAGCTGTATTAAGTGTTCTTTATCTCGCAACCAATTTGCTTACTGAATTCATTACAAATAGCGCGGCTGCAGTCATTATGTTTCCTATTTCGATAGAAATGGCGCATATGATTGGAATTGAGCCTATTTCTTTTGTACTTGCGATTACCATTGCTGCTTCAGCTAGCTTCTCCACACCGATAGGATACCAAACAAATTTAATTGTTTACGGACCTGGAGGCTACAAATTTATGGACTATGTAAGAATCGGAATTCCTTTAAATGTTATTGTGATGTTTTCGACTATTTTTATGATCTACACTTTTTGGGTATAGCAAAGGAGATTTTAATGAAATCAACAAATATTATATGGCATGAACAACAAGTAAGTAAAACAGATAGACAATCATTGCATGGGCATAAGAGTGGTATTCTATGGTTTACAGGCTTATCTGCATCAGGAAAATCGACTCTTTGTGTTGAAATAGAAAAAAGATTATATACATTGGGAATGAGCACTTACGTATTAGATGGAGATAATATAAGGCATGGGCTTAATAAGAATTTAGGATTTAGTCCAGAGGATCGTTCCGAAAATATTCGTAGAATTGGAGAAGTATCAAAATTATTGGTAGATGCAGGAGTTATTACTTTAACTGCGTTTATTTCCCCATATCGAAACGATCGGGAACTTGTCCGTAATATGGTTGATGCCCATGAATTTATTGAAATTTACGTAAAATGCAGCATAGAGGAATGTGAAAGAAGAGACCCTAAAGGATTATATAAAAAAGCGAGACTAGGGGAAATAAAAGACTTTACTGGTATTAATGCGCCTTACGAAGAACCTAATAATCCCGAAATAATAATAGAGAGCGACAAAGAAACAATTGAAGCATCGGTAGAAAAAGTTATACAATATTTAAAGGATCATCAATATATAGAGTAGAGAAAATGATCTTTGATAAATATCCTTTGTTATGGGAAATATTTTTCCATAATTAAGGATATTTTTTGAATCTGCTTTTTTAAAAATGAATTCGTAAACTTTATTCTTGTCGCTTATTTTACGGTAAGGACAAAACTCCTGTACGCATGAAGGGTCAGCGGCTTGTTATGGAGTCTTTCGCTATTAAAGTTGACAATCATTAATCCCCTTAACAGGGCAAAACAAACATAAGGAGACATTTTCATGAAACCTATACCCGATCATATAAAAGAAAATTTAGATGTCCTTTTCGTTGGATTTAATCCAAGTATTCGGTCCAGTGAAACCGGACATCATTTTGCTAATCCAACGAACCGATTTTGGTCTATCTTATATAAGGCGGGAATTACAGATAGAAAATATTTACCGACTGAGGACTTTACATTGCTTGATATCGGATATGGTTTCACCAATATAGTAGCAAGGCCTACTAAAAATGCACAGGAAATTTCTCCTCATGAATATCGGACAGGGAGGGAGCAATTAAAAGCTAAAATATCTAAATATCTACCGAAAATTGTTTGCTTTGTAGGAAAAGGAGTGTATCAAGCATATAGTGGTAGAAGAAATGTTGAATGGGGGAGACAATCGGAATCTATCATTCCGGGAGTAGTTGATTTTGTTGCTCCTTCCTCGAGCGGTCTTGTTAGAATGAGTATTGATGACATAGCTGATATTTATTCAGAGCTGCCAAAATTAATTGCTAAACCATGATATTTATCATGGTTTGTCCATGACATATATGTCTTCAACGATCCTTTTCTAATGTATATGATTGTACATAAATAACTATGGAAGGGGATCCGTATATGTCCAAAAACGATCCAAAGATCTTGAGAAAACAAATAGCTCCTTATGAAAAAGCCAATACAAAAAGTAGTATGAGACAGGTAGTAAATACTCTCGTTCCCTTTTTTTCGTTATGGGTACTTGCTTATTTTAGCCTCTCTATCTCTTATTTGTTAACATTTGGAATCTGCATCGTTGCAGCTGGGTTTCTCGTTCGTATATTCATCATTTTCCATGATTGTTGCCACGGCTCCTTTTTTAAAAACCGTCATGCGAACAATATTCTTGGAACTATTACAGGTATACTCACTCTTTGTCCTTATGAGCAATGGAAACATAGCCACTCAATTCACCATGCTACGAGCAGCAACTTGAATAAAAGAGGTACAGGTGATGTTTGGGTTCTTACGGTTGATGAATATATGGAAGCAACACCAATGAAAAAACTAGCATATCGATTGTATCGGAATCCGTTTGTTATGTTCGTGCTGGGACCAATCTATATCTTCCTTATTGCTTACCGATTTAATATAAAAAATGCTAGGCCTAGAGAGCGTAGAAACACTTATATTACGAATATTTCCATCGTCGCCATTGCTGGATTATTATGTTTGGCGATTGGATGGCAAGCATTTCTGTTCATTCAAGGACCGATTTTCTTCATATCAGGTTCATTAGGCATTTGGCTTTTTTACGTACAACATCAATTTGAAGATTCTTATTTTGAAAATCAAGATAATTGGGACTATGTAAAAGCCGCAATAGATGGTAGTTCATATTATAAATTACCTAAAATCCTACAATGGCTCACTGGGAATATTGGTTTTCACCATGTACATCATTTAAGCCCGAGAGTCCCGAATTATTACCTTGAGGAAGTTCATAATAAACATGAACGCTTACAAGAAGTCCAAACCATAACAATTAAAACAAGCCTCCGTTCACTTAAGTTTCGACTTTGGGACGAACAAGGGAAAAAATTTGTTGGCTTTAAAGATGTGAAAAGACTTTCAAAAATTAAGAAAAAGAAAAGTACAAGCATTCCTGCTTAAGCAAATAAAATGGTGTAGCCCTTTTGTGTTATGATAACAAAGGAGCTACACTTTTTAATAATAGAGGATGTTCAAAAAGTCCGGTAAAAATGACACTTCGAATTTCTTCGTTGGCTTGTTTCTCCGCTGCTCATGTATTAGGATAAGGAACTTCTGCTAAAATCGCCCACGTCCTGTGGGCAACGCAGAAGTCAGCACACACGAGCAAGTCCGCTGCTCGAAACTGCGCCCCCTCGAAATTCCGACGTACAGGATGTACTAGTGCGGGCGATGCGACAGGACGTCGCAGCTTGAGCCCGCCGACGCACAGGACGTGCTAGTGTCGGCGTTGCTGACAGGACGTCAGCGCTTTTAGCCGACTTGGTCCTTTTTATCCTCCTTTTTGAACACGCACTAATATGAGGTATTTAAATGAAAAAGAAGCCTTTGTCATTTCTAAAGAGTTCAGGGATTAACCCATATTTATGGAGTATTTTTACCATATTGCCTTTCTATTTTATTTTTCAGTCTTCTTCAACGTTTGAAATTATAGTTGGAATTGTTTTAACGATTGTCTTTTTTATCATCTATAGACTTGCATTTATATCAAAGAGATGGCCGGTTTATCTTTGGACTAGTATTTTAATCGCGATTTCCATTACGATGACAATCATATTCCAATTTGTTTATTTTGCATTTTACATTGCTTATTATAATGGAAACATAAAAAATCGAATTGCCTTTTTAACTTTATATATTATTCATTTAGTTTGTACGACTATCTCTATTAATTATAGTTTCGTTGTACAAAACGAATTATTTATAAAACAGCTGCCTTTTATTGTCATTATTTGGATCAGTGTCATCCTCCTTCCGTTTAATTTATACAACCGTAAGAAGCAAGAACAGCTCGAACAGCAACTCGAATATGCAAACAAAAGAATTGCCGATCTCGTCAAACAAGAAGAGAGACAGAGAATTGCTAGAGATCTACATGATACTTTAGGTCAAAAACTTTCCCTTATCGGATTAAAAAGCGATTTAGCTAGAAAATTAGTATATAAAAATCCTGAAGAAGCACGAAATGAATTACGGGATGTACAGCAAACTGCAAGAACCGCTTTGAATGAAGTTAGGAATATGGTTTCACAAATGCGAGGGATTCGACTAAAGGAAGAATTGGTTCGTGTGAAGCAAATACTGAAAGCCGCAGAAATTGATTTAGTGATTCAAGAAAATTGTAAATTATCTAATGTCTCGTTATTTTTGGAGAACATACTAAGTATGTGTATGAAGGAAGCTGTGACCAATGTTGTGAAGCATAGTAAAGCAACGTTATGCACAATATCTTTTGAGCAATCTAAAAATGAAATTTGTATAAAAATTAAAGATAATGGCGTAGGAATAGCTGATAAAGATCTATCAAAAGGGAACGGATTACTAGGAATGAAAGAGCGTTTAGAGTTTGTCAATGGCGATCTTCAAATTAATGGAAGTAATGGAACATTAATTACCATGACTGTACCACGGGTAATAAAGTTATCGGATAAGGAGGAGTTGAAATGATTCGTATTGTCATAGCCGAAGACCAACGTATGATGTTAGGCGCATTAGGCTCACTACTTAATTTGGAAGAAGATATGGAAGTAGTGGGAAAAGCCAATAACGGAGTTGAAGCTATTTCTCTTGTGCGTAAATATCAGCCCGACATATGCATCATGGATATTGAAATGCCTGAAAAAACAGGGCTAGAGGCAGCTGAGGAACTGAACGGATTGGGATGCAAAGTGATTATTTTAACGACTTTTGCTAGGACTGGGTACTTCCAGCGAGCTATTAAAGCTGGAGTTAAAGGCTACGTTTTAAAGGATAGTCCCAGTGAAGAACTTGCTGAAACAATACGCAGTGTTATGGCAGGTAGAAGGGTTTATGCTCCTGAGTTAATGGACGATCTATATAGTGAAGAAAACCCGCTCACTACTAGGGAAAAAGCTGTCCTCGAACTAGTAGCAGATGGTAAAAATACAAAAGAAATTGCTGATCAACTTAGTATTAAAGCTGCCACCGTCCGAAACTATATTTCACAAATTTTGGATAAACTTGAAGTAACAAACAGAATAGAAGCCATTACTCACTCTAGGAAAAAGGGATGGTTTAAATAAAGCACCCCTAATGAAAGCCCTCTAGATAGACAGCTAAGTTGATTATATGAAAATTCCCAATAGGTTTTACTAATATATGATCGATCAAAAAGACGGACATCTGCTTAATCCGTCTTTTTTTATATTTGAGGTATATTTTCATCCATTATTCCTAACTTACAAAAACAAACAAAAATTTAATAAACATATTCAAAAATAAACAAATATAATGTATACTAAAACAAACAACAAAAATATGGAGGGGCAAAATGGTTAAAAATTTATGGAATCATGAACATTCTTCAAAGTTACCTCATGGGGTAGAGGAACTTGTTTACCGTTCGAACTTACTCGGTTCAGATCGTTCCATTTGTAACTGGGGCGGTGGTAATACATCGATGAAAACAGTTGAGAAGGACTTTCGTGGACGTGAAATTGAGGTTATGTGGGTGAAGGGCAGCGGCTCCGATTTAGCTACGATGAAGGCTAAAAACTTTACTGGATTAAAATTGGAAGATATACGACCGTTGATAGAGCGTGATGAAATGTCTGATGAAGAAATGGTCGCTTATCTCGCTCATTGTATGATTGACAGTAGGCATCCTCGAGCATCAATCGAAACTTTGTTACATGCTTTCCTGCCGTTTAATCATGTGGACCATACTCACCCTGATGCCATCATCAGTATTTGCTGTGCAGATAATGGAAAAGAAATCGCGAAAGAAATTTATAGGGATCGATTCGTATGGGTTCCTTATATACGACCGGGTTTTACCCTTTCCAAAATGATTGCCGAAGGAGTTAGAAACAATCCTAATGCCGAGCTTGTATTAATGGAAAAACACGGACTTGTCACTTGGGGTGAATCATCACAAGAATCTTATGAAAAAACACTTGCGGTTATTAATGAAGCTGAGGAATATATTCAACACAAAATTAATGAAGAAACGATTTTTGGTGGACAAAAATACATATCTCTGCAAGAAAATGATCGATTAAATATTTTAGCAAACGTGATGCCGATTATTAGAGGAGCAGTTAGTACAGATAAGAAAATGATTCTTTCATATGATGATAAGGATGACGTTCTCCAGTTTGTGAATAGCAGAAATGCTAAGGAACTATCTCAGGTAGGTGCAGCTTGTCCTGATCATTTAGTGCATACGAAACGAACCCCTCTCTACATTGACTGGAACCCTCAATTAGATAATATAGAAACATTGGAAAATAGAATCTTAGAAGGAATAACCCAATTCAAACTTGAGTATTCAGAGTATTTCAAAAGAAATAAAAACGAAAGTGATCAAATATTTGAAGCAGCTCCAAGAGTTATTCTTATACCAGGAATCGGAATGGTCAATACTGGGAAAACATTGGCCATGGCAAAAGTAAGTGGTGAGCTTTATCACCGTGCCATTGCTGTAATGAAAGGTGCAACGACACTCGGAAATTTTGTTTCTTTAAGTGAAAATGAATCATATAACGTTGAATATTGGCCACTTGAACTATATAAACTCACACTTGCACCACCAGAGCTAGAATTTTCACGAAAAGTAGCTTTTATTACAGGGGGGGCTGGTGGTATTGGAAGTTCAACAGCTCGCCGTTTAGTTTCCGAAGGGGCTCATGTCATCATCGCAGATTTGAATGTTGAAGGGGCTCAAAAACTAGCAAATGAAATTAACGAAGCATTTGGAGAAGGAAGAGCTCATGCCTTAAAAATGGACGTAACAAGTGAGACACTAGTAAAAACAGCATTCGAAAGATCAGCTTTAACTTATGGTGGGGTGGACATAATCGTCAATAATGCCGGACTTGCTACATCTAGTCCATTTGATGAGACAAGTTTAAACGAATGGAGCTTGAATATTAACGTTCTCGGAACAGGATATTTTCTAGTAGCACGCGAAGCTTTTAAGCAGATGAAAAAGCAAGGCATGGGAGGGAATATGGTTTTTGTTGGCTCCAAAAACTCTTTATATGCTGGTAAAAATGTAACGGCATATAGTTCAGCAAAGGCGCTTGAGACCCATCTAGCACGATGCATAGCTGCTGAAGGCGGGGAATATGGAATTCGAGTGAATTCTGTTTTACCAGATGCGGTTTTACAAGGATCTGCTATTTGGGACTCCAGTTGGCGTGAAGAGCGTGCCGCTTCTTATGGAATTAAACCGGATGAACTGGAAGAATATTATAGAAAAAGAACAACATTACAGGTAAATATCTTTCCAGAAGATATTGCAGAATCAATTGCATTTTTTGCTTCATCAAAATCTGAAAAAACTACTGGTTGCATGATTACAGTCGATGGTGGTGTTCCAGCAGCGTTTACGAGGTAAGAATCATAATTTTGAGGTGAGAAAATGCTCCATATTGCGGTAGATATTGGTGCGTCTAGCGGGCGCTTGGTCGCTGGTAAAATAGAAAATGGAAAACTAAGCATCCAAGAGATTCATAGATTTCCAAATGGTTTTAAGAATATCAACGGTACTTATGTTTGGGATATTGATCATCTATTAGCAGAAATTTTAAATGGATTGTCCATCGTAAAATCGATGGGATATGAAGATTGCACGGTGGGGATTGATACATGGGCTGTAGATTACGCCTTGGTAGGCAAAGATGGGAAACGACTTCAAGAAGTTGTTTCCTATCGAGACCACCGTACAGATTATTCAATTGAAAAGTTTTCAAAGATTATTTCAAAAGAAAAAATATATGAAAAAACAGGGATACAATTTCTACCATTCAACACTATTTATCAGTTATATGAAGAAAAGAAACATTTATTGAATGAGACAGAAAAAATATTATTGGTTCCGGATTATTTAGGCTTCAGGTTAACTGGTATCGCTGCTGCAGAGATGACCAATGCATCTACAACCCAATTGATGAATGTAAAAAAAAGAACATTCGATCCCGATTTACTTGCAGCAATATCTATAAAAACAGAGCAATTCGGAGATCTTGTTGAACCAGGGACTATTCTAGGGACATTGCGAAGAGAATGGTTTCCAGATTATGATTTACCGAAATGCACCATCATTAATATAGCATCGCATGATACCGCTTCTGCCATTATCGGAACACCTGGAAAAGGAGATAATTGGGCTTATTTAAGCAGCGGCACATGGTCTCTTCTTGGAATGGAGCTCAACTCACCTGTCATCAATGAAACTTCTTTTAAAGAGAATTACACGAATGAATGGGGAGCTTTCGGAACCTACCGTTTTTTGAAAAACATTATGGGGATGTGGATTTTGCAGGAAGTCGAGCGGAATCTACAAGAAGAAGTTACATTTGAACAGCTAATCGAAGAAGCGAAGCAAGTGAAACCGTATAGTCAATTCATAAATTTTGATGATCAGCGCTTTTTAAATCCGGAAAATATGATTGTTGAAATCCAGTCATATTGTTCGGAAACAAATCAAACTGTTCCAAAAACACCAGGGGAACTAGCTGCGGCCGGTTTTTATAATTTAGCAATAATGTATACGGTTGCAATCGAAGAGTTAGAGTCAATTGTTGGGAAAAAAATAGAACATCTCCATATCGTCGGAGGCGGCTCGCGAAATGAGTTTTTAAACCAACTGACTGCAGATTTAAGTAAGAAGATCATTTACAGCGGCCCAGTAGAAGCGACCGCCATTGGAAATTTGTTAATGCAACTTATTTCTACTGATAAAATCAATAGCTTACAAGCAGGAAGATTACTTGTAAGCGAGTCTTTTGAAATAAAAAAATATCAACCAAGCTCGTTAAACAATCAAGAGGTTGTTGAAAACTTTAAAGAAATTGTTTTTACGAATAATGATAGATTATATGAAAATAATGAGAGGGGAACCAATAAATGATCCAAGAAAATTACGAAATGGCCAAAAAAGCGTATGAAAAATGGGGTATTGATGTTGACGATGTGTTGGAAAAACTTAAAAAAGTTCCTATATCCATCCATTGTTGGCAGGGGGATGATATTTCAGGATTTGAAGTAAATCAAAGAGAGTTGTCTGGTGGTATTGATGTAACTGGAAACTATCCAGGTAAAGCTACAAATCCTAAAGAGCTTAGGATGGATTTGGAAAAAGCACTTTCTCTTATTCCTGGGAAACATCGTGTCAATTTACACGCCATATACGCTGAGACGGATGGATCTGTCGTTGATCGAAACGAAATCGAACCAAAGCATTTTGAAAACTGGGTAACATGGGCAAAAGAGAGAGGGCTTGGATTAGATTTTAATCCAACTTTATTTTCTCATGAAAAGGCTGAAGATGGACTTACATTATCACATCCGGATGTGGAAATTCGTCAATTTTGGATCGACCATTGTATTGCCAGTAGAAAAATTGGTGAATATTTTGGAAAGGAACTCGGTTCTCCATGTCTAACAAATATTTGGATTCCTGATGGATATAAAGATATGCCAAGTGACCGTCTTACACCGAGAAAAAGACTTAAGGATTCCCTTGATGAAATTTTTGCTGCTGATGTCGACGAAGGACATAATATTGACGCAGTCGAAAGTAAGTTATTTGGAATTGGATCTGAAGCATTTGTCGTTGGATCACATGAATTTTACCTTGGCTACGCGTTAAAAAATAATAAACTCTGTTTATTGGATACTGGTCATTTCCATCCGACTGAAACAGTATCCAATAAGATTTCAGCGATGCTGCTGTTTAGTGACAAATTAGCCCTGCATGTTTCTCGTCCTGTCCGATGGGATAGTGATCATGTTGTCGTATTGGATGATGAACTTCGGGAAATCGCTCTCGAAATAGTAAGAAATGATGCACTCGATAAAGTTATGATTGGACTGGACTTTTTCGATGCAAGCATCAATCGAGTAGCTGCTTGGACAATTGGTACACGGAATATGATAAAAGCATTACTATATGCGTTGCTTACCCCAAATGAATATATGAAACAACTGCAAGATGATGGGAATTTTACTGAAAGACTAGCATTAATTGAAGAATTTAAAACATATCCTTTTGGAGCTATTTGGGACTATTATTGTGAAACGATGGATGTTCCAGTAAAGGAAACATGGTTAAACGAAGTAAAAGCGTACGAGGAAACAATTTTATCAAAACGTTAAATCTTCTTGTTCTGACCAATAGTCGTACTAAGAAATCTGTGCTATAATTTTTTTATCACATATAAACAAAAAGAAACAAAAGTCAGGGGCGTTTACTATTGCTCGTAGCAGAAAGACATAAAAAGATTGTAGAAATTGTTAATAATCGTTTAAGTATTCGTGTTTCCGAATTAAGCGAAATTTTTTCGGTAACGGAAGAAACGATTCGTCGTGATCTTGAAAAGTTAGAAAGTGAAGGAAAGCTTCAGAGAAGTCATGGGGGAGCCGTTAGTATACAAGAACCCGATTCAGAAATTCATTTTTCAGAGAGAGTTATAACAAATGTTCCTGAAAAAAAAGCAATCGCAAAAGAAGCGGCAGATCAAGTTAATCATGGCGACAGAATCATTTTAGATGCAAGTACAACAGCATGGTACATGGCAAAAGAATTGCCAAACATTCCACTTACCGTAGTAACTAACTCGATAAAAGTCGTTATGGAGCTTAGCAAGAAAGAAAAAATAGAAGTGATTTCTACAGGAGGAAAACTTCTTTCAAGATCATTATCTTTTGTAGGACCTCTAGCCGAACTATCCATTTCAAATTATCATGTCGACAAAGCATTTATTTCTTGTACAGGTGTTCATTTCGAGGATGGTCTTAGCGATTCCAACGAACTTCAAGCACTGATTAAAAAGCAAATGATCATGAGATCTGAACGAGTGTATTTAATGGCAGATTCAAGCAAGTTTGGCAAAAGGGCGTTTTCGCAAATTCACTCAATACAAGAGGTGGATATCGTAATAACTGACAAAAAAATTGATCCTATTGCAAAAAATTTGTTAGAGGAAAATAACATAAATGTCGTGACTGCACAATTATCAAATTTCCAAGCTTTTCAGGATCGACAATTGCCAATCTTAAAAAGTAAAAATCAAAAGTTAAGACTTCGTCGATAATTCAGCGCTTGATTTATCATTGATTTTCTTCTATACTTGCAAAAATAAATATTGTGATTTCGGTGATAAAGAGAGTAGTTATGATCATTTCTGAAGCGAGTTAGGGATGGTGAGAGCCTAATAGAAAAATCATAATGAAGCGCACTTTTGAGAAATGTACCTGAAACAATAAGTAGGGTACTATCGGGGAGCCCCCCGTTATCAATGTAAGAAGGTTCATTTGAACAATAAGAGTGGTACCGCGGGTAATCTCGTCTCTAATTTGAGACGGGATTTTTTTATTTTACAAATTGGAGGTATGTAGAATGGATTTTATAAAAACATATGCAGAACAAATAACAGCTTCTTTAAACGAAGCATTAACTTTAGATGATGTCACTCGATTAATTGAAAAACCGAAGTTCGAGGATCAAGGTGATCTAGCTTTTCCATGCTTTATGCTAGCCAAGCAATTAAGAAAATCTCCAGCACAAATAGCCCAAGATTTAGCGAGCAAAATTGAACATCCTTCTTTTGAAAAAGTGGAAGCGAACGGACCGTATGTAAATGCCTTTCTTAATAAAAATCTGACGAGTCTAGAGATTTTACAATCAATTTTAAAAGAAGGAAGTCTTTATGGCTCGCTTGAGACGGGGAAAGGAAAGACGATCACGATTGATTTTTCATCACCTAATATAGCAAAACCATTTTCAATGGGGCATCTTCGATCAACTGTTATCGGAAATGCTCTTGCACTTATCGCTGAAAAATGTGGTTATAAAGCTGTTAGAATTAACCATTTAGGGGATTGGGGAACACAGTTTGGCAAGCTCATAGTTGCTTATAATCGTTGGGGTAATGAAGAAAAGGTAAAAGCTGAGCCCATAAAAGAATTATTAAGCCTTTACGTAAAATTTCATGAAGACGCAGAAACTGATCCAAGTTTGGAAGATGAAGCAAGAATGTGGTTTAAACGATTAGAGGAGGGTGATATTGAAGCACAAAACCTTTGGAAATGGTTTAGAGATGAATCTTTGCAAGAATTCACGAAAATTTATTCCTTGTTGGGCGTTCACTTTGATTCCTATCATGGAGAAGCTTTTTATAATGATAAGATGGATAAAACGATACAATTGATAAGTGATAAAAATCTACTTACACAATCTGAAGGTGCTCAGGTTGTTGAATTAAAGGAATTTGACTTGCCTCCATGCTTAATTATGAAAAAAGATGGAGCTACGCTTTATGCAACTAGAGATTTAACTGCGGCTTTATACAGAAAGGAAACGTATCATTTTGACAAAGCGTTATATGTAGTTGGGCAGGAACAAAGCCTTCATTTTAAACAAGTATTTCTAGTCCTTGAAAAAATGGGATACGCCTGGACAAAAGATATGATCCATATTCCATTTGGGTTTATTTTAAAAGATGGCAAAAAGATGTCGACAAGAAAAGGAAAAGTTGTTTTATTGGAAGAAGTAATCAATGAAGCCATTCAAATGGCTAAAAAGAATATTGAAGAAAAAAATCCGAACCTTTTAAATAAAGAAGAAGTGGCCAATATGGTCGGTGTTGGAGCCATTATTTTTCACGACTTAAAAAATGAAAGACAAAACAATATCGAATTTTCCCTTGAAGATATGTTAAAATTCGAAGGGACGACCGGACCTTATGTGCAATATACGCATGCGAGAGCTTGTTCTATATTAAAAAAAGCGAACTATAACGGTCATAACACCGTTCCAGCAGGATTACATGACGATTATTCCTGGCCAATTGTAAAGCTTTTAATGGAGTTTCCAGGCGTTATTGAAAAGAGCTTCGTACTTTTCGAACCATCCATCCTTGCAAAATATTTGCTCGATGTTTCAAAGGAATTTAATAAATATTATAGCCATGTTAAGATTTTATCAAATGAAGCTGGAATAGAAAGTCGACTAGCACTTGTCAAATGTACAACAATTATATTAAAAGAAGGTTTAAGATTATTAGGCTTAAAGGCACCGGAAGAAATGTAATGAATGGGTTAGAAACATAATATAGATAAATGAATAAGATAAATGGTACGAATTGTGCGCTTATTAGGAAATCTTGAATGGGCGTTGCTTATGATTCATAATTAATTTAATATCTATATATACTTAAAATAAATTAAGAGGCAGAATAAAATGAAAGATATTTCAAAGATTTTTAAAGATTTACAACAAATGGTTCCTAATGCGGAAATAGCGATAACGGAACCATTATCAAAACATACATTTATAAAAACGGGCGGAATTGGCGACGTTTTTATTAAGCCATTTGATGTAAATGGTCTGCAAAAAATTGTAAAATATGCCTTTGCTCACGATATTCCGTTGACGGTATTGGGGAAAGGGACCAATGTTATTATTAGAGATGCAGGAATACGAGGAATTGTCGTAAGCCTTGACCAACTAAATAAAGTATCAGTGATAAATGAAACCATAACAGTAGGAAGCGGAGCAAATATTATTGATGTTTCAAGAATAGCTTTGCAGCATCAATTATCTGGATTGGAATTTGCCTGTGGAATACCTGGAACGGTTGGTGGTGCATTAATTATGAATGCAGGTGCCTATGGCGGGGAAATTTCCGAGGTATTAACAAGTGCAACAGTTCTTACACAATCAGGAGAGTTTCGTACATTAAAAACTGGCGAGTTTCAATTTGGCTATAGGAGTAGTGTATTTGCCAATGAAAATCTGATAATAGTAGAAGCTGTCTTCTCCTTAAAGAAAGCAGATCCTACAGTAATCAAAGGAAAAATGGACGAAAATACATTTCTTCGTGAGTCGAAACAGCCACTGGAATACCCTTCTTGCGGAAGTGTATTTAAGCGACCACCGGGTAATTTTGCTGGAAAACTAATTCAAGAAAGTGGTCTCCAAGGAACGAGGATTGGAGGGGCAGAAGTTTCGACAAAACATGCAGGGTTTATTGTCAATGTGGACAATGCTACATCGACTGATTATATTCAATTAATTGAACATGTTCAAAAAACGGTAAAAGAAAAGTTTGGGATTGATCTTGAAACAGAAGTAAAAATAATAGGTGAAGAATCATAAGAAATGGATAGAGCAATTTGTCATTGGCAGATTGCTTTTTTTCTCTTCTATAGATTTCTTGCCTCAAAATATGAAGGGAGGTATAGAATGGTGCGTTTTATGTATTACCTACCCATGTTTCTAATTTTTGCGTTAACAGCTTGTTCACCTATTGCTGAGAATAGCGCTCTACCAAATAACCCAAATAAAAGTGTAGATTATTCTACTAGTGAGCTAAAGTCAATCTACTTTGCCGGAGGATGTTTTTGGGGAGTTGAAGCCTATTTTGCACGAATATTTGGAGTAAAGGATGCTACTTCTGGATACGCGAACGGTATTGGGACTGATCCTACTTATGATGATGTAATTAAAGGAGATCGGGAGTTTGCCGAAACTGTTCATGTTGAGTACGACCCTGAAAGAGTATCCTTAAACGAACTTCTGACCTATTTCTTCAAGGTGGTTGACCCGACAAGCATAAATCAGCAAGGAAATGATAAAGGGATTCAATATCGCAGTGGCATTTATTTTGAAGATAAAAGTGATGAAGCCATTATTAATGCCTATATTAAACATGAACAAGAAAAATACAATGAAAAAATTGTATCCGAAGTATTACCGATAAACAACTTTTTCTTAGCAGAGGATTACCATCAAGACTACTTAGAAAAAAATCCAAATGGATATTGCCATATTGATTTAAGTATTCTGGATGAAGATGATGATGAAACTCAAAGTTATTTTAAACCTAGTGATGAAGAAATTAAGAAAAAACTTTCATCTGAACAATATGAAGTGGCTATTCTCGATGGTACAGAACCTGCCTTTAACAATAAGTATTGGGATTTTTATGAGCCAGGCATCTATGTTGATATCGTAACAGGGGAACCCCTTTTTTCAAGCCGAGATAAATATGACTCTGATTGTGGTTGGCCAAGCTTCACTAAACCTATCACCCATAAAACGGTAAAGTACGAAGAGGATACAAGCTTCAATATGAACCGTACTGAAATACGAAGTCGTGTCGGTGATATTCATCTAGGCCATGTTTTTGAGGATGGTCCGATAGAAGAAGGTGGGCTCAGGTATTGTGTAAACAGTGCTTCCCTTCGATTTATACCATTAGAAGACATGGAAAAAGAAGGCTACGGCGACTTTATAGATGAGGTAAAATAAAAAAGGCAATTCCAATCAGAAAAAAGGATATTGCCTTTTTTCTTTTTGAAAATAATTTTTTTCAGCAAATGATTTCAAAATAATGATAAAATAGGCGTTATGAATGATTTATAAATTAATAGGGGGAAAGTGAAATTGGATATTAAGTTTAACCGTCCGAAAGGGTTCGGAGAGATTTTAGATCTCACATTCAAAATAAGTAAAAATAAATTTTCAGACTTTTTGCTAATTAATCTTATTTTTATGGGACCAATTTATTTACTGCAAGCTATTATCCAACTTATGTCCGGAGTAAGTTTTTTTAGGGAGCTTGGAACAGGTAATGTATGGTATGAACAAATACTCTCAAGCTTCGAGGAAACCGGGAGTACTAGTTTAGGTGCAGATTTAGGAATCACCGTTGTTTCATTATTCAGCATATTCTTATTTCCAGTCGCTGGAGCTGCCATTCTTATTGCGATTAATCACATGAGAAAAAACGAAGAATATACAGTTGGCTCAGTTATAAAAGAAGGATTTTCAAGATACGGTCCTATCCTCGGCAGTAGTATTCTGTTTGTTCTTCTAGTAATTGGTCTAATTTTTTTCCCGATAATCATTGTCGTGCTCGTTGGGGTTGTTGGAGCACTCGCAAATCCAGTGGCAGGAATCCTTATAGCCGTTCTTTTATTTATTGGTTTTTTTATCGGAGTAGGATTATTGTTAACAAAATGGGGGTTTTATTTCGGCTCTGTTGTTCTCGATGATGAAACTATTGGTTTTTCGAGAAGCTGGAAACTGACACAAAATAGAACTTGGGCATTGTTTGGATTATATCTAGTATTTTCATTGATTGTTTCTAGTATTAGTTATGCAGTTGAAGTGTCTTTCGGAATATTTTTAGGGAACAGTGTATTGTTATCAATTATTTCCAGTGTTGTCAGTTTGTTTACTACGATGATTTTTTCAGTTGGTTATTCAGTTATGTACCTTGATGCAAAAACACGACATGATGCAGACGATTTAAAGGAAATGATTGAAGACTATGAAGCGGCGCGTTCGTAAATCGTTAGGTGATAAATAATGGAAAATGTAGATAAGGCAAAAGAAGAGATTCGTGGTATTTTGGATGGAAAAGAATATCAAATGTATGCGAACGAATCAAAAAGTATTTTTACAATATGGTGGGAACGTGCAAAAGAATGGATTGCGGATCAATTGGCGAAATTATTCCCTTCATTAGAATCGGCCAGTCATGCGGCAGCTGGTCCGGTTCTTATTGCCATTATTATTGCGGTTCTTGCTATGATTGTCGTATTGGTATTGCTTCTCGTTCGGGTGCAATTACGGAAACGAAAATATCGGGATAATAAACCTTTTACATCTATGAAAGAAATGGAATGGACATATCAAACGCACTTAAATGAGGCCGACCGACTAAGTTCATTAAAAGAGTATTCATTATCAACTCGTCATCTCTTTCTCGCCTTACTTTTATACTTCCATGAGAAAGAATGGCTTATTGCAAGAATATGGAAAACAAATTGGGAGTATTACGATGAACTTCGAAAAGTAAATAAAGAATGGGCTGAGCGATTTTTTAATATTGCACTGATATTTGATGAAGTTACGTATGGTGAGAGGATTGTCACTAAAGAAGAATATGACCAATACAAATCACAAGTGTTGGAATGGCTTAGCAAAATAGAGGAGGGGCCAAATAATGCTGCAAAGTAAAAAAAAGACGTGGATTTGGCTCATAATCCTTTTATTTATTTTTGTACTAGCAAGCTTTTTTCTGTTTTCAGAAAAGCCGAAGAGTTATCCAAATTATGTATCAGAGTCTCCTTCTCCAACAGGTGTAAAAGCGGTTTACACGTATTTACATAATCATTATGATACGGTAAAAAGATGGAAACATACTCCGAATTTAATAAATCATAAAAAGGAAAATCAACTTCTTATTATGATAGAACCATTTTTCATGCCAACCTCAGAGGAAATAAATGAATATGAAAATTTTATGAATGCGGGAAATACGATTCTATTAATCAGTGAGAAGCCTGATGGCTTTTTTGATCTAAAATCAGACATCGTGGAAAAGGATCTTTCAAATAAGAAATTAAAAATAAAGGATCAAAACGGAATTACATATAGGGGAGAAGTAAATTCTTCAATAAGGCTGCAGACAAAAAAACAAGATAAAGTATTATTACATGATACAGAAGGGGCTATTGCCTTAAAACGCGCTTATGGAGATGGCCATTTAATTGTTTCCATTGCACCAGAGTGGCTGACAAATGGTCGAATTTTAGCAAGTGATCATATTCCTCTTATTCTTACTTTAATCAATGAGGAAAAACCTGCTTCCATTTTCTTTGATGAATATGTTCATATGGGCGAAAATGCTTCTACGGTATGGACAGTGTATCCAAAGTGGTTTTTGATAGTAATGCTTCAAATCTTTGTCATTACCATATTGTTCTTATGGGCAAAAGGAAAACGGTTTGGTCCGATATTAATTCCAAGAGAAGAAACTGTCCGCTTTAGTGATGAGGGTGTTAAAGCTTTGGCTGCTTGGTATTTAAGAGGAAAAAAATACCGGGACTCTTTAAATATACAGTCTGACTTTGTAAAGCAATTAATACAAGAACGCTACGGGATTCCTTCTACAGTTGAGTGGTTCGAGATGATAGACTTGTTTCAACGTAAAAGAATCAATGTAACAGATGTGCAAATTTTGAATGATATTGGCGCGGTTTTACAAAATGAAAAATTAACTAAGCAAGAATACTTACTATGGTCAAAAAGATTAGAACGATTAAGGGAAGAGGTTGTCAGGAGATGAAAAAAGAATTACAAACCTTAATAGAAAAGTATGAAGAAAGAATATTAGGACAAAGCTTAAATATAAAACTATTATTATCAGCTATATTGGCAGGTGGGCATGTTCTGTTAGAAGGTGTTCCTGGAACGGGTAAAACTCAAATGGTCAGAACCCTTGCCGGACTTTTAGGTGGAAGCTTCAATCGAATTCAATTTACCCCGGATTTATTGCCTAGCGATATTACGGGAAGCACTATTTACAATATGAAAGAAAGCAATTTTGAAACGATAAAAGGACCAGTTTTCACCAATATTCTTTTGGCTGATGAAATTAACCGAACTCCCGCTAAAACACAAGCAGCACTTTTAGAAGCAATGGAGGAGAAGCAAGTAACCATTCAAGGAAAAACGTACCCCTTGTCAGAGGTTTTTTTCGTTGTTGCAACCCAAAATCCAATTGAATTTGAAGGAACATATCCGTTGCCTGAAGCGCAGCAGGATCGTTTTCTCTTTAAACTTTACATTGATTTTCCTAGTTTTGAAGAGGAGAAAAATGTATTACATCAAGTTATTGAAAATAAAAGCTATATGACTCCATTATCTTCCGTCATGAATATCGATGAGTTTTTAGCCATAAAAGAAGAAATCTCTCGAGTGACAGTCGGAGAAAATGTAATGGATTATATTATGAAAATAGTAAGAAAAACACGCGAGACTGATTCAATCCGCTTTGGAGCAAGTACAAGAGCAGCAATTTCTATCGGTAGAGCTGCTCAATCATGGGCTTATTTATCAGGAAGGGATTACATAACTCCAGATGACGTTAAAATGGTCTCTAAGCCATCTTTGCGACACCGTATACAACTATCTCCACATATAGAATTGGAGGGAGCGTCAGTTGACCAAATCATTGAAGAACTTGTGGGATCGGTTCCTGTTCCGAGGTAGAGGAATATTACCGTCTGGACGCTTAATTATTATCTTCATCATTCTATCGTTTGTACTTATAGTAGTAAGCTTCAGAAAGTTTTCATGGTGGTATTTTATTACTATAAATGTAGTTGTGTTTTTATTTAGCTTGATCGATTTGTTTTTTTCTCCCAAGAGAAAGGAATTACATTTTAAACGACATATCCCAGATGAGATGGAAAGAAATTTATCATATAAAGTACAAATTGAAATGACAAATCGCTCAAAGCATTCTTTATCGTATTCATTTATAGATGGGATTCCGCAAAGTTTTCATAGCCCATTTCCGATGAACGGAAATGTCGATCAGCTTGTAACCTCGACATTAGAATATGAAACAAAGGCTCCGGTACGAGGGGAATACGAAATAACAAAGCTGTATTTTCGTTATTCTAGTAAGTTAGGATTATGGAAAAAACAAATGACGATTGATTTGAAGAACACTGTTAAAGTGATTCCGGACCTATCTGAGACTAAACAATTTTTAGAAAATGCTCAAAAGTATTTGCTATTTGAAGGAAATAAGATTCGTAGACACCAAACAGGGATTGGCGACTTTTCTCAAATCAGAAACTATGTCGTTGGGGATGACCCTCGCAAAATCAACTGGAGGCAAACAGCCAAGCTTCGTCAAGTAATGACGAATGAATATGAACCTGAGCACGGAAAATATATTACGATCCTAGTAGATTGCGGCAGAATGATGGGGGCTGAATTGTCAAAAGGGAACCGTCTAGAAAAAGCATTGGAGGCTGCTCATTTAGTAGCGGCCGCTGCACTCCAAAATGGTGATTATGTTTCGGTTTTAGCTTTTGCAAAGGATGTTAAAGTGTTTGTTCCACCAGCAAAAGGTATGGCTCATTTACAGACGATTCTGCATTCCATTTATAACGTTACGGTTGATTCCGCAGAATCCAACTATGCAGCAGTATTTTCTTTTTTAGAAACGATGCAAAAGAAACGAAGCTTGCTTCTTTTGTTCAGTGATATACGAACATTCTTGTATGAAGAACACGCCCTTCTTTATTTAAAACGATTAAGACAAAGGCATTTATTTTTAATGGTTGGAATTGAGGACGTGACACTTCAGACAAGAACTGAAGAAAAGCCGGAAAGTGTGCAACAAGCCATGATTAAAAGCATTGCTCAGCAACAAATGCTGTTTAAAAAGAAAGAAAAAATCAAATGGGAAAGACAGGGGCTCGTCATGATTGAGGCGAAAGAAGAAAACTTAGCAACCGCTGCGGTTTCCCACTATATCGACATTATGAACCGGAATTTATTGTAGGCGCAGGTATTGTAGAGAGAACGTAGAATAAAAAGTAAGATCCGAAAAAAATGACCAATTGGCTAATAGAATCGAAAATTAGCTAATAGGATTGCCAAAATGGCTAATAGAATCGTAAATCGCCTAATAGGATTGAGAAATCGGCTAATAGAATAATAAAACGGCTAATAGGATTGAGAAATCGGCTAATAGAATAATAAAACGGCTAATAGGATTGCGAAATCGGCTAATAGAATCATATATCAGCTAATAGAACTGTAACACTTGAGAATTTAACATAAAAAAAGCGAATCTATCAGCATGGCAGCTATAGATTCGCTAACAAGTTGCATAATTAAATGGATTCATTAGAGGGAGAACGTTTCAACAGTATTTTTCCTATCAGCATATAAAGGATTAAACCAAAAACAGTAATAATTGCCACAATGTATTTCGCTTCCAACGATATTGCTGCTGGGGTAATAAATCCTTCAATGATTCCGGCGATAATAAATAACGGGATTGTACCAAGCAATAACTGAACGGATCGTTTAGCTTGGTATTTTAAATGATAGCCTCTTGAATAATGACCTGGCACAAACAGTTTATAGCCCATTAATAAACCCGCTCCACCAGCAATAAAAATAGCTGTCAGTTCAATCATTCCGTGCGGGACAATATATGCCCAAAAATCATATGTTTTTCCGTAATGCCAAAATAGTGCAGCGAGGGCTCCGACTATAATTCCGTTATAGATTAATACATATACAGTCAACAAACCAAATGTTACTCCACCTGCAAAAGCTAATATAGCGACTTGAATATTATTCGTCATAATGCTTGCTGACATTAATGGGGAATTAACTCCGCCATCACTGCCGCCTAGTCGCTCCGGGTCCACATTTTGGGCGATATCAGCAGGAAGGATAGAATATAGGTGAAGAGGGTCGTTTATGACTGAGAAAAAACTTCCGATTGCACCAAGGGTGAACAGTAACATGGCCGCGACAATTGCTTTCCATTGACCTAATAACAGTCCAATAAAAGTTGTGCTGAAAAAATGACGGATTTGTTTAAAGCTAGATATTTGGTCTTTATACAAAAGATTATGTGATTTTGAAACGAGTCCATTTAAATAACTCGTCACTTCTTCATTAGGAAAATATGTCTGACAAAATGAAAGATTTTGCGCTGCCTTTTGGTACAGTCTATTAAATCGGTCAATATCTATACCTGAATATGTATTTTTACGCTTTTGTAAAACTCCGATAAGATGTTCTAGCTGTTTCCATTCGTCACGATGTTGTTTTATGAATTGCTTAATATTCATCCTAGCACCTACATTATCTATAATAAATTCTTAGTCTATTCTTCTTATTATAGTAATTTCATAAAAAAATAGAAACAGCTTCAGTGAAATTAACAACGAAACGAGGTTTTTCTTTTGAATGATGACCGGATCAATATTAAAACACCTGAATATGTATCACTTCAATTTCAAATTGCCGGCCTAGGCAGCAGAACCGCAGCATATATAATCGACCAACTTATTTTAATGGCTTTTAATATTGCCATTGTCATTATCTTTCTAATCATTTCCTTTGGACAACCAGATTTATTGTTTTTTCTTGATTTGCATTCCTATCTTATAGCAATCATTATAATTGGCATATTTTTAATAAACTGGGGTTATTTTTTTGCATTTGAATACTTTTTAGGAGGGAGAACTCCTGGAAAAAGAATGATGGGTATTAGGGTTATTCAAGAAAATGGCCATAGTATCACGTTATTATCGAGTTTTATACGAAATCTCCTGAGAATCATAGATTCATTGCCAGCTGGATATTTTCTTGGAATAATGATGATTTTCTTTCACTCAAAGCATAAGAGAATTGGAGACCTAGTTGCAGGTTCAATTGTCGTACATGAAAGAAAGACAATCCGAAAAAATAAACTTTCACCAATTGAAAAAGAGATACAAGCTAGAGGTTTATCAAAAAATGACCTACTTATAGATGAGTGGGCATTAAAATCGATAAATATGAAGGATTGGAAGTTAATCCAAACGTATTCCAATCGTTTTTTACAATTGCCGAAAAGCGAAAAAGAGAATTTGACGAAACAAATTGCAGAAATTTTACTGCCAAAATTAGGCTTAGAAATGGAAGAAAATATTCGAGAAGTAGAAGATAAGTTGCTTATCATTTATTTAATTCTTAAAGATGAATGGGAATTTGAACTCTGAGGATTCGACCTATGGTAAAAATACATTTTTCTCTTTTTATTACTATATTTTTATTGGTTGGCTGTTCAACCGAAGTAATGAAAGAACCTAAAAATACAAAAGTGAAACCTGCAAAAAAACGCTGTTAATATTATCGATTATCATCTTCCTTTACAAAATTCAGAAGTTCGAACCGAAATACCTACTCACGTTGTTATACATTTTATTAGCAATGTTGGAAATAATGTGCTAGATCCATATAATTTTCAAGATGTATACTCGATCTTTCTTGAATATGGCGTCTCAGCTCACTATTTAATTGGTAGATCAGGTGAGATTTATCAGCTTGTCCCAGAAGAGAGAATTGCTTATCATGCGGGAGTTGGTGTTTTACCATATTTTACAAAACACCGAAATAATTTGAATCAATATTCAATTGGCATTGAAATGTTGGCGATAGGAACTAAGGAAGAAATGGCTGAAATGGTAAACGAAGAAGACTATAATTCTATTAACCCTTCATTTATTGGATACACTGAAGCTCAATATAAATCACTAAATTTATTATTAGATAACATTATGACTCGAAATCCTTCAATACAAAGAAATCGAAAATTTATCGTCGGTCATGATGAATATGCAACTGGGAGAAAAACGGATCCCGGTTCATTGTTTGATTGGGCAAAGATTGGGTTCTAACAACCATGGTTAAAAAAGGTGGTGTTAAGTAAGGTGGATAAAGTATCAATCATTTCCCAAACAAAAGCATTTGTTTATCAACAATTACACGATGATGCGACTGGTCATGACTGGTGGCATATTTATCGAGTTTCAAAAATCGCTAAAAAAATTGCGTCAATTGAAAACGCTGATATTTTCCTTTGCGAAATGGCCGCGCTGCTTCATGATATTGCCGATGAAAAATTGAATTCAACTGAAGAAGAAGGGATTAAGAAAGTTAATGATTTTTTATCATCTGTAAACATAGATGAAGAATATATATCTAAAATCATGGAGATTATTACAACGATGTCCTTCAAAGGGGGAGGGCAGCCACCGATGAAGACGCTTGAAGGAATGATTGTCCAAGATGCAGACCGTCTTGATGCGATGGGAGCGATTGGAATCGCAAGGGCTTTTGCTTATTCAGGAGCAAAAAATCAACTAATATATGATCCTGACATAAAGCCAGTTGAAAAACTGGACAAGGACCAATATAGGAATAGAAAATCTACTGCTATCAATCATTTTTACGAAAAATTATTCAAACTTAAGGATTTGATGAACACGGATATGGGTAAGAAAATGGCAGAGAGCAGGCATCAATTTATGAAAGAATATATAGAAACATTTTTCAATGATTGGGAAATGAATTAAATGGGCAATTCAATATTTGGCAGTTGTTATACGATGGTTTTTCCTTTATTATAGATTAGGTTAATATTTTCTTAATAGCTTGTTTATGTAAGAAGATATATTTTAGGCTAGCTTTATATCATTTACCCGAGGAAACCTTTGATTATTATCTGGTAAATATTAGAAATGAGGAATCATAATGAAACCATCTATATATAGTTTAACAATAGACCAATTAACTGAATGGTTATTGGAGAATGGTCAGAAAAAATATCGTGCCCAACAAATTTGGGATTGGTTATATAAAAAACGTGTAACTAATTTTTCTGATATGAAAAATATCAATAAAGATTGCCGAGAATTACTAGAAGAACATTTCGTCATTGAGCTATTAAAGGAATCAATTAAACAAGAATCAGCTGACGGAACCATTAAGTTTCTATTTGAATTGCCAGATGGAAATTTGATTGAAACTGTATTGATGAGTTTTCCTTATGGATTATCCGTTTGTGTCACAACTCAAGTCGGTTGTAATATCGGATGTACTTTTTGTGCAAGTGGGATTTTGAGAAAAAGCCGTGATTTAAATAGCGGCGAAATTGTTGGCCAAATTATGAAAGTACAACAATTCCTTGATGCAAGAGGAAGGGATGAAAGGGTTAGCCATATCGTTGTTATGGGCATCGGAGAACCATTTGATAACTATAAAAACTTGATGAATTTTCTTCGTGTCGTTAACGATCCGAAAGGACTGGCAATCGGAGCAAGACATATTACAGTATCAACAAGTGGTCTAGCCCATAAGATTCGGGACTTTGCAGACGAAGAATTACAAGTTAATTTAGCCTTATCATTACATGCACCAAATGATGAATTAAGAACGCAAATCATGAAAATAAATAAAGCTTTCCCAATTGAAAAATTAATGGCAGCCCTTGATTATTATTTAGAAAAAAATAACCGTAGGGTTACGATTGAATATATTTTGTTGAAAGATGTTAACGATCACGAGAAGGAAGCATTGGAGTTAGCAAAACTGCTTCATAACAAACGCCATCTCACTTATGTGAATTTAATTCCATATAATCCAGTCAGCGAGCATATTCAGTATGAGCGCAGTGAAAAGAAATCCATCCTTGCTTTTTACGACACTTTAAAGAAAAACGGTATACAATGTGGTATCCGCCACGAACAAGGTACGGATATTGATGCCGCGTGTGGGCAGCTAAGAAGTAAACAAATAAAGAAAACAAAGGCAGTGTAAAACGTATCTATTTTATAGATGCGTTTTTTTATATTAGGAGAAAGGAAGTGGGAATGGTGGTGGAGGCTGTGTTTTTCGATTTATATGAAACGCTCATAACAGAGTGGGAGAATGGAAAAAAGAAAGCCGATTTTAACCCCGCAAGATTGCTTGGAATGGAGGAAAACATATTCAAAAGAGAATGGGGTAAAAGAAAAGATCAAAGAATGGATGGAACTTTTCCAGATGCAAGAAGTTGTTTAGTCGATATGTATCGTGTATTGAAAACACCAATAAATATGGATGATATTAATACCGTTATTGAAAATAAAATCCAAGCTAAAGCCATCCCGTTTAACTCCATTGAGGAGGAGATCATTGAAACAATTGTACAAATTAAAGGTATGGGTATAAAAGTCGGGCTTATCAGTAATTGTGCACCTGAAGAAGTTTTAGAGTGGAAAAATTCTCCTTTAGCCAATTTATTTGAAACTGTCATTTTCTCTTATGAAGTAAAATGCGCCAAGCCTAATAAAAAAATATATAAAATCGCATGTGAAAACATAGATGTTCAACCTGAACAGTCGTTTTTCATTGGCGATGGTGGATCGAATGAATTATATGGGGCAAGGGAAACAGGATTAGAGGCTTACCATGCAACATGGTTTCAGCCATCATGTATTAGTGAAAAAATAACAGGATTTCCAAAACTGAAGAAACCCTTAGATATCTTAACGATAATAAAATCAAAAGGATAAGAGCCCTCATACGATATCTTGAGGTGATCTTATGGCTAAATGGATTAGTGTTTCAACATCGAAGCATCAATTAGCACTTCATGATGGAAATCGAATTATAAAAGTGTATCCTATTGCAGTTGGAAAAATGTTAACTCCGACGCCATCTGGAACGTATACCATTGTTAATAAACAACCTCATCCAGGTGGTCCGTTTGGAGTAATGTGGATGGGGCTATCAAGACCTCATTATGGAATTCATGGGACAAATAATCCCTCATCCATTGGAAAAAATGTTTCCCACGGTTGTATTAGAATGCACAACCGTGATGTACTAGATTTATCGTCACGCGTCCCTATTGGGGCAAAGGTTGTCATTCATAAGTAGGGAATGCCAAATATGCATTCCCTACTTAATTTTTCAGCCCAAATCCTGTCCGGTTACGAGGATATAACCAATTAAAAATATATTTAAAACGATGATAGCAGCAGTGCATATCCAAGCTAACACTTTGGTACCTGTTTTATTGGCAAATACACCCATTTTCTTTTTGCTATTCGTAAATAGAATGAGCGGAACAACAGCGAATGGAAGCTGTAGACTTAAAATAACCTGACTCCAAAGCAGAAGATCAGCAGTTCCCCTAGATCCTGCAATCCAAGTAACAACAAAAGCCGGTACGACAGCAAGCATACGGGTAATAATCCTTCTAAGCCATGGTGAAATTCGTAAATGTAAAAAACCTTCCATTACAATTTGACCAGATAACGTTCCTGTGATCGTAGAATTTTGCCCTGATGCAAGTAGTGCGACAGCAAATAACGTGCTTGCAATCCCTACACCTACAGTAGGGCTCAGTAATTTATACGCTTCTTCGATTTCAGATACTTGTATTCCTTTTCCATGAAAGGCAGCAGCACCTAATATCAAGATGGCAGAATTGATTAAAAAAGCCATACTGAGAGAAAAGGTTGAATCAATAACGGAAAATTTAACTGCTTCTTTTTTGCCTTTTTCCGTTCTTTTATATTGACGGGTTTGGACAATGGAAGAATGCAAATAAAGATTATGCGGCATTACTGTTGCACCAAGAATTCCTAATGAAATGAAGAGCATTTGGGGATGCGTTACAATTTCCATCTTAGGAATATATCCGTTTAGTAAGGCACCCACTTCTGGTTTTGAAGCAATGACTTCAAATGCAAAAACGCCAAATATTGTAACCATCAACACGATGACGATTGATTCAATAATACGAAATCCTTTTTTCTGTAATAATAAGAGCAATAATACATCAACAGTTGTTATCAAAATTCCGATTAGTAAAGGAATCCCAAAAAGCAGATTCAACGCGATGGCAGAGCCAATGACTTCGGCAAGATCAGTCGCAATGATCGCAAGTTCAGCCATAATCCATAGAAAAAAGGCTGTTTTTTTACCAGTTGCATCTCTCGTTGCTTGTGCAAGATCTCTTCCAGTTACGATTCCGAGTTTGGCTGATAATGTTTGTAATAAAATTGCCATTAAGCTAGATATTAATATGATGGAAAGCAATGTATAACCGAAACGTGAACCTCCCGCAATAGAAGTTGCCCAATTTCCAGGATCCACATATCCAACAGCAACAAGAGATCCAGGGCCTGCGAATGCGAATAATTTCCTCCAAAACCCAGCATTCACGGGGATTCGAACAGAATTATTTACCTCTTCCAAGCTAATATTAGAACTACTTTTTAACCAGCCTTGTTTATGATTTAAGACGGTATCTTTATTACTCAATTTTCCCACTCCTTAAACTTTAGCCATTATCTAAATAAGTTTGCCTGATGCAAATTTTTGTGTAAAAAAAACCTTTGTTTTTATAATAAATCTAAACTAATTTAATTTGCAAGTAAAAAATTCGGTTTATTCATGGAAATATAATGATCATGTTAGTGAATTACATTGTATGATATTCTATAAACGAGTAGAGGTAACTACAGGTGGCGAAAAAATGTTTACAAGAAAAGCCCATAATATTAATAAGGAAAATTCAATATCAAAGCTTTTCCCATTAATAATAGGAAATCATGAGCAATGGATTTATATTAGGGGAGAAGACCGGAGGAAGCCAGTATTATTAATGATTCACGGTGGGCCGGGTGCCGCTCAAATTGGCTTTATCCGCAGATTTCAAAAGGAATTCGAGAAGCATTTTGTCGTCGTAAATTGGGATCAAAGAGGGGCAGGGCTATCCTATAATAAAAGCATTCCTCCTGAAGCCATGACAATTGACCGTTTTGTAGATGATACAATTGAATTAACGAATTATCTTCGTAAACATTTTAAACAAGAAAAAATTTATTTAGTTGGGCATTCTTGGGGGACGATTATTGGATTATTGGCTGTCTATAAAAAACCGTCCCTTTTCTATCGATATTTCGGGGTGGCCCAACTTATTGATTATTTAGAGGGAGAAAAACTTTCCTATCAATATGTATTGGACAAGGCAAAACAAGTAAATAATCAAAAAGCGGTTAAAAAATTAACGGAGATTGGAATGCCTCCATGGAATGGTTTAAGACAAGATAAGGTTCATCAAAAGTACGTAGAGGTTTTTCGAGGTGGTATGTCCTACGAAGGAAATCTTATTTATAACATTATAAAAGAATTGTTAATTGGTGTGGAGTATACCGTAATGGATATGATCAATCATTTAAAAGGACAATTTTTCAGTTTAAAGATGCTGCAGGATGAAATGAAAACGGTCAATTTGAATAGCGTTATCAATGAGATAAAGATACCTATATATTTTTGTATGGGAAAGCATGACTTAACCATTCCTTATGAACCAACACTGGCATTTTTTAATCATGTTTCAGCTAGTGATAAACACTGGATATGGTTTGATCATTCAGCACACTCCCCAATGTTTGAAGAAAAGGAAAAGTTTCTTAAATTATTATTGAATGAGACGAAAAAAGACCGATGATCACCAAAAATGGCTTCATCGGTTTTTATATTTCGAATTTAGAGAAAGGCTGTAATAGCTTCACACCTTTACGATTTTTTGGAAATATTTTCATATCTAATATTAAATGACTGGCATAGCTCGCTAAACATACTAGTAAGATGCCATTCAACTGAAAATCCTTTTCTAAAAAATAGCCAATCAAAGAAAAATAGAACAACCCGATTAATGAATGGGTTAGTGAACGGTGGGGGAGAAGAGCTGCAATACAAATATAGATCCCAAGCATCGTTAACCATGCGCTTTGTTGATATATCCCAATAATTAGAGAAGCTGCACCTGTTAATAACAACATATACTTTTGTTTTATAAAAAAATGCGGAAGTATCATTAAAGTCAGTCCTAATCCAATACCAAGCCAGCGATCAAAGTCCTTATAAAGGATGAAGCTATTCACGATAATTAATAAACCTAAAAGCGCTAATAGGGTAATGATCCAATTTTTATTAAGAGTTATTTTATTGGAAAGAGTACCCTTCACATCAAGGTCGGGGACTAATCCAATACAAGCACCTAGTAACGTAAAAGAAATTGCTGTTGGCAGTTCCACCCCTACATATGTAGCAACCCCAATTCCCGTGATTCCTCCTACAATAAAATGAGTTTTTCCATCCATCAAGAGCATCCTTCCATGTTGATTACTAGATTAGTATCTTAACATGGTTATACGAGTTTTAAAATAACAAAATAGGATTAGCACCTTTATTCGGTCCTAATCCTTAAGTCTTACCACGATACATATATCCATCCATCTTCTTGGAAAATGGAATATCCTTCGGATCCATCTCCAACATTGATTTCTTTGCCTGTCTCTAAAACAGCATTCATGTTTTCACGAACTTCATCAAGATTTTCAAATCCACTAAAAGCAAGAGATTCTGAAAGAAGATCAGCATATTCTGTTAAAGCGGACTTAACTCCACTACTCATAAAAAAGATTGGTTTTTCATCTTTTACAATCGCAAAGACATCACTTTCAGGTATCGCATATAGTCCTGCATTATATTGACGAGCCAGTTGACTCAAGTCAGAAAATTTTTCATCATCCATAATATTTACAAAAACGGTATCATCAATCGTAACTTCTTTAGGGAGTCGTTCCTCAGTCGGAATTGAAGATTTCGACACCATGACTTCTACAACAGAATCTCCAAGAACGCTTCCCTTAGATAAATCGTAATTGGGTTTTTGAGGGTGTATTAATATATCAGCTGAATCCTGTGGAGTTGTTGCATTGCTATGTAGACCTTCTTTACTAATGGCCCCAGCAATAAATAAAATAAATGACATCATAATAATTGCGTAAAATTTTGTTTTCATCATTAACACTCCTCGTTACGTCCTATACTTATTAGACGTATGAAATTTAAAAAAGTTTCACCTTTTAACAAAAATATTACTATTGTTACAAAGTTGTTACAAAAACTAGTAAAATGCTATTAGTATATATATAACCTATAAAAAACGTAATAAAACAGGTTTTTCTATTCTATTACGCCGGAAAGATGATACACTATCAATATTGATAGAATATTTACATAAGAGGCGAGGAAGAAAGATGATTAAGGCAGTATTTTTTGATTTAGATGATACCCTGCTTTGGGACCAGAAAAGTGTAAAGGAAGCTTTTATTGCAACATGTAAAGTTGCTGAAGGAAAACACGGTATAGATGTAGATAAGCTAGAAGAGTCTGTTCGCGAAGCAGCTAGCCATTTATACTCAACATATGAAACGTATCCATTTACACAAATGATAGGAATCAACCCATTTGAAGGACTTTGGGGCAATTTCCTTGATGATGAACCAAACTTTAAAAAAATGAAAGAGATTGTTCCAACTTATCGAAAAGATGCTTGGACCGAAGGATTAAAAAAGCTGGGTATCGATGATCCCGAGTTTGGATTCGAATTAGCGGAACGTTTTCCACTGGAGCGGAGGAATCTTCCATTCGTATATGAAGAAACATTTGATGTATTAAATAAGTTAAAAGAACATTATCGTTTATTACTTTTAACGAACGGATCACCAGATTTACAAAATACAAAATTGACCATTACACCTGAGCTTTCTCCGTATTTTGAACATATCGTGATTTCTGGAGGATTTGGAAAAGGGAAGCCAGACCCCACTATATTTGAACACGCCTTGTCGCTTATGGGACTGGAAAAAGACGAAGTATTAATGGTTGGAGACAACTTAAATACTGATATTCTTGGCGCAAATCGGACTGGGATCAAATCAGTATGGATTAATCGCCACGATAGGGAACGGACTGACGTTGTACCAACATACGAAATTCAACATTTAGAAGAACTTTTTCCGATATTGGAAAAACTAGCGATAAACGTTGGAATTTAATAATGGTGGATAGCATATGAAAATTAGAGCGTTAAATATTAATGAAGAACCTCCTATAAGTTTATTGCTATTAGCTGATCCATCACAGGAATTAATAAGTGATTATATAAAAAGAGGAGAATGCTTTGTAGCCGAGGATAATCATAAAAAGATAGGTGTTTTTGTTCTATTACCAACAAGACCCAGTACAATAGAATTAGTCAATATTGCCGTAGCGGAAAACTATCAAGGTAAAGGCATAGGCAAGCAATTGGTAATGGACGCGATGAATAGAGCTAAAATAAAGGGTTATAAAACAATGGAAGTCGGAACTGCGAACTCCAGTATAAACCAACTGGCTCTTTATCAAAAATGTGGGTTTAGAATATCAGGCATAGATAAAGATTTCTTTATTAGGCATTACGATGAAGCTATATTTGAAAATGGCATACAAGCTATTGATATGATACGTTTATCAAGAGATTTATGAATCTTTTAAGTGGGCGAGATGGTTTATGAAAACGACGAATAAGTTTTATCGTATTTACAAAGTGTTATCGATGTTCTTTATAAGCTTTTTCCAAATTTACTCGTATAAAATGAGGAGAAAATCTGATGCTGACTGGGATATGCTTTGGGAAAGAATAGGGGAGCGGTTTAGGAAAACACTATTTGAATTAGAAGGGCTACTTATCAAGATTGGACAGATGCTTAGTATCCGCGGCGATATATTGCCGAACGCATTTATTAAACAATTACAAGATCTTACAGACAATGTACCACCTTCTAGTTTTGATGAAATTGAGAAAATCATAGAAATAGAATGGGGATGCAACATGAATCAACATTTAATTTCTATTGAGAAAAAAGCCATTGCATCCGCGTCCATTGGCGAAGTGTATAAAGGCGAGTTAAAAGATGGTTCAACCGTTGCCATCAAAGTGCAGCGTCCGCATATTGACTCAATCATTAAAACCGATTTTCGAACACTCGGATTCATTATCTGGTTTGCTGATCATTTTATACCAATTCCGAAAGGATTTATTAACTTAAACGTTTTATTTAATGAACTAAAAGAAGTGATTGAAAGAGAACTAGATTTTTTAAAAGAACAAAAATCTCTTCTTACGTTTAAGGAACGTTTTAAAGAAGTCGAATGTATTAAAATCCCTTCTGTTTATACTGAATTAAGTACTCAAAAAGTTCTTGTAATGGAATGGGTAGAGGGGAGCCGGATAACCGACACCGACACTCTGAATGAATTACGGATTAACCGAAATGAATTAGCTAAAAAACTCATATCGGTATTCCTACCACAATGGTTAGAATCAGGAATTTTTCATGCAGACCCACATCCCGGAAATGTTCTTGTATCAAATGAAGGGAGTATCATATTACTTGATTTTGGTATGGTGGGGGAAATCTCGACAAAGGATGCCGCTCATTTTCAATCCTTAATCGAAAGCTTTCTTTCAAAAAATTATGCAAAAGCAGTTGAATGTTTTGTTCAGTTGGGATTCGTTTTGCCAGAAGCGGATACAAGAACGATGGAAAAACTGTTAGCTGATCTAATTTCATTCCAGTCTTTCCAATTGAAAGATATAGATTTAATTGCATTTAAAATGGAGATGAACGACATCATTCGAGCACTCCCAATTCAAGTCCCAACCCGATTTGTTTTTTTAGGAAGAGCTTTCGTAACAATCGAAGGAATGATTCGTGAATTAGTACCGGAAGAAGATCTGTTAGAGTTAATCAAATCAGCTTTTATGGAGTGGTTAGAAAAGAAAGGTAATAATAAATGGACTTATCTGTGGCATTGGGTCCAATCGCAGCCCTTATTTAGAATTGTGTATTCGATAAAAGAGTTTCTAGCTCTACCACAACATATTGAGCGGATAAAAGAAGTTGAACAAAGAAGGAATTTTCAATTTACGATTTATGAAAATAATAAAAAACGGTTATACCAATTAATGATCATTAGTGCAATTGGAATGCCATTTGGTTTTTATGTAACGCACCCTATCATATGGCAGCTTGCAATTGGCATTTTTGTAATTAGTAGTGTTGGGTATATATTATGTAGCTATAGGCAGAAAAAATGGATGAAATATATGCATGACCATAGAAGAGGATGAGGGGGAGGAAGAATGTTTCTTTCCCAAATCCTTCTTTTTAAATTGTTGAAACATCCCTTTTCTTTTAACATAAAAAAGTTTATGGATCTACTGCTATCCATAAACCAAAGTTAGGCATTTAAACTCCCATTTTTCTTCTGGTGTTGCTTGTTTTCTTCGTTTGCTGGCTTTTTAACTTTTTCGTTTCCGTGCTGCCCTTGATGTTAGCTTTAGTATTTTGGGCAGCCTTTTTTTCGGCAAGCTTTTTTTGCATTAACTCTTGTAATGATATTTTTTTTGAACCTTCAGCCATGATATATCCTCCACCTATAATTACTTTAAAGAAAGTATAAAAAATAATTATGTAATTGTATAGTACGGGATGAAGATTTAATTGTTCTAATGCCATCATTTTTCATTCTGGTTTGCTTGTTTTTAATAACAGTTAATGTAATAATAAGGGAAATGATAAAACTAAAAACTTTGATGAGAAGAGTAAATCAATGGATTCTTTTTACAGAGAGCTTCGGTAGCTGAAAAGAAGCAAAGTAAAGTTGATTGAAGATGGTCTCTGAGTTTCATAGCTGAACTTTTAATGAAAGCTAGGCTATGACGAGATTTGGCACTCGTTATAAATGTCAAAGTATAAGAACGTTTTCGTTCCGTACTTATTGAGGCTATTCATGTGAATGAATAGTGAAAAAAGGTGGTAACACGAGTATAACCTCGTCCTTTGACAATTTTGTCTTTGGGCGAGGTTTTTTATTTTATTAAAGGAGGAAATATAATGAGCATTTTAATTGGTGGAGCATGGCCGTATGCAAACGGATCCCTGCATATTGGGCATATTGCGAGTTTATTGCCAGGCGATATTTTAGCTCGTTATTATAGGGCAAAAGGTGAAAAAGTCCTATATGTATCAGGCAGTGATGTTAATGGCACTCCGATTTTTTTGAAAGCAAAACAGGAAGGAGTTGCTCATAAGGAAATTGCAGATAAATATCATGAGGAGTTTAGTGAATGTTTTAGAAAGCTAGGATTCACGTATGATTGTTATACACGAACAGATACCGCACTTCATCACGAAATTGTGCAGGATTTATTTTTGACGTTGTTAAAAAACGGATTTATCTATAAAAAAGAGGTCGAGCAAGTATATTGTTTTACTTGTAATCAATTTTTGCCGGACCGATTTGTAGAGGGAATATGTCCAAACTGCGGTAATGAAGCGAGGGGGGATCAGTGTGACCACTGCTCGCAAATATTGGATCCTTTAGATCTACTTGAGAAAAGCTGTAAAATATGTGGAGATTCTCCTTCGTCAAAGAAAACAGAACATTTTTATTTCAGATTAAGTGCATTTCAAGCAAAATTAGAGGAATATGTTGAATTTGCAAAAAGACATAAGTTATGGAGAGCGAATGCAATACAATTGACGGAAAGATATTTAAAGGAAGGATTGCATGATCGTCCCGTTTCAAGAGATTTACCAATTGGTGTCCCTGTACCTGTTAAGGGATATGAAGAGAAGAAAATCTATGTATGGATAGAAGCCGTTGCAGGCTATTTTTCCGCAAGCAAAAAATGGGCGAAAGATTTTAATCAAAGTGATGCAGACTTTTGGAATAAACATTCAACATCTTATTATATACACGGAAAAGACAATATTCCATTTCATTCTATTATTTGGCCATCAATCATAATGGGGGCGGGACTTAATAGCTTGCCTACTCATATTGTCTCGAATGAATATGTTACTTTGGAAAAGAGAAAGCTTTCGACGAGTAAAAATTGGGCGGTTTGGGTTCCGGATCTATTGAAAAATTATGAGCCGGATTCAATTCGTTATTTTCTGACGATTAATGCACCAGAAAACAGAGATTCCGATTTTTCGTGGAGAGAGTTTGTTTACAGTCATAACGGTGAACTATTAGGGGCATATGGAAACTTCGTCAATCGAACTTTAAAATTTATTGAGAAATCGTATGAAGGGCAAGTCCCAAAAGGAAATATTGATGAAAAAATAAAAGGTGAGATTGCAAAACTATATAATGATGCAGGTAAGCTTATAGAGAAAAGCCACTTTAAACAAGCACTAGAATTGATCTTTGAATTCGTTAGACGTGCAAATAAATACTTTGATGATGAAAAGCCTTGGAATCAAATTAAGGAAGCTCCAAAAGAATGTAAAAATACTATAGCGACTAGTGTATTTATCACCACAAATTTGGCACAGCTATTAAATCCGTTTTTGCCATTTTCAAGTGCAAAGTTACAGGATATATTAGCAATACCTAGTTTTAAATGGAGTGTAATAGAGGGCTCTGCTAAATCGTTGAACAAAATTGATCCTTTATTTAAGAGGATAGATATTGAAAGAATTGCAATGGAAATTGAAGACTTGAAAAAACAATCGAAAAAATGACACATGGAAAAAATAAAAACCATCATTTCCATTATGGGAATCATGGTTTTTATGCTTTATCATATATAGCCTGTCTTTTTTCGTTTTTGTTTTTCGTGTTCTCATATCAGCAAAAGCAAATGGGCTTCTGTTGTCAGTAGGATTTCTCCTTCCTTCCCGAACTAATTTTTTTCTTTGTTTTTTTGCTTTGGAAGATGCCAATTAAACCACTCCTATTAGTTTATGATAGATACTACTTTAATAACATAACATGTTATATCGTTAATTATAAAGCAAATGACTGATTATGCCATATTTTGATATGATCTTAACAAAAATTAAAACAAAACTTTTCGAAAAGATGTTTTGAAAAGTTTTGTTTTTCAATTGTTAGGATTTTTTTTTGATATAGTTGTAGCGACTATATTCAGTATAAGTACATATTACGAAGTATAGAAAGTTTTTAGTCAATAGGACAAGCTGAAAGTATTTTTGAGGCTCATGTAAAAAGGTGATGGTCGTTATTTAGTTGAAAAACCGTCTCCTAAACGGATTATAACTCCACTTCCTTTATGTCCTTTTGTCACATTTCTAGTATCAACTATTAGTGAAGCATGATGTACTATTTTTTTTAGAGGAATTGCCGAATGGTCAGTTAATATAACCACACAATCAACTTTCTCCAGTAAGTCTTCGGTGATGTCTGTATTCTTATATGATTTATTCCCAATGTTTAATGAGGGAATATACGGGTCATGGTAAAAGACTGTTGCTCCTTTTTGGTTAAACTGCTCAATTATTTCAAGAGAAGGAGCCTCACGAGTATCAGCTACATCCTTTTTATAGGTTACACCATAGATCAATATTTTTGCTGAAGAAAGCTCTTTGTTTGGTTGTAAAACCTCTTCTGTATGGCGAACAATATGTTCAATCATTTTTTGGTTTACTAATTCGGATGTTCCAATAAAATCGCTTTTTGTACCTAGTTGCTGAAGTTTCCATTGAAGATAAATGGGATCAACTGGGATGCAATGCCCTCCGATACCTGGACCTGGATAAAAGGGCATATATCCGTATGGTTTTGTACCCGCTGCCTCAATGACTTCCCAAATATCGACCTTTAATTGCTCAGAAAGAATAGCCATTTCATTTATGAATGATATATTAATGAAACGAAAGGTATTCTCAAGGAGTTTGGTTAATTCAGCTGCTTCTGTTGAGGAGACAGGAACAACTTCATCATATATTTTGCTGTAAAGAGACACGGCCTCTTGTTTACAATTATCTGTTAGCCCCCCAATTACTTTAGGAATTTCTTCTAGACCATATTGATTATTACCAGGATCAACGCGTTCAGGAGAATTAGCTAAGTAAAAATCCTCACCTACTCGTAAACCACTTTGTTCAAGAATTGGCAAAAAGACTTCCCTCGTTGTACCAGGGAAGGTTGAGCTTTCTAGTACAACTAATTGGCCTTTTTTGAGCCTTTGTTGAATTTCTTCCCCTACATTAATAATAAATTGTAAATTGGGTGTTTTCTGTTTTGTAAGCGGTGTTGGCACACAAATAATAATTGTATCAACGTCCTTAATCACATCAAAATTAGTAGTTGCTTCAAAATTTGCGCTATCTATAACTCTTTTTATCCTTTTGTTATCAATATCTCCAACATAGCTAATTGCATGTTGAAGTTTTGTTACTTTATTCACATCCAAATCTATTCCAATTACTTGAAAATCTTTTTCAGCTAGTATTATAGACAATGGGAGTCCAACAAAACCTAAACCTATTACAGCTATGTTTTTTCTTATGAAATTTGAATCTCCAGTGTTCATTTATGTCCCCCGTCTCAATCATAAATTAATACTATCTAAGTTATGTACATTGGTGATATTGGAATGGACAAACAACATAATTTTTAAAATTTGTGTAGAGGACCTAGCAATACATGGTAGTTTTAAAGAAATTTGACAATAGGAATGGTTTTCAGCCGTTACTGTGTTGATAAATTAGTCATAGATTATGTTGAATTATCTAAATGACTATATCTACTGGCATAAAAAACGGAAAATGGAGACGGTCTCGACAAAACTTATCAATATATGATGGAAGTATTTTAAAGTTCATCATTTTTCGATATTTAATCATTGCGGTAACGCTTTAACGATATAGGGATAAGGAGTAAATGATGATTAACTTAGTCAATTTAAAGCGTCAATTTCAAAGTGTGAAAGAAGAGATTCTTCAAGGAATTAATGATGTGATTGATAATGGGAACTACATTTTAGGGCCAAAAGTAAAGGAACTCGAAGAAAAAATTGCGAGAAAGCTAGGCGTTCTCGACGCAATTGCTGTTGCAAATGGTACAGATGCGTTGATTCTTACTTTAGAGGCTTATGGTATAGGAAAGGGAGATGAAGTCATTACGACGCCATTTACTTTCTTTGCAACAGCGGAAGCAATCTCACGTGTTGGAGCCATCCCTGTTTTTGCTGATGTAGATCCTTTAACCTTTAATCTAAACCCTAAAGAAATTGAAAAAAATATAACATCATCTACTAAAGCCATCATTCCTGTTCATTTATTCGGTCAGCCTTCAGATATGGATGAAATCAATGAGATTGCAAAAAAGCATGGATTGCTAGTCATTGAAGATGCTTGTCAAGCTTTTGGAGCTAAGTATAAGGAGCAGTGGGTAGGAAGTTTAGGAGATGCAGCTTGCTTTTCATTTTTTCCGACGAAAAATTTAGGAACCCTTGGTGATGGGGGAGTGATTACCACATCTAATATCGAAGTTGCAGATAAAATTAGAAAACTTCGCACTCACGGAACAACCAAAAAATATTTTCACGATAGGATAGGGTATAACAGTCGTTTGGATGAAATACACGCAGCCATTTTACTTGTTAATCTTACAAACATTGATCAATGGAATTTAGAAAGAAGAAGGATTGCTGCCCGTTATCAACAGTTTCTTAAAGATGTTCCAAATTTAAAATTACCTAATGAGGCTAGTGATCGAACACATATTTATCACTTATATTGCATTGAATCTGATTATCGTGAAGAAATAATAGAGATTCTAGCAAAGGCACAGATTCAAACAGGTATTTATTATCCACGTTGTTTACATCTCCAGAAAGTGTATCGTTCATTCAACTATAAGGAAGGAGATTTCCCAATCTCTGAATCGTTATCAGAAAGATTACTTGCTATTCCTCTGGATCCGTTTTTATCAGAGAGTGAACAAGATACCATAATCGCAATTTTAAGCAAAATAGGAGGTGACTAGATGGTCGTACGATTTGGCTTGATAGGCTGTGGCCATATTTCCAAAAAACATCTCAAGGCACTGTCGTCTTGTAAAGATGCTCAGTTAACTGCAGTGAGTGATCTAAATTATGAAAGAATGGAGGATGCGGAGAAATATTATCTAACAATCTCAGGTCAAGGGGATCCAATTAAGTTTTATAAAAATTATAAAGAAATGCTTGAGGACGAAAATATTGATGCCGTAATCATTGCTTCGTTCTCCGGCATTCATGCAGAGATGGCAAATGCCGCTCTCTCAGCAAACAAGCATGTTGTTTTAGAGAAGCCAATGGCTTTATCAATAAAAGAGTCCAATAAGTTAATTTATCTAGCCCAAAAACATCATAAAGAGCTTATGATCTGTCATCAGCTTCGCTTTATGCCAATTATGCAAAGAATAAAGAAATTAATTGATGACGGGAAACTCGGAAAGCTGCTTTTAGGTGTTTGTTCCATTCGAATTAATCGTTCCCCAGAATATTATTCATTAGCTCCATGGAGAGGAAAATGGGAAAGCGATGGAGGAATGCTCATTAACCAGGGAATTCATGTTATTGATTTACTTCAATGGTTTTTAGGTGAGGTTGAAACAGTATATGGAGAGACAATACAGCATTTATCACAGTTAAAGGACACTGAGGATGTTGCAGTGGGAGTAATCAGCTTTCGTAATCAAGCGAAGGGGATTGTTGAGGCAAATATTGTTACACAGCCAAATAATTTGGGATACTCTTTATCGATTTTCGGAGAAAAAGGAACTATTTGTATCGAAGGTCCATTCCTTAATAAAATTTCCCATTGGTTTATTAAGGATGAGGAAGAAAATATAACAGAGCTTAATAATCTCATTGATGATAAAAATGAGGAAATTTATATGTACGAGAATTTTCTTGAAGCCGTAACTTCCGAAAATAAGCATGTATTGATTGATGGAAAAGAAGGGAAAAAGGCACTTGAACTTATTTTCGCCCTTTATCAATCAGCTCTCAATCATGAAATTGTGAACTGTCCTATAAAAGCATTTGCAACATCCGACATGAAGAGAAAGGAAGGAGATTAATCGATGAATTTAGGAAAAGTAGTGGTTACAGGTGGAGCAGGCTTTTTAGGTTCACAGCTTGTTAAAAGGCTGCTTCCGTTATGTGACCATATCTTTGTGATTGATGATCTATCAACAGGAAATAAATCTGCACTCCCTGATTCTAAACACATTACATTTTATGAAGAAAGCATCACGAACGAAAAGATATTAGAAGAGATTTTACCAAAAGTAAATTATATTTTTCATTTTGCGTGTAAAAATATCATTTTATCAGTCGAAAATATAGAAAGTGATTTTGAAACGAATTTATATGGAGGCTATCTACTCCTTAAAAAAGCTCAAGAATATTGTACTGAATTAAAACGATTTATTTACGCTTCTACTACTTCAATATACGGCCAAGCCTCTATTATCCCTACACCTGAATCATACTATAATATCAACCTTCCGTATGCAGCTAGTAAATTCTCTATGGAGCATTATTGTAATGTTTATCATAAAATGTACCAATTTCCAGTCAGTGTATTAAGATTTTCAAATGTTTATGGCCCTGGTCAGCTTTCCTCTAATCCTTATTGTGGTGTGGTTGCAAAGTTTTTTGAGTCAGCTCAAAATGATCAACCTATGATTATTTATGGTGACGGAAGCCAGACGAGAGATTTTACTTTTGTTGAAGATGCAATGGATGCTATTATCCTTGCAGCTACCCGCGAAAAAGCAATTGGGGAAGTTTATAATATCGGAACTGGAGTGGAAACAAGCATCCTCGACCTTTCTAACATAATTAAAAAAGCTAGTAGTCATTTAAATCTTCCACTTAGGTTTGAGCTAAAACGGAAAGTCGATGTTGTGCAGAGGAGATGTATTAGTGCTGAGAAAATGAAAAGTGAGCTTAATTGGAAACCTCGACATTCTTTAGAAGAGGGAATTAAAAAAACGTCTTCTTGGCTAAAAGGAGAGGAGAACAATTAGGATTTTCCATGGAACAACAGAAATCGCAGGTCAAATGGGAATCTTGAGTAGTGCTCTTCTTAACAAGGGCCATTACTCTCTTGGTTACAATACCTTTCATTCCTATTTAGGTTATAAGGATAATTTAGTTAATATCGATCATGAAACACTAGAGGGAAGCTATCAAGAAATTCTCGACTCGTTTGATGTTTTTCATTTTCATTATGCCACTACTCTTTGTCCAAATTATAGCGACTTGCCAGAGCTTAAAAGAAGAAATAAAAAAATGATTATGCACCATTGGGGAAACGACGTAAGGTTTCATGATCAAGCAAGAAAGAATAATCCTTATGTCTATACTGGCGATTCACCGCCAAACGAGGTAATACATGATAAATTAATGAAAATAACATCTTATATCAAGGAAGCAATTGTTCAAGATTATGAAGTATATGAATATGTGAAGGATTATTACGAAAAAGTGCATGTAATACCGATTGCTATAGATCTTGAACAATTTCATCCTAATTATCCAACTATAACAAAAGAAAAGCCTCTCATTCTGCATGCTCCGACAAATCCTGACTTTAAAGGTACTTATTATATTGAGAAGGTCATAGAAAAATTAATACAGGAGTATAATTTTGAATATAAAAGAATTGAGAAAATGAGTCATGAGGAAGTTATTAATATTTACAAGGATGCTGATATAATTATTGACCAGGTTTTATGTGGATCATACGGGTTGCTTAGTGTCGAGTCGATGGCACTTGGAAAACCTGTGCTGACTTTTATCCGCCCTGACCTTATTTCTACTTTCCCTGGTGAATTGCCTATAGTAAATAGCAATCCTGAAAATTTATATGATCAAGTAAAAATGTTGCTTGACAACCCAGATCAGCGTAAGGAATTAGGAATGAAAGGACGTCAATATGCAGAAAACTTTCATTCACATGATGTTGTAGTAAATCAATTGATTGATATCTATATTAATCTTTAGGAACAATAGCAAAGCGGCTCATTCAAAAAAGTACAATTTTTGAATGAGCCACTATTATTTTGTTAGATAAAAACGGATCAAATAGGAAGGTATCTTTCAATCCGGTCGAAAGAATTGCGTGCTGATGGAAATGAAGCTGTAGGGTATAGCGGCTTATATTTATTTTTTATAAAAGAATAGAGATAAGCATACTCTCTCGGACGTTTTTTGTAGATTTCGCGCATTGTTTGATTAGGAAAATGATAGACTAGTAAGCTATCGTACATATATTTTTTGTAAACACCGGAATTTAAATAATCAATTAAATGATTTTCTTTAAAAAGAGTACCCTTTCCAAAAACTATTTGCATCCCTATATGATAATATTTTGCGAAAACCGTTGAGTTGTTAATCCATTTAAAGTTCGGGCCCTTTTCTCCGTAATAATTAGGATGAGTACACGCTGCATTAAAACCAAACTTTTTCCATTCAGCACAACCAGCTGAGCCATACTGCTGCAACCATAAGGAGAGAAGACCTTGTTTACGAATAAAATGTGTTACACTTTTAACAAGTTTTTCATCTCCTTTATCAATTGAAGCGCGCGGCCAAACAAATCCTTTGAATGATAGTTTATCATGTAAATGTTTAGCCTTTTTCCATTCACTTAAAAACTCCATAATCCACCATTTTATTGCTTCAATTCGATTGGATTCGATATTAAAATTACTAATCTTGCCATTCAATTTTCCAAAATTAGTTTGAGTAGGAGTAGGGTATGGAAGTGTTACCCATATATCCGTTTTATTTCCTTTTTTTGTATTGATTGCTGCAGCATCTAGGTTGTAGTTTTTCAAAAATAATCTTTTTAATGCTAATTCCCAGTCCTCTTTTTCTGCTAATAAACCAAAATTCGCGTACATCGGGTAAAGAAAACGATTTCTCCTCCCACTTATGGTGTGGAAAATTAAACCTCCAAACATCGTATCAACGACATTATTATTAACTAGATAAGATTGGTAAGGTCTTAAGTCTATGGCTGTCCATTTCGAAATCCTACTTTCCGATTGATCTCCACACGGAAGTAAGCAGATATGGTTTTGTACGCCGAGCTCTTTTGCCGACATATAGTTATATATTGCCAAAAAAATCCCACCTTTGAACGTCCTACTTTACAGAATATGACTTACTAGTATTTCCTGTGTGTCCGCTATTTATTCAATTATAAGGTGTGGTATAACCGTTTTGTCCTTCAAGAATATACTAAAACGAAGGGAGAGATTTATATGAAAATTGTGCATGCCCCGACAGAAATAGCCGGGCAGATGGGCATTCTCTGTAAAGAACTTAGAAAAAAGGGGCATAACGTTTCCGGATATAATTGCTTTCATACTTACTTAAGCTATAAAGGAGATATTATAAATACCGATGCTTGGGAACTGATTAAGGAACTTGATTTTCTCATAAATAATACTGATGTCTTTCACTTTCACAATACCAATACGTTTCTTCAGAATTTTGAAGATCTCCCCCTTCTTAAAGAAAAGGGAAAGAAAATGTTGATGCATCATTGGGGGAGTGATGTGCGTACCGTTAAAATTGTTAAAAAGCTAAACCCTTATCCACTTGAGCCAACCTATTATACTGACAGAGAAATTCATCAACAACTCTCCTTTATTTCTAAATATATTGATACAGCCATTGTTCAAGATTATGAGGCTTATCATTATGTAAAAGATTATTACAAAAATATATTCGTATTACCTTTAGCATGTAATATTAATGATTTTAGAGTGTCCTATCCTTCCGTAAATAATGAAAACCCTCTTATCGTTCATGCTCCAACCAACCGAAAATTTAAGGGTTCTCATTATGTTGAGAGGGCCATTAAAAAAATTCAAAATAAGGGTAAGTTTACCTATAAATTAATAGAAAAAATGAGTCATGAAAAAGCAGTTTCAGAGTATTTGAAATCAGATATTATTGTAGATCAATTATTGTGTGGAACTTATGGAATGTTTAGTGTGGAAGCAATGGCAATGGGAAAGCCTGTAGTTGCATTTATTAGAGATGATGTCCGAGAAAAGTTTCCAAAGGATCTTCCAATTGTTCAAGCAACACCAGAAACTCTTGCAGATGTTCTTTTAGAGTTAGTACAAAACCCTAAACAGCGTCATGAGCTTGGTAAGGCAGGGAGAAGGTATGTTGAAAATTATCATTCAGCTAAGCATGTGACAGATGAGCTTGTAAAGATTTATCGGAAACTATAAAGGCATTTAGAGGTGATGATAAAAAAAAGCTAATTTTGAATTAGTAAGAAAAGGAGCGTCTAGTATGATAGATCCAACAGCAAAAATAGGAGAGAACGTTTCCATTGGAGAAAATGTAGTGATTGAGGAAAATGTTATAATAGGGGACCACGTAACGATTGGACATCATGTAGTGATTAAAAAGGATACAATGATTGGACAATACACACAAATTGGAGATCTAACCGTTCTTGGTAAAACTCCATCCTCCAATAACAAAATGAGACGCAAAACCAAAAAAGATCTTGGGCCTCTCATTATTGCAGAACATGTTATTGTCGGTTCCAATAGCGTCATTTACCGCGAAGTAAAAATTGATACTGGTGTTTTAATTGGAGACTTGGCGAGCATCCGTGAAAAAGTAACAATAGGGGAAGACAGTATTATTGGTAGAAACACAATGGTAGAAACGAATACTAAAATAGGAAAACGTGTGACCATTCAGACTGGGGCATATATAACTGCAGATATGGTAATTGAAGATGAAGTATTTATTGGTCCATGCAGCTCCTCTTCCAATGATAAGTACATGGGGAAGGGGAATTTCAAGCACCAAGGTCCAGTTATTAAACGAGGAGCCAAAATTGGCAACAACGCTACCTTACTACCAGCGGTTACTATTGGTGAAAATGCGATTGTTGGTGCTGGTAGTGTTATTACTAAAGATGTTCCTGCAAATAAAATAATTGTTGGAAATCCAGGTAGAATTATTAAATAGCATAAACTATATTATCCTATTAAGTGGCCTTCAATTGAGGGTCACATTTATTTTTTTAAGAATGTGAAGTTCCTAAACTATCACTTAGCAAAAGCTGAATACTCAGTTTCCTTTATTTAACTAACAATCGGAATCCTGGCTTTTATGTTTACTCGTTTAAAAATGTCTTTTTCATTTTTGTTCTCCGTGTTCTTACATCACCAAAGGGATATTGACGCACTTTATTACTTCGTAACCCTAAATGTAATACTTGTTCTACTAGGTGTAGTTTCTTCTACTTCCATTCTTTCAAGCCTAAACTTATCTGTATCTATATTTTGAAATAGGCTTAGTCCATCTCCAAGGAGAACAGGCATAATATCTATCTGTAATTCATCGCATAGCCCTGAATTAAGGCACTGTTGAATGGTGCTTGCGCCACCTATTACCTGAACCATCTTAACACCCGCTGCTTTCTTTGCTTGAGAAATAGCACTCTCAATGCCATCAGTTACAAAGGTAAAGCTAAGTTTGTCATTTCCCTTGGGATACTTTGCTGGAGGTGTATGTGTCAAGACAAAAATGGGAACTTGGAATTCATAATCATCGTTAGCCCACAAAAAGGGGTCTGCCATCTCATATACACCTCTGCCCATAATAACAGCACCGGTGTTTTTAGTCATTTCCTTGAAAGAAGGAGCCTCAAGGAGTTCTTCAAAATCTGGACTTAGTTTCCTTGCGCTTCCGTTACGGTCATTAATAAAGCCGTCCAAAGATATGGTCATACCAGCCATTACTTTTCCCATAGAAATCGATCCTTTCCTCTGCCCTTTATAACTTTTCCGGGGAGCTATGCTGTGATTATATATTATCTGAAGCTCGTTCGCAATCGTTTTTCTAGGCTCGCTGAGTTACAGACTGCAAATATATTATGTCTGCAGTTATCTTATTATCAATTTATCCATGAATATATTTTAAAAAGTTAAACGGTGATGTGATGTGATTTGACAAATACAAACGAATTTAATGGGAAATCTATCATTTATTCCAAATTCCGTCCGGATTATCCGGATCAATTAGTAATCGATTTGATCACTAAAATAAACTTAATAATTCAGTAATCGTAGATATTGGATCAGGTACTAGTGAAAAGAATATAAGAAATGGCTCAAATGAACTGAGCCATTTCTTGCGATTAAAAACAGAATCCGTTAATCTTGAAGGAGTTTTTTGTTCATGTAACAACTTGGTTACCGCGCTTTCTGTTTTATAATGTCTTGCCAATGTGGAGGAAGTTCATGTGTTTCAAGATGTTCAAATTTCTTCAATTTAATTTGACTAGGAATGATTGTTGGAGCAATTTCAAAAGTCAATCTGTCCTTTCCTACAGAAATATGTGCTCACCTTTCGGATGACGAATGCTTCAATACCGTCATTTTCATTGAATGTTCGTGTTCCTCCGGAAGTGCGTTTAATTTGCACAGAAGCAACATCCTCCCATTTCATTAGGTCATTTGCCTTTACAAGTTGAACCGGGAGAAAAATTCCACTAAAGATCAGGAATAATATAGCTAACTTTTTCATTAATTTTTCACCACCATTGCAGTGCTCAAATGCTTTTTATTACTTTTCCTTAATTGAAAAACTTGATGATTGCCATTCTTTTGTAATTAAGATAAAAAAGCAAATCTGTATAAGATTCAGCAGCTTTTTGTTCAACTATAGTGAAGGGAAGTGCTGTATGGTACAATAAATTCACTAATAATTGGGAAGGTAGGGATAAATTTGAAAAATTATTTAGTATTTATAGTTAGTTTTATATTGCTTTATACGGTATTTCAATTATTATCAGGTGTAATCTTAACTGCCTTTTATACTCCAGATTTTTCTGTAATAGAGGGGAATCTTAGTCAAGAGGTAGCTTTTGGTGAGACTCACTCAATACCATTACTTGTAATATTGGTTATTGCTACAACTTCCTATGTTCTCTCTAAAAAATTATTTAAAACCATATAGATTGAATGAATTAAAGGGATTAGTGCAGCAATGGGTAATGCCCTTTTCTTATTTAAGTAATGGGACGTTGATTCAAGAAGGATTAACGCATTTTTTGCTGTAGGGTTAATAAATAATTTTTAGGGGATATTTTTGAATAACTTTGAAAAGGACTATCTTACACTTGTAATTGGACAATTTAGACACTTTAAAGAGCGGGCAGAAAAGGGGATACAGCAATTATCTGAAGAAGAATTACACTGGAAACCAAGTGAAGAATCCAACAGCATTTCAGTAATAATCAAGCATTTAAGTGGGAATATGCACTCGCGATGGGTAGATTTTCTGACTACTGATGGAGAAAAACCTTATAGAGAAAGAGATTTGGAATTTGTGGATGATAATGAGTCCAAGGAATATCTAATGCAAATTTGGGAAGATGGATGGAAGCTGCTTTTTAACTCAATTGAAAATCTAAAAACGGATGATTTAAATAAAACTGTTACTCTTAGGCAACAACCTTTAAGTGTTCTTCAAGCAATACAAACTGAAGTGGCTCATATTAGTTATCATTTAGGACAGATTCTTTATATCGGGAAACAAATAAAGGACAAGGAATGGACTATTCTAAGTATTCCTAAGAACGGTTCGAAACAATACAATCAGAAAATATCAGCTAAGAAGATTTAATGTGTTTTTATCCAAGCAAAAATGAGAATCGAGTAGTTATCCTCTAAGTATTGGAAGGAGACGGTTCCAAATGTTAGCCAACAAACTTATAGATTTTTCATATAACCATATTAAAATAGAATAATATTGGTAAGCAAAAAAACATTGAAAAATTATCATGTTATCGACGGCGAAAATGGCTTAGAACTAATTATTTTTATCTCTACCCATAAACGTTGAATTTTCATTCAAATTAGTTTCGATAAAGTTTAGAATCATTTTTTTAAATCTATTTTAAAAAATAGGGGGCATGTCCAGTGTAAAATTCCCTTTTTATCATAAAAAAATCAAAATGATAAATAAGGGGTAGAAATAATGAAAAATAATTCGTTCCGTTTTTTATGGATAGGCCAATTATTCGCTAATTTAGGTGATGTGTTTTATGTAGTGGGGTTAATCTCTATTTTATATTCAGTTACAGAGTCAGTAATGTATTTGGCACTGTTACCCTTTTTAAATACGTTTGGAAGATTTATAAGCAGTTTCATTTCACCATTACTATTGAACAGATATAGACTGAAATCACTTTTGATAAGCTCACAATTTAGTAAAACAACTATATTATTATTACTAGCATCTTGGGTGAGTTTTCAATCATTGTTTGGAATTTGGTTTATTGTTTGTTGTATCTTATTAATAGCTTTCTTTGATGGGTGGGCAATGCCGGCGACAAATGCTATTATCCCCAGATTGGTCAAAGAATCTGAATTATTGAAAGCAAATAGTTTTATTTCAGTTATTAATGAAACCGTTCAATTAGGTGGTTGGGCGTTGGGTGGATTACTTGTTGCATTAATAAATGGGCAAAATGTAATTTGGCTTACGTTTTTCTTGTTTGTACTATCTACAATTTTTATGTTATGGATTGTAGATAAAACACCATTCCAATTTAAAGAAGAAAAACAAAAATCATTCGAAACTTTAAAAGAAGGCTGGCTTACAATATGGAAAATTCCTATCTTTCGAAGCATCCATGTCATGATTTTTATAGAAGCTATTGCAAATGTAGTTTGGGTGGCAGCCATTCTTTATGTATTTGTAAATGAAGTATTAAATGTAACAGAAGCATGGTGGGGTTATATAAACACTGCATTCTTTCTAGGTTTGATACTAGGGGGAGTAATCTGTTCAAGATATTCCGTAAAAATTGAAAAGAATATGAGGAAGACTGTGTTATATTCTTCGTTTGGTGTCTCTATGGTAACGCTTTTATTTGGAATAAATTCAGTAGCTTGGGTAGCATTAATAATGGTAGCTTTAAGTGGATTCATAGATCAAATTAAAGGTATTACTATACACACATATTTACAAAAAGAAGCATCTACCGAAGATTTACCTAGGATATATAGTGCTCAATATTCAATGGTTTCATTAGTTTTTGGATTTTCTACGTTAGCGTTCGGAGGACTTGCGGAGTATTTTAGTGTACAACTTGCATTTATTGTTTCAGGATTGCTGTTAGCAGGATCAGGAATCTATATACTAACCATTAAAAACCGATTCCCTAACAATTATAATTCAGCAGAAAAGAATTAATCCATCGAAAGGTTGCATAAGGTTTTGATATGCAGCCTTTATAAAACTTATCTAATGACACAAATATCTCCCTATTAAAGAATGTCAATAACCTGCACTCAAACGGAGCAGGTCTTAAATAGGAGAAATGTACTTTGTTATTAAATCATGTAAGATTTTAGTGAAAAAATTCCCCTCTTTTGATTTAAACACGTTATAATGCGAATATACGTTCCTCTTCAGTGTAACAAAACAAATGATGAAACATTTAATGAATGAAACTTATTGAAAGGTATGTGGTAATTTTGAATTCGTTAAAGGGAAAAATTGCAGTTGTCGCTGGTGGAACTCGCGGAGCAGGTCGTGGTATTGCTGTTAAATTAGGTGAAGCGGGAGCTGTTGTTTATGTGACTGGAAGAACCACTATTATTAATCCGCCACCTATGAGACGTAAAGAAACGATTGAAGAAACAGCTGAATTAGTAATTAAAGCAGGCGGAGTTGGGATTCCTGTAAAAGTAGATCATACCGTTGAATCAGAGGTTGTAAGTTTATTTAAACAAATCAAAAGAGAACAAGGGCGATTAGATATACTTGTTAATGATATTTGGGGTGGAGATCCCCTTACTGAATGGGGAAAACCAATTGGAGAACATGACTTAGATAAAGGCCTTCAAATGCAAAAACAGGCAGTTCAATCTCACATTATTACTGCTCATTATAGCATTCCTTTATTTAAAGAAAATAAAGGTGGCCTTATTATTGAAATTACAGATGGTATCGATTACAAACCACGAGGTAACTTCTATTATAGTCTAGCAAAAATATCTAATATACATATGGCTCAAGCAATGGCACAGGATCTAAAAGATTACAATATAATTTCAATTGCAGTTACCCCGGGGTTTTTAAGATCAGAAGCAATGCTTGAGCACTTTGGTGTTACGGAAGAAAATTGGAAAGAAGGAGCTAAAGTCGATCCGCATTTTATTGCTTCTGAAACCCCTTTTTACATTGGGGAAGCAATAAAATGTCTCGCCTTGGACCCTAGCCTTGCTGATAAAACTGGTGGGATATTTAGTACGTGGGAACTGTCAGAGGAATATGGATTTAAAGATGTTGATGGATCACAACCACATTGGGGAAACTACTTCAAAAATAATGTGGAAATGTAATTATTTTTGTATCTCTTGTTGAGCTAACGCAACAAAAAATAAGCGGAAAGTTTATATATGAAGTCGGACTAATCGCAATATGTATTCCTACTTCATCAAGGAAATGTATTAATGATGACAATGGAAAAATAAAATCAGAACGAGTGTTCATCATAAACTCGTAGAACGAATGGTGGTAATTGGAATGAAAGTTCAACTAAGAAGAGATACAAAATACTTTTGTGAGGATTTACGAACGTAAAATCTAGCTAATAAATA
>NZ_JAIAZY010000090.1 GCF_019459225.1 Bacillus sp. IITD106
TTTCTATCTCCTCCACTATTATGTATTCCGCTCCTCTTTCTATATTATAGATAATTCCGCTTAATATTAAGGCTAAAATGCAACTATAGAACTACATGGGAATTGCGCGAATAGCGAATCCAACCCAAGTTTCACACATTTATCCCGATGACTATTCGAATGAATTGTGAGATTCTTGGAATAATAGAATAAAATACTTCATAACTTAGCCTCGTTTACTCATTTAACTTTTTCAAATCCTCTACTATATTCAATAGTATTTTTTCTTGGTATCCACTACGCTTTATTTCTCTTAATTGCTGAATAAGCGGCTGCAACATCGGATCATTTACAATGTTTAATTGCTTCAATCTTCTTCCCGAAATCAGCTCATCCGATAATGCCATCTAGTAATCATTTACATGATAGTGCCAATACTGCAAATGATCCCCATATCGTTTTCTTAGTTTATAGGCCATTAAGATTCCCTCTGGATCGAGGTCACCGTTGTAATGAACAACCCCTCCACCCTAAACAAATGCATCCAGAAATTTCAATGTTGCAATTTTGAATTGTCCGTTGCCTGATACAATCATTTCATTAATATCATGCTTTAGCATTTCATTAAAATATCACTCGTTAGTGCAGGAGGACCTTAGTAATACTCATGTTGCTGGTATAAATAATGAATGATACTTGTATATCTTCTAAAATTCGGTTCTGATAAGTATTTCGCTTTGACAAAAGGCGTTAACATCCGTTGCTCCAACTTCATTTTTAGCACCTTACTTGATGAAAATTATAACATACACATTTCTGGAAAATTCGACGTTTTTCTACCAAATTTTGCAACCTAGGTCAAAATCACAAATGTACATTATTTTAGGGTACAAAAAAAGCACAACTCAAGGTAGGTGTGCTGTAAAAAGTTATAGTGGATCTGTATCATATTCACCAAAAAATCGTTTCAATGTAAAACCTGTTAGAGCGGAAAAGCAGGCATCAACTAACACCCTTTTCTCTGCCTCAAGGACGGTATAAATGACAATAACATTGTTAATATATATCCAATAATAACCGTTGAATTCAAAATTCGGATAGTCCACAACATCATAGGCCCTTTCCCGTGGTTTTACTGATAAAATGCTTTTAGAGTTTCGGAACACCGATTTGGGATCAATTTTATATTGTTTCATTTCGGCAAGTTTAACTCTAGCTTTTTGTCCCCAAATAACATTATATCGGATTTCTTTTTTATCTTTCACTATTGAGCTCATCGACTAATTTGTCAAACTCCGCTTCATCTCCACTATAATATGAAAAGTCACTATCTCTATTTTTTCTAGCATCTCTTAACTGTTCTAAAATATCGTCATTTGAAAAAATGACTTTTGTCAATCTCTTTTTTTGTTCTTCTGATAATGGACTAAAATCATTTACATTATTTGACTCTGAAAGAGAAAGTTTAAATGTTTTATTTTCTGTTTTAAAGGTATAGGTGTTTTCATCTACCTGAAAAGCTTCATACATTTTTCCATCATCATTCTTTACATATATTTTCACGGTGGACGCCGCCCCCTTTTTTTATTGTAACTGATAAATAATATTCTTCGGCTACACGTTCCCATTCTATACCCCAATTATAATCGATTGTTCCCTTCATTACTAATGCAATATTTGAAATTTAATATTTGGCAAATAACTTAGACGGTGATATGGCTAAAAATAAACTAATCATTACCGCTAAGCTGATAAACCAATGAAGTAATTTCATTTTAATAAATACCCTTTTTTCTTTTTAGACGGTTTAATAATTCGAATAGTTACAAGCAACATTACAGTATATGAAGTAGTTGAAATATTGTTTTAAGTTACTTATAATAAGGGTATATTAAAAAAAGATCAGGTGCTGATACACCTGATCAGTGCAACTACAGCCGCATAAAGACGGCTGGCCAAGATTTAGGTAGATAAAAAAGAAGTAACGTACCCTTACTTGTCGACAGCAGAGGGCAGTTACTCTTTTTTATTGGTGACAAGTGCGATAATTGCTACAATTGCAATAATTATTGTAACAATAAGTGTGCCGAAACCTAAGAATGTGTTCATTGCTTCGTACGTCACCATATCTTAACACCCCCTTTCTTCAGGGAGTGCCAACCGCCCATCTGCTTTTGTAGTTGCTATCTATAAGTCTAGCCAAATAAACCGTATTAATCTAGATTGCCAACAATTATATATTTTAATCATAACCTTCCTATCATTCTTCTAAAAAAGGGTCAAAATAGTCAAACTCCACAACACCATTCGGGATGAGACTGCTTATCCTTATTAATTCATCCAAGATTTCCTTCGCCTTCTCTCCAAATACCGGAAGCGGCTGATAGTTATTTTCTGTTTCGCTATCATTTGAATTTTCTAAAGTTGGGACAATTCTTAATCCTTTCATTACGACTGTATCGTCTTCTTTTGCAAACGTGAGACGGAAGATTGCTGTTTGGCGTGATTTTAAAGTTGGGTCAGCACCAAAAGCATAGTCGCCCATGCTGTAAACGATATACTTACCGTTATAATTTTCAATACTTTGTAAACGATGAGGATGATGACCGATAATAATATCAGCGCCAGCATCTAAAGCGGCATGTCCAAATTTCGTTTGATAGAAAGCTGGCGTTTCCATATATTCGATTCCCCAATGCATATTGACAATGACTAAATTATCTTTTCTTTTATATTTCTTTACATCCCTAATGATGTTACTCAAATAGGAGTCAGCGGACTTTCTGTATCTATAATCATAGCCAAGGAAAACAGTTTCAATGTCTTTAATGTTTACAATGAGCGGCATATCTTCATTAAAAACAGCGACACCCTGCTCCTTGAAGGCATTTAATGTATCACGATATCCCGCCTCAAAATAATCCATTGTATGGTTGTTTGCTAAATTAGCCGCTTCTATTCCACTTGCAGGCAAAAAGGCAGCATATTTAGGATGGCTTTTAATTCTCCACATTTTTTCTTGGGCTTTCGTCTCTGTAGTGAACGCACTTTCCGCATTAATCACAGTGTAGTCATCAGAATTGAACCATGGAAGACTGTTTTTAAAGACATATTGATTATCACCTTTATTCTTCTCAAATACATAATCAAACTGCAAATGTTCAGGTGCCTCAGGATAAGTGCCAAATGAATTATCGCCCACCATGCTAATCGTTATTTCTTCAGGTTTCCTTTGTCCCTGCTCATAATTAGCAGCCGAAGCATAAAACCATATGTATGGATCGATCTCTTCCAAACCATACGAAGGATCTGCTTTTATTAATTGTTCCAGAGCCGTTCGATAGTTCGGATATACCTGTCCTAATACTTTTTCATCTGTATGTTCCTCTCTGTAGGAATCAACTGCTTTTAAAGAGGAGTTCAACATGTTCATATACTGTCCCAATGAATCGTCCTTTATCTCATACTGATTGATTCGAGAGATTAGTTGATTCATTTTTTGCTTGGATTCAGTTGACCCGCCTGATGAGGCTGCAAACTTTAAAATCTCAGCAGCTTCTTTGGATAATTTCACAGTAACTTCTTTCGTTAAAACTTGTTTTTCAGCTCTTTTATTTTCGCTCGGTACTACAGATACCGGCGTGGATGATCCTTTTCCTGTAATGAAAAAAATAACCCCTACCCCGATCAATAATACAGCAATCGCCAGCCATCCTCTTTTTCTTAGTTTCCTTTTCATCATTTTCCTTCCTTCTTCCATACTTAAGCAAACGTGAACATTCGAACTATGTAACCATCGACCAACCTTTTTCTATTAACTTAAGGATATAAGGTTGTGTTTATTGATTTTAATCCTTTTCCAAAAAATACATCCCAAATAAGAAGGACATGTTTCCCCGAGATGAACAACTAAAAGAGGATAGACTACTACATATGTATGTTTTCTTCATCTTGCGCATCCAAACATGCGTTCTAATTCTATTATAGTAAAAATAAGAATTTTTGGCAATACCTACCAATCTATCAACCAATTAAAAGTTATACTTTATATGCTGTCGATTCAAAAAAATACTATCATCCTCGGTCATCCTCTTCTTTAATAGAGTTAACTTAAAAATCCTTTAATGAAACGTATTCATTAAAGGTATTTTAAGCAAGTTTATGAAGCTGTTGAAATATTGTTTTAAGTTTTTTATACTAAGGGTACATTA
>NZ_JAIAZY010000091.1 GCF_019459225.1 Bacillus sp. IITD106
TGCAAGACTAAAAAAGTTAAAATTTATTTATGAGAGAAGGAGAGAAAAGTGCCACATGTCATTGAAGTTGAAGGCTTAACCAAACAGTACGGGGAAACTCGAGCCGTACAGGGGATTTCTTTTACAGTCGAAAAAGGCGAAATTTTCGGGATTATCGGTCCGAACGGAGCCGGTAAGACTACAACTATTGAGATTCTGGAAGGACTGCGGAAAAGAGATTCCGGAAGTGTACACGTACTCGGCTATGACCCCGGCAAGGAATCCGACCGCTATCAATTAAATAAAAAAATCGGGGTGCAGTTCCAGGCCACATCCATACAGGAGTTAATGAAGGTCAAAGAAGCGCTAAATCTGTTTTCCTCTTTTTATGACACACATCATGACCTGATGGACATTATTGAACAATTACATTTGAAAGACAAACTCAATTCGTATTTCAAGGATCTTTCCGGTGGCTGGAAACAACGGGTAACGCTCGCTTTATCTGTTTTGCATCAACCCGAAATCGTGTTTTTGGATGAACCGAGTATGGGGCTAGATCCGCAAGCACGCCGCGAGTTGTGGGAAGTCCTCCATACCTTAAAGGAACAAGGAACCACCATCCTGGTCACAACGCATTATATGGAAGAAGCCGAAAAACTTTGCGATCGGATCGCCATGGTGTACGACGGTCGAATCCGGGCACTTGGAAAACCGAATGTGTTGCTCGAAGACCTGGCGACAAACTACCTAACGTTTGAGAGTTTCGATGTGGATCCCGATGTATTGATCACCCTGCCCAGCGTGATTCATGTAGAGAAATCCACGAATCGGGTGAGAATTCAAACGGAGAATCTCCAGCGTTCTGCCTACCTGGTTTTAAAAGAATGTGAAGAACGCGGTTGGAAAGTGGCCGCATTCCGTTTCGAGCGAGGCACGCTGGATGATTTGTTTGTCCATTTGTTAAAGGAGCGATCAGCATGAATAAAATTGTGAGACTGTCGGTAATGGAAACAAAGTTATTTTTTCGAGAAAAAATGGCCGTGTTCTGGACCTTTTTGTTCCCGGTTCTGATGATCTGGCTTTTTGGTACGATGTTCGGAAGCGCAAAAATCGGTGGGATGACTTACAGCAATGCTTACATCCCGTCCTGGATTGCCGTGAACATCTTGACTACCGCGTTTTTCGGAATTGGAACGGTGATGGCCAACTATCGTGAAAAAGGCATTTTGCGACGCTATCAGGTCACAACAGTAAGGCCCTGGATGGTGTTAACAGCGCAAACCGTGCAGGGAACCGTCATTTTTACCATCAGCGCCGTCATTGTTCTGATTTTTGGATACCTCGTTTTTGATTTACACGTACCGAAATATTTGGGAAGTACCTTATTGGCCATCCTATTAAGCCTGATTGCCTTCTTTCCGTTCGGATTGTTGATAAATTCAATTGCCAAAAACGTTCGGACTGCCTCAGCCATCAGTTCACTTGCCTTGAATTTGATGATTTTTCTATCGGGAGCCACCTTTCCGATTGAATGGATGCCAAACGTATTACGTGTTATCGCCCACATCCTTCCGCTTTACTACGTCATTGATTTAATAAGGCAAACATGGAATTTCACACCGATTTGGGAGAATGGGGTGGATGTGGCGGTCCTCATTGGTGTCGCCATCGTGTCGATCATTTTGTCCTCACGGTTTTTCCGCTGGAGATGAGCATGTTTTAGAAATCTTTATAAAAAGTATTGGGTAAGTATAGCACAAGCTGTGGTGACAACACCGTTAGCCTAATCACAATTAGATTAGTGACATTGGAAGCACTACATGCGGACCGTTTAATGTTTTCCTACCACGCATCAAAATGTTGGTTGCACCTCTATTGGAAGTATTTAACTTAAATAACGTATTATAACCCTGACATTTCCTTGTTGAGGGTGGTCAGCTTCGCTGGTACTACCCCGAAAATGACCATCTATCTGTTACATTGATAGATGGTTACTAGGGTTGTTTAAAAATAAGCGTTTTCTTTTAATTCTTATAGGAATCATGAAGTGGATTAAGTTTTGGGAAGCGAATAGTTTGCATTCGCCATTTATTCTTGAGTTTGAAGGGCTAAACGTATGCCTAATCCAATATAAATCAAACCAACAATTTTCTCGATTTTATTAGCAAAAACACCTGATGTTTTGATTATTTTTGTTCCAATGAAACTTGTACAATAAGCCAAAAAAGTGGTATATACAATACTCATTAGAACAAATACAATACCTAAAACAAAAAGTTGTAATGTCACACTACTTCCGTCATTTTTGATAAATTGAGGTAAAAATGCTAAAAAGAATAATGCTGTTTTAGGATTCAATATTTCCGCTAAAAAGCCTTGTTTAATTGATTTCCAACTCGAGCTTTTATCTATACTCATAGATGTTTGTTCAAGGTTTGATTTTTCTTTAGCTTTAGCCTTTGTAAGTAACATTCGAATCCCTAAGTAGCATAAATAAATAGCTCCGATATATTTGACGATTTCAAATGCTAGAGCAGAACTTAATAATATCGCTGATAACCCTAAAACAGCGAACAACACGTGAATACTATCCCCTAAGGCGATTCCACAAGCAGTCATAATACCATTCTTTCTCCCGCTTTTTATCGTTTGAGAAATTGTAATAATCACCGCAGGACCTGGGACTAAAAATAAAAGAAACACAACGACAATAAATGAAAACATGTTGTCACTCCACCTTTCTTCCATAATAAATCATAACATTTTCTCACGGCACCGTCCGCACTCTTTAAAAGATTGTTGATCACAGAATAGTCATCAATAGAAAAATACTGCTTTGTTAAGAAAAAAACATTCATTAGCTCATAAGATTAAAAGTAATCATATTAAGCTCTTTTCAATATTGGGGTGGTCTCTGCTCAGATAATTTACCGTGAAATTGAGTTGATTTGATTCAAACGAGCACTGATATTCAAAAAAATATTTTGATTGAATATTTACAAACATGAAAAAAACAATGATTTAGCTCCATGCGTAGTACCGTGAAAATAGAGTGTGAATAAGGAATTTTGGTAGTGGACCGATTGGTAAAAGCTAATAGGTCTTTTGTTATATCAGGATAATATTGGAAGTGAGTTTTATGTGTAATTTTATTGACGGTATCATTATAAAATGTTACTATTGTTAGACAGTCGTCTTAATTATCGCTTCTAAAAATATTATACAAAATGGTTGACTGCTGAACATAAAGATGGTATATTAATAGAGTCGCTTCTTGATGCGGCATAAAAGTTTGATCTTTGAAAACTGAACGAAACGAACGTTAAATAATTTTTAATTGCAAGACCAGCAAATGAGCTAACAAACTTATATGAGAGTTTGATCCTGGCTCAGGACGAACGCTGGCGGCGTGCCTAATACATGCAAGTCGAGCGGACCTTTA
>NZ_JAIAZY010000092.1 GCF_019459225.1 Bacillus sp. IITD106
TGTAAACGAGCACATTATTCCAACTACCCTTTTTCACATTAATCCGTGGGAAAATCTGAAATAAAGTGCTCATTTTTTCATGTTATTTCATAAAATGAAAATACTTTTTCTTATTCTTCCGTCAAGGAAAAGATAAAAGAAAACCCCTAAAACGGGGTGTTTACTGGTATATAATCATGAATATTGATTCTAATTTTATATATTTCGTCGGTATGTAGGACAAAGCTCACGTCTTGATTTATTGTTATGAACCAATCGGAATCCTTCTCCAACAAAGCGTTAAAATATTGATTTTTAATACGCAACTCGAATGTATATCCTTGTTCTATCCAATAAGACTGCTGTCCAATCCACACTCTCCATTCTTGGTGGGGATGTTGAAATATTAGTATACCCCGCCTCATCACAGTCCACCATCCTCTATAGCCAATCTTACGATTTCTTCATCAATCTGCTCTTTTTTTAATTGAAAACCAAATAACAGGCTGTTAATAGTCAATGTGTTAATCACTCTAGGCCATCCTTGGGAGCGCAAGGCGATGGCTTCTATGGCTGCCTCAGTAAAAATCGGCATCTTTGCTCCTGCTATCTTCAAATGATGGTTGATGTAGTTAGATATATCTTCTCTCGTTAATGGTTGAATCTCATATTTTACAATTAATCTTTGTGATAGTGGGCGATGCTGATTTAATGCCAATCGTGTTTTTAAATGCGGTAATCCCGCTAAAACAAGGATAAAAGGATTCACGGAATCCATCTGAAAATTGAATAACAGGGCAATATCCTGTAAAAAAGCGTCCTTGGCCATATGCATTTCATCTAAAATAAAAACAGGGGTAATCTTTCGTTCCACGGCCATCCGTTCAATTCCATGTTGAATTTGCCGGAAGAGATCGACCTTACGGAACTTTGGCTCCTCCCCTAGTCCATAGACCAACCCGCGATAAAAGTCCATGACTCCACCAGTTGAAAGAGGAAAATAAATTACGTGATATAGGGAAGGATTCAGGGATTCCTTAAAAGACCGCAAGGTGAAGGTCTTACCCGCACCAGGGTCGCCTAAAAGAAGACCTATCCCTTTAGATTTTTGTAAATAGGTTAAGGCGCTTAAAGCACCTTGGTAATCTGTTGAAAGAAAAGCGTCACTTGGTCTAAGATCCTTTGAAAAAGGAGCGCGTCCCAATGAGTAAAAAGATTTATACATGGTCTTGTTCCTCCTTCTCATTGGCTGGCTGAGTCAATGAAAAAGGTGACCGAACCCTTTTAATATGGGCATTATCTTGCATATTCACAAGAGTAGCTTCCGCCACTTTTTGATCATTTTCAAAAACATATACTCCATTTTCATCTAATCGCACATCGATGGAGGAACCTATAAAACGAGGGGGAACCTCATATAATTGTTTATTCAGTGTTATCGTGCTATCGGCTTTAACTTTTCTTTGTTCACGTTTTAAAAAGATGGTTTCAAGAATAGAAGGTTCCTCCAAAAAAGTCAGTTGGTCTAATTGTGAATGAAAAACTCCATGTGGCGTTTTCCCTTCTAAAGAGGCGTGGACTCTACGGTGATAATCCTCCTCAAGCCACAACCAAAACCTTTCATTCAACTCTTCTAATGAGTAAACTGGGTTGGCTTGTAATAATGGGTAAAACCTTGTTTGAACCGTCTTAAAGAATCTCTCTATCTTCCCTTTACTTTGAGGGTCATAAGGCTGCGTGTGCGTTAACGTAATCCCCAGCTGGGCACATGCGTATTGTAGAGTTTCAGATCGATAGATCTTCCCGTTGTCCGCGTAGATAATGGCTGGTTTTCCCCGTCGTGTTAAGGCTTCCTTTGTCACCACTCTTACCCCGTCAAATTTCTCTGACGAGAAAAACTGCGCGTATGGAACGAGTCTTGAACAATCATCAATATAGGCAATTAAAAAGGTCTTTTTGCTTTTTCCGTTGATGGAAATATAGGGACCATGGGACAAATCTCCTTGCCACAACGCGTTCACCTTTTCATGAGCGAACCTTTTTCTTTCTGGAATAGCCAACATATTTTTCCCTACAAGGTTGTGTTTTTTCAACAATCGATTTATAGTAGAGTAAGATATTTGGTTTTTATGTATTTCTCCACTTCCGATTAGATGTTCGTAGAAGACGCTAACCGGCATATGGGGAAATTTTTTTCGTATTTCTAGGATTTGATCTTGATCATCTGGTGATAATCTCCGAGAATTCCCTCGATCCGCACGCTTCTTAGGCTTCAGTGCTTCAAATCCATTTCTCCGATAATATAGTAGCCATTCCTTTATCGTATTTGCTGCGATATGCCTTTCCCCGTAATAAGGAATGGAATGAACCTTTCCCTCCAATTCTTTGAAATATTCCTTTGAATCTACTTGCCCATTTAATAGTGGGGCAATCAACCCATACCGAAATAAGGCCACTTGTTCTCTTGTTTTTTCATTCATGGAATCTTCCTCCTCTTTTATAGAAGGACGACCGGTCATCCATGGTTATTATTCTACTTTCTACGACTTTTTTTGACGATGCAAAAGGTATGTGGGATAAACAATATTTTTAATTTCTCTCAAATATGCTAGAATTAATGTGCCATAAAATATTTTGAAAAGTGACCCCAGGTCCTTCGTAAGAAGGGTGATTCGCCAAAATCGAGGATCATTTTTATATATTTTGTGGCTTCTTTTTTTATATTTTCGGAAACTCCACTGACCCTTCCTATACTGACAAAAAAGCTATGGATCCAATTGATAGATCTTAGATAACGATTAAGATGGTACCTTAAAAGTTGGCGGCTACCATTTGCTTTCTTCATATGTAGAACTTGATGTACTCTTCCTAGTATTGTATGTAAAGTATGTTGAAAATAAGGGATGAGGAAGTCTGGAAGAATGGATATATTTACTTTACATAGTAGACATTTCAAACGACAAATAGGAATTCTTAACGCGACTTCATCCGTAACCGCATAGCGCCAATAATAGCCATTACGATGCAGATTCCCTGGCCCATGACATTTGCAGCTTGGACAGTGCTCTAATAAAGGAAATTGATTGTTTCTACCCCGTTTCTCATATTCAACTAAATCGATCCCAAAATTATAAGAAATGATCATATAAAAACTCCCCTTGGACTAATATGCAAAAAATTTAGCACATTTTCCCAGAGAAGTATATAAGTTATTCCGGAGGAATTTGAAAAACATTGCGGTATTTGAATCGGAATAAAGTGAATGTTTACA
>NZ_JAIAZY010000093.1 GCF_019459225.1 Bacillus sp. IITD106
CGTGAGAGGTTCAAAGTCATAAAACATATACGAGCTATGAGGTATTTCTAATCGCACAAGAGTTGGCAGAGTTGCAAAATATAGAAGTCGATCTTATAGATCTACGAATCGCCTCTACAGTTTTTCAAGCCCAAATCTTTTCAACTGGTATCGTGATTTACTGTGCGGATGAGACATTCAGAATGGAAATGCATATGAGGGTTTATAGTATGTATGCGAAGCTGAATGAGGAGAGGATTCCCATTTTAGATCGGATTAAAGAGAGGGGATCTGTGTATGAAAAGTGATGTTATATTAAATAAAATTGGGGTCATTGAACGCTGTTTGAAGCGGGTAAATGAGGTATATAAGAATAATCCTCAAAATTTAGAAGATTTTACAAAACAAGATTCCATTGTATTCAATATTCAAAGAGCTTGTCAGGCTTCGATTGATTTAGCGATGCATATAGTGGCTTTAAGAAAACTAGGATTGCCACAAACAAGTAGAGATGCTTTTGATTTGCTTTGTTCGCAAAAAATCATCAGTGCTGAGATAGCTGCAAGATTAAAAGCGATGGTTGGTTTTAGAAATATAGCTGTGCACGATTATCAAACGATAAAAGTAGAGATTTTACAACAAATTATCGAAAAACATATTGATGATTTTTATGATTTTACAAAACAAATTTTAAAACATTAATGGAACTGCCTTTATGACAGTTCCACTTTTTTCTGTTGAGAGGTTTTTCTTTGGAGAATCATTACTGATGCTCCTCCAATTAATAAGATTCCTGTAAATAGAAAACCTTGATTGGCCGTTAAGCCTAGTAACCCAGTTAATCCCGAGCCAACGACGACACCAATGGAAAAGAATGCGTAAAAATATCCATACGCTTTCCCACGATGTGTTTGTTCCGTCGCTTCAATTAACAAGGAGTTTAGTGAGGGAAATAGGAAGGCGAATCCAATTCCGTAAATTCCCATAACGACATATAGGAAAGGTATGCTTTCACTGATACTAATGAAAAGCAAGCCCACTCCCATTGCTGCCATACCGAATGTAGCACTCTTCACCGGCTTAATAATGTCAAATAAATTGTTAATGGGTAAAACGAAAACGAGAATTGCTACAATCCCAAACGTACTTAACAGAAGCCCGCCCGTTTGTGAATCCTGTCCTAGCGCAACAACTTTTAATGGGAGCATGTACGCAAGTACTCCTTGGGAAAACATGAGGAAAAACGCTCCAAAAAAAGCTCTCATAATCAGTTTGTTTTGGAAAAAAACTCTTACTGATAGCGTGTCTGCCTTCTCCTTATTTCCTTTTTCAACAACTCTTCTTCTTAAGAAAATAATAGAAAGAATTCCTAATAAAATCATGAAAAATGCCGTTACACTTAAAACCGTTGTTTCACTTGATTTACTTGCGACAATTCCACTGAATGCCGGTCCAATTACAGCAGCCAGTCCTACGAATGCGCCAGATAATGCCGCACCTTTTCCTTTTTTCTCTTCCTTAGCTGAATTTGCTAAATACGTAAAAGCAGCCGGCACAATTAACCCAGCCGTTAACCCATGTAAAAAGCGAATGAACAGAAGAGACCATGCATCAATTGCGAGAAAATATGAAAATAGCATGGCCCCTGTTAATAATAATCCCATTAACAAAATAACAAATGGACCTCTTTTATCTGTTAAGAATCCGGAAATGACATTTCCAATAGTATTTGAAAAAGAGTACATCCCAACAGCCAAACCTGTTAAGAAGGGAGTGGCTCCAAGTGATGTTGCAAAGGGAGTAATAATCGGTAGCTGAGTAAATAAATCAAAAAACGAAAAAAACACGATGAAATATACGAATACCCGCATGTATATGATTGCCTCCATCTACTAAACTTATTTCTATCATCTCTTTTTCATGTAAAATAGGCAAGTGGAGTGATCTATCCTTCCTAAACACCCAGCGAATTTTAGAGAGGATTTTGTCATTTCGTTGTTCGTGGAGATCGGTGCCGCCTTTATTCAGAGTTAATAAAAAAAATTTCTTGACAAAATAATGATTCAATTGTATTGTTAAAACAACTACTTTGCATAGCCAAGTAGTTGTTTTAAAAGTCACTATCTTGTTAAGCAAAATAGTGAGAATCTCGACTAAGATCTTTTTATTTTGAGTCACTATCTTGTTTAACAATATAGAGAAGAAAGGAGGCTTCATATGTCGATACGAAGTCAGCTGTTAAAAGGAATTTTAGATGGATGTGTGTTGGCTGTCATCGAAAAGGAACCCGTTTACGGATATGAACTTTCAAAAAAACTGCAGGATATTGGCCTTGAAGATGTAAGTGAAGGGACGATTTATCCGGTTTTGTTAAGACTTCAAAAAAACGGATTAATTAGAGGGGAAATGCGACCTTCAGATTCGGGGCCAAATCGGAAATATTATTTTTTGACGGAAGAAGGAGAGGAAGCCTTGTTGTCCATTACGGAAGAGTGGAATCAAATCAGTGAACCTGTCAATGCATTATTCAAAAGGAGGGAATCTTAATAATGAATGCCAAAGAATTAATAGAAGAAAACAATCGGAAAAGAGAATTATTGACGAAGGAAAATGAAGCCTATTATAGCGATATGATGATCTATATCCGAGTTCAAATGTCACTATCAGAGCAACAGTCAGAAGAAGTCTTAATGGAAATGCTCGATCATTTGCTTGAAGGTCAGGAGGATGGAAAAACCGCTAGCGACATATTCGGAGACGATCCAAAAGCTTTTGCAGATGAAATCATTGAGCAATTGCCGAAGGGGAAAAAAAGAGCGGTCATTCCTTTTGTTACAGGAATAGTCGCCAATATTGTCAGTTGGGTTTTAATGATAAGAGGGGTACTTTTTCTCGTATTGTCACAGTTTATAAAAGTGAGAACTGAAGTTTATCTGATTAAGACTTTAGTGGTTGCATTAGTCATCGCTTGTTTCGTTGGCTTCACGATTTGGTTTATTTTAAGATTAATTAAAAATTCTTTGTTTAAAGAAAAGAAAAGCACAAAAATGGATATGCTAAAAGCTGGTTTAGTCGGAGCGGCAGGCATGGCTGTCGTAATTGTAGCTACAAGGTTTACCCCGGAAGTTGGACCTTCCTTTGATGTTTCCTGGTGGGCGTCTTTAATTGCTGGGGGAGTTCTGTGGTTAATCGTGTTTACTACGAAAAAATTCGGAGG
>NZ_JAIAZY010000094.1 GCF_019459225.1 Bacillus sp. IITD106
CTAAAACATTAAAAGTACTTCCCGTTTCGACGGCTTATGCAGTATTCACTGGACTGGGTGCTTTCGGTACGGCTTTAGTGGGCATGACATTTTTAGGAGATCCCGTAAGTCCAGCCAAGATTGTGTTAGTTGTTCTATTAATTAGCTGTATTATCGGACTAAAATTAATTTCGGATGAACCAAAAGAAGAGAAAAGTGCAAGGGGGAATGTGTAATATGTATTGGTTCTCTTTAATATTAGCTGGACTGTTTGAAGTTGGAGGTATTATTAATCTAAAGTTAACGGAAGGATTTACAAAATTAAAGCCTACCATCTTTTTTATCTTATCTTTGTGTTTAAGCTTTTTCTTTCCGTCTCATTAATCGAAATACCTATTAGTATCGGTTATGGTATATGGACTGGAGTAGGAGCGTCAGGAAGTGTTTTACTTGGGATGTTTTTGTTTAAAGAACCAAAGAATGCGAAGAAGCTGATTTTAGTTGCAGGAATCATTTTTAGTATAGTAAGCTTAAAATTGATATCCTGATGAACGCGGACAAAATGAGGTGAAAAGCGGAATTGAAAAAAGGTGAAAAAACGAAAAGAAGAATACTAGAACAAGGTTTAAAGCTGTTTTCCTCGTATGGTTACGAGGAAACAGCACTTAAAGATATAGCTAAAAATGTAAACATTAAAACCCCTTCGATTTATGCTTATTTTGAAAGCAAGCAGGATCTTTTTGAACAAATTGTAAGTTTTGTTATTGAGGATTATTTAGAGTATATCGAACAACAATCCTATATTATAGGAAATTTTCCAATAGAAAAAAAATTACATCATATTTTAGTTGAATTGAATAAATACTATTACATGAATGATAAAGGTTCTTTTCTTAAAAGGTATGGGATTTACCCTCCGGAAAATTTTAAAGAACTTATAACAGCCAAAAATAAGCAAGTAGAGGAAGGGATTCGGGAGCTTGTTTTTTCTATCTTAAGGGGCAACAAAGAGAATGAGCTTATCGACGAAGAGACAATTGTTACTTCTTTTACTACTATATTAGACGGTATGCTTTTTCATATGATGAGTTCCCCTTATGAAGAATATGAACGTAGATTAAATATGATCTGGTCTGTATTTTGGAAAGGTATACGTGCTTTATGAAATATGGCGAACAAATAGATTACGAACAAAAGTGTAAGGCGCCTGGAGCTAGACGGAAACTATCATAAAAAGTTATCCACAACTTTTCAAATTTATAATTTCCTGGTTAGCAATGAAAAAATAACTTCGCTAATAGGCGTGGCTTCGAAAAAATGTTTGATCATTAATTAAAATTAGAAAGTTATCTAGTCTGATAGAACTGAGAAATGTGTAAAAATAACAGCAAACCCCGGAGTGGGATTTGCTGTTATTTTTAAGGTCTATTTTTTCCTCGGCACTAAATCCGCTACATAGTCAAAGTAAAAATTCCTTTTCCCTCTTTTAATAAAGATGACCATCGTGTGAATAAATAATACGGCCCACATAATGATGAGAAATGCAAATATAATCACAGTGATCCATACGTGATAGGGATAAAGATTGGAAGTTAAATCTAACTCAATACCAGTAAATATATTTAGGATCCATGATGTTGCAAAAGGTAAATAGAGCGCAAAGGAGCTTTTCAGTAAGGACTGCCACGGAGGTACTTCTCCGTCAACATGAATTAGTTTAAAACGCAGTAAATTTGTTCCAATTGTTTTTCCCTCCCAAATAAATGGAACAGCAAAGAACAGAATAAAAAAGCATACAGTTTTATAAACAAATTCTGCGAATCCACTTGTTGTAAAAAGTCCAACTGTAAGGTTCCAACTAATCTTAATCAATAGATAGTCTATAAATACAGCCAGCAATTGCGACAACGGAGGTACGAGAGGATTTTCTTGCATTTTTTCTCCCTTAGCAATAAGGCTCTTTCGAGATGGAAATAGAGCAAGTATGACAGGAGCAATGATGAATCCAAACAAAGCACCAGTACTATTTAATAAAAGATCATCCACATCAAAAATGCGATATGGGCAATTATAAATTCCGTAAATACCTGTTATTTGTGTTATTTCAAAAAAAAGGGATAGCGCAAATCCCAAACCAAGTGCCCTCTTCCAAAATCGTTTTTGTTGGAAAAAATACCTTAGATAAACACCAAAAGGGAGCAATAATAAGAAATTGAATGCCGCCTGAAAAAATGCACTTTGCGATAGTAAACTTACATAGGTGGATGGCTGTGACCAAACAACGGAACTGCTATTAATCATATCCCTGATAAAAGAAAATGGCACAAGCGAATAATGCACCGTATCAGGTGATTGCAAAGCGCAAGTATTTCGAGTATCCGGAAGAGGCAGAAGAACTAAAAATAAAGCCGATAACATATAAAAAATAAAGGAATAAGCCACTATTGAAGCCCAAAAACTTAAATAACCATATTTTCTATTACTATAAACGAGCCAAGGGATTAAAAGAAAAAAACTCAACAGACAAAATATTATAAATGCGGTTTGTATTGGAATTAAATATACAGACATATTAGAACCTCTTAGTAGGAAGATAAACTGTCCTTAATACAATTACTCATTAATCATTAATACGTAATAAAGGCTGTGTCGTACAGCGGAATGAGCCACCAAAGCTTCTAGATACACTGTAATCAATGTATT
>NZ_JAIAZY010000095.1 GCF_019459225.1 Bacillus sp. IITD106
GTATAAATGTCAATGAAATTATGTACATTTTTGACTGTTTAAGAATGTACATTTTTGTTATTTCAGATAATACTTATTTGGATAATTATTGCCCATAAAAGGGGCAATAATCATTAAAATGGTAAAATGTCTAGTTGATCGAGAAGCTTATTTACTTCTTGCCTTAACTCCTCTTTTTCACGTTTATGATATTCTATTTCCTCTAATAATCTTTCGATTTTAGTCTGATCATCAATTCCGTGTTCGTATGCAGTTCCTCTATATCTCCACCAATCAGTAAAATCATACATGTCCCAATCATTAAGTTCCTCATCATCGCTAAGCCCACCAGTTTTCTCGATCCATTCTTCAACATCAGTCTGCAGACATTTCACCTCGTGAGAATGAAAAAATGCGGTAATTTCTTCTACTGTATACCTACCCATTCCGTATTTCCCCTTTTTCAGTCATTTCGTTTTCTTTATCAAAGTGATTTTTAAGCCGATAAGAATCCCCTATAATATTTACTACTGTTGCGTGATGGAGGACTCGGTCGAGAATGGCATTGGCGATTTTGGGATCCTGGAATATATCTCCCCATGTTTTAAAATTGACATTAGTTGTCAAGATGGTACTTTTCTTTTCATATCTCATGTCGATCAGCTGAAAAAACAACTTGGCATCTTCGGCATCAATTGGCAAATAACCAATTTCATCGATAATAAGCAGCCTATATTTGGCATAATGTTTTAATCTACTTTCCAATCTATTTTCAAGCTTTGCTTTCTTCAAATTCATGATTAGGTCATTACATTTAATAAAATAAGTACTTGTCCTTTTCTTGGCAGCTGCGATACCAATAGCCGTTGCCAAATGAGTTTTTCCCACTCCACTCGGTCCTAAGAAAACGATGTTTTCTTGTGACTCAATAAATCTTAATGTGGTAAAATCCAAGATCTGTTGCTTATTAATGGAAGGTTGAAAACTAAAATCAAAGTCTTTTACCTCTTTCAAGTGAGGGAACGCCCCAACCTTCACCATCGCTTTCACCATGTTGATTTCTTTCATATCAATTTCATAATCAGTAAGTTTGATCAATGTATCTACAAAGGAAAGTTGATTATTGGTCATGAAATCAATGGTTTCATCAAGATGAGCGATCATCTGCTTTAATTTCAAATACTCTAGATTTTGTAAAAGTTTTGCGTAACTACTATTCATTTTTATACACCTCATTAATTGCCTCAAGATTTTTCTTGGCCAGTTCCTCAATATTTGTCGTAGGAGGAAGTCCCCTAGCCAACGTTTCAACATAATGTTCTTGTTTATAATTGATTTTTAATGGGCTAATCGAGTGTTGGACAATCAAATCCGTGTTATAATAAACAAAGATATGGTTATCGTATACTTGTAAACCTACGGTTTTTCCAATGTATCCAGCGGGAACTGAATACTGATTGGACTTGTAGGTGATCATATTGGAAGGATTTACTTTCACAAGTATATGATCGATTTTATAGGAATCTCTTATTCTTGCATTGGGTAGTGGGGATAAGAGATCTTTTTCTTTTTTAAAGACTAATATTGGTATTTTTCCCGTTCCTTGATGATAACTGTGATTTATTCGATTACATAGATCCTGTACAAATTGATGGAGTTCTTCATAATCAAATTTTCCTTGGTAGGCATGAATTTCATCAATGATTTTCATTGGAGCTTCTACCTTGGCCTTTGTATTTGGTCTTCCAGCAATACAAGGTCTCACTTCAAAACCCATATCTTTAGAGAATTGATAAAAGCGTTCATTCACCTTTCCCCTTGAATATTCGGTTCTAGATTCATCCATAATCGTTTTCATATTATCCGTCACAATCGTTTTTGGTACTCCTCCAAACGCCTCAAAACTTTCAACAAGAAAGGATAGTAATACGCTTTGTGACTTTGAAAGTGACAGATGAAAGGCTCGAAACCTTGAATAGGAAAGTAAAAGCACACAAATATTTACATAAATAATTTCTCCATCTTTTGTGATATATCGAATGTTTTCTTTCCAATCTAGTTGTGCTTGTTCGGCTGGAGGTGTTTCAAAGCGAATAACCTCAATATTAGATTTCCTTCGTTTTCCAGAATCAAAGTATTTTTGGAACTCTGGTTTACTTGATATGTACGCCCTAAAGGTGGATGAAGCACATTTTAAACCGTGATTATCCTTTAGGTATTGCCATAGGACCCGTTTATAATAAAAGATTTGTTTAGAGTCATCAGACAGTAGTAAGGAAATCGTTTGATAATACTGGTCTAGCTTGGATTTACGACCTCTGGAGTTTTTCGGCTTATAACCTTCAAGATATTTTTCAATTGTCCTCCGATCCACCCCCATCTCTCGCGCCAATTTACTTTTATTAATTTTCATTTTTAAACTCTCCATAATCATTTTTAATTTTGGTAAATCTAAAAGACTATTAATCTCAATATCTGTGTTAATGTTTAATTGTATATGCATAATATTCACCCCAGAATATTATGCAGTATTAATATCGAATTTGTACATTCTTAAACAATCATTTTTGTACATACTTAACGTATCATTTATA
>NZ_JAIAZY010000096.1 GCF_019459225.1 Bacillus sp. IITD106
GTAAGCGTAAAACTTTCCCCACATATGCACAACGTAGAATCTATGCAATAATCACCTCAGGAAAATTATTTATAGAGGGGGTTTTTTTATGCCGAAAATTGATTTACGTGAAGAGTGGGAAAAGCGAATTGCCGATTTAAAATCCAGTGGAATGACTCATGCAAAATGGTGTGATGCCAATAATGTAAACATTCATCAACTTAAGTACTGGTTAAGGAAAATTGGGGGTTCACATCAAAGCTCTAAAACCAGATCAAAACAAGAATGGGTTTCATTAGCGATTGAGAACGAATCTACCAGAACGTTAAATGAATCATTACAAATTACAGTTGGCTCGGCTTCTATAGAAGTCAGACCTGGATTTAATCCATCATTTTTAATGGAAGTTGTAAAGGTGCTCAAACATGTTAAGTGAAGTTTCAATTAACCAAGTGTACCTCGCTCGAGGTAGTACCGACTTAAGAAAATCCATTGATGGGCTAGTGATTCTTGTGAAAGAGGGGTTTGACCTAGATCCATTTTCTTCAAATCTGTTTGTTTTCTGCAATCGAAATAGGGATAAATTAAAAATCTTATTTTGGGATCATAGTGGTTTTTGGCTTTATTATCGCCGGCTAGAGCGCGGTAAATTTCATTGGCCATCCGATAATAGTTCGGATCCTTTGAAAATTAGTCCGCGCCAATTTCGATGGCTGCTTGATGGACTTACGTTGGAACAGAAACAAGCCCATCCTGTTGTAATGGAAAGAACAGTAATTTAAATAATGAAAATTTGAAGAGATGGGGCTTTTTTATCGTATAATAATTTTATGAATAAGTCAGCGACATTACCCACCACTACTACAATTGAAGAACTTCTAAAACGCTTAGAAACACTGGAAAAGCAAAATGCAGAATTAGAGGCGAAGCTAAAAAAGCAAAATGAGTTAGAGGCCAAATTAAAATGGTTCGAAGAACAGTTTCGCCTTCTGCAGCTTAAGAGATTCGGTGCTTCTAGCGAAAAAACCCTCCCTGGTCAATTAGAGCTTTTTAATGAGGTTGAAAAAGAAGCAAATCCTGATTTACCAGAACCTGTTTTAGAATCCATCACCTATCAGCGCCGCCGAAAAAAACGCGGTCATCGCGAAGCGATGTTAGAAAACCTGCCTGTGGAAACGATTGAATACCGTTTATCCGCCGAGGATCAGGTCTGTTCGTGCTGCAATGGAACACTGCACGAAATGAGTACGGAAGTACGCCAAGAAATTGTCTATATTCCTGCGGAATTGAAGGTTGTAAAGCATGTTCAATATGTTTATTCTTGCCGTCGTTGTGAACATGTTGAGATTGAAACACCTATTAAAACAGCCCCTATGCCGAAACCGGCCATCTCGGGGAGCCTTGCATCTCCTTCTATCTTGTCACATATAATGACTCAAAAATACGTAGAGGGCCTCCCTTTATATCGCCAAGAGAAACAATTTAATAGAATGGGTATCAATCTTTCTCGCCAAACTTTCGCCAATTGGATGATAATTGGTGCAGAACGGTGGTTGAGTATACTGTATGACCGGATGCATCTCCTTCTTTTGATGCTTGATATTTTGCATGCCGATGAAACCACGCTTCAAGTGCTTCGTGAACCTGGCAGATCGGCCACTTCCCAATCCTATCTGTGGCTGTATCGCACTGGAAAAGAAGGGCCTCCTATCATCCTTTATGATTATAAAGAAACTCGAGCAGGAGAGAACCCGAAAGAATTTCTTAAAGGGTTTAAAGGATATTTACAGGTTGATGGATACGCTGGTTATCATAAAGTGCAAGATGTAACCCTCGTTGGCTGTTGGGCACATGCTCGAAGGGGATTCACAGATGTACTGAAAGCCGTGCCTGCCAATAATCTAAAGCCTGTAACGGCAACGGAAGGTCTACAATTCTGTAATCAACTCTTCGCTATTGAGCGACAGTTAAAAGAATTAGAACCTGAAGAACGCCATCAGAAACGCCTTGAAAAAAGTAAACCCCTGCTAGATGCTTTTTTGTCATGGCTAAAAATACAAGAACAGAAAGTATTACCTAAAAGCGGACTTGGAAAAGCCATTGCATACTGTCTAAACCAATGGGACAAATTAGTGGCCTTTTTAGAGGACGGACGTTTGGAGATAGATAATAATCGAAGTGAACGCTCGATCAAGCCCGTTGTGATTGGTCGAAAAGCTTGGCTCTTTTCAAATTCACCGCAAGGTGCACAAGCCAGCGCAGTTATTTATAGCATTGTAGAGACAGCGATAGCAAATGGATTAAATCCATATTATTATCTTCGCTACCTATTTGAGCAGCTTCCCAATTTGGATACGACAGATGAAAATGCCTTAGACCAGTTACTGCCTTGGTCTACAACACTTCCTGTTTCTTGCATAGCTTTTAATAAGTTATCTAATTAATAATATAAGCCCCCACCATTAATGCATAAAGGTGGGGGCTATTTGACGCTTAC
>NZ_JAIAZY010000097.1 GCF_019459225.1 Bacillus sp. IITD106
TGTGACCGTCAAGTAGAATGTTACAATTTTCGATAATTTATTTTTTACACTTTTTCAGTAAAAATAGTAGCTCGATGTTTCATTCGATAGCTATCACCATTTAAGTGAATGACTTCTGCCCGATGGATAAGCCTATCCAAAATGGCTGTCGTTATCGCTGGATCCCCTAATAACTCACCCCACTCCTTTGGAGCTTTATTGGAGGTCAAGATTATAGAGGATCGGTTGTATAAGTCATTGATTAAATGGAAAAATAGGTTCGCTTCATGCTGATCCATTGCCATAAACATAAGATCATCAATGATGACTAAGTCCGCAGTACGGATTCTTTTCATTTTGGTCTGTGCTTTCCTTGAAATTTCCTGCGTTTTTAAGGCATGAACCAACTCTCCCATGGTGATAAACATAACCTTATGACCTTGATTGATTGCTTCTAATCCTAATCCAACTGATAAGTGTGTTTTGCCTATGCCTGGCGGTCCAAGCAGAATAATATTATATAATTGTTCAATCCATGTTAATTCTCTCAGATGATTCAATTGCTTTTGACTTAATGATTGTTGTTCTTCTAAATGAAATTCATCCAGTGTTTTTTGAAAAGGGAAGGCTGCCCATTTCAGCCTTTTTTCCAATTGTTTTTCCTCTCTTCGTTTTTGCTCATATTCCAAAATGCTGTAAAGAAAGGAAAGATAGGTTGATTCGTTTGTCTCAGCTTGTTTGACAAACTGAGACAAAGAATGGGCTGCTTCTGATAAATGGAGGGTTTTTAAAAGCTCTTCCGATTTCTTTAATGGGCTCATTTTTCTCCCTCCAATACAGCTATATATTCATTTACATCTCTTTTTTGGGCATAGGTTTGAATAATAAACGCATTTTGACCATGGAATGGTTTAATTTTACCCTCTTCATTACGGACATCTGTAACATTTAATGGTCGTTGCCGTTTGATATACTGAATCATATCGACAAAATCTGTTGCACAAAAAAGCCTTTTATCTACACACTCCTCCAAGGCCTGGTTAGATATTTCTTGCGGCGTCCTTTTTAGCTGATTCATGATGATCTGTAATTGATCACGTATATATCGAGGATATCGATCCCTGATTTCCTTCAGAAAACATTGTGCCAGATGGGAATCGGTAAAATAACTGGCTACTGTATCCATGTAGGCGTCGATTCCTTTTGATCTATCTCTAGTATGTTGCCGGTCTTGAATCAATTGACCTTTCCCATGACAAATTTTATGTTCGGCCATTAACGGGCCATTGGGAGATGCATATATAAGCAGATGTTCTTCGGTTCTTTGTATATATACCTTTTCTTGTTTATTAAATGTACCTAGAGGAACAGAATATCGGTTGGACTGATATCGGATTGTATTGTCCCGGCGAACCGTTCTTGTTATACTAGATACAGGTTTTACATTACTGAATTCTAACGGGTTAGGGACTGGTCTTAAATGGTGTTTTTCTTCTTGAAACACTTCGACCGGTCTTTTTTTTGTAGTCTGATGAATTTTATAGTTCCCTGTACGATTAAGCCATTTCCACGAATCTTCATTCCAGCGATCGATATTGGTAAATATCCGATGCTTGGCGAAATTTTTCTTGATATATCCGACTACATTTTCAATTCTCCCTTTGCTTTCTGGATCTGCTTTGCGACAAATCCTTACCTTTAAACCACGCTGTTGGCGGTACACTTCAAATTCCTTTGTGTAAATAAGGTTTCCCCCATTTTCACTGACGACAATGACTGAATCCTGGTCATATACCATTTCATGTGGAATCCCTTCAAACCACTTAAATGCATTTTCATGGGCATTTATCAAATCTCTTGTTGTAAAAGGCCTATCTAGCCATTCTACATACTTATAACGTGAATGCGATAAGACAAAAGCTATGAAATAAAGTTTTGCTTTCTTCCTTTCAGGGGTCTCCTGTATGGTTTCTCCAAAATCCACTTGTGCTTGTTCCCCCATGGCCATTTCTGGAACAGCTTCATAGTCACGAACACGAATTTCTTTTGGAAGATCATAATCTTCTCGAAGTTTCCTGACATAGCCCCTGACAGTGCTCTCCGATATCTCCAAGGAAGAATCTCTCTCTCTTAACCAATCTTCCACTTGGGCAGCCGACATGTCTGGATTCTCTTTGAGCCAGGATAAAATCTTATCCTTATATGGATCCAATTTTTTCGACCTGACTTGGAGGGAATCTACCCAGTCTGCCATTTCTTTCGGATCCTTTTGAAGGTATCGATACAGAGTAGGTCGGGAAATTCCTAACTTTTTGGCTATTTTTGCTTTACTGAACCCTTGCTTTAATAATTGACGAATGTCTACATACACTTCAAACTTGTCCACCTTTCATGTCCTCCATCACTGTAAATCATCATCAACGAATAAAATATAACAGTGATAGAGAAATATTTTAATAGGAA
>NZ_JAIAZY010000098.1 GCF_019459225.1 Bacillus sp. IITD106
TGCGTGCCCAGCAAGCCGTTAATTGCTAGTTGGTGGAAGTCCAACCTGAGTAAGTGCCAAGACGCTCAGTAGCTGACAGGCAACTGGTGGAGAAATCCTAAGGTTGAAGCCCTGTGACAAAGTAACTCATCCGTGAGTGCGAGCAACCTAACAGGTTGTAACATAAAGTGAATCCTGCCGCCTCGTCAATTACAACCCTCAACAGAGGATAAAAAGGGAAGTTGAGCCTCGAGCATATGGGCGAAAACCATGGACGGTGTGAAGAACTTGGATACAGCACCTAAGAATCCCTCGGGGTATGGGGAGAGACATGTTAGGAAAGTAGTTAACGGAACTGGGGAGGCCCTCCTCGGTCACTTTCATGATGGGAAGTAAAACAGAAACCTATAAGCTTTTAAGCGAAGTGGTGGATGGGCTGAGAGGGAGTCGGAGGGGGTCATAGTACCAATGATGACAACGACAACAAAACGTTGTCTAGGGAAGGACGGCACAAGCCAATACCCTACTTCGTTCGTATGTTTAAAGGAGGTAAGAGTCAGTGAATGCCAAGAAAATGGCTAATTACACCAACCATGCAAAAGCTCAAGAACTCTGGAAAACATTATACCTTTGTGCCAAGGAAAGCAAAACAAGCCGATTTCATGCCTTATATGATAAGATTTATCGACCTGATATCTTGTGGGAAGCATGGCAAAGAGTAAAAAGAAAGCGAGGAAGTGGCGGGGTAGACTTACAGACGCTGGAGGATATTGAGTCCTATGGGGAGAAGAGATTTCTTAATGAACTTTATCTTGAGCTAAAGGAGAACCGATATCATCCGCAGCCTGTCTTGCGTACCTACATTCCTAAAGATGACGGAAAGAAACGTCCATTAGGAATTCCGACCATTAAAGACAGAGTCGCACAAATGGCAACAAAATTAGTGATAGAGCCGATCTTTGAAGCTGACTTCAAGGATTGTTCTTACGGATTCCGTCCCAAAAGGAATGCACATCAAGCGATAGCGAAAATAAGGAAAGAGAGCAGAAAGAACTATTGGGTATTGGACGTCGATATCCAAGGCTACTTTGATAATATCAACCATGATAAGTTGATGAAGCTAGTAGAACAACGAATCAGTGACCGTAGGGTGCTGAAACTGATTCGGAAATGGCTACAAGCAGGAATCATGGAAGAGGGCAAAGTCAGAAATTCTCTCTTGGGAGCTCCTCAAGGCGGTGTGATTTCTCCGTTACTTTCAAACATCTATTTGAATGTAATGGATTCCCTCTGGGAAGAGAAATTCAGCCATCTAGGCTCTCTTATTCGTTATGCGGATGACTTCGTCATCTTGTGCAAGACAAAACAGCAAGCGCTGGAAAGTATACGAGTAATCCAAGCAATCATGGGAAAACTTGACCTCTCACTACATAAAGAGAAATCAAGACTCGTTAACATCTGGGATGACAGTGACGGATTTGACTTTCTTGGATTTCATCATCGCAAATTCCCCATCCGTAAAAAGGGTGGTCGGATATTCTTTATCATGAACCATGTCCCAAGTAAGAGGGCCATGAAGAAGATGCGAAAGAAAATCAAAGATTATACGGAACCACGACATAAATTATTTATGGATATAAAAGATTTGGTGAAAGGACTAAACCGAAGGTTACAAGGATTCAAGAATTATTACCAACTTTCCCCAATGTCTAAGAGGTGGTTGAATCGCATTGACTGGTATGTGATACAACGTTTAAATCTTTTTCATAACAAGAAAAGGAATAAACGACATAAACATGCCTATCTTCAAGATACAGTAAATAAAGTCCAATTCATATTGGTGAAATTAGCGAATTAAATCCGTAAAGCCAAAGGAAGAAGAACGTCGGAAAGCCGTATGAGGGAAAACTTCATGTACGGTTTGATGAGGGGGAGCAGGAAAAGGAATTGCCCTCTTGTTGGCTTAGTAAGGTGGAAGACCCTGAACCCCGAGGACAAGAAGGCAATATCTAATTCCTGTTTTCTACTCTACA
>NZ_JAIAZY010000099.1 GCF_019459225.1 Bacillus sp. IITD106
TAAGCGTACTATGTCAAATACTTTTTTTACCATTTTGAGTATAGGAAATATACCTACCACTATTGGTTACCAAAAAATGGATTAGAAAGTAGCAACTGACAGTGAACCTTATATTCATTAACCACACTTTCTCGGATCTGAAGTGGAAATGCCTCGCTTTCAATTCTGCAGAAAGTGCATCCTGGCATAGTACAATTTTCATTTAACGTACTGCTCGCATTTGCAGGACGAGGTGGATAATGCTTAGCATCGAGGTCTAAAGCCTCCAAGGAAACTACCGATCTCACCTCGACCCCAGAAAATGTGGTTAATTCTGATAGGCTTGACATGGAGCCTCTGCGGGCATGATTTTCTAGCAAAGCGGCAAGGGAAAACGAATTTGCCCACGCCGGCCAAGGCTATCATGCCCGCCACTCCATATAAAGCCGGTGATCCAGTGTTTGTTTTGTGGAAAACCTACCTTAAGCAACAGCCTTGCTTTCTACTTTTTGAGAGCCCATATTATTGTATTTAAGCTTTTTATTGATCTCATCCGCAATGTTAAAGCCTGACTGCTTTGATAAAAATGGCTTCTTGTCACGCAGCATTGCAAAGGCAATTTTAATGAATTTGTTTCCCATTGCGATAAACACTTTTCGGGAATGCTTACCTTTTCCTTCTAGCCGTTGTTTAAATGGTTGTAAATCCTTATTATGCGTTGAAAGACAGAATCCGATATTATAGACAACCTTTCGAAGATGAGGATTTCCTTGCCTGGAAATTCGGCCATAGTACCGGTATCCTTCGTCACCACCTGATTGCTTGATAATAGGATTTGTGCCAGCTTTTTTAATCAGTTGGCCAGGGTTATTGTAGTTTGAAACATCTCCCAGCTCAGCATAAAATTCAGCTGCCGAAACTAATCCAATACCTGGGACAGTAAGCAAGAGTTTGCCGTCTGTCTGAAGGAGAATTTTTTCAATCTCCCTTTCCAAGGTTTCGATATTTTCATTCAACCTTTGAAGGTCTTGGAGCCTCATTTTTAATACGAGAAGCTCCGGTGCCAGCTCTTCCTTGGAACGGGTGATTGACTGTTCAGCAGCGAAAAGAAGCCTTTTAATGGTTGTGGAACGTAATTTTAAATTGTGTTCTTTAGATAAACTTTTAAGACCTAATTCACCTAAGGCAAGAATATCTGAAGGATGTGGGTAGTACGTCATAAAAAACAGGGCAGATTTTCCCCAGAAGTCACTAAAGATCTTTTGGGTTTTCCTTTTCCCATTCACCACAATGGCGTATCCCTGATATTCACGCCAAATATGGTCCATTAAAGTACGAATCTCGACAAGCAGGGAGGAGCGTCTATTTATATCTCTTCTCCTTGTCCTTGTCAGGGTAAGCAGTTGACGCTGTTTCCCTTCTAACAATGTAGATTCTGTCCCTTTATTATTTTTGATCGCATGGGCAAGGGCAATCAGGTCTAAATCGTCTGTTTTACACCAATTTAGTGCACTGTTCCTCTCTTCTTTGGTGGTATATGCATTGAAAATATCCACACGATAACCACAGGAACCAAGTTCGCGGACGATATCTTCGTAGTAATGACCTGTAGCTTCTACCCCTAAAAATATGCGTTGTGCATCAACCATCTTCTTAGCTTCTTCAATCTTGGTGCATAACAAGGATATACCCGCATTATTAACTGAAAAGAAAAAGGGTTTCTCAATGACATCGCCAAAATAATTACATATCAAGGCTTTTTGATGAAGTTTAGCTGCATCAATTGCGACAATTAGAACCTGTTCTAAATCAACTCCTCGCAATTGATCCCTAAAATAGCTACCTTTCTTCCCTTGAATATGATATTGTTTACTTGTCCCCATGTGACTTCAACCTCCTAATTATTGTGAGTGGTGATGAGATTGAGTTCCCTGTCAGGTACTTTAATCTTACATGAAGTCGCTGGGGATTTTTTGTGTTTTATTTTGGTAATTGCATTATTTCATACACCAGGAAA